>CBDBJK010000001.1:0-11523 GCA_965206395.1 Dehalococcoidia bacterium
ATGTAGCATTTGAAATGGTCGAGACCAACCGGACTGTCATGAGGAGATTTCTGGGTTGGCACCGCGACAATGAGAGCGCGGTTAACCGTCAACCTCTGCTCATCGCCGAATTGATTGCCGACTATGACATCCCGCGGCCCGCCTTGCGGGAACGCAAGCATGAAGTGCAGCTTCAGGTGATGATCGGGATTTTCGACCTCAGTTATCGTGCCATCATGATCTTTTGTGACGGGGTTGCAAAGGCGGATAGCGTTGAGCACTTGCGCAAACTCGATTCCTCCGTCCATTGCGTCGAACTGGTCCCTGAGAATCGCCACATCATTAGGGGGCTGACCCAGGGTCTTGTAGCGCTTGAAGTGCTCCAGCGGCGCTGCCTGAGGTGCATCCTGAGCGACAGCACTAGAGCTTTGAATGAGCATCATCGAAAGGGCGATAGTATAGTCAATCCACTTTATAACCATATGGTATGATCAACGACATTATGACTTACAGCATGGACTTGAGGAAAAGAGTGGTTGGCTTTGTAAACGAAGGTGGAAGCAAGACGAAGGCATCACGTCGCTTTGAGGTCAGCCTGTGGTGCGTCAACGACTGGTGTAAGCGTGAAGACCTCGCACCAAAAGTTCAATCACTGAGGCATCGCAAGATAGACAAAGAGGCGTTGCGTCGGCACGTACGACTTTATCCTGATGCTTTACTGAGAGAGCGTGCTGAAGTATTCGGGGTGCATATCAACGCTGTGTGGTCAATGATGCGTAAGATGGAGTTGACGCACAAAAAAAGCGATGCGCTACAGCGAGAGAAACCATGAAAAGCGTATCGAGTATCTGAGGACACTGCGCCAGGTTGTCAAGGACAAAGGAAGTGAGCACATAGTGTATCTGGATGAGAGTGGATTTGAGCGCACAACTCACAGAGCGCATGGTTGGGGTCTTCGGGGGAAGAAGGTATACGGTGAACGCAGTGGCAAAAGGCGTCCTCGCACCAGCCTGATCTCTGCCAAACAGGGCAAAAGGCTGCTCGCTCCTATCCTGTTCGAAGGCAGCACCAACGCTACCTTGTTCAACTACTGGCTCCAGAGCCACTTGTTCAAAGAACTGGCCCAAAGCTCAACGTTAATCATGGACAATGCAACCTTTCACAAGACCGCTGCAACAAGGCAAATTATTGAGCAAGCTGGACACACTCTCCTCTTTCTGCCGCCGTACTCGCCAGACTTCAATCCAATCGAACAGGACTTTGCAATCATGAAAAGACGAAGGCAGTTTCTTCCTGCCGACACCACAATCGACGAAGTCGTGAGATCGTATGTATATTATCTGGAATGACTATAAAACCAAGAACGGTGGTTGCAGCGATGAGATAAGAAACCCGTTTCATCGGGAGACCTCCTCCTTCTTTTGATTAGGGGTTGAGTCTATTTCAACTCGCCTAACCTGAGCAGCCTCAATTGCGCAGGTCTTGTCCGCCTCCGTATTCAATCGTAGTTCGTGTTGATATAGACTTCTCTGGACTGCTGAGCTGTCTATCTCGTCTCTCGCCTCCTTCCTTTTTGACCAATCGGCAATTCATACGTTAGTTATGTAAGTCTGGTGGATTTCTAGTCTACCCATTCAGTGAACATAAGGCAAGTATTGTGAAAGCATTTTATTGTAAAGGTGAGTAGTCAGTGGGGGCAAGCAGAGAGTTGGAAATCCTTGTGGTAAGCGGGCCATCGGCCTCGGAGTCGGCCCTCACTTTCTGCCATTCGGGGTCGTCGCGGAACGAAGCCCACGCCTTATCGCGCTGTGCTGCGTCCTCGAACGCGACGATGTAGATCAGGCGGTCGCTGTAGTCACCGACGCTGGCAGTCCAGTAGCCGATATTCTTGATGCCGTGCCGTTCGAATATCTTGACGGTGTGGTCGCGGAATCTTGCGTGAAGCGCGGCCATCTTGCCCGGTGCAGCCTCATATACGCGGTACTCGTAAATCATGGGGGCCTCCTTTTGTTTGAAATATGTAGCCGCTATTTTCCTACGAGTGAGGGCGGGTGTCAATCAGGCTTTTTCAGCCCAAGTCCGGTGTTCAGTTCTTTGGCAAGAGCCTCGAATGCCGAGGACGGCGGCCCGTTTGTGAAAACGAGGTCTATCGGGGTTATGGAGATGCGTTTGTTGCGCACTGCCCACCTGTCCGTGCCCTCCGTCGGTTCTGAGTTTATCGATCTGTTGTGTTTGATCCAGAAATGCTCGCTGCGGCCATTGGTGCTGCGCTCCACGTTCTCAAGGAAGGCTTTCGGCCCCAGCTTCGTTATCTGGACTTCCTTGATTTCGTCGAGCGCGACGTTCGGCAAGTTCACGTTGAGAAGCAGCGGAGAGGGCATAGGGCTGTTGGAGATTGCCTCGGCTAGCCATCTGGTCGTCTGGGCAGCCACATCGAAGCGGACGTTAGTAAGCGTCGCCACCGATACGGCGATGGATGGAATGCCCCGGAAGTAGCCGTGAAACGCGGCTCCGACTGTGCCAGAGTTCATGATATCCAGCCCAAAGTTTGCGCCCTGGTTTATCCCAGATACCACGAGATCGAACGGTTCTTTTACAAGCGTCCCGTTCGCCAGAATCACGCAGTCGCCGGGCGTGCCCTCCACCGAGAAGGCTTTGACACCTTCTATCTGAGCAGGGACTTCCTCTGCGCGCACCACCGCTAGTAAGGTCATGGCGGCGCTTATGCCGCTCTGGTCGCGGTCCGGGGCGACGACAATAACCTCTCCCAGGGGTTTCAGGGCCTCTGCAACGCTCCAAAGCCCTGGAGAGTGAATGCCGTCGTCGTTGGTTACAAGTATTCTCAATATCTAGCTCCTGATGTTGTTTTGAACCGCATAACAAACTATAAAAGCGGCATAGACGGCCCCCATCCTAACCTTCCCTCCTTCCACGGAAGGACGACAGGGGAAGGGACTATATCTCCTCCCCTGCATCGTGCGGGGGAGGATTAAGGAGGGGGTAGTTCAGCCCTCTATCTGCTTTTGTTAAATGGCCATAATGGTTTGCTATGTGCTCTCACGAACGCAGTTATCCGAGAGGCGGGGACATTATAGCAGAGGGTCGGTCTTTTAGGGTGAGGGCTATTCAGAAGTGGCGTAAGTGGTTACAGAATGATGTTGTCGATGAGCCTGGTTATTCCGATGTAGACCGTCAGGGAAACCAGGGCAGGGGCGTCGATGCGCTCTAGTTCGTCAAGTGTTTCGGCGTCAGCGATGCTGATGTAGTCGATTCGCGCTAGAGGCTCGCCCTCGATGAGCGCACGCATCTGTTTTCGCACGTCGTCCGCGTCTCTGTTGCCGCGCTTCCACTGCTCTTTTGCCAGACCAAGCGCCCTGTAGAGCGCCAGCGCCGCTTGCCTCTCGTCCGGCTCCAGATTGACATTGCGACTGCTGAGAGCAAGGCCGTCCGCCTCCCGCAGCGTGGGCACGACGACAATCTCAGTGCCGAGGCCAAGGTCGGTGTTCAGTCGCTTGATTACGAGGCACTGCTGGGCGTCTTTCTGACCAAAGTAGGCCTTGTTCGGGCGGACTATGGTCAACAGCTTGCACACTACAGTGGCGACCCCTCTGAAGTGGCCGGGGCGAAACTCCCCTTCAAGCCTCGAAGTAATTCGTCCCACGTCAACATAGGTGTCGAAGCCCCTGGGGTACATCTCTTCTACAGACGGCACGAAAACGAGGTCTACGCCTTCGGCTTCGAGTTTTGCGAGGTCAGATTCCATATTTCTGGGGTAGGTCGAAAAGTCCTCGCTGGGGCCGAACTGGGTGGGGTTCACGAAGATGCTGGCGACGACGGTGGTGTTGTCGGCACGGGCGTGCCGTACGAGAACCATGTGGCCCTCGTGCAGAAATCCCATCGTTGGCACCAGACCGAGCGGCCCTGGCAAGCCCTGACGGATGTCAGCAAAATCGGCGATGGTTTCTATGACTCTCATAGCGCTTTCGGAAAATGTCCTGACATGCTTACGTCACGCCACTCCACCTCACTTTGCATCGAAGAGGTGCGAAGTGAGGTGAATCACACGCCTACCACTCAACCTTTACTATTAGCCGACGCGCTTTCGGCGGCTGCTAAGGTAGTCTACCATGACGTATTTGCCGAGCTGACCAGGCGTAGTATAGAAGGCGCGCCCACGGTTGATGCGCGTCAGCTTGTCTATGAAGTCGATGAGATAAGAGTTGGTTTCCAGCATGAAGGTGTTGATAGTGATGCCTTCCTGCGTGCAGCGTTTCACCTCTTTGAGTGTCTCCTCGATGGTTTGCCAGCTTGGGGGGTAGCTGAAGTACGCCTGGCTGCCTTCCATGTGAGCGGTAGGCTCGCCATCAGTAATCATCAGCACCTGCTTGGTGGCAACTTTCTGCCTCGACAGCAGCTTGCGGGACAGCATGAGGGCGTGCTGCATGTTGGTGCCGGACACCCAGGCGTTCCAACTAACCTCTGGCAAGTCCTCACCTTTTATCTCCATGCCATAGTCAGAGAAGCCGACAACGTAGAACTGGTCTCTGGGATACTGGCTATGAATGAGCCAGTAGAGAGCCATTGCAACTCTCTTTGCCGCCGTGAAGCTGCCGAACATGCCCATCGAACGGCTCTGGTCGAGCAGCAGCACAGTGGCTACCTGGCTCAGATGCTCGGTGCGGTGTATTTCGATGTCGTCGGGCTGTAAGCGTATAGGAACGTTGGGGCCTTCCCGCAAAACAGAGTTGAACAGGGTGCGGTGCAGGTCTACGTCGAACGGGTCGCCGAACTCGTACTGCTTCGTCTCTCCGGTGTGCTCCCCACCGTCGCCGCGATAGTAGACCTCGTGGCGGCCTATGCGATCCTTCCTTAGCTCGGAGAAGACCTCTTTCAGCGCCTGCTGTGCCAGCTTTCTTATGGCCCTCGGTGTCAACTCCAGGCGATTGTCTTTTCGCTTGAGGTATCCTGCCTCCTCCAACTGCTGGAGGACGTTCTGCATCTGCTCCAGTTGGCGGCGAGTCTCCTCACCCATAACCTCTTCAACCTTGTCAAGGTCGATGTCATCGACGTTGCCGTTGCGCATCACCTGCTGGATTTGACGCTCCAAGTCGTCCATATCCTGAAGCTGCCCCATAAGCTCCATTGCCTGGTCGAGCGTCAACGATTCATCGCCCATGAATGGATACTCCTGGGCCATGTCGTCGAAGGGGAACATATCGTACATCTCTGCCGCAAGCTCTGCCAGTTCGTCCATCAACTCCGGGTTAATGGATGATTCGAGGAGCGACTCTAGCTCGTTACGCATCTCGGAACTCATGCTGTCCATCAGCGATTGCATAGCTGACATCTGGCGCTGAAGCTGCTCGATAAGTTCGTCCAGGCTAGTGGGACGGTCGGGGTCGAAGTATTGGCCGTACTGCTCCATGAAGCCCTCGAAGTCCGGGTCCTCGCCTGTAGCGCGGTCGCGAAGCATCTGGTTAAGGGCCTGTATCATGTTTTTGAGGTCTTCCATCTGCTCTGGACTCATGTCCTGAAGCTGCTGGCGCATACTCTGGAAGAAGTTCTGCATCATCTGCTGCTTGAGCGTGTCCAGCAATTCCTGGAACTTCTGGCGAGCTTCGGGGTCCATGAAGTCGTAGTCCTGAAGCTCCTTTATAGCTCCGCTGGGACTCTCAGGAAGGCTGTCAAGTTTCTGCTGGCTTCGCTCGGCGCGCTCTTCCAGCATCTGCATAGGCGCTTCAAGATGGTCTGCCTGGTCTCCGGCCTGTTCCACCTGCTCGCGGCCTTCCTCAAGGCGTTTGTCGATTCCGCTGCGCTCCGTGTCGACGACATCTTGCAGACGCTCTTTGAGGTCGTCCATGAGAGAGTCCATGTTGTAGCGCTCAAGCTGCTGCTGACGTTGCTCGCGAAGTCGCTCCATCATGTCGCGCAGGCCGGTGATGCGTTGACCACGATCGTTATCCATGCCGCGCTGAAACATGTTGCGAAGGGCGCGATTAACGTCGCCATGCGTCAGGATGTCATCGGACAAAGACTCCAGAATGTCATCCTCGTCCATGTCGGACCAGTCTTGGGTGCCGTCCCAGCGAGAGTACCTGTAAGTAGCCATTCTTACCTCTCCGAGTAGGGGTTGGATTAGGGTTCGGGGTCTGGGGTTTAGGGGTTGGGGGCCCCAATCCCTGACCCCCGAACCCTATACCCTGCGACTAGCCTTCGGATTCCTCTTCTGCAGCAGCCTCAGTAGTAGCCTCAGCATCGACGCCCTCTTCTTCGGCTTCGACGGCGGCCTCTACCTCAATCCTGGGCGCGCTGACTCTTGCGATCATCTCTTCTATGTTCGTAACAATAGTGACACGCGAATCGACAGTCACGTCGCTGACGTGGAGCGCCTTATCGAAGTCGTCCAATCCAGATACATCGACTTCGATGGAGGCCGGTATGTTCATAGGGAGTGCTTCCACCAAAATGCTCTGCAAGGGCTGCATCAGCGTCCCGTTGAGGTCTCGGACCGCGGGGGCGGTGCCCACAACGGTAATAGGCACTTCGGCCTGGGTGGTCTGAGAAACGTCAACACGGAAGAAGTCTACGTGAATAACATTTTCGGTCACGGGGTGACGCTGCACCTCTCGGACGAAGCATATGTTCTCGCCGTCCTGCTCCTCAATCTCAAGAGAAAGGGGAACGTTGGTTCCCACACGGGGGAGTATACGACTTACCACCTGTGTGTCGACTTGTAGGGCAAGCGGATTGGTGCCGCTGCCATAGACATGCACGGGAACTATGCCCTGACGACGCAATGCCTTGACCTTCTTGCCTACGACCTTTCGCTGTGACAGCTTGAGACTCTGAACATCCATCTCCGCGCCTCTCCTGGTAATGCTCTGTTTATACAACATTCGGCCCTTCCGTGGAAGGGCCAGATGAGCTTATATTTTAGCACATGGGTGGAGATAAGAGTAGCAGGGGGTGTTGATGTTCTAAAGGCTACTCTCAGCCAACCTGGCTCGGAAGTCTGAGGTGGTACCCAAAAACTAGACAACTGGCTAAGAGAGAGTCCAGCTCCTAAAATAACCGGCAACTAACCGACGTGAAGGAGCAGGACATGAAGCAGACGAGGAATAAGCACAGTCCGGCGTTCAAGGCCAAGGTGGCCCTGGCCGCCCTTGCGGGGGAAGAGACCATCGCCCAGCTGGCCAGCCGATTTGAGGTCCATCCCAGTCAGATTCACGCCTGGAAAAGGGCCCTGGTGGAAGGAGCCCCGGAGCTATTTGCCACCAATCAGAAATCCCAGGAGAAAGCCAAGGAAGCTCAGATTAACCACCTCTACCGGCACATCGGCCAGCTGAAGGTGGAACGCGATTTTTTGTCGGAAAGGTCCGGTCTATGAGTCGCAGCATACGGCGAGCCATGATAGACCGAGACCACCAGCAGCTGTCTTTGGTGCGTCAATGTATCCTGCTGGACGTCAGCCGGGCCTCGGTGTACTACCGGCCGGTACCGACCAGGGCAGAAGACCTGGAGTTGATGGCCCTGATGGACCGTCAGTATTTGAAGACCCCCTTCTACGGCTCCAGGAAGATGAAGGCCTGGCTGCTGCAACAGGGCTATCTGGTGAGCCGAAAAAGGGTTCGAAGGCTGATGCGGTTGATGGGTCTGGAAGCCATCTACCGGCGTCCCAACACCAGCAAACCAGCGCCGGGACACCGGATCTTTCCCTATCTGCTGAAGGGAGTGGAGGTTAATCGGGTCGACCAGGTCTGGGCCGCGGACATCACCTACATCCCCATGGCGAAGGGCTTCCTGTACCTGGTGGCCATCATGGACTGGCACAGCCGGCACGTGCTGGCCTGGAAGCTCTCCAACACCATGGACACCAGCTTCTGCGTGGCGGCGTTGGAGGAAGCCCTGGGTAAGGGACGACCGGAGATATTCAACACCGACCAGGGGAGTCAGTTCACCAGTGAGGCCTTTACCCAGACGTTGCAGGAGCAGAGGGTCCAGGTCAGCATGGATGGTAAGGGTAGGTACCTGGACAACATCTTCGTGGAGCGGCTGTGGCGGAGCATCAAGTACGAGGAGGTGTATCTGAAAGCTTACCAGACCGTCGCCGAGGCCCGAACTGGGATCAATGCCTACCTGGAGTTCTACAACCGGCAGAGGCCTCACCAGGCTTTGGGCTACCGGACCCCAGCAGAGGTGTACCAACATGGCCAGGAAGAAAGGGGAGCAGCAGCTGAAGAAGCAGGGCTGCCATCGGGCTTGGTGAAACCTAGCGCAGGGGTGGGAGACTCTCTTAATTTAGCCCTCGTGCTGTCTTAATAATGGGGTCCACCTTACACAGCTCAGGAGGCCGACCGTAAACTTCAAGGCTGCAGTGGCGGCGGCAGGGCTGGCGTCCGGCAGGGTACCGGCAACGATATCAGCCACATCGGCGTCCGCCAGCAACTCTCTCAGGCACCCTTCAGCCTCCTCGGTCAGCCCCTCCATCTGCGCAACAAGGGCAGAGAGGAATAATCCGGCGGCTGTTTCCGGAGCGAGGCAGCCGAATATTGACGCCTCCCACTGTTCCGTGTCGCCTTCAGACATCGCACGCCGTTCCAGTGCGGACTCCAGCAGCTCGTCACCCAGTTCGTTTCGGATGCACGACTGTTCGGAGGTGGTGAAGGTGTCGAACAGCTTCCCCCAGAGCGTGCCAGCGTCAATGTCGTACTCACGTATCGCGGGGGCGCCAACCTGCTCCGGCGTTGGGGTCGGTTCGGGTGTGGGAGTCAGCGTGGGGTCTGGTGTCGGCGTTGGCACAGGAGTGGATGTTGGCAGAACTGATGTCGGCGTAGGGGTACTGGTGGTCTGTATAGGCCCGGGCGTTTCCGGAGGCAGGACCGTTGGCGTTGTTGTCGGCCCGTCGTCACATGCCGACAGCAACGCGGCGGCCAGCAAACACAGCAGTCCAACCCATACTATCCGGCATGCGAACCTTCCCAACACACCCCTTACGCGCAAAGTGAACGCCAACTGCTTGTCTCCTTCCTTAGGTAGATCCGCGGCCTCCAAGCTCGTCATATGCCACGTGGGGACGATAGGGCACGCCCACGCGGAGTAATCCTGCCACGACGTAGGTTGGCAAATCAGGGCGCGTAGCTGTAGACAACGGGTAGCCCCGCAATGTCGGTGACGCTGGAATCGGTGTGGTACGCTATTTGTACGCGGCCGGTGCCGCAGTCGCCGAACTCGTCACAGGAGATGACCCCGATGATACCCCTGAAGCCGGAAACTCCGGCCAGCGCCTCCCGGAGCCTGGCCCGGTCGATGTACAGCGTATCTCCGTCGACAACAGCGACCTCGTCGATCGCGCGGAGGAGCATCGTGGCCGCGTCGTAGGCGTGGGCCAGATACGCGGATGTGGACGCCTCGCCGTGCCGCTCTCGATAGTCGGCGACGAGCGCATCGCCGCCCTTGCCGGTCGCCTCGTTCGTGTTGCCGCCGAAGCTCGACTCCGGACCTGGGAAGTAGACGCCCTCCGACTCGGGGATGGCCAGGAACTCGGAGACCAGCAGGGCCGCGCCGCCAATCAGCGTGACGTCCTCAAGCCCAGCGATCTGGCCGACCTGCCGGATGATGGCAGAGCCTTCTTCCTGGAACAGCGGAAAGAAGAGGCCGTCTGGACTGCCAGCCGCAATCCGGGTGAGGACGGGGACCATGTCCGTGTCACCCCTGCTGACAGATGCGACGGCGACCGAGCCGCCAAGCTCCCCGAACGCGGTGGTGAAGGCGCCGGTCAGGCCGGTGGTGTAGGGGTCGCCGTCGTGGATGGTCGCCATCCTGCGCAGGCCGAGATCGTTGTAAGCGAACTGCGCCACCGCGCGCGCCTCATGCAGATCGTTGCTGGAGGTCCGGTAGTAGCCAGGGTGATGGTTGGAACCGGCGTTGCCGCGAAGGTCGGAGGTCAGCGAAGGGGCCGTATTGGAGGAAGAGATCATCACCAGGCCAGCCTCGCTGAGGATCGGCGAGGCGGCTGTGGCGGCGACCGAGCAGGACGTGCCGATGACGCCGACGACTCGTGGGTCGCCGGTCACCGTATCCGCGGCGGCACGTCCGCCTTCCTCGGTGCAGAGTGAGTCGAGCCCGGCGCCCATCGAGACACCGTGCCCTTTGATAGGGCCATAGTCCGCCAAGGCCATCGCCACGCCGCGTTGGCTCGGGGCGCCCAGGTCGCCAAGCCCTGTTAGGACGTGCATCGAACGTATCTGGATAGCCTCTCCGGGTGCCACCTGCACGGCTCCGAGGGGACCGGCTTCGAAGCCCTGTCCTCCGCATGAGACGGCGCCCGCCCACAGCAAAGCGACGGCCAGCAAACATAAGCGCGCAACCCATACTGTCCGTCGAGTGGACTCTCCCAAAATACACCCCCCTACACGCGACGAAAAGGCTAACCGCCTGCTCCTTGGCTTCGCCGCAAAGCCCGACAGTCCCTCCCAGCCATTATACGCTCGAAGAGCCTGCTGGAACAAGCTAAGCTAAGTCCCGATGGCTAAACCTCAGCATAAAAGTTCTTGATTTTGTCAAGTCTGGTGGGCCTAAGTGGATAGTAGGTGGAACAATCTTCGAACTTTGGCTAGGGGGCCTGTGATCTCCGGCACCGGAGTCCTCACGGAAAGTTCGAGACTCTTCTGGTGGGCCTATTTTGACGGTAGACAGAACCGTCTTCGAACTGTGGCTGGGGACTCTGTGAACCTGTTTTGGACTGTAGGCAGTACCATCCTCGAGATGTGGCTGGGCAGTCTGTGAGTTACGCCAGGCCTGCCGAAGCTCCATCAGTCTAAGCTCCCCACTTGAACATGAGGGCCAGCATCCTTGCTCGCCCCAAGGTAAGGCTAGTGGTTCAACGTTTTTGTATTGATGGGTAGAGTGACTTTAGCTTGATGCGCGCATCCTCGGTAGTGAAGCGCCAATCCACTCGTATCACATCCCGGTTGCGTTGATTCTGCCAAGCATTGACCTCGCCGCGCAGGATGTCTTGATTGGCAATCCGTCGGTCCAGGCACTGTCGAGCCAGCACACCGATCTCTATCTCCGCCATATTCAACCAACTCCCGTGTTTGGGAGTGTAGTGTATCTCCAGTCGCTCAGCTATACGCCTCGCCTCAGCAGGCTCGAATGCCTCGTATAGCGAGGACAGCTTGTGAGTGTTGAGATTGTCCATTACCAGCACGATCCGGTCTCTGTCAGGGTAGTCCTCGTCGACCAGTTTCTTTATCACATGCGCCCAGTCCACCTTCGTGCGACGCTCTCTGACCTCGACTCGGCGCCATCCGTCCAACGGTGCAAACAGCATGAACAGGCTGCTCACTCCATTGCGCTCGTATTCGTAGTCGTATGCCGCCGATAAGCCGGGCGCTGCGGGACGCGGCACTCGCGTCTCCTTGACTTGCTGTTTGCTCGTCTCATCCATGCACACCAGAACCTCATTCCCATCGTACGGCCGTTGGTAGACCTCCAGTACGTCTTCCATCACGTCTTCCATCGCGCACACAAACTCCGCGCTCT
>CBDBJK010000002.1:0-26624 GCA_965206395.1 Dehalococcoidia bacterium
AGAAGACCCAGTCTTGTAGAATTATTGTAGGCGTTCAGCTCCTAAGGAGGTGCAGAGGGCGTGACCGCTTACTAGGTTGTGTTGACATTTCATCTGAGCCATATGAGAGCACCGACGAAGTTCAAGAATCCCAGGAAACGCGATGACAGCTTGTCAAAGCGAGAGAAGATATGCCGGTAGTGCTTGATCTTGTTGATGAAACACTCCACAAGGTGGCGCTCTCGGTAAAGGTACTCATCATACTCTCGTGGCGTCTTTCGATTTGACCGAGGTGGAATCACAGGTAACGCGCCCCTGCCCAGGATGCATTGGAGAAAATCCATCGAATCGTATCCCTTATCAGCAATCACATGCTCGGTTTCGAAATCAGCAATCAATGCCTGTGCCTGGGTGATGTCGTGACGTTGACCTGCTGTGAGCTCAAAGCGCAACGGGTTGCCCAATCCATCCACGCTCACGTGGATCTTGGTACTGAACCCGCCTCGGCTCCGGCCAAGAGCTTGGGCCGATTGGCCACCGTTTTTTTGGAGGCTCCAGCAGCACAGGGATGAGCGCGAAGTGCTATCACAGTGCTATCACAGTGCTATCAATGATGACATGCTCCATATCGGGGTCTTGCACAAAATGCTGATGCATTCGTTCCCATACACCCTTTTCACACCAGCGTGCGAAGCGCTTATATACGCTGTTCCAGTGACCGTAGTGCTCAGGCAGCAGTCTCCAAGGAGCACCACTTCGTGCCATCCACAGGATGGCCTCGACGTAGCGCCTGCAATCGTCCTCCTCTCCAACGTAGAGGTCTGGGCATGAGCGCAGAAATTCAAGGATTTTCGACCATTGTTCATTGCGTAATTCAGTCGTTGACATGTATCCATTATGCACCAAATGTCAACACAACCTAATTAACGACTCAAAAAAACGAGGTGATCATGGGTAAGCTAGATGGGAAAGTCGCGCTGATAAGTGGCGGCGCTCGCGGCCAAGGTGCTGCCGAGGTCGAATTGTTCACGCAAGAAGGCGCCAAGGTCGTCTTTGGCGATGTGCGCGACGAAGAAGGAAAAAGAGTCGAGGCTGAGCTTCGAGAACTCGGCAGAGACGCGCTCTACGTCCATCTCGACGTTAGCAGTGAAGACGATTGGCGTACAGCGGTTGAGTTGGCAGAGGCCAAATACGACAAATTAAACATTCTGGTCAATAACGCCGCAATTATCATTCCTAGAGTCCCCATCGAAGAGCGCACAGAGGAGGAGTGGGATTTGGTCATGAACGTCAATGCCAAGGGCGTATTTCTGGGAACGAAGCACGCAATTCCGGCGATGCGCCGGGCCGGTGGCGGCTCTATAATCAACATCTCTTCGGTGGCCGGAATCGCGCAAAGCACACACCAGGAACCGGCTTACGCCGCCAGCAAGGCAGCCGTACGCATTTTCAGCAAAGTAACGGCCACCCAACATGCGGCGGATAACATCCGCTGCAACTCGGTGCACCCGGGGCCGATTGACACGGAGATGCTGCGCTCGGCGTTTACAGACCCTGAGCGTCGCGCTGAAAGATTGAGGCGCGTTCCCATGGGAAGGTTGGGAACAATCGACGAGGTAACCAAGGGAGTGCTCTACCTCGCATCCGACGATTCCTCTTACGTTACTGGTACTGAGCTGGTAATTGACGGTGGAGCGCTGGCGATGTAGATTTCCGGGGAACGTACGTCGCGAGTCAGAACATGGTATTTCGTTTTCTGTAAGCGTTCAGATTCTAGCCAGAAGGTGCAGGGAACGTGAACGCTTACATTTAATCTTCTTTCGCACAGGCTTACTCATCGAAACCTGGCAGAGCCGATATCCGACATTGGGCAAAGGTAGTCTAGGCAATGCGGCTGCGCGGGAGAGTACCTCCGAAGTAGAAGTATGGTTCCTTGCACCGATAACTACGGCCTCTGGGCACCTTAGAGTATTTGCGAAGTTGTTGACAGAAATTTGTAAACCAGTTTCCCGACAGTTCGAACCTTACGCGCGGAGTACCCACTCTACAACAGTCTACGATGAGATGCAGAGACAGGTTCAAGTCGTGACCCGAACTTTTCAGGGCATTTTCATTTTCTACATTAACGTGAGTTATGGATAAGGAACAAGATCAAGGGCCGTCCTTTGAATATTTAGCGAGGGCTTTTTCGCCTGATGGCAGTATGCGACCGATCCAGAGAGCAAGTTACCATGAAGTTAGCCAGACTACGGTGGCGAGTATGTTCAATATGAGTCCTTCCGCGGAAGGATGAGCTGGTCATAGACAGACTCAATGATGGCGCGCTTTCGCAATAACACCTTGTCAGTCAAGGACATCAGGCGGTTTTTCATCTTGTTTGAGCTTGGTGATTAGCTGGATACCACAGTCGAACAGTTCGGCAAACAGCGCCTGAGATCGGGACAAACGTCAACGCACTTGGCGCAGGCGGTGCAGCGGTCTAGAAGCACAAACCGAGGCTTCTGTTTGATAGTTACGTCGAAGTTTCCGGGATGCCCAGATACCCGCTCGACCTCAGCCAGAGTGAAGAACTTGACGTGTTTATGACCGCGTTTGACGCGCCTGAAGTTGATTTCCAGGCCACAAGTGGGAGGGCACAGCTTTGGGAAATACTTGTATAGTCCGGCGACCCTCCCGCCAAGCGCGGCCTCTTTTTCAACGATGTACACGTCATGGCCGGCCTCGGACGCCTCGAGGGCGGCCGTGATGCCAGCCATGCCGCTGCCGATTACCAGGACACTGTTTTCCCTGGCATCAGCTTCAATTGTGCTTGTGTCAGTTGCCATTACAGCGACGCTCCGACCCTACGAAAACTTGGACTTGAATGGAACCTTCTCCATCTCGAAGGTATCGGCCTCTCTATCGTACTTGGAAGTGACGAACACCTTCCAGTTCTCGTCGTCGAGACCGGGGTAATCGCCGCGATAGTAGTATCCGGGCCAGCGAGTTTCCTTCCTGAACAGCAAGTGCTGTAGGTGCGCCTCCGAGCAGCGCAGCCTATCGATGACCTCCCAGCACCTCAGTAGTTCGTGGAGGTCTCTCGCGCCCAGCTTGGGCACGTCTTCCCACATCATCTTGATGTGCTCAGGCCCACGCTGCAGTATCGGCTCGTTGACCATGTAGCCAGAACCCCAGCCACCGCCGTTACTCGTCCATGATCTTCTGAAGCCTGAGCAGCGCCTGCTTGTGAAGCAGATAATTGGGATTGATCTCGTCGCGTGTGGTGCGATCCTTGAACTCGTCGAAGTGGAGCAGGGGCCTCCACAGGTCTTGCTTGATCTCCTCCAACCTGGATTCGCTAATACCTGGATGGTTGGGATGATCGTAAACGTAGTTCGCGGCTCCCTTGGCGGCAAGTCTTCCCTCGGTGTAAGAGCCGGATGAGAACTTGTGGGCTGACCCGCCAACGCCGTCTCCGGCGGCAAAGAGGCCGTTGACAGTTGTCATCCGGTTGTAGCCCCAGAAGTATTCGGAGGGAGAGGCGTCTTCTGGCCCGCTGACCCATGCGCCGGAAGTGCCAGCGTGGGAACCCATGAGATATGGCTCGGTCAGCACAAGCTCGGAGTCTGTCTTCGCCGGATCGATGTTGTTGGACGCCCACAGCAGCGCCTGGGAGATGGTCATGTCTAGGAAGTCTTCCCCACGCGTCGCTCTCTACTTCGCGCTTCTTGGCGGCGTCTGCGCCCTCCATCATCTTCTGGAGGGCCTCGGCGGTGCGCATGTAGATAGGCCCCTTGCCCTCCTGAATGTCGCGCAGCATGAGGTGATTTCTCAGAGGCGTTGGCATTGGGGCAGAGGCTTGCGTAGGGTTCCCAAGGGGCAAGCTCGTGACGCCGTTCCTGCTCGTACTCCCCCCCGAAGGCGTTGGTCGCCTTGGACTTGAACATGAGGAAGTACATCCCCACCGGGCCGTATCCATCCTTGAAACGGGTCTGGACTATCCGATGCTCTAGCTGGGTCATCTTGGCACCGGCGTTTATCATGAGGTTGTACACGGAGCCGGTGTTGAACACCGTGTACCAGGCTCTGCCGAGGCCCTCGCCGACCGCGTGAGGCCGCCACATGTTGACGGCTCCGCCTGCCGTGCAGATAACGGCCTTGGCCTTGAATACGTAAATCACATTGTCGCGCACGCTGAAGCCGACTGCGCCGGTGACGGTGTTGGGATCGTCAGGGTCGCTCAAGAGGTGAGAGACGAAAACGCGTTCGTACAGGTTACCTTCGCCGATAGCCTCCTTTGCGGCCTCCGCTACGATGGGCTTGTATGACTCGCCATGGATCATGATCTGCCAGCGACCCTCGCGCGCGTAACGGCCATCCTCGCCCTTGAAGAAGGGTAGTCCCCAGTCCTCGAACATGTGCACTGTGGCGTCAACGTGGCGGGCGATGTCGTAGGTAAGGTCTTCGCGAGACAGCCCCAGCGTCTCGTTGCGGACGTAGTCGACAAAGTCCTCGGGCTTGTTCTCGCCCCACTTCATGCCCATGTACATGTTGATGGCTGAGAGTCCCATCGCCACCGCGCCGCTTCGCTCGATGACTGCCTTCTCGACCAGCACGACTCGGAGGTTTTTGGTCTTGGCCCAGTGCGCGGCTTCGTAGGCGGCTCCACAACCGGACATGCCACCGCCGACTACCAGAATGTCGCATTCAACAATTTCTGTTTTTGGCTCACTCATTCTCTTTCAATCCTTCTGTCATATTTCATGGCTAAGACGTGGCAAAATGTACAATCCGTTTTTGATGAGTGCGAATCACCCTCATCCCTCCGCAGAGGCGGAGTCCGAAGATGTTCTATCTAAGGAGTCGGACAACCTTCTCCCTTGACGGGAGAAGGGGCAATGGCTCGTGTCCCTTGACGGGAGAGGACTAAGGTGAGGGTGAAGGAAGATTGTCGACGCCGAGATAATGGTCTTCGGCTGCCATTCCCTGGTGCTTCAAGTCCGACTCTTGCGGATCCGTCGCGTGTTCGTGAGCAACGATAGTGCCCCAGGGCGTTGTCCTGATGGGAAACCTGAAACGCTTTTATCGTGTCGTCTCGGAACTTGAGCGCCCACATTATGGAGTCCGTGCCTCTCAGTGGCGTTGCGGTGGCTCCCATCGGCATCACGTCGGCGTAGCCTCTCAAGTCGATGGCCGACTGCGGGCAGACCTTTACGCATGAGTAGCATTCCCAACATGCGTCGGGTTCCTGGTTGAAGCCCTTGCCGATTTCAACGTCGAGCTTCATCAGGTCGGCGGGGCATATGTACATGCACGCTGGCCTTGCGAGCGCTCTACAACCGTCGCACTTGTTCGGGTCTACAAAAGTGGGCATTCCATCACCTCGAATAAAATATCCTTGAATAAAATAAAAATGGCATTACGAACGCAATGCCATCAAATTAGATGAATCAAAAGTGAACTTGAACACAAACATGAGCAGGTGCACATATGTTAAGAGTTTCTCCCGGGTCACTTCGTCAAGCCGTCTTCTACATTATGACAATCAATTGAAAGTAGTAGCAACTCAAGCCGTAGTATAATAGCACAATCTGCAGGGCTTGTCGTGTATAGTCAATCTGGCTTTTCTTCATTCAAAAAAAGGTAGGCATGCCATGAGCGAGCCTCAAGGTCTAATGTTGGAATCCGACGGCGTACGTATTCTCTGGGACGATGGTCATGAGGGCCAATATCCTCACTGGTATTTGAGGGCCGCGTGCCAGTGCGCCGAATGCAAGGATTCTGTGAACAAGGGCCAGATGCGATTTTACGATAGCATTCCGCGCGACGTTCACGCCGTGGAATGGAACCTCGTCGGTCGCTACGCCATCGAACTCGCCTGGAGCGACAACCACACTGGCATCTACGCCTTCGAGACCCTGCGCCCCATGTGCCGATGCAGAGAATGCACATCCAGGCTCATTGCGTCGCGCAGGGCCTCTGAGGAAACGCCTTCGTCATAGAGCATTAACCGTCGGAGTCCATCGGCGGAAATGTCATTACCGGATTCCTGTTACGCAGGTAGTTCTCGGAAACGAAGGGCGAGTCGAAGCCATATTTCTTCGCGCACTCCATCACTAGCTCGAAGACCTCCGCCCTGAAGATTAGTGGTGAGGGCGTCACACCACCCTCAAGCGTCTGCCTCATCAAGGTTCCGCTTAGGTCCTGTTTCTGGTCTCGGTGGTCGCATAGCCCTTCGTAAGCGATGCCTGCGCACACGGGGCAGTTCCACCACTCACCTGTCACGACGGGCTTGATTCCTATGTCCGGTATCTCGTCGAATATTCTGTGGGCGGCGTAAGGGTCATAGTAGGAGCCGACGCCTGCGTGGTCTCGTCCGAACATATGGTGAGTGCAGCCGAGGTTCTTCCTGACGATGGCGTGGAATACTGCTTCTCGTGGCCCTGCGTATCTCATATCCCACTGAAGAATTGAGGTCATGTGAACTTCTTCTTTGAAGTAGCCCGCCGTCCTCAACATGTCGTGAGCAAGGATGATGGCCTCGTCGATGAAGTCTCCTAGCTTCTTTTCGCCGATAACGGCATTGACCAGCACCGCGTCGGCGTTGGCGGCGAACCAGGCGCCCTTCATTAGCCACTCGTGTCCGGCGTGCGGCACGTTCCGCGACTGGTGGGCCGCGACCTTTTCCCAGCCCTTCTCGGCGAATCGTTCTCGCATAACCTTGGGTGGATACCAGAACTCGTCAAATGGCGGGTTTATCAATGGTGGATTTACGAGCGTGATTTTGCCACTCAGGAATTTGTCCTTATAGGCATACGTTCGCTGCACACCCGGATGTTTCTCGTCCGTTGTGCCGTAGACCTTCTGGGCTATCTGCTCCTTGTTATATGAGTAAATCTCCTCGACATCGAGCGTTGCCACCGGCTGCCCTTCGTGGGTAAGAAGCAAGACGTCGCCCTCTTTCAACGACAGCTCGCTTATCTCGTCCGGCGACATATCGAATACGATGGGAATGCTCCAGACGTAGCCGCTCGCAAGCTGCATATCGTTCGCTACTGCGTCTACGTCCTCTCGGCCCATGAAGCCCTCGATAGGCGAGAAGAAACCGTAGGCGATGCCGACGCACTCCCTTGCGATCTGGTCTCTTATGGCAACGGATTTCAGCCCTCGAATCTTTTCCGCGCCTGCTTTTCGAGCTATGACTCTATCGACGAGTGTGCCGCCATGCGGAGATAAAGTGTTGTCAACCATTTTCTGAAAATGCCCTCCCTAAGCTACAAGATAAAGACCAGAAGCGCCCTCGCCCCGAAGCCAAAGCTCACAAGACCCAGTACCCACAGAGATGCTGTGACTATACGCTGTCGCCGGGCGGCAGGTCGCCACTCCAGCAGTATGTTGCGTATCCCGTTGAGTCCGTGGTACAGGGCCAGGCTCAATAGCGCGAAGTCAAAAAAGACGAAGAATCCCTTTGCCAGCCTCTGCTTTACGACCTCGTAAACGACCGGCTCATCCTGAATTCCCGCTTGCACGTCGCCAATCGGCAAGAAATGAGTTATCGAACCGTGTGTCAACACCAGAAACAGCAGGAGAAGCCCACTGATGCGCTGAAAAAACCATAGCCAGAATCCTGGTGTGCCGCGTGCCGGAGTCTCGCTTGTGCGTGATGCCATCGCCTATCTGAAAATCAGGGGAATGCTCAATACCGCCGACGCGCCCGTGCCCACAATCGTTAAGGCTACGCATGTCCAGAAGGCCGACGCCTGCCGCCTGATACCAACGCCAACGTCGAACAGCACGACCCGCACGCCGTTGAATGTGTGATACAGCACGATTGCGATAAGCACTACGTTGAGGGCCTCAAATACGGGGTGCTGCACGAACTTGAGCGTGTCGTCGAAGGTGTCTGCGCCTAGCTGAGAGGTCGATATGACCGCGATGTGAAGGAGAAGGTAGCCCGTTAGCAGGACGCCTGTTACTCGCTGCAACGCCCACGCCCACCAGCCTGTTCGAGAGCTAGCGTGAACCTCACGCGATACGGCGGGGTGCAGAAGCATGGTCCTGAGTAGTGCCGCCAAGGATGCCTCCTAGAACAGCTCTTTTTCGGGCCGTTGCTCCTCACCGATGCGGCGGTATACGGGGGGCTTTAACCCTTCGTACAGATCTCCAAGACGGCTGTTGATCTCCTCGTTCACCCCGGAGAAGTAGCTGTTGCCCAGGGAGTCGCCCTCGACTAGCAGGGGGCCAAGCTCCTTGAGTTCAAGAATCCAGAGGGCTTCAGAAATGCCAAGCTCTTTCTCCCAGAATACGTCTAAAACGCGCTCGACAGCTTTGCCATATATCGCGCCAAGGCCGTAGCCCATCGTGGACAGGCAAACGGCCCCATACTTCTTGAACAGGCTCTGGTATAGCTCCTCCGACATGCCCCCCTTGCTCACGACGGCCTTTACGCCGAACCTCTCCAACAGCGCGGGCATGTACTGCGCGTATCGGAAGCCAGCCGTCGCCTGAAAGGAAGAAACGTTGTAGTTGCCGGGCGAAACCTCGTTGCCTGCAGGCGACGATTGGAATGTCACGTTTGTGAGTGCCCTCAGGTCGATGGGCGGCTCGTGCCCCTCGACGAGCATGTGCTTGTAAACGCCGTCCCGTGCGGTGAAGACAGGGCCGCTCAGGTACACGATATCACCCGCCCGCAGACTTGCTATGTCGTCTTGTGAAAGCGGGGCGTTAAGATGCTTCTCTTGGTTCATATTCCAGACCTATTCAATCCCTTCGCGGCGGTAGTATGACGTGAACCACTGAGGTTCCTCCCTGAACTCCGCGCTGCCGTCGGCGAAGACGCGGGCCGTAGACCTGCGATATGCCAGGCAGAACTGCGATATTGCTATCGGCAGGCCGCCCGTGTGCGTAAAGGCTATCTCGACATGCACGTCCAACGCGGTAGTGTCGCCTCCCACGCCCATGACGCCGAACCCCGTGCGATTGGCAAGCTCCTTTAACTCTACTTCGAGAGCGGCCACGTCGGGGTCAGGATGCCTATCTCCCATCGTGCGAAGGCAGGCCGCCTCTTTGGAGAGTGTCACGCACTGGTCTTTCGAGCCTCCAAGTCCTACGCCAATGACGACAGGCGGACAGGAGAGGCCCCTTCGGGCGAAGGCCGCGAGGTTGTCCAGAAGGAACCGCTTTATACCGTCCGTTCCGTCGGCTGGAAAGAGCATACGGTAGTCCGTGCCGAACAGTCCCCCTTTGTGAACGACGGTAATATCGATCCAATCGGCGTCAGGTTCAAAGGAGTAGTCTATGCTGGGAGCGAAGATGCCGACGTTGTTGCCGGGGTTCCGTCGGGTCAGAGGATGCACACGATTGGCGCGAAGCTGAACGTCTTGCGTAACGTCGGCGACGGCGTTCCTAAATGTCCTCTCCATAGCGACGAAGCCGCCTTCGAGGAGGGCCTCGTTGCCCACCTTCACGTAGTAGCGTGGAAGGCCAGTGTCGCCGCACATCGGCCTGCTCTCGGCGACTGCAAGCTTGGCGTTCTCAAGCACCTGACCGAGTATGAAGCTCGCCATAGGCTTGGTCTCGCGGTCTCGTGCTTCCTCGAAGGCCGTAATGCCGTCTTGAGGCAGGGCTATCGCCGCTCGCTTGTTTGCCTCATACGCTACTTCGTAGAGACGTTCCTGTGTTATGCCCTTATATGTGGCAACCATCGGTTGGTGTTCCTTCCGCTAGCTTGTGCCTATAGTCGCCTCATTCTATCTGTGGCTGCTGAACAATGTCAATTGACTGCCGCTGCTTGCCCAACAGGAGCCGGACGGCGCTGCATGCGGCAATCAGAGGCAGCACTTGACCACAGGTGCGCCTCCGCTTATGATTCACCCAATTGCTTGAGTCCAGTCCGGCTCCTTAATCGGAACGAGACCGGACTCTCCGACTCTTTCAAAGGAATCAGGTCGGAGTCCGTCCCTACGGACCGATTCTTCGGAGAGTACGACTGGGGGACAACGTGGAGCTTAGGGATTACATTCGAGATGTTCCCGATTTTCCAAGACCAGGCATCCTGTTCAGGGACATTACGCCCCTGCTCAAAGACGCTGCCGCGTTCCGAGCGGCTGTGGACAGGTTGGTCGAGTATTGCGAGCCGCTGCGATTGGACGCAATCGTCGGCATCGAATCGCGGGGGTTCTTGCTCGCTGCCCCTCTGGCCTATTGCATCGGAGCACCGCTAATTCCCGTCCGAAAAAAGGGCAGGCTTCCATTCGAGACCCATACAGTGTCCTACGATCTTGAGTACGGGACCGACGCCCTTCAAGTTCACACGGATGCCATCAGCGAAGGACAGCACGTGATTATAATCGACGATCTTCTGGCGACAGGCGGAACGATGTCCGCGGCGGCAAAGCTTGTGGAGCAGACTGGCGGTCAGGTCGCCGGTCTCGTAGCGCTTATCGAGCTTACCGATCTCAACGGCAGAGGCC
The DNA here is from genome assembly GCA_965206395.1 of Dehalococcoidia bacterium. Classification (GTDB taxonomy): domain Bacteria; phylum Chloroflexota; class Dehalococcoidia; order Lucifugimonadales; family CATOSD01; genus CBDBJK01. The sequence goes on from CBDBJK010000002.1 coordinate 10,431, forward strand.
AATTGAATGGCTACGACATCTTTTCCTTGATAGAATATTAACGTTTTCTTTAGGCGCGAATCGCCACCTTAATGTAGGCAACCATATTTATATAATTAAAGAGGGGGACGCAATGACTACTACTCAACAGGTTGACGCGCTCGTATCATTGACCGAGAAAGCAGTGGAGGCTGGGCTGTCGTACTTCGAGGGGCCCGGAGCAGAGTCCGATGTCAAAATCGACCTGTGGACTCCCAGAGAAGTGCTGTGCCATATGATCTATTGGCATCAAGCCACGGTTGATGGAATGGAAGCCGCCGTGTCCGGCAAAGCTCCGCAGCAGATACACGCCTCGACGGACGAAATGAACGCGAGGGCCGTCGGAAGGGCGTCGGGCAAGAGCATAGCCAAGCTCGCCGACGAGGTGCGTGTGCTGCAGGTGCGGCTGTCCAAAGCAGTCAGAGAGATGCCAGACCCAAATGCCACAGTTTTGATCCGCAGCGACAACTCGGAATCAACAGGTCTGCAACGCCTGGAGCTGATTACGAAGCACTGGAACGCCCATATCGAGGAACTCAAAAGCTAGTATTTTCACTTAAAGTACCTCCCCCTGTCCCAACAAGGGGAGGTACTTTCCTCTCAACAGCCAACATGCCCCACATCTCTGGTTTCTCACCGCAAAGTCATTTCTGACGTGATCGACGCGATTTAAGACGAAATATACATGACATACGTTTCATGAGTCATGGTAGCCACATTTTTCACGTTGTTTTTCCTGAAAACAGTTGTGATAAATCGCACAACGTTGACAAAGTAATAACCTTTTGCAACTATGGTACTAACATTAGCTTTTTGCTAGATAAAGCTGGAATAGTAGATGCTATCAGAAGGTGTGTTAGCCTTGATAATCCTCGATTCATCCAGCTTTCATAGTTAACGATAGCATCGTATAGACGTTCTGGCTCAATCTTCCACTACCTTTTAAGAATTGCTTTGATTTTCCAACAACCAGCTATTAAGTCTTTTATCATTCAGAGTTCGGTTGATTGGCAGACGCGTACTAAAGTGATAGTGGGGAAGTAGTTGAGGGTATAAAATGGTTTACAGGGTCGACGTTAAGCACGTGACAAGCTTTCTGCATGAGGTCGACATCTTCCGGGGACTCGCCGAGCGGCAACTTGATCGCATCGCGGGACTCTGCGAGGAGTGGAACTTCCGAGCAGGAGACTACCTCGGCCTGCAGAATGAGCAAGGAACTCGGCTATATATAATTCGTCATGGTGAGATCACGGTTACTACCAGCACAGACGAGATGAACGCGGTGGTCCACACCGTGAGGGAACGCGAAACGTTGCCTGTCGCCGTTCTCTTCGAGCCTCCGCTCCTGGTCACAACGGCGAAGGCGGCGACTGATGGCGAGGCGTTGGTTATTCCAAGAGTCAGACTGCTAGAGCTATGCGAATTGGATCCGAAGATAGGCATGCACGTCTACAAGTCAGTGTCCGGTATTCTAATGAATAGATACCGATATACCCTGAATCGTCTGTCCGATATGCCGGACTCGACAATAAGCATTAGTTCATTATCCGACGGAGCGGAAGTTTAGTATTGAGGCGACGGTAGGGGCTACAACAGGCCATATTTGACGTCCCTGTGGTGCCAGACGCGTATGCAATCACTAAGCGCCACGACGCAAAACTGGGGAGGTATATTATGACCGTAATTACAATGGCAGGACTCGCGGGAGCAGGCCCTAGATCGCTTGGGCCTCTGGTAGCGCAGAAGCTTGGGGCCGACTACGTTGACAGGTTGATCCTGACAAACGTTGCGAGGCATGTTGGCGCAACCGTTGAGGCGCTGCAACAACGAGAAGAGCGCGCACCTACAAGGGGAGAGCGATTCTCTCGAATCCTGCAACGCATACTGGAGCGATCCGCCGTTAGCGGCGCGGGGGGTGACCCGTACTTCGGGCCTAGCGTCGCGGCATTTCTAACCGAGGAATACGAAGACTTGCCACATGCGACTATCACCAAAGGGCATGAATTGGAAGACGAAGCCTATTTCGAGGGTATTCGCAAGGTAATGCGAGATCTTGCGGCCAGTGGCAACGTCGTAATCGTAGGCCGAGGCAGCCATGTTATTTTACGTGACGTGCCTAATGTGCTGCGAGTGGGCGTGGTTGCCCAATACGATGACAGAGTCGCTACCATTATGGAACGCGAGAGGATCGACCGTAAGCAGGCAGAGAAAACGATGGCGGCGCGAGACCAGGCCCGTGCCCACTATTTCAAGAGAATTCTTGATATTGACAACCCTGACATGCCAGAGCTTTTCCATCTAGTGATAAACGTCAGCGACGTAGACCTTGAGTACGCCTCCGATCTGGTTATAGACGCTTCGAAAGCCCTCAACGAAGGGAAGTTGGCCGCAAAACTAAAAGCCGTTAGCTGACCAGCAATTCACAGCCTAAAGCCTATAGGATTCGCAGAAATATGTAAGGGAGCGGTGAGGCAAAACCTTTTGAAACACCGCTCCCTTTTTGACGCCCAGACCACCACTTGAACCCCCTTGCTGTCCGTTGTCGAATTTGTCTCACCACCACAAGTTGCCTTGTCGAGCATCCAGCCTCTTGACATTACTCGCATTTTCTATAATACTGCCCATCATTACATATGCATCCGCCAGGTAGCACAGACGATTTTTGAGACGCACCTTGCGAGGCTTATCGAAGTGAGGTCTATACGACATATGGATATGCGCCTGGACTAGCTTGTGACGGCCTTTCTGCGCAGCAGCCAGAATAGAAGAAAGTGGCTACTTGCGCTTGCGGGATGGTTTGTCTACAATATGTAAACCAATCGGGCGAGGATCAGTTCTAGGAAGAATCGAAACCCCTCTATTAAAACGTTTCTACGATGTAGGTAATCATTTCTAGCGTTTGCGGGATTTCGATAAGAATCTGGGTAGGGAAACTGGAGGGAGAGCCTATGGCTAACTTACTTGAGGTAAAGGATCTCGCAACCTACTTCTTCACTCAGGATGGGGTTGTCAAGGCAGTAGATGGGATAAGCTACTACCTGGAAGAAGGGGAAACTTTAGGAATAGTTGGGGAGAGCGGATGCGGCAAAAGCGTCAGCGCACTCTCTATAATGCGTCTTGTCGCGGATCCACCTGGAAGAACCGTTGCTGGCGAGGTGTTCTTCGAGGGAGAGGACATCCTCAAAGTTGACGATTCCGAGATGCGACGTATTCGTGGCAACAGGATTGCCATGGTCTTCCAAGAGCCAATGACATCTCTTAATCCCGTGCTAACCATAGGCCGTCAGCTTACGGAAACCCTTGAGCTTCACCAGAACATGAACAAGAATCAGGCACGTGAACGCGCTGCTGAGTTATTGAATATGGTTGGAATCCCTGACTCTGAGCGACGTTTGAAAGACTATCCTCATCAGTTCAGCGGGGGCATGAGGCAGAGGGTAATGATCGCGATGGCGCTCAGTTGCGGCCCCAAGCTAATCATCGCCGACGAGCCGACCACCGCACTGGACGTGACGATTCAGGCGCAAATTCTGGAGCTTATGCAAGACCTGTCCACAGAGTTGGGCACTGCGATGATCATCATCACGCACAACTTGGGAGTCGTGGCGCGATACGCCAGCCGGGTGAACGTGATGTATGCCGGAAAGATTATTGAGACCGGCAGTTCCAGAGAAATATACCACAACCCCAGGCATCCTTACACGCTTGGCCTACTTAACTCGGTTCCTCGCCTGGATGAAGTTGAGAAGGTAAAACTGGACCCAATCGAAGGCCTTCCGCCAGACCTCATAGACCTCCCTGCTGGCTGCAGCTTTGCTCCGCGTTGCAAATTCGCTTACGAAAAATGCCTTCAGGAATCGCCAGTGTTAACTGAAGTTAGTGACAATCACACTTCGGCCTGCTGGCGTGCTAATGAATTAAAAGAACTTGCCGCTACAGTCAGCGCTAGCTAAGGAGACTAACTCATGGTAGAAGCTCAGAACAGCAACGGTAGTATGCAGACTGGCGATACCCTGCTTGAGGTCAAAGACCTGAAGATGTACTTCCCAGTGACTGCGGGAATTCTCTTCCAACGTCTAGTCGCTGAGGTCAAGGCTGTAGACGGTGTAACCTTTTCGATCAATAGAGGGGAAACGCTGGGTCTGGTTGGTGAAAGCGGTTGCGGCAAGACTACCACCGGGCGATGCATATTGCAGCTTTATAAGCCCACGGCTGGCGAAATTGTCTTTGGGGGCCAGCATCTGAATGAACTCAGCAACAAAGATATGCGAGCCATGCGACGCAAGATTCAAGTTATCTTCCAGGACCCTTATGGCTCTCTTAACCCCAGGATGACCTGCGGGGACATCGTCGGTGAGCCACTGATTGTTCACAAGCTTACTGATGGCAAGGCAGAGTATCGAGATAGGGTAGCGGAGTTGTTGCAGGTCGTAGGTCTGAACCCCTATATGGCCGACCGCTATCCTCACGAGTTCAGCGGGGGCCAGAGACAGCGTATAGGTATCGCCAGGGCATTATCGGTAAACCCTGAATTTATCGTCTGTGACGAGCCTGTGTCAGCGCTGGACGTTTCCATTCAGGCGCAGGTGATTAACCTGCTTGAAGACCTCCAAGAACAGTTTGGGCTTACCTACCTCTTTATCGCTCATGACCTCTCTGTTGTGCGGCACATCAGCGATCGCATCGCAGTCATGTACCTGGGCCATATTGTCGAGATCGCAGACCGTCTGGAACTTTATGATAACCCGCTGCATCCCTACACAAGGGCATTGCTCTCTGCTGTACCTATTCCCGACCCGGTGGCAGAAGAGGAACGTGAACGAATAATCCTGACAGGCGACGTGCCTAGCCCAATGAATCCGCCTGCAGGTTGTGTCTTCCACACGCGTTGCCCTATCGCTATCGAAGACTGTCAGCGCGGCGTACCTGAGCTGCGAGAAGTCAGCAAAAACCATTGGGTAGCTTGTATCAGGGTTGATGGATACGGCGATCCTCAGTTTTAGCTTCGATGCACCATAAACATCGGTAGCAATCCGAGGTAAGTGAAAATCAAAAAGGGACATGCAATTGTGTGTCCCTTTTTGATTTGGCAAGAATGTCAGGCGGCAGGCGCTATCTAGCCGACCGCTACTTTAGGTTCTGTGGACTTCTTTTCCTTCGACCTGCGCCGCTTCTCCCTCTCCCAACCGCTTAAGGGCGGCTTTCCCGTTCCTATTTGCTTGTGTTTATAGTGGTCCTCCATGAAGGACTTTCCCATGTGAGCCTCCACTTCAGCCTGTATGTCTGGAGGCACTTCGGGACGGCGCCATCCGCAAGTGATGCATAAAGGACTATCCGCAATCGGCGATCTATAATCCAGCACCGCACCACCGCAACGAGGACATGCCTGAAGGGTTATCAACACGCTGGCCTTTACTTTAGAAGTTTTTGGTTTTTCAGGTCTAGGTTCGTCGTATGTAGAAATTTCTTGTACAGTCATGATTTGACCTACTACAAAATGATTTAAGAAGTATACATAAATAACATCTTGTAATTGATATGGACTCCTCTTATTGGACTCAAACGCTCAATATTTGGGATTACGGCTCGGTAAAACACGCATGGTTTGCGTCGCATTGTAGACTGTAGCGCCAGGAATACGGATACCGCTACAGCCGCTACGCCGCAAGCCTTTGAAACTCGCTCCATTCATTGAGCAATTTCGTCACAGACTCTGATAGCTCATCGTTGTCTCTGGCTTCGTCATTAGCGAATTGCAGCTGCTTCAACTGGCGTAAAGAAAGCCCGTACCTCCTTTCCATTTCCATTGCAAACCGCTTCGTGCCAGCCATGCCGATAACATGCCCGTTGTATCGCGCTGGCGGTGGCGCTATTCCTGCGTCTAATGCCAGCCAGCCAAGCAAACAGTGACGCACAGGCGCAGATTTTTCGTCCGTATAGACGCTGGGGCAAATCTCCTTTGCGTGCCTCTCAATCACGTCGATAATGGTCCTAAAATCTGGTGGCGTTATCATAGTTTTGCCTCTCTTTCATCCTGAGGATGTCCGCTCCCTCAGGGGTTTACTTATGTGTCCTGCAACCGACTATCCATCGCTCGCGAGGGCAATCTGAATATTAGGTAATCTAACGTGCACTGGAATAACCCTGTGATTCCCGGCCTGTCGCATTTTCGGATTGCGTGACCAGCACGCTCAACTGAATACCATTGCAAGTGTAGCCAGCATAGGCAAGACCTGCCTGACGACAGCCTCTCGAAATGCTGACAATTTCCTCACAAAAGGGATTGGTAGGGCAAACTACGATAGGGGATAGTCATGTCGCGGGCGCAATAGTACGACCGCTTTCTCAGCCGCACCAGGAGAAGGCGACCGAAGATTCGCCACGAACGGCCTGACGTGCTAACGCGGGGAGAAGCGATGAGGCTAGGCATCCAGCCAGTTTTGTTATTCGGTCCTAGCTAATGGCTACGGGTCGATGAGCACTCCGGGGTTGAGCACACCATTGGGGTCTAGCGCGCTCTTTGCCGCGCGCAGAGCGACTGCGAAGAGTTCAGGGCGCTGTTCGTCGTACCAGGGGCGGTGCTGACGACCGACCGCGTGGTGGTGAGTTATCGTGCCCCCAGCCTTCATAATCGCGTCTGAGGCAGCTTGCTTGATTGCCGCCTTCTGTTCTATCTCCGAGCCGCTTCTGTAAAGCCCTGAGTACGTGTAATAGGGCGCGGGGCCATCAGGGTATACGTGTGTGAAGCGGCAGTTCAGCGTGCCACCTCCACAGGCTTCCAGCAGCACCTCGCTCAGCGCCTTACGCACTTGCTTGTCGAAATCCGGCCAGCGATCCCAGGTAATCGCGGTTTCAACGGTTCCGCCAACCATGCCCAGGCCATCTGCGAGGCCGCCGCCGATGTTGACGAAGGCGTCGCGCCACGCGCCAGCCGCGCCGCCTCTGCCCGTCGGCGCGCCAGTGCCGTCTGAGATGACGATCTCCGAGTCGTCGATGTCGCCGCCAGCGTCGCGAGCGATTCCGACAGCCGTTTGCATCAGCCAATCCTGAGGAACTTCGGCGGATTCTAGGCCCAGTACCAGAAGTGCTTTTGTGCCATCCAATCCAGCACTGCTACCTGCCAGCGCGGGGTCGAGCAGACGCAGATTCGCGGGCCAGAGCTTCGCCTGCGCTATCTGCCTCGTAGCCTCGTAGCCTGACTCCCACGAAGGAAACGTGACGCCGGCAGTGGCCCGGTACTTGGGACGAACCTGGATACGCATCCATGCCTCGGTGATGATGCCGAGGATGCCCTCGCTGCCGATTACGAACCGGTCAGGGCTTGGCCCCGCACCGCTGCCCGGAAGCCGCCGAGATTCCCACCAGCCTGAAGGTGTCAGCATTCGCACCGACTCCACGAAGTCGTCGATGTGTGTGTGATTCGTGGCGTAATGGCCGCCGGAGCGCGTCGCAATCCAACCGCCTAGCGTCGAACCCGCGAAGCTTTGCGGGAAGTGGCGAAGAGTATATCCTCGTGGCCTTAGCTGGTCTTCGAGAGCAGGGCCGAACACGCCGGCCTGGATACGAGCGGCGCGCGAAACCTCGTCGATTTCCAGCACACGGTCAAACTGGTCCATGTCGATTGTGACGATGCCATCGTATCCCTCTGGCGGCGTAACGCCTTCGACGACAGAGGAGCCGCCGCCGTAAGGAATCGTGGCGTATCCGTTGTCGGAGCACCATTCGAGGACGGCCTCAAGCTCCTGCTCGTTGCAAGGGTGTGCCACAACGTCGGGAGGGTTCGGAAACTCGCCAAACACCGCACGATCCTTGTCTGCGCCGTAGGAGTGCGAGGCGCGCTCGTAGTTGTCGCTGAAGCAGAAGCCTGCAATCGAGTCGATAGGCTTGATGCGTGGGTCACGCAGCTTGAGGTCTTCGGCGCGAGGTACGGGAGGCGGCTCAAGCGTCACGCCAAGGCTTTCGGAAAGCTGTTTCGCGTACTCGCTTCGCTGCTTTTCCGTTGGCTCTTCGGACTCAAGCCCCCACGTCCAGATGCTGCGTCGTGTCTTGTTGATGGTCGCCATGTCCGCCTCCTGCAAGCTGTCTCGTACGCGAGGATTATACGCTATTGGGGAGCCATCCTCCAAGGCGGCAGAAGCAATAAACCCTCAGATGAGCGAACATGTGACTTAGAATGACACTATTGTTGACTCGACGTTATGTTTCTGCTACCTTCCACAGGCGCGGGTAGAAGGAAAGTAGTCCAGAAGGAGGATGCTATGATTATATTTCGGGTTAGTCAATTCCCTCAAATAGGGAAGGTTGGTGAGTTGCGTGCCCATTTGGAAGAAAATGTGAAGCAGTCCCAAGCAGACGGTGTGCAAACTTCTTTATCCCAGAAGGTGGTATCTGACAGCGAGCCAGCCTTGGAAGTGAACAGATTGTTCGAAAACCTGGAAGCGTTCGAGAAGTTTCGAGACCAGTCATCTTCCGGAATGGAGAGCCGCCGGCAGGAGGTGGCTCCCCTGATAAGACAGCCCGCAAACACGACGCTTTCCAATGGTCTTGTTCCACCCAGCGGTGAAAATGCCCCTCGTCGATATGCTGGCAATGCACTTGTTTACCCCGCACTTGGCAAGGGGCCTCTGGTTAGGTCTATACTGACAGAATTCGTCAGGTCATACCAGGCTGAAAGGCCGTATGCCTCTATCGCGGCGCGACTCCTCAGTTCTCAAGGAGCAGTATTCGTCTTCCGTGATTCCTTTGAGACTTTGGCGGAGTTTGAGAATATCTGGGTCAACAACCCTTCCGCTAGCCTTCAAGCAGCCGCAGCACAAGTAACTTCCTTGAGCCGAGCGCCAATAGTGCAGGAACTCTATGAGTTCTTGGTTCCATTCAAGAGCTAGGGATACTCTGAACAAGTCTGGGCATAGTAGCATAGAGAATAGCACTGTGTTCGGGGAGATAATTGATGGACCAGCCAACATTTGCGGACTTGGAATACGAGAGCAAGAAGCGCAAGACCCGCCGGGAGATATTCCTGGAGCGCATGGATGCTCTGATCCCGTGGGAACAGATGGAAGAGCGCATCCGTCCGTTCTATCCCAAGGCGGGCCGAGGCCGTCGACCATATGAGTTGTCGGCGATGGTGCGGATACACTGCGTGCAGTTGTTCTACAACTTGAGCGATCCTGGTATGGAGGACATGCTCTACGAGGTCGAGTCGGTGAGACGGTTCGTAGGGTTGAAGCTGTCGGGCCCGCTGCCGGACGAGACGACGATTCTGAACTTCCGCCATCTGCTGGAAGAGCATGAGTTGGGGCAGAGTCTGTTCGAGGAGATAAACCGTCATCTGGAGTCCCAGGGACTGCGGCTTCGGGAGGGGACGATCGTGGACGCGAGCATCATAGAGGCGCCGTCATCGACGAAGAATCGTGCGGGTGAGCGAGACCCTGAGATGCACCAGACGAAGAAGGGGAACGAGTGGCGCTTCGGGATGAAAGTACACGTAGGCGCTGACGCTGAGACGGGAGTGGTACACAGCATGACTACGACGCCAGCTAACGTGCATGATGTGACAGAAGCGCACCGATTGCTGCACGGTGGAGAGAAACGAGTGTGGGGGGATGCGGGGTATCAGGGAGTGGACAAGCGGTTGGAGAATCGAGAGTTGGATGTGGAGTGGCGAGTGGCGATGAGGCCCGGCCGGCGACGGCACCTGGAGCCTGGCAGCCACGAGGCGTTGGCGGAGAAGCGCAAAGCGTCGGTCAGAGCGAAAGTGGAGCATCCGTTCCTGTACGTGAAGCGGCGCTTTGGCTACGCCAAGGTGCGCTACCGAGGGTTGGCTAAGAACGCGCAACGGCTGGCATTGCTACTGGGGCTGGCCAACTTGATGACGGCAGAGCGCCGTCTGGCGGCATGAGAGGGGCGCAGTGAGCAAATCACGGCCGGGGAGCCGCGATGGCTCCGAAAAGCCGCTTCGAGGCCACAACAGACACGGTCTGAACACCTCAACCACGACCTGGAACGTCACAAAGATGCCTGAACATCTCCAAAGAACGGAACCACTCTGCCCATCCACGCTTGCGCCGAGTTGTTCAGAGGTTCCCTAGTTCCTGAACCTCCTGCCCGCGTAGTAATCCTGGAGCATCGTTAGGGGTTTGGTGTAAGGCGGACGTTTCCTAATAGTCGACTCGTCGAACTCAAGCCCCTACTGCTCACGGGTGAGACGGCTAATAGGTGATAATGCTGCGCCCGCTGATTTTGCCTGCTTTCAAGTCCGCCGCCGCCTCGTTGATCTGGTCAAGGCTGTAGCGTTTCGTGACCATGGCGTCCAGGTCTAGCTTGCCCTCTTGATACCAGCGAACGAAGGTGGGGAAATCGCGGTCCGGGCGACAGAGGCTGGCTCTCGTTCCGGTGTAGGTGCGCTGGCTGATGCGTAGCTCTTCGACGTCGATATGTCCCTGTTCCTGGACAGCGCCCACCAGACAGGCCGTGCCGCCTTTCTTGAGGCCCACAACTCCCGGTCGTGCCGCGTACAATATCTGCTCCTGTGTGCGAGGCGCGCCGATGGCGTCGATGGCATATTCCACACCGCCGCCGGTGAGCGCGCGAATGGCTTCTACTGGATCACTGTCGGCGGCATTGACGCCGTGTGTGGCCCCGAAGTGCTTCGCAAACGCCAGCTTTTCGTCTGACAAGTCTACCGCGATGATAGGATATGCGCCCACGATATGAGCGGCGGCGACGGCACACAATCCAACGCCTCCAACGCCGAAGATGGCTACAGATTCCCCGACACGGACTTCCAGAGTGTTCATGATGACGCCACTTCCTGTCAGGACAGCGCAGCCGATGATAGACGTCACGTCTGTTGCGACATCTTTGTCGATAGGCACCACTAGCCGCTCGGAGAGAAGGGTATACTCCGTCCACGTTGCGCCCCCGACGTTCACCGACTGGCCGTTCCATTGGGCCTCTACGCGAGAACGGGGTGGCGCTTCGCCCACCAGATTTCGGTCAACCCAGGTGGTCATGACGTGATCGTCCTCCTGCACGTTAGTGACATCATTCCCCTTGGCTACCACAACTCCAGTAGACTCGTGGCCTATCAGTGTCGGGTATTGCGACTGGGTTGCGACGTGAGTGGTCTCCGGGGTGCGATGCATCTGGTGAAGCTGGGAATGGCAGATGCCGCTTGCGAAGAGCTTGACGAGCACCTGGTCGGGCGCAGGATCGGGTAAAACTACCGCATCGATGAGCAATGGCTTGTTCGGTTCCACGAGGATAGCTGCTTTGGATTTGGTGGGCATGATTCCTCCTTCATAACGTACACCGCGCTGGTATCAGCTTTTTCAAGCGGGAAGGTGGGACTCAAGCCACTCGTCCCGCTTAATTGAGGCTGTCTCGTATGCGAGGATTATATGCTATTGAGGAGGTATTCTCCAAGGTGATTGACGAATCCTAGCTAAATTTTTGCAACGAGTCCAGCTTTCGCTGGAGGTCTGGCCTGTAGAGGTATCCAGCGTATTTCCCTTTGCTGTCCACCACAGTTATACCTGTTATTATTCGCCTCTCCTGCATGATCTTCAATGCATGGCGAATCGTGTCCGAGGTTTTGACCGCTATAACTGGTTTACTCATAAACTCCTGGGCGGGATTTTCAGGATCATCACTAAACACCTTTTTAATTGTCCTCGTGTCAGACGGAGTGAAAATGCCGATAGGCTTGTCATCCTCATCAACGATAACGACTGCCGGGCTACCTTTAACAAACTGTTCCATCACGTCTTTGATCGTCGCCGAATCCTGCAGCTTGCCTTCCCGACTGCTGAAGGAATCCAGAAAATCCTCCACTGGAAAATTGAGTGAAATGCCTTGCGCCATGCTATGCTCCCTTGATTTTCATGTTCGCAACTTTGCCGTTTCCTCTGTTAGGCATCCTGGTCAGGCTCTTCCGCTAGCAGTTCTCCGAAGCTTTCTGCAGCTGACTCTCGTTCTTCCTCAACTTCAGAAACAAAAGGAAGATTACTGTCCAAAAGCATCTGATCTTGGGAAATCCCTGTTTGGCGTCCTGATAGAAGTTGTCCCACCACAGAGGGCCATGTCGTGCCAAGCACGAAAGATTGAATGGGGACAAATTGGCTTTCCGCAAGCTGAAAGATGGTTGCGATAGTTCCCCCTATCAGCGAGTACCAGACTATCTTTCTCAGACTGACGGAATCGTCTTCACTTTGGAAAAATTTAAGGATGAAGTTTCTGCTGTCCTCGCCAGAGCCGATAAATCCAAAGTAGACGACCGTGAAGTACGCAATTGAACCTGCTATTCCGACTGCAAAGGCCCCTAGAGGAGGCCATATGGGTGCAAAATATTCTAGAGAGGGCCATACTATGTCGAAATCCACAACATCCTTCTCCTTGATTATATCACGGACAGCTGCTCACAAACTTTGCCGAATGATGGAATCGGCTTACGGGTCGACTATTAGGACATTCTGAAGCAGTGGTAAATCTGATCGAGGCTAGAAATCGGCGAAAGCAACATAGAAGTGGTGTGGAGCTGGAGGGACTCGAACCCTCTGCCTTCCCGATTCCATCGGGACGCTCTACCGACTGAGCTAACATTATATACCTAAAGCCTTCTTCAGGAATGCAGGAGACTTCCATGCCTTTAACTGGGATTCTCGCTGCCTGGCTTGCGCCAATGTATCGTGCGATTCGGAATATACTAGACACCAAGGCCTGTAACTCCGGGTAGACTTGCTGGTGCCTGCATTATGCTGTGAAATGCGTTGAGCGATATTCTTCGTGGAGCCGATGTAGTAGCGATTATTCTTTTGGCTTTGCAGTACGTAGACGAAGAACATTGCTGTCAAGCAGGTGAAGAATAACGTGGGCCTACGTGTACTGAATTGAGCGTGTCTCAGAAGTCGGGGCTGGTGATGGGATGTTGTTAGGTGTACCTTCGGGGCGACAACAATTGAGGAGATGTTGAGATGCCGCTTCGAGATATGGACCGAGAGCAGATGTGGATGTTGCCGCCGACGCTTGACGAGTTGTTGCCGCTGGACCATCCGGCGCGATTCGTGGCCGAGTTCGTTGACGCGTTGGGTCGGGATGGATGGTCGGAGCTTGGCGTGGAGATGGGTGGGGACCCACTGGGAGCGCCGGCCTATCACCCTCGTGCGCTATTGAGCGTATGGTTGTACGGCTTCATGACGGGAGTGCGTTCGTGCCGGAAGCTGGAGGCGGCCTGCCGGGACCAGATATCGTATCTGTGGCTGACCGGGTGGCAACATCCAGACCACAACACCCTGTGGCGGTTCTATAAAGGGCATAGGCAGGCTATGAGAAAGCTGTTCGAGCGCACGGTGCGTACGGCGGTGGCCATGAAGTTGGTGGACCTGGCGGTTCAGGCGGTGGATGGCACGAAGGTGGTCGCCAACGCATCGCTGAACAGGAGCTACGATGCCGAGGGGCTGCGAGGGCTGCTGGACCGAGTGGAGAGGGCAATAGAGGACTTTGAGGCTCAGAACGAAGCGGGAGAAGACACTGCTGCTGCCCATCTGCCTGAGGAGTTGGCCGACAAGGAGGTCTTGAGAGAGAAGGTGAAGCAGGCAATGGACGATCTTGCGAATCAGGAACGCCACAAGCGCATCAACCTGACCGACAGAGAGGCACGGCTGATGAAGGGCAGGCAGGGCATTGTGGCTGGCTACAACGCCCAGGCTATGGTTTCACCCACAGAGACGGCTGGGGGAGCGACCGGCATGTTGGTCACCGCGGTGGATGTGGTGGACGAAGCCAATGACAATGCCATGTTGGCGCCGATGATGGAGCAGGCCGAAGAGACGACCGGGACGAAAGCGCAGACGACGTTGGCCGACGCCGGATATTTCGCCGGGAGTCACTTGGAAGAATGTGCCAGTCGGGGTCAGCAGGTGGTGGTTTCCGAGGCAAGACAACGGTTCCTCAAGGACCCGTATCACAAGGACCGATTCACCTATGACGAGCAGAGCGACAGCTTTACGTGCCCACAGGGGCAGACGCTCGCGTTCGTCCGCATACAGCATGCGAACGGAGTCCCATTGCGACTGTACCGGGCCTCTGGCGCCGTCTGTCAGGCGTGCCCGGCCTTCAGAGTCTGTACAAGGGCCAAGGAGATTGGGCGAAGTCTGGCCATAGGGCCGCACGATGCGGCGCTGCGCCGTCATCGCGCCTGGATGGCCACCTCAGCAGCTAAACAGGCGTACAAGCTGAGAAAGCAACTGGTCGAGCCGGTCTTCGGAATCATCAAGGAGCAGCAGGGGGCACGGAGGTTCCTGCTGCGCGGCCTCACCAGCGTGGCGGCCGAGTGGACCATGTTGGCCACTGCCTTCAACCTGCGCACTCTGTGGCGGGCCTGGCGCTCCCGCGCCTTCGTCCAGCTACCCCACGGGCCGAATCTCCGCCCAGCTTCCTGATCCTAACTGCGCCAGTAATCACCCTTCGCTAACCCATCGCCACCTTCGACTCTCCCGGCAAGAGTCGTTCAGTAAATCCCACCGGCTTAAGCCAACTGCTCCTACCTGTTACCCTCTACATCACTTTTGGGACAGGCTCAATTGCGAACTTTTCGATTGACCGTCGCCTTATGACTAACCGACGAGAGTTCTGCATTAGAGGTGCGTCTCCTAGGGGGTTGGCGCAGCAAACGGACGATCATTCGCCCCTGGCCCCGGCGATGTCTTTACGCTGGAAGAGCCAGAACGCGGCCACGCCAGCGATCAACATGTAGGAGGTAACCACGAGGAATGCATGCAGCTCGCTAGGCGGGTCTTTGAGAGCGAACAGGGTCTGCTGGGGATTGGTCGTGTGGACACCCGTCTCGATCATCCACGCTGTGACGCTGGGACCTAGCAGGAAGTCCGCCACGTTGCTGAACCAATCGAACAGGCCACCCACCGTTAGGAAAACTATTAGCTCGACGAAGAAGTACGCCAGGGAGAAGGCGATGCCCATACTCGACGAAGAGGTTAGCACGGAAAGGAAAATCGCCAACATGGCGTATGGCATCAGCCCGTAGACCGCCTTGCCAAACAACACTGCGAGGGTCGACCACTCGCCGGCATCGGCGAGCCCTCCACCGTCTTCGGTGATCAGTGAAGCGGCTACAAGGCTGCTGAGCGCAATGGTAAGGGCCGCGATAACCACCCCACCACCGATCAACAGCAACATAGATAACACCTTCGCTCCCAGGAGTTGCCACCGTCCTATACCCCTGGTCAACGCCAGCCGCAAAGTGCCCCGACCATATTCGCCACCCATAGATGACGCGGCCAGAATCATGATGAGCACGATTCCAATTGTCTGGGCGATGCCGATGGCGTTGGAGGCGCTGTTCGGGAGCACAACGATCTGCCGCGTAGATTCGAGGAACCCGGCTTCTGCTTGGAGAGAATTCGGACAGTCCTCCTCGCGCATGGACTCCACCAGTTCGATGCTCTCTTCCATTAGCTCCGGGGCGCTTCTTGCCAACTTATCGTCGATAGTCTCGTCCCATATATCGGCGCACGAGATCGGGATGACGGCACGTCTGCCGTCCTCCGCCACCACCGGCCCAGGGAGGTTGAAGAAAGACTGCTCGTGGAATGGCACACGGACGACGTACTCGTAGTATTGGCCCCACAGGAAGGACTGGCAAAGGGCCGCCGCGACGGCCACGAGGATCCACGGCATCCACCTTCTGCGGAGCTTGAAGAATTCCCAACGGGTGAGGCGTAATACCGTGACGATCATTCTCCCCTCGCTCCTGCCACGTCCCTGCGCTGGAAGAGCCAGAAGGCAATGACGCCGAGCACCAGGGTGTAAGCCAGCAGGACGAGAAAGGCGTGCAGCGCGCCAGGTGGGTCGCTGACGGAGAACAGGCCCCCCTCGGTCGTCACCACGCCAGTTTCGGTCATCCAGGCGGTGGTGTTGGCTCCCAGCAGGAAGTTGGTCACATTGTTGAACCAGTCGAACAGGCCACCTAGGATGCGGACGAGTATGAGCTCAGCGAAGTAGTACGCAAGAGACATCGCGATTCCCATGCTCGACGATGAGGTCAGTACTGTGAGGAACAGCGCCAGAACGACATACGGGACCAGCCCATAGACCGCCTTGCCAAACATCACCACCACCGTTGACCACTGGCCGCCATCGGCCAACCCGCCACCGTCG
>CBDBJK010000003.1:0-17575 GCA_965206395.1 Dehalococcoidia bacterium
TACCGTCCTCAGTGGACATGTGGCGGGACTTACCGTAGACCCAGGTGCCCGTGTAGGTGGCATTCCCTAGAACGTGATGAACGTAGGACTGACGCCACATCGGCTTGCCGGTCTATGTGGGGATTCCCTCGTCGGTCAGCCGCGCGGCAATGGAGCGGGTCCCCATGCCCTCGTGAACGTACATGTGAAAAATGCGGCGCACAACTTCAGCCCGGCATTGGCCACCAAGCGGCGGTCGTCGAAGGTGATTTGGATCCGGTCGGGGTGGTTGCGTGGCAGCATCTATTGGGTGCTCCTTTTCCGGGGTCGGTTTTTTGCTACAAAACCATTATCCCAGAAGCACAGGAGCACCTTCTTGCCGCTTCAGGACGCTAACCCGACGCCCTCCTTCGGTGGATTCGGGCTAAAGTGAATCCCCAGGAGAGAGACACCGCGTGAGTAGGTGAGCGGCCAGCCAGGACTTGCCATTCCCACGCGGGATACTGAGCGCCGCAACGTCAACCCCAGGGGCCAGCGCACGGCGTACAAACTGCTTTTGGAAGACCCTCAGTTGCTCATTCACTCAAAAAACCCCTTTTACACGGAACAGAGGGGCTTCGGTGCCCGGCTCCGGCCACCCGAACCGCCACAGGGGTCCCCTTACCCTACTAACCCTGAGCCAACTCCGCCATCCGTTGCCGCAGGCCATGACGCTCGGACGCTTCGACGACTCGCATTCGTTCTAAGGCTTGGCGGTCTATCATTGGCTCAAAGGCGTCAGCAACGATACGACGCAAGGTATCAGGTCTCATGGCTTCAGCCTCAACTGTCTCGGCGATGTCGTACCGCTTGCGCGACTGCGTGGCCTTGACTGGCTTGGTTGGTAGGGCGTGGTCGATGATCTGTTGCTCCGTGACGGCCACACGCTGGAATGTAAGCTCAGGCGCATCCATGCCGTAATCCTCTGCAGCATAGCCCAGGTGCTCGCCTAGCTTGGTCTCAAGGCTGTCTGCTATCTGTAGGCCCGAGGGATCGTAATCACCCACGTACACCACTACCATTTCTTCACACTTCATATGGACAGCCTCAACAGCAGCCCCATACACGAATGAGTCAGAAGCCATACCACCACTCGGGTATAGGGACACTCCCCACTCTTGTGCTGTACCTGCCAAGGTAGGGTAGAGACTGCGAGATTCAACCCATAGCTGAGGGTAGATACCAGTGGTGTTCCACACGTTGCGCCTGTACAGGTTGGCAACAGCGTCCATGAACTCGTCATCACCCAGGCCATCAAAGCCTCCATAGTCGTAAGCAAATCGGCTGCTGTCTGAGAAGTAATGCCAGGGTATAGCCTTGTCCCAACATAGCTGGCCTTTGAGACGCATTACCTTTCTGTAGGCAGCCTCTGACTTCTCGACGGTGACACCACTCCCATCGTCGGCAGTGAGCTGGTAAAACAGGTTGCGTACCGATAGGGGGTGAGTGGCATTTGCAATGCGCACGATGCGGTCCCGGAGGCCGTCTAACTCGGCTTTTGTTGACCGTCTACCGTTTTGTTGACCTAGGTCCATAAAACCCTCTTCCTCCTCGTCAGTGAGACTGTGGGCGGCGCTTTTTACGCTCAAGCCCACCAGTGTTTCGCGGGTGAGCGGCACTTGCTTTTCCCAAGCATCAGCCTTTGCCGCTTCGTATTCCTCGTCGGTGAGGCTGTGTGCGGCGCGAAGGCATGGGTCACAGGCTGGGTCCTGGCATTCGGTGTAATCGTGTTGCTTTCGCATCGTTTCCTGAGGCCGTCTAACTCGGCGTTTGTTGACCGCTTCTTGTTTTGTAGACCTAGTCCATAAAACCCTCATCCTTGGACCATCAGCGTCCCAGGTCACGTTGACAGCATCCTGAGCCTCTACCAGGGCCACAGCCTCTCTGTAGGCGATAATGTGGCGGCAGGTCCGCCGGTACCAGAAGCCCGGGCAGCTGCAGGTTTGGGTAGTCGTCCTGTACTTCGGTGTTGTCACCCGCGCAGCTCCCCGGTGTCAAGCTTGGCTTGTCTTTGCTCGCTCCGGATATGCTCGCAAGGACCACAATCGCACACCAGCCAGAGACAGCTAACTGGCAATTATCGGACACACCCTCAGGCGGCTCGGCTCTACGGCATAGATAGGCCAATTATCGAAAGATTGCCCGTTAAAGAAATGGCTTTAGTGCCAACTGTTTTGCGACCTCGACAGATATTGTCTTCATCACGTCCAGTGACCAATCCCGCCAACGACTACCGTGCTTGGCTTCGATATGCTCTATAACGCCTTCTTGCTCGATGTTGTGGAGGAAATCCATTCCGTTCCATGTCAGCCGACAAACGGGGTAGCCGACGTACCCACCACGAGTCATCTCGATCAGATCTGCCTGTTCCATAATGGCGAAGTGGTAATACAATGTTTCAGCGTCGGGGCACACATCCGCAGGGAGCAGCACTACATTGGGTTGCTTTATGATGCGCTCGTGTTCAGGGGCGACTACATACGTGAACCCGGCACCCAAGTCGCCTTTGGATGTATTGACACCGCGCAGAATCCCAAGGACGAGTTTCATATTACGTTCCATAGCGCGCCTCCTTGTTGTTCCACCATCTCCTTAAGTGCCTGGGGCCGTCCATGCTGGACGGCCCCACTCGTGTTCAATGTGCTTAGTGAAGTCGTACTCCGTACCACCGCTCTTGACGTCGGTCATATATTTCGGAGGTATGCTCGAAATTCCCAAATCAATCATGCCTTTGTGGCTGCTATCCTGCCGCACACTGAACACCTTGCTCACGTCGGGAAAGGTATTGCCCTTGATGCGCAACCAAATCAAGCCACCATCTCCTTCCTTCGCCAAGAGGAGATGCAGGTCGCTCTTGAATTTTGAGGGGCCTATGTTCATCCACCACAACGGTACCGCGGCATTGATATTTGCGAAGCTCGTGTTTCTCCCATACAACAACCTATTCCCCAAATGCTCGTTGACCATTTCCATCGCCGATCGCTTATCCATTCCGTACTCATTGCGGCCCTCGGCAAGCTTGGCGTCAATCTCCAATCGAACGGCCTTGAACAGCGCGGGTGACTCGATAAGCTGCCTGAGAGCACCTAGGAACGTGTCAATGAAGCTACTGAATGGCCTCTCCTGCCATGGGTGGCCTTGTGGACAAGTGAGTCCGTAGAAGTAGGGTTTAGCCGGGCTAACCACGACCTCACACTCGCACTCCTTGCACTGTATGTGGATTCCCTTGATTTCATCCAAGCTCACTACCAGATTCTTATCCATTCCGTCCTCCCTTTCTGATTCGTTTCCTGTGCGCATGGGCGTGTACCGCTTACCGTCCCTCCCTTGCCAGCGCCCTTAGCGCCCATTTCCTCTTGGGTCCGGCGTTGCTTACCCATGGTTCCCTTCCCCTAGTTTTGGGCAAAATTGGCGCGGGATTCTGTATCTGTATCTGTTACTAAGCCTTACCGTTTGAGGGAGGGAGAGGGGCAAAGCTACCCCCGCCCCGGCATTGCTGCCGTTCGGGGAGCTGCCCTGCCACGATTCCGGCTTACAGTCGTCGGTCGGTCGGTCGCTCATCGGGCCTGTCTCAGTCCGGCCAGGGCCGGGTCCATACGAGACAGTTGGCCGCTTCTTCGGCGCTGGACTCGCGCCGCCACCGCGCAATCGGCCTTTCGCTCTAGCGCCTGTCCCCACGGTTACCTGGTACGGCTCGGCGTGGGACAGTGCGCCGCCGTGCGGTATCCTCTCTGGCCGCCAGTGTATTTAGCCGTCCGGCCAGGCATTCCTTAGCGCTTCGGGTTTCACCGATAGTCGTAGAGTCGGGAAAGTGGGGCGCGTTTTGTGGTAACATCCTTACGCAAGGTTCACCCCTTGTGCTAACCGGCCCTTCGCTGCTCAAGCCATGCCTCCACGTCTGTCATCTTCCATCCGACGGCCCGCGTTTGCGGCCCGCCCAACCGAATGGCCGGCGGGAACTCACCGGTCCGCATCCGGCGCCAGATTGTCGTTTTGCTCAGGCCGACGAGCTCGACAACGTCCTTTAAGCGGAGAATCTGCCTCTGCACGATCGCCCTCCTAATTAAGCTGCACTCGCGTCTGCTCGGCGGCTTATCGATTGCCCCTATTATATCACACATGTAGAAAAAAGCATGGAGCATACACTATAGGCAGTGGCTTGTCAAGTACCGACGCCATTCGACTTCCGGTTGAATTGTGAGGAGTCAGGTCAAATCAGCCTTCTAAATAAGAAGGGTACAGCAGGATCGGTTTCGAGAGGTACAGCAGAAATTCGGGGCGGTCCAGGGTCACGATCGGCGCTGTTGCGGTTAGCTGGCCAGGTAGTCGGCCCAGGCTTGCATCAATTCCCTACGGCGTTCAAAGTAATCTGTTCGCCGGTAGGCCAGTTCCGCAGCCGAACCTTCGACGTGGCCCAAGGCAAACTCGGCTATCTCTCTTGGCGCATCCGAACATTCAGCCCCCCAATCTCGGAAGCTGGATCGCATACCGTGGGGTACACAACCGATGCCATTTTCCCGCACGAGCTTGCTAATGGTGCTATCCGTCAACGGTTTTCCACGCTGTGACGGGAACACCAAGCCCTCGCCGCCGGTCGATTCCCGCGCTTGCTCTAGCAGGTCCATCGCCTGATTAGACAAAGGGACACGATGCACCTTGCCGGTTTTCGTTCTCGCCGCTGGAATCTCCCATACCCGATTCTCAAGGTCTATCTCAGACCAGGTTGCTTGACGGACCTCACCAGACCGGGTTGCTGTGAGTGTCAAAAACTCAAAGGCAAGTTTCGTTGCTGGCCAAGCGCCGGTCTCTCGGATGGCAGCCAAGGCCGCGCCCACTTCCGCGAATGGCAACGCCTTTTGGTGGACCACTTGTTGGGTTGGCTTGGGTAGGGCCGCGCCGATTGCATCACCAGCCGGGTTATCATCCCGATAGCCTTCTGCAACCGCCCACTTCATTACCATCCCCAACCGCTGGCGTAGCTTCCGGGACGTCTCCCGTTTCTCCAACCATATCGGAGACAGCACGGCCATAATGTCCGACGTGGTGATAGCGGCAACGGTCTTGCACCCCAGCTTCGGCAAGGCGTACTCTTTCATGCTGGCCCGCCACTGACCGGCAACGCGGGGATTCTTCCAATTGGCTTGCTGGAGGTCTATCACTGTCTCAACAGCTTGAGAGAACGTCGGGACTGTGCGAGCCTTGGTGCGCGGGTCCTGGCCGTGTTCGATGGATCGGCGGTTGGCCAACGCCTTTGCCCGTGCTTCGGCTAACGTCGTCACCGGGAACGAACCTAGCCCCAGGTCAACCGCCTTGCCATCGATCCTCAGACGTTGGCACCAGATACGCCGGACCCGTCCAGTTGACGAAGGTTTCACCAGCAATGACAGACCATGCCCGCCGCGCCCGTCTCCATAGCGCCCTGGGGCAGAGATCGTCTTGACAAAGGTTGCTGATAGCTTCTTAGGGCGTTCCATATTCCCCTCTCTGTTACCACTTTTGGAGAGATGTTACATGGAACGCCTTGAAACGTCAAGGGCCAAGAATCGGGGTAATTCGTAGCTAAATCAGGCCAATGTTGCCACTTTATGGGGCGTTACGGGCAGATATGAAACCCTACGAATGTACCCCTCCCCAGGAGCGCTCCTTGTCGATATTGTCCCTCCGTGACGCTCGACAATCTTTCTGCAAATTGCTAATCCGACGCCTGTTCCCTCATATTCGCTTCGGCCATGCAGACGCTGGAAAATACCAAAGATTCGGTCCGCATATTGCTCGTCAAAACCGATGCCATTGTCTTCAACAGTAATCTGCCATTCGTCGCCGTCAAGAAATTGGCCCCGAATCTTCACAACGGGAGGCTCTTCGTCTCGATGGAACTTTAAGGCGTTGCCTATGAGATTCTGCATTAACTGCCGACACTGAGTAGGATCAGCGTCAATAGTGGGCAAGTTAGCCACCTCGATACGTCCGCCAAGCTGCTCGATACGAACCTCAAGGTCTGATATGACCTCTCGGACCACCTGATTAAGGTCAACCTCTACAAATGGCTGGGCTTTGGTGGTTACTCTTGAGTAGAGTAGCAAATCTTCTATAAGAGCTTGCATACGGCTGGAAGCGCCTTGCATGCGCTCAAGATAGTCCAAACCCTTTTCGCCCAGCGTATCGCTGCAGGTTGCCTTCAGCCGATCCCCAAATACTTGAACCTTACGAAGCGGCTCTTGTAGGTCATGAGCGGCAACTGACGCGAAATCTTGCAGATCACGATTGGAGCGTGCCAGGTCCTCGTTGTTCTCTTTTAGCATCTCGCCATATTCTCTCAGCACTTGCTCGAACCGCTTGCGCTCTGTGATCTCAGATGCAAGCTCTTCGTTGGCGCCGGCGAGCTCCGCTGCCGTCTGCTTTAATGCCTCCTCACCTAGTGGTCCAACATCATTGAAATGAATACCATGATAGTCATTGTTCCTCTTGGGGGTTCAATCGTAACGTTGAACCGAGGAGGAACCATGATGTCTACCAAGAAGTACCGTATCAGACTGACTACCGACGAACAACAGGAACTCAACGCCTTGGTCTCACGCGGTCGGGCTGCGGCGTACAAACAGACCCATGCGCGCATTCTGCTGATGAGCGATGAGTCACGCTCGGACGGGGGAATGAAGGACGCGGACATCACCAGCGCGCTCGGTGTGGGACAGTCAACGGTCGAGCGAATACGCAAGCGCTGTGTGGAGGAGGGGGTCGAGTCTGCGCTGAATCGCAAAAAGCAACTGCGTCGGCGTCAAAAGAGACTGGACGGCGAAGGTGAAGCACGGTTGATAGCGATGGCCTGCGGGGAACCGCCGGAGGGGCGTGCCAGTTGGACCCTGAAGCTGTTGGCTGACCAGTTGGTCGAGTGTGAGATAGTCGGGACCATTAGCACCGAGACGGTTCGCCAGGCGCTTAAAAAAAAACGAACTGAAGCCGTGGCTGAAGCAGAGTTGGTGCATCCCGCCCGGTCAGAGCGCGGAGTTTGTGTGCGCGATGGAAGACGTGATGGAAGACGTACTGGAGGTCTACCAACGGCCGTACGATGGGAATGAGGTTCTGGTGTGCATGGATGAGACGAGCAAACAGCAAGTCAAGGAGACGCGAGTGCCGCGTCCCGCAGCGCCCGGCTTATCGGCGGCATACGACTACGAATACGAGCGCAATGGAGTGAGCAGCCTGTTCATGCTGTTTGCACCGTTGGACGGATGGCGCCGAGTCGAGGTCAGAGAGCGTCGCACGAAGGTGGACTGGGCGCATGTGATAAAGAAACTGGTCGACGAGGACTACCCTGACAGAGACCGGATCGTGCTGGTAATGGACAATCTCAACACTCACAAGCTGTCCTCGCTATACGAGGCATTCGAGCCTGCTGAGGCGAGGCGTATAGCTGAGCGACTGGAGATACACTACACTCCCAAACACGGGAGTTGGTTGAATATGGCGGAGATAGAGATCGGTGTGCTGGCTCGACAGTGCCTGGACCGACGGATTGCCAATCAAGACATCCTGCGCGGCGAGGTCAATGCTTGGCAGAATCAACGCAACCGGGATGTGATACGAGTGGATTGGCGCTTCACTACCGAGGATGCGCGCATCAAGCTAAAGTCACTCTACCCATCAATACAAAAACGTTGAACCACTAGTTTTCGCTCCGTGATGTCATACCAGGCTCCGATGACATGGCTAACTTCCCCTTCCGTCGAGCTTACAACGCGGGAGATGTCTCCAATCCACTTGTATGAGCCGTCGGCGACCTGCCACCGATATTCGTCCTCCCGGCGGTCTTCGCCAGAGAACGCGGCCAGACTAGCGATCACCCTTCCCCTATCCTCTGGATGAATGTGATCTGAGAAGAACGTGGGACTTGATGTGAAATCTTGAGCAGAAAATCCTGTAACTGCTTTTACTGTTTGGCTTACATACGTGGTGCCGAAATCACCCTCTTTCTTCGACATATAAGGGACGATTGGAAGGTTTTCGATTACCAGGGACGATTGTTCGTTGGTCAGTCGCAGTTCTTCGCGTATTCGCTCTCGCTCAGAGATATCAGCCTGTGCCCTCAAGACCAGATCGCGGAGCCATCCAACTAGAGTGCCAAACAGTATAATTGCTCCGCCATCTAGTGCCCCACCTTGTCGTAACCACTCACTCATGCTAGCTGAAGAGACGAAAGTAACTAACAACGAGTCTAGCGGAAAGGCCAACAGGCCGACAATTAAACCACCTTTCCAACCAGTGAGCCAACCCGCTGAAATCACAGGTAGAGCGACGAGAAGCCGCGTATAGTCCCCGAGAATGTTGCTCAATGGCACGAACGCCAGGACATACACTATTGTGGCAATAAAAGTGACCGCCAATTTTGATCTGCCAGTTTCTAGCCTGAAATGCCATATTATGGAAGTGGCTGCGTCTCCCGATTGGTCTGCGTTTTTCACGTTTTCGAGCATGATTGCGCCCTCTCTTCTACCTGGGAACATATCTGCAGGCGAAAGATTTCAGCTATGCCCTGCAGCAAATACACTCCCCAGTAAGCAATTTTCGCTCCCTCGCACATTTATTACATTGTGGGCTACATCCAGGGACATGGGTGTCTAACTGCATATTCACCGCCACGTCCATTATGATCAAAGCGTACAATCACCAACCTCAAGCCTGCGCATAGACTAAGCAGGGTTCGGATGTGCCACATGAAGAGATGACGTGTTACAATCTACTTTGATTTCTTGACTTGGTGAACAAAAGTGCCAATATATGAATACCGTTGCGCATCCTGTAACCGCAAATCGAGCTTTTTCACTCGCTCCGTCTATGTCGAGGTAGAGGCCGTTTGCTCGCACTGCGGCAGCGATGATATGCACCGATTGATTTCAAGGGTGTCGTTCAAAATGGCTTCCGGTGGCACAAGGGGCACTGGCTACTACAGCGACCCCTCAAATATTGGCCGCAACGCTGAGAAAAGATTAGAAAGCCTTGGCGTGGATATGCCTGAATCCGTGCGCGACATGATAGACGACGCCCGAAACGGCAAGATGCCTGACGAGATGGATTTATGACGATCATCCCGTGTGAGTCGCGATCAAGATTCCTAGTGGCCTAGCCCGGTGTACCTAGCTAACTGAATTTTCATGGTGATGTGTTTATGATTCCCTTTGTCGCCGCTCATGTGAATATAATAATTGAGAATATCCGGCTTCTGGAGTCCTTTGTCACCGTTCCACTAGGGCTGTATTCAGATATTCGAATGCTAAGGGAATCCCTTCCCTTCCCTCAAGCGGCAGAGCTGTCCCGTGACGAGACAAGGGAGCGTCGCACCGCATTCATGACGCTTACTGACACTCCGTTGGAATTGGCCCTGGAAACCATCTCGTCCATTTCGAACTCAATCGATACGCTCGAAAGGATCAGCGATGGGTCGCCTCTTGAGTCTGATTGGGTAGTGCGGGTGCGACGAGTGCTCAGCCGTGCCGAGCAGAGGGTCGGCGGTGACGTTCGGGCTAGCGTTGCCTCGAAAATTAGCGGCCTTTACGTAATCGTCGATCCGGAGGCGACTAACGGCAGGCCTGTAATCGAGGTAGCCGAGGCCACTCTGAAAGGCGGCACGAGCGTCTTGCAGCTTCGGGACAAGACCCAGGATAAAGGGGATATTCTGCCCATCGCTCGACAACTGAAGTCGATGTGCGATGACTACGGCGCGCTGTTCATCATGAACGATGACGCCGATATAGCGCTGGCGTGTGACGCTCATGGCCTTCACGTTGGGCAGACCGATTTGCCCGTGTCAGAGGCGCGGTTAGTACTCGCACACCGTCAAATCATTGGCACTTCAAATGGTGGCGTTGACGAAGTGATGCAGTCAACGTCCAACGGGGCCGACTACCTCGCGGTCGGCGCCGTATTCGCAACCACTACGATGGGAAAGAGCGGCAGAACTTCCCTGGGCGTGGAGATGTTGAGCAAAGTCAAAGAACAGGTTTCCCAGCCCATCGTAGCGATTGGTGGCATCAATGCGGGGAACATCGCTGAGGTAGTCAGGGCAGGCGCCGACTGCGTATGCGTTGTAAGCGCGGTGACGTTTGCCGACGACCCGCAAGCCGCCACTCGCGAACTGGTAGAAGCTATACAGAGTGCGAGGTAGCTAGAGATAACTGCTATGAACAAGACACCAAACAGAATTTCGATTCGCCGTGCTGTCGCCGCGGATGCGGAAGAGATAGCTAACTGCGTCAAGGCAGCGTATGAGCACTATATCCCGCGCGTGGGCAAACCACCCGGCCCGATGCTGGATAATTATGATGAAGTTGTCGAAACCCACCATGTAACAGTAGCGGAACATGAAGGCAAAATCGTCGGCGCGATTGTCCTGATAAGTTTGCAAGATGGCGTTTTGCTCGATAACGTCGCCGTCCATCCCACTTTTCAAGGCCAAGGGTTGGGCAAGAGGCTTATGCAGCTTGCTGAAAACGAAGCTAAGGGCAGAGGATATTCTGAAATCCAGCTATATACTCACGAAAAGATGACTGAGAACATCGCAATGTACACGAATATGGGCTATGTTGAGGTGTCGAGGCGAGTGGTGAACGGGTATGATCGGGTGTACATGAGCAAGCAGCTTGATGTGTCCTCTTAGTATTTGCATAACTCAAGTCGTAAGCGCAGTGGCGTTTGTCGATGACACGAAAGCCACCAATCGCGAAATGTTCGAGGCTACGCGCGGCGTGGAGGTGTCTTCCTTGACTTTGGCATATTTCTTGCTGATATGGAAAAATCCGAAATGATAGATTCCGTCAATCAGACGTCAGAAGAACAGAAGCTAAGGCTCAGGGCGATTGGAGACGAGGCGCGGGCCAGCTTTGCGAGAACGCACGATGCGCGGGAACAAGCGTACAAGCTATCCAGGGATGTCGTTCGCAACTCCGCTAACTGCATACGCGCGTCGCACCGTGGCGATTTCGAGCAGGCGCAGCAGTTGCTCGATACGGTAGCCGAGCTTGTCGGTCAAATGGAGACTGTCGCGAAAGACTATCCTGCGGTGTATTACGCTGGTTTCATCGAGGATGCTCAGAAGGAATACGTCGAGGCCACCGCAACCCTAGCTTTCATACGTGGCACTCAGCTTGCAGGGCCAGAGCAGCTTAATGTGGGGCCTGCGCCCTACCTCAACGGGCTGTCGGAGGTTGTCGGCGAGCTACGACGTTACATCCTGGACTCTCTGCGCAAGGACGACTTCTCTCGTTGCGAAGAGATTCTGGGCCTCATGGACGAGGTCTATACCGTGCTTGTGTCCATCGATTTCCCTGAAGCGGTGACCAGGGGCCTCAGACGCAGCACTGACATGGCACGAGGTATCCTGGAACGCACCAGGGCCGACATGACTGTGGCCTTGCGACAGCAACGCCTGGAGCAGAACCTGGACGCGTTCCGCGAGCAATTGTTGAATTTCCAAGTAAAAGGTGATTAACTAACGAAGTCTAAATAACCTACTGCTGGCTTGACTGGCCTACCAGGTTATGCTAGGTTTTCGCCAACAGAATAGTTTTTGATATTGAATTTGTCTTCCCGAATGAGGGGAGGCTTTTTTATGGAGGGGAGTTGTGACAATCCTTTACCTCGCCATTGGCGCGGGAGCATTGGCGCTTGTATTTGCACTCGTGTTGACACTCAATGTCCTACGACAGGACAAGGGAGACGAGAGTATCCAGGCTATAGGACGGGCGATACAAGAAGGCGCGATGGCCTTTCTTTCCACGGAATATCGCCTGCTTGCCGTATTCGTAATTGTAATGTTCGTCATTTTGGCTGTGTTCATCGATTACGACGTACTGGACAAAGTCGGCAGCGACCGCTCCGTGCCCTCCACTGCTATCGCTTACGCCTCAGGAGCGGCCCTCTCTGCACTAGCCGGATTCATAGGCATGAGCATAGCTGTGAGGGCAAACACCCGCACCACGATTCAAGCGATGAAAGGACTCAATCCTGCCCTTCGCGTTGCATTTAACAGCGGCACTGTGATGGGCGTGTCAGTGGTAGGCATCGGGTTGATTGGCATAACCGCAGCCTGGTGGATTTTCAAAGAACCGACCATAATCGCGGGCTTTGGATTCGGCGCTTCTTCCATTGCGCTGTTTGCGAGAGTTGGCGGTGGCATATACACCAAGGCCGCCGACGTTGGCGCAGACCTCGTCGGAAAGATCGAACAAGGCATCCCAGAGGATGACCCGCGCAATCCAGCGACGGTCGCGGACAACGTGGGTGACAACGTAGGTGATGTCGCAGGTATGGGCGCAGACCTCTTCGAGTCCTATGTTGGGTCCATAATCGCCACCATAACGCTCGCCGCAGTCGGGGTTGTCGCGCTGGGAGCCGACAAACCGGGCGGGTTCGACTCCAATTTATTCTTGCTTCCCATACTCATCGCCTCAATTGGCATCTTCGCGTCCATATTGGGTACATTCCTCGTTAGAACAGGCGAGCAAGCTACGATGGGACGCCTTTTGTGGGCCCTGCGCACGGGCATTTTCGCGTCAGGTGGACTGGTGCTGATAGGCACAGGTGTCGCCCTCGTTATGCTGGACATGAATTTCGATCTCTTCTGGGTAGTGCTTGTGGGGCTTCTCGCAGGCCAGATAATCGGCACCTCGTCGGAAATATTTACCTCTTATGAGTACGGTTTTACGAAAGGGATAGCCAGGCAAGCGGAGACAGGCCCTGCGACCGTCATAATAGGCGGTCTTGGGTTAGGTATGCTGAGCACGCTCATCCCCGGTGTAGTAGTAGTACTTGCAATGTGGCTTGCTAATTTGTTAGCAGGCACATACGGAGTCGCACTTGCCGCCGTTGGCATGCTCTCGACTCTGGGGATAACGCTCGCCGCCGACGCTTATGGTCCTGTAGCCGACAACGCAGGCGGCATCGCGGAGCAGGCCCATTTAGACCCGATAGTGCGGGAGAGAACAGACGCGCTTGACTCCCTTGGTAATACCACTGCTGCCACTGGCAAGGGGTTTGCTATCGGCTCGGCGGTTCTGACGGCTCTTGCGCTTATGGCGGCCTACTCTCAAGTGACCGACATCAAGGCCTTTAACCTTCTGGACGTTAACGTCCTGATGGGTTTGATTGTAGGCGCTATTATGCCCTTCTTGTTTGCTGCTCTGACCATGCAGGCCGTGGGCAGAGCGGCGAACGCAATGGTGCAAGAGGTGCGCCGCCAGTTTCGCGAGATAGTGGGTCTTTTGGAAGGGACTGCCGACGCCGATTACGCTCGCGCTGTGGACATCAGCACCAAGGGTGCAATGCGGGAGATGGTTTTGCCGGGTCTGTTGGCCGTCATAGCGCCTATCATTGTGGGCGCGATTCTAGGTGCAGAGGCATTGGGAGGGTTGCTCGTTGGCGCTATCGTCACTGGATTTCTTCTGGCAATAATGATGGCGAATGCCGGTGGTGCGTGGGACAATGCGAAGAAATTCGTCGAGGCCGGAAACCTGGGAGGCAAAGGGTCTGACGTTCATGCAGCCGTCGTCATCGGAGACACTGTAGGCGACCCTTTCAAAGACACTTCCGGGCCTGCACTCAACATTCTCATTAAGCTGATGTCAATCGTGGCCCTGGTATTTGCGCCTCTGTTCCTATAGATAGGTTAGCTGAGGCCGACGGCTCGCGGCCACACCACAGGAGGTCGTCCCAGCAATTTTCTTGTTGGCTGCAGGCAGGCGCAGTCAGCGCGCAACGAACATGTCCTTATACAGAAGAGCAATCATATCCTTCTGCTTGATATTGAACGATTCGCCAAGAGCCAGAAACTCTCTTACGCGGACTTCCCTGTCGATGTCGTCTTCGAGGGGCAACCATTCACCATCCTGCACGACTCGCTGTGCGTAGTTCCTTAGAGCTACTAGATGCTGCGACATGATGACTCGTCGTACATCCTCTTTCAGAGTTGTCAGATATCGGGTCGCTGCTATTTTAGGGTCGTTTGGGTCAAACCGGGCCATGTCAGCCTCTCCAATAAATTCACGAGTCTTTTCCACTCGGTTAGTGACGGTTGAACAACAATTAGGCAGAACGCTTTTGAGTCAACCGGGACTCAAATTCCTCTACGATTACGCTCGTTGAAGACTCCTGATCGAAATCGGCTGCAACAGCACCGCATTGAAGGCAAGACACGAAGGAGCCATAGAAATCTTTCCCTAGATAGAGGTCGCCGCTACATCGCTTGCATGATTTGAACCAAACCATATTCGTTTCCCTTCGCTAGCTTGCTGTAGAGTTGGCAGTGGATTGTACTGAGGACACTTCCATCGATGAATGCCATATTCCTAATTTATGTCCAAAGTTGGAAAGAAGAGGGGAACGTCAGGTATCCAGAAGAGTTGATGTGGTGAAAGTTGGTGAATCAATTGTGAACAAGTCGTTAGTAAACTAATGAGGATGTTAAAAGGCAGGGTAATTAGAAGCTACGGAGGTGGATGGCACAGAACGCCTTTGAAAACTGTAGTGTCGCAAACTATAATGACTATCGAATAACTAGATTGTGCCCAGGTGGCGGAATGGCAGACGCGGCGGACTTAAAATCGCGGGCTTCGCCCGCGTAGGGAACTGCTTCATGGGGTGCAGGGGAATTGGAGGCATTTACTTTGTAACCAGTGGTTACAACTTCGTGGTAACGCGCTTCCAACTCCGGCGACAGTTGCCGTTTCCCCTGCCGCCACAACACCAGCAACGTATGACTAATGCCCAATTCCTTAGCTATTTTCCTCAGCGACATGATGACCTCCCTTCCTTCCTCAATTATTTTTCTCTCTGCTGAATATTCTGAGGTTACTGGAGGATGTACAAGGGTGATGTGGGTGTAAGTATGAGGGTCACATTATCGCCTGACAATACTACCCCCACCCCTGACTAACCCTCAGTACCTTCAGTAAGCTCAGTAAGTTGGGAGGCTCAGCACATCACTAAGCCCCCCACAATTAGGCTACTTCTCTTTGCACCACTTCTCCCCCGCCCTATGTGCATACCAGACTCGACCTTCCTTCTCATACTTCTTGAACTCGGTCTGGTGTTCTTGGCAGTGGTGTTCACTCTGTCCGCTGCCATTGGCCTTGACAGTCCACAGCGTTCGTAGTTGCTGACCCAAATCCTGATAGAGTGTGGCCTGTGCCTCTGTCAACATCTCATTCGGGTCTAGGGCAGCCTCTGCGGAAAGCTCAATCGTCTTATATTCACCGGACTGTAATGCTCTGGAATAGCGAACGCTCGCTGATACTGTAGTGACTTTCATCTTGATGCACTCCTTGAAGTTTGTTGAAGTGTAGGTGCCGATACACCATTGGTGCATTTGACAACATGCACCAATGGTGTTAATATGTACTTGGTGCGAATATTCTTAATTAATGCGGAGGAGAAATTATGAAGCGACGCTCTATTTCACTTTTCCCTGTTTCAGAGAGCGTGGTGCGTGACTTGCAGGCACGTATGCTCACTAAGTTAGACCGAGATGTAAGTTTCACGGAAGCTATCAACATGATGCTGTTTGGCTGCATGATGAACGGCGGCGCCAAGTTCATCATGGATAAGGTTGACCCCGAACTGATGACGCGAATCCTGGAGGTTGACAACCTGAACGAGGAGTCATTTTTAGACATCGTCCAGGACAAGTTAGGCTCAGAGTACGTAAAGAATTTGGCGAAGGGTTAACACATTTCACCCCCTGCCGTTCATTCCATCTAAGCTCATTATTTCAAGTCGAGAGGGGCAGGTACAATGGCCTGCCCCATTTTTCGTGCCACAGAGCGGCCTATTCCCATGACTTGCCGTTCAGTATGAAGTCAGACGCCTTCTGTCCCTGAGACGCTGCTACGACTACCAGACGCTTATCTGAGCGTATCTTCCTGGCCCAGCCTTGTATGTATGCTGTGCTGTTTTCAATGGTGTTCTCGATGCCGGATTCATTACAAAGAAACGCGCTGGTGAATTCAGCGGCTAGTTCTTCATTCGAATAGGTAGGCGAACCAAAGGGCGCAATACCTGTTTCAAGCTCATGCCTGTCCAACCTAGACTTGTGGCCCGTGCTATGGCCTAACTCATGGAAAGCGGTGGAGTAATATTCGCCTGAATCCACGAACGCCTGTCGTGGCGGTAGGTGTATCTCATCGGTGGCTGGCCTGTAGTATGCTCTGTCGCCACCGTCATGGGATATGCTCGGCGGGTTAGGCATGTTGGCGATAATGGCCTCTGCTGCCTCTATCGCGTAAAACTCTTTCACGTCGGTGTTCACAAGAACTGGGATGCCTTCGCACTGTTCGACGTTGAACACACTGAAGTATCTGAGCAAGAAGAACGCCTTAGTGTCCCACTCGCCTCTATCGTCCTGTACGTCCTTCTCAAGGCGTTTCCAGAATACTATCGGCGTTGACTTCTCGCCCTTGCGAACGTTCCCGCCAAGCTCTGCGGCTTTCTTGTAGGTCAACCACCTTGGGTCTTGGTACGGTGACATGCCAAGCATCATCGTGTTGATGCCGCTGTAGGCCCTGCCTGATATGTTTCGGGGCCTGACGCCAGGCGGTAAGCTCCAAGGCTTGCGCCACGGAACAATGCCCTTGTCTAGGGCTTCGATTATCCTTGCGGTGATGACTTCATATGCTTTATCGTTAGTCATAGCAGACGCTCCTTTCGAGTGTTTGTCGTGCGTCGCCGGTGTCTAAGTTTCCACACTATCTCACCGGCGACGACTTTTCATTAAGCTGCTTTCTTCTCACTTGCTTCTGTGACTATTCCTTTGGCTTCCTGATACCAAAGAACTGCCAACTTGTGCTTGCAGAGGCCGTTGGTTAGCTCCGAACGGTTAACAGCGTCGGGGCAGGTGCAGGTATCGTTGACGAGGTAATGCCCTTCGCCTGAGGTAGACTCCACCACGTAATGCTCAGCCATTCCGAGTACAGGCTTAACCCTATTGTCGGCGACTATGCCTTTTGCCTTCTGTAAGCAGCAATGTAGAGCTTCGATTTTCTGGATGACGTTGTTGGTCATGGTTGTTACCTCCACTAGTATTTGCGCTTAGAGTCGCATATATCGCATCTGTCGTCCGAGTCCCAAGGGAACAGATACGTCACGGTGTCGCTGTAGCGTTCCCAATGGGCTTCACATCCTCGGCAGTCGAAGCAGTGGACAGTACCAAACTGGTTAGTTCCGGTGGGGTTACATTCCACGCCGCAATCTGGGCAGTGCATATTCATTCCCTCCAAATTCAATTATCGTCGTGTTGTTGGTGCTGTCGGGGACAAGTCAACCCGCCTAGTCTGGTCTTACTAGAGCTTCGCTTAGTACCTCTTGGGGGCTGTTCCAAGCTAGGTGGGGGCCTGATATATTGCCCTGTATTGATTTAGGTGTCTGTATTGCGCCCTCCCGCCTTCATATGTTATCTATATAATAAGACGTAACGTCCTAATTTGTCAAGAGGTTTATTAAGGAAATTGGCTTCAATTTGACAACTTTCCAGCTTGACTGATGAGACGACAAGTCCTACTATGTGGGTATG
>CBDBJK010000004.1:0-87866 GCA_965206395.1 Dehalococcoidia bacterium
CCCTAGGGGTCGTGACCATATCTACGGATGAAGGCATAGAAGGCCACTCGTTCCTGGGTTCATCCAGGCAAGGGGCCGATGCGTTCGCTGGCCCTCTAATCGAATTCATCAAGCCGATGCTAATGGGAAGAAATCCTCTGGATATCGGCGCGATCTGGAAACAGATGTGGAAGCAGAACCGCTCCGTATCCACTAATGCGATAGGCGCTGTGGACGTGGCTTTGTGGGATATTGCCGGGAAAGTTGCTGGATTACCTATTCACCGTCTGCTGGGAACATGCAGGGAAAGCGTGCCTGCCTACTCAAGCACCGCCTGGCACGCTACAGTCGAGGAGTACGCAGAAGAGGCGAAGCAGTTCCAGTCTTTAGGCTGGCAAGCCCACAAGATACACCCTCACGGCGACCCTAAGCAGGATATAAAGATTTGTGAGGGCGTTCGCAAGGCCGTTGGCGACGATATGACTCTCATGCTTGATTCGATGTGGGCTTACGGGTATGAGGATGCGTTGAGGGTTGGGCGCGCAATCGAAGACCTCAACTACTACTGGTACGAAGACCCGCTGGTTGAGGAGGATATCTACAATTACGTCAAACTCAAGAGCAAGCTGGACATTCCGATAATGTCTACCGAATATGCTCCCGGCAGGCTCTATGGCATGGCCCAGTGGATTCAGAGCTATGCCACTGACATGCTGCGCGGCGACGTTGCTATTACTGGCGGCATTACCCCTCTAGTGAAGATAGCCCATATTGCCGAGGGCTTTGGGATGAAGTGCGAGATTCATCATGGAGGAAATTCCCTTAACAATGTTGCCAATCTTCATGTCACGATGGCAGTGCATAACTGTGAGTTTTATGAAGTTTTCCCTGCCACCGGCGCAAACAAATATGGCCTCGTCAAAGACATAGAGGTAGACGAAAACGGCATGGTCTACGCTCCAACGGAACCTGGCCTGGGATACAGAATCGACTGGGAACTGGTCGAGAGAGAGCTTGAGGGAGTAGTTTCATAACTGTCTCCTCCCCTGTCCTTCCGCAGAAGGACAGGGGAGGATCAAGGAGGGGGCTATCCTGGTATCGCTCAGAAACGACATATCGAAAAACATTTACACGTTTGCACTTAGAACTGCCCTTGCGGGTCCAGGCCGAGGAAGTATCGCCCCACGCCGTCGAAATTGCTGATGCGTCCCTGAAACTGCTGCGTCATTACGTGCGCATCCTGAAACCGTCGCTGAACAGGGCTGCTCGCGAATATAGCGTTAGCGCCGCTCATGTTATAGGTAATATCAACCACGTCAGCGGCCCTGCGTATGGCGTATGTCGTTGCCATCCTCAGTTGAATCCGGTCGTCAATAGTCAATGCGCGGTTCTTGCAGGCGGCCTCCCATAACGCCGAGACACTCTGACGGAGATACGCTTTGGCGGAACTCCAGAGTGCCATCGTTTCGCCGATCTGACGTTGGGTAGTCACCATGTCTCTCAGCATCAACGTCTCTCGGAATGGAGTCTTCCTGCCCGCGAGATCCATGGCATCGTTCAAACTCGCACGGGCATTGCCAAGGGCCACCGTCGCGAATCCCGACGCAAAGAGCAGGGTTGTTGGAATCATATAGAGCGGCCCATCTTCACGAACTTCAGCCGTGGGGTCGTATGTGCGAATGCTTGGAACAAATAGATCATCAACCTCGAAGCTCAGAGTTCCAGTCCCCCGAAGACCCTTCACGTCCCAGGCGTCTATGATGTGGATATCCTCTTTTGGCAAAAGCATGACTACCTGGACGACCTTATCAGCCGCATCGCCATCGTTGGCACGCCTCACAGGTGTAAGCGCGGCAACCCAGGTTCCGTGAGGAATGCCAGTGCTGAAATCCCATCGCCCGCTAAGCCGGTACCCTCCTTCGACAGGAACCGCCCTCGACGAAGGAGCAGGCGGGCCGTTTGAAACAACCGCCCGTGTGTCACCCCAAATCTCCTTCGCAGTCTGCTCTGGGATTCTGGAAGAGTGAGTCGCAAACACGTTATTCTGGTTGATACACCAGGCCGTGCTCCCGTCTGCGTCGGCGAACACTTCGAGGATGCGAAGGAAGTCAGGAAAAGCCAATTCGCCGCCGCCAAGCGAGCGTGGCACAAGCAACCTGAAGAAACCCTTGTCGGCAATTTCACCGGCAAGCTCTGGCGGTATCTCGCGCTCACGGTCGATACGATCCGCGGCCTCCGCCACAGAGGGCACCAGCGCATGAGCGGCTTCAAGGTAATGGTCGATTTCATATTGTGCTTTTGCCATTTTTCATCCCACATTTGAAGAAATAAGGTATGCGCCGTCAGATGAACGAAGCCAATTGCTGCGCATAGCATCAACACCCTTCGGAGCCGAAGTTATGCTACCACAGAAGGATTGCCGAAGCGAACTAGTGGTTCAACGTTTTTGTATTGATGGGTAGAGTGACTTTAGCTTGATGCGCGCATCCTCGGTAGTGAAGCGCCAATCCACTCGTATCACATCCCGGTTGCGTTGATTCTGCCAAGCATTGACCTCGCCGCGCAGGATGTCTTGATTGGCAATCCGTCGGTCCAGGCACTGTCGAGCCAGCACACCGATCTCTATCTCCGCCATATTCAACCAACTCCCGTGTTTGGGAGTGTAGTGCATCTCCAGTCGCTCAGCTATACGCCTCGCCTCAGCAGGCTCGAATGCCTCGTATAGCGAGGACAGCTTGTGAGTGTTGAGATTGTCCATTACCAGCACGATCCGGTCTCTGTCAGGGTAGTCCTCGTCGACCAGTTTCTTTATCACATGCGCCCAGTCCACCTTCGTGCGACGCTCTCTGACCTCGACTCGGCGCCATCCGTCCAACGGTGCAAACAGCATGAACAGGCTGCTCACTCCATTGCGCTCGTATTCGTAGTCGTATGCCGCCGATAAGCCGGGCGCTGCGGGACGCGGCACTCGCGTCTCCTTGACTTGCTGTTTGCTCGTCTCATCCATGCACACCAGAACCAGTCGCTCAGCATTCCCATCGTACGGCCGTTGGTAGACCTCCAGTACGTCTTCCATCACGTCTTCCATCGCGCACACAAACTCCGCGCTCTGACCGGGCGGGATGCACCAACTCTGCTTCAGCCACGGCTTCAGTTCGTTCGTTTTTTTTTAAGCGCCTGGCGAACCGTCTCGGTGCTAATGGTCCCGACTATCTCACACTCGACCAACTGGTCAGCCAACAGCTTCAGGGTCCAACTGGCACGCCCCTCCGGCGGTTCCCCGCAGGCCATCGCTATCAACCGTGCTTCACCTTCGCCGTCCAGTCTCTTTTGACGCCGACGCAGTTGCTTTTTGCGATTCAGCGCAGACTCGACCCCCTCCTCCACACAGCGCTTGCGTATTCGCTCGACCGTTGACTGTCCCACACCGAGCGCGCTGGTGATGTCCGCGTCCTTCATTCCCCCGTCCGAGCGTGACTCATCGCTCATCAGCAGAATGCGCGCATGGGTCTGTTTGTACGCCGCAGCCCGACCGCGTGAGACCAAGGCGTTGAGTTCCTGTTGTTCGTCGGTAGTCAGTCTGATACGGTACTTCTTGGTAGACATCATGGTTCCTCCTCGGTTCAACGTTACGATTGAACCCCCAAGAGGAACAATGACTATCATGGTATTCATTTCAATGATGTTGGACCACTAGTGCTGTGTCAACGATGCTTTGGTAGATGCGCTTCACCCTCATCCCAGCCTTCTCCCATCAAGGGAGAAGGGGCCTTGTTTCCTCTCCTTCGACGGGAGAGGACTAAGGCGAAGGTGTCCTTCCGTGGAAGGATCATCATAACAGGCGTGACAGAACAATAGCCTTGAAACCCTATCCGTTTGGAGCCAACTCTTTGACCACCCGAATGTAGGACTCTTTGTCAGGCTCATTGAGCACCAGCCGGACCTCAGTTACTCCGGCGTCGAAAAAGGTCTGGAACTGGTCGCGGCACTGTTGGGGATTGCCGATGATAGTCACAGCATCGACCATTTCGTCGGTGACAAGCTCCGCCGCCTTATCGCGCTCGCGGTTGGCATATGCCTCACGAACGCGGTCGGCCTCTGCCCCGAAGCCGATGCGGTGCATATGCTGGTGATAGAACACTCCCATGCCGCCAATGTAAAAGGCGATATGAGGTCGTTCCCGGTCACGCGCCGCCGCAGCATCATCGGTGACGTAAGTTGACACCTGCGGGGAAATGGCGATATCGTCCAAGGAGCGTCCCGCTGCCTCGGCCCCAGCTTTGAGGTCGGCGACCGAAGCGTCCATCCGCGAAGGAGCGAGAAAGAGCGGCAGCCAGCCATCGGCCAGTTCGCCAGTGAGTCGCAGGCTGGCCGGACTCAAGGAAGCGATGTATATCGGCAGATCAGGACGGTATGGCTGAAACCGCAGCCTGAATCGCTTGGTCTGGAAAAACTCCCCGTCGTGGTCAAGGCGTTCGCCTTTCATTGCCTTGCGTATGATATCAATGTACTCTCGTATTCGCGTCAAAGGTTTGCTGAAAACCTCTCCGTGCAAGTCCTCAATGACCAGTTGACCACTGGCTCCCAGGCCTAGAAAAAAGCGCCCCTCGGACATGACGTCCATGTTGAGCGCGGTCATCGCGATATTCGCTGGCGAGCGCGCGAACACTGGAACGATGCTTGTGCCTATTCGAATGCGTGAGGTTACCGCCGCAAGTTGGGCCAGCGAGGTAAAGGCATCCTCGCCCCATGCTTCGCCCGTTGACAGGCTGCTATAGCCCAACTCGTCGGCAAGCATGGCAATCTCACGCACCTCTCGCCAGGATGCGCCTGGAACCCTCAAACTCATGAGACCTACATCACCCATCTTGACCCCTCCTTGACTGGTTTTCTTCTGGTTAGTGTTTACTCTGGCGAGCCAGTGCGATTATCCTCCCAATTGCAGTAACCGTGACAACTCCGCCGGGTGACTCAACATGGGATAATGACCGGCGTCCAATTCATGCCAGTCAGCGTTGAGCTTTTCCGCTGTGCGACGCTGGTGAGCCTCAGAAGGGTTGGCGCTGAGGCGGCATCTGACAACTGTGGTTTTCCAGGCCTGTGACCAGAAACCGTCCAGTTCGCCCGGCGCGTCTGATGCTTCGATAGGATGCATCGTGTAACGCTCTATTGCCCATGCCCGCAACTCTGGCTCAAGGTCGGCAAACAAGCGGTTTTCGGCATCCTCTCGTGACGGCCCGCGAGTCAGCTCCGTCGTCACCACCGGAGAGTCGGGATTGCGAACAACGATATCTGGAACGAGTTCGCCCGGCTGTGGAGCCAGCGCGTCGACAAACACCAGGCGGCTGATACGCTCTCGCGCAAGATCGGCGGTCTTGCATGCTACGAGGCCGCCGGTACTTGTGGCAACCAGAACCACATCTCGCAGGTCCTCGTAAAGCAGTCGGTCGGCAACCTCTTGCGCCTGCGTCGCGATAGTAATGCCAGGACGAATCTGATGGCGGCGCTCCGCACAGCCATCTAACGTCGGCGCGTAAACGGTATGTCCCGCGTCGCGCAAAAGCTTTGCGGTCGGCTTCCAAATCCAGCCACCTTGAAATGAACCATGAACCAGTACGAAGACTGACATCCTCTCCTCCTAAACAAGGTTGTGTTGATATCTTATGCGATTCGTCAGGCAGTCTCTATTTTCGCCGCGTCCCCAAGTCCAAGCTCTTTTATCGCTACCTCACGCATCTGGAACTTCTGAATCTTGCCGGTCACTGTCATGGGGAATTCGGATACAAACTTCACGTAGCGAGGAATCTTGTAATGGGCGATCTTACCTCGACAAAAGTCTCTGATTTCATCCTCGATAGCGTTCTCACCCGGCTTGAGCATTATCCATGCCATGAGTTCTTCACCGAATCTTACGTCGGGGACGCCGACGACCTGAACGTCTGATACTTTAGGGTGTGTGTACAGGAACTCCTCGATCTCTCGCGGATATACGTTTTCTCCGCCGCGAATGACCATGTCCTTGAGTCGCCCGGTTATCTTGTAGTAGCCGTCCGCGTCCATGGTGGCGAGGTCACCGGTGTGCAGCCAGCCATCGGCATCTATGGCTGCTTCGGTGGCATTGGGCATGTTGTAATAGCCCTTCATCACCATGTGGCTGCGTGTCCATAGCTCGCCTTGCTCACCTTGCGGAGTCTCCTCCGCCGTCTCAGGGTCTATCAGCTTCACTTCTACATCCGGGAGAGCGGGGCCGACTGTGCTTACCCTTTTCTCTATTGGGTCGCTCGTGCTTGTGAGAGTTATGACTGGCGATGCCTCAGTCTGACCGTAAGCGATGATTATCTCGCTTACTCCCATCTGATCGATAACCTGACGCATCACCTCGATAGGACATGGCGAGCCTGCCATTATGCCCGTGCGCAACGTTTTCAGGTTGAACTTGCTGAAGTCAGCGTGTCCAAGCTCCGCAATGAACATCGTTGGCACGCCATGCAGCGCGGTGCAGCGTTCTTGCTCCACTGTCTCTAGCGTCCTCAGGGGGTCGAAATACTCGGCTGGAATTACGACGGTTGAACCACGTGTCACACAGGCGAGTGTGCCGAGTATACAGCCAAAGCAGTGATAAAAAGGCACAGGGATGCACAATCTGTCCTGATCTGTGAGGCTCATACCCTGTGCGATATGGTACGCGTTTGAGATCAGATTGTAATGGGTCAGCATAGCTCCCTTAGCAACGCCCGTCGTGCCGGAAGTATACTGGATATTTATCACATCATCAGAATCGCACGCAGCCTGCCGCTCTATCAGGTTAGCAGTAGTTACCCCGCTCGCGCGTGTGCGCAACTCGTCCCATAGCCACACGCCCGCCGGACGCTCTGTATCCCCTTCCGATTCTTGAGGGTACGGAGGGATGAAGATGACGTGGCGCAGGTTGGGCAGCTTGCTGCTCTGCAACTGGCCCGGCGATGAATTGCGGAGTTCCGGCAGCACCTCGTTGAGCATCGCAACGTAGTCTGAAGTCCTGAAGTTTCCTATGAGGATGAGGGCATGGGCCTCGGACTGACGAAGGACGTATTCAAGCTCAAAGGTACGATATGCAGGGTTCACCGTGACAAGCACCGCGCCGATTTTCGCAGTCGCGAATTGCGCCACGACCCACTCGGAATAGTTCGTTGCCCATATGCCGACGTGATCGCCCTTTCTGATGCCCACCGCCATGAGGCCACGGGCCATAAGGTCGCAATCATCGCGAAACTCTGCGTAGGTGTACCTGATGCCGTGTTCCACGTGAACAAGCATTTCATGTGACGCGAATCGGTCAGCCTGGTGATCCAAAAGCTCGCCGATAGTCGTTCGCAAAGTGTCAGCGCTAACCATTTCGACCTCTCCCAATCTCTATCATCACTAATGACTGTGTTCGTGTCATAGGTATTCAAATACGCAACATACTGGGATAGCACGGACTATACGGCCCCCTGTTGACGTTGTCAATTGCCCGAAGGCTTGTGTTCAGCTCGCTGACGTAATGGCGGTGAGGGATATGTTCAGTGAAATGCCTGGGCAGGCTCAGGTGAAGGTTGACGGCATCAGGAGACGATGTTACTGTTTGCTTCATTGCAGGCCTACTGCATCTTCTGGTGCAGCAGGTCTGTTCTTACAAGCGTGGGTTAACAGTTCATAAGGAGGCTCATGACAGTGTTGAGCATCAACGCCCTGCAACATATCATACGTTCATATCGCCTGATCTGGTGCCTTTTTCTTTGCCTTCCTCTGTTGTGGTTCTCGGAAAGTGGGTTTACCGGGGCCGATGCCGAGTCGGAACCCCCCACGCTGGTTATCGGCATTGGCGACAGCCTGACTCACGGCACTATGGATGCAACTAACAACTCTACCAACACACTGAATGGTTTTCTCCAGCTTGTTGTTGACCGCCTCGATGATGTGACTCCTTTGCACTTCGTCCAACCCCTATTCGATGAGCAGGAAAATCGGATAAACCCGGCTATCGTCCCAACCAACCTCGCGGTGGACGGCGCTGACTCCTTCACAGTCGAAGGCATCAGGTATTACAGACGCGCTGGCGTTGATGAGTCGTTTATCGATGAAAGCCTGCTCTCCGACAAATTCCTGCCGTCACGATTGGACGACAAATATGACAAGGTAATGTACCCCATCAATCTGCTAGCCCGTCAACCGGTATCGCAGATTGGCTCGGCCAAATGGCTGCTAAGGACGGGCGCGCCTAATGTGGGTATAGACCGGGCCATAGTGATGTTCTGGGTGGGAAATAACGATTCGAGTCTAGCGGCCCTGGGTGGTGGCGGAAGCAACCCAGAGTTTCAGCCTATTCCATTCAAGCAAGTCGCGCCGGAACTCAATCCTTTGCTAAGGTTGCTCTTCGGATTCGGTCGGCTAGTGGGCGAAGTGTCGTTCGAGCCATACACCCCGGACTCAATAACGCGCAATCTGACCGATCTGCAAGAGTTCGCAAACCAGTACCAGCGACTTGTGAACCGTCTTCGGCTTGCCTATGCCTTTTCTCCAGTCGAGACAGACCTGTTCCTGCTGACATTGCCCTACTATAGCGCGGTGGGATACCTTTTCGACTCAGATGATATTGAATACTACCTTCAGAAGCTTGATCCTGCTTACACCGTCCCTTCGACGTTCAAGCGCGTAGCGCCGCCTGGAGAGCCGATCACAGACCCTCTCAAGGGAGATCGAATTTCGCTACTGACCTTCGGCCTCATGTATGCCCTTATGAGCACCGGTTACTCGGTGGATTACGTCAATGAACCACTAGGGATGCTCTGAACAATCGGCTTCAGGCTGGGCCGAGTTGACCGGAGTGGTTTTGGGGGCGTTAAATTGCCTCATGGCACCGTGGTGAGGGTTATTGTCGGCCTACAACCGGCCCTGACAGGGCCTTTCGCCGCCCTTAGCCCTGATTTTGGGCGCACTTATACAAGGTCTCACGCCGCCAGGTACTGTTCGGCCCTCATCAAGTTGGCAAACCCCAGCAGCGTCATCAGCCGCTGCGTGTTCTTGGACAGCCCCCTGTAGCGGACCTTGGCGTAGCCGAAGTGCCGCTTGATGTACAGGAACGGATGCTCCACCTTAGCTCTGACCGACGCTTTGCGCTTCTCCGACACCGCCTCAGGGCTCCCAGGCTCCAGCTTCCGACGCTGGCCGGGCCTCATCGCCACCTGCCACTCCACGTCCAAGCCCCGGTTCCCCGGCCTCTTGTCAACTCCCTGATACCCAGCATCTCCCCACACCTGAGACTCCCCACCGTGCAGCAACCGGGGCAACTCAGTCAGGTCATGCACGTTCGCAGATGTCGTGGTCATGCTGTGCACCACTCCCGTCTGCGAGTCCACACCGATGTGCACCTTCATCCCGAAGTGCCACTCGTTACCCTTCTTCGTCTGGTGCATCTCTGGGTCGCGCTCTTTAGCCCGATTCTTCGTCGATGAGGGCGCCGCTATGATGCTCGCGTCCACTATCGTCCCCTCCTGAAGACGGAGACCCTTGGACTCCAGATAGCGGTTGATCTCCTCGAACAGACCCGCGCCCAACTCATGCTCTTCCAGCAGGTGGCGGAAGTTCAGAATCGTCGTCTCGTCCGGCAGCGGCCCAGGCAGTCTCAGCCCTACGAACCGCCTCACCGATTCGACCTCATAGAGCATGTCCTCCATCCCAGGGTCGCTCAGGTTGTAAAACAACTGCACGCAGTGTATCCGTAGCATCACCGATAACTCGTAGGGCCGCCGACCACGACCGGCCTTGGGATAGAACGGTCGAATGCGCTCTTCCAACTCTTCCCAAGGGATCAGTCCATCCATGCGCTCAAGGAACTTCTCCCGGCGAGTCTTTCGCTTCTTGCTCTCGTAGTCCAAGTCCGCAAACGTCGGCTGGTTCATTGCCTCTCCTCCCCCGTCTTCAGGCCTTGGCCCTATTTTACTATCCCACAAGCCATCGGGACTTATTCAGAGCATCCCTAGAGCAGGATGGGGAGCAGCGTGATGGGCTTGTGCTATCGGAGGCAGAAAGCCAGTTCATCAGGGTTCGTATCGACGGCTTCAACGCTGCCATAAAGGCTACTGCGGAGTCAGGAGGGCCTAGCGTACACGCCATTGACGTCGGCCAGTACCTGAATGACGCTCTTACCGGCAAAATTGAGATAATCGTTGATGGCCGCGTCTTGAGCAGAAAGTGGGTAAGGGGTGGAGGATTCACTCTGGATGGAGTTCACCCCGGATACACAGGGCAGGCTCTGATCGCCAATTTCGTATTGGAAGAACTGAATAATGTTCTGGGGCTTGAGGCTTCGACTTACGATCTGGACGAGGTCTCTGCAGGCGACCCCTATGTCGACCGCGACGGGGATGGCTGGGCACCTGGGCCGAGCTACGAAGCATCCGGTATTGCGAAACTGCTGTTTCAGTTCAAAGACCCGGATGACGGAGACGCCGGGGTGCAGGCCGCAATGCCCCCTGATATCTGGGACATAATCTCGGATATTCTTCTGAGGCAGATTCTGGGCATCAAAGCGGTTAGTGACGAAGCTGCGCGCCTGGGATACGTGTCCACAGAGTGAATAGATAAGCTAGGTTGTGTTGACATTTCATCTGAGCCATATGAGAGCACCGACGAAGTTCAAGAATCCCAGGAAACGCGATGACAGCTTGTCAAAGCGAGAGAAGATATGCCGGTAGTGCTTGATCTTGTTGATGAAACACTCCACAAGGTGGCGCTCTCGGTAAAGGTACTCATCATACTCTCGTGGCGTCTTTCGATTTGACCGAGGTGGAATCACAGGTAACGCGCCCCTGCCCAGGATGCATT
This sequence comes from Dehalococcoidia bacterium, assembly GCA_965206395.1. Taxonomy (GTDB): domain Bacteria; phylum Chloroflexota; class Dehalococcoidia; order Lucifugimonadales; family CATOSD01; genus CBDBJK01. The sequence goes on from CBDBJK010000004.1 coordinate 10,825, forward strand.
GGAGAAAATCCATCGAATCGTATCCCTTATCAGCAATCACATGCTCGGTTTCGAAATCAGCAATCAATGCCTGTGCCTGGGTGATGTCGTGACGTTGACCTGCTGTGAGCTCAAAGCGCAACGGGTTGCCCAATCCATCCACGCTCACGTGGATCTTGGTACTGAACCCGCCTCGGCTCCGGCCAAGAGCTTGGGCCGATTGGCCACCGTTTTTTTGGAGGCTCCAGCAGCACAGGGATGAGCGCGAACCACAGTGCTATCACAGTGCTATCACAGTGCTATCAATGATGACATGCTCCATATCGGGGTCTTGCACAAAATGCTGATGCATTCGTTCCCATACACCCTTTTCACACCAGCGTGCGAAGCGCTTATATACGCTGTTCCAGTGACCGTAGTGCTCAGGCAGCAGTCTCCAAGGAGCACCACTTCGTGCCATCCACAGGATGGCCTCGACGTAGCGCCTGCAATCGTCCTCCTCTCCAACGTAGAGGTCTGGGCATGAGCGCAGAAATTCAAGGATTTTCGACCATTGTTCATTGCGTAATTCAGTCGTTGACATGTATCCATTATGCACCAAATGTCAACACAACCTAGTGGTCCAACATCATTGAAATGAATACCATGATAGTCATTGTTCCTCTTGGGGGTTCAATCGTAACGTTGAACCGAGGAGGAACCATGATGTCTACCAAGAAGTACCGTATCAGACTGACTACCGACGAACAACAGGAACTCAACGCCTTGGTCTCACGCGGTCGGGCTGCGGCGTACAAACAGACCCATGCGCGCATTCTGCTGATGAGCGATGAGTCACGCTCGGACGGGGGAATGAAGGACGCGGACATCACCAGCGCGCTCGGTGTGGGACAGTCAACGGTCGAGCGAATACGCAAGCGCTGTGTGGAGGAGGGGGTCGAGTCTGCGCTGAATCGCAAAAAGCAACTGCGTCGGCGTCAAAAGAGACTGGACGGCGAAGGTGAAGCACGGTTGATAGCGATGGCCTGCGGGGAACCGCCGGAGGGGCGTGTGCCAGTTGGACCCTGAAGCTGTTGGCTGACCAGTTGGTCGAGTGTGAGATAGTCGGGACCATTAGCACCGAGACGGTTCGCCAGGCGCTTAAAAAAAAAACGAACTGAAGCCGTGGCTGAAGCAGAGTTGGTGCATCCCGCCCGGTCAGAGCGCGGAGTTTGTGTGCGCGATGGAAGACGTGATGGAAGACGTACTGGAGGTCTACCAACGGCCGTACGATGGGAATGAGGTTCTGGTGTGCATGGATGAGACGAGCAAACAGCAAGTCAAGGAGACGCGAGTGCCGCGTCCCGCAGCGCCCGGCTTATCGGCGGCATACGACTACGAATACGAGCGCAATGGAGTGAGCAGCCTGTTCATGCTGTTTGCACCGTTGGACGGATGGCGCCGAGTCGAGGTCAGAGAGCGTCGCACGAAGGTGGACTGGGCGCATGTGATAAAGAAACTGGTCGACGAGGACTACCCTGACAGAGACCGGATCGTGCTGGTAATGGACAATCTCAACACTCACAAGCTGTCCTCGCTATACGAGGCATTCGAGCCTGCTGAGGCGAGGCGTATAGCTGAGCGACTGGAGATACACTACACTCCCAAACACGGGAGTTGGTTGAATATGGCGGAGATAGAGATCGGTGTGCTGGCTCGACAGTGCCTGGACCGACGGATTGCCAATCAAGACATCCTGCGCGGCGAGGTCAATGCTTGGCAGAATCAACGCAACCGGGATGTGATACGAGTGGATTGGCGCTTCACTACCGAGGATGCGCGCATCAAGCTAAAGTCACTCTACCCATCAATACAAAAACGTTGAACCACTAGTCACCACTCACACAATAGTTAGCAAAGCACCGCTTTCCGCTCAGTCGAGAACAAAGCCTCGACTGAGCGGAAAGCGGTCTGTCACAGCATCGAACGCACCAGCCCGCCATCCACCAGCATAGTTGTCCCTGTTATGTAGCTGGCCTTCTCAGATGCGAGAAATGCGACCAGGTACGCAAACTCATCAGGTCGCCCGATGCGTCCGATAGCAGTTTCGGCTGCCCGCTCATCGAGTGCTTGCTCGACAGGAATGCCCAACTCATTTGCGCGAGAGGTAACATTTGACAACATGCGATCTGTCAGAATAGAGCCAGGGCAGACATTGTTAATCAGGATGTTGTCTCTGCCAACCTCATCGGCAAGACTCTTGGAGAAGGCGACTACGCCCATTCTGGTCGCACCGGACAGGGCCAGATTATCGATAGGTTGGTAGACCGTAGCGGCGAGAATGTTTATGATTCGCCCTCCGCCTTGTCTTTTCATGTGAGGAATAGCCTCTCTGGACATGCGAGCGAAAAACAAAAGCGAACGCTGTATTGCGGTATTCCAGGTGTCTTCATCGGCAGTCGCGGCTCTGGCAAGCGGAGGGCCGCCGGAGTTATTAATCAGGATGTCCAGTTGCCCGAAATGCTCGACAGTGGAGGCCACCACGTCCCGAATCGTCTCGTAACTGTCCAGATCGCCCGCATGTACCAGGACCTGGGAGCCGCTTGACTGACGAATTTCCTCTGCCGCCTGCTCCAGGTCTGCTCGCGTGCGACTGCATATGGTGAGGTTTACCCCTTCCTGCGCTAGCACATCGGCGCACGCCCTTCCCAGGCCCTTGCTGGCCCCTCCAACCAGGGCGACTTTGCCCTTCAGTTTCAAGTCCATCTGAAAATCATGTCCTCTCTGTTAAAGTTAGGCCTTGTTGGTGGCCCAGTCTACTCCATTAAGAATTATTTTCTGAAATTCAGGCGTCTTGAAACTCAATCCGTTATGTCCTAGCAAGGTTACAAATACCTTGCCGCTTCCGAAGCTGCGCGTCCAGCCAAGAGGATATGTTCCGCCTGCCATTTCGATCGGCTCACGCCCTACAGCATTCCTTGGAAGGACTCCTCCCTCGAAATCAGAGGTTAGGAAAACGTCATTGCCGCCGTCTTCCTTGTACTCGAGGTTTCCCAGATAAAACTCATCGTTAGTCTCGAAGTCCGATATACTCTGCGCGCCTGCATGATTTGCGTTCTTCACGTTCACAGTGAACTTGCCGTACGGAGGATGGTAGCTCTTGCCAGGGACCCAACCGCCTCCCGTGATATTGTAGTACTCAAACCAGTCTTCGGAGGCCGAGCCAGAGATGTGGATGCACACGAAGCCCTTGCCGCCCTCGATGTAGCTGGTCATTCCGGCCTGCTCATCCTTGGTCATGCCATTTTCGCCAGCCCTCATCGTATTGAACACCAGGGCATCATACGAGTTCATTTTATCGGAATCGGCCAGGACGCTGGCGTCTTCAGTGACGGTTAAATCGTGACCTGCGGCCTTGAGAAACTCCTCTAAAATTGGTGTGGATTCCTCATAAGGATGACTTCCACCAGAAATCACAAGTAGATTCATGAAATACCTCCAATCGTTTTGTAGATTATTTGGGGCAGCGGCAATTTACAGTTTGGTTTTTATCAGAATTTAGGCAATAGTTTGCAAACACGCCCTAGTCAAAAGGTCAATGATCTCCCGAGCGTCGGCAATTAATCCATCCGCTTCAGCTTGAGGAATCTTTTTGCTCGTCTGTGCGTGTACTGTTCCGAGCACCCGACCATTCCATTTTGTCGTTACAAACGCAACCGCAGAGTGTACGAATCGTTTTGCTGTATTTCTTCAGCGCGCCGTAGCAGGTCAGCCTCATCCTCTGAGTCGCTGATGTGCCTACCGGTTAAAGCGTCGGCCCTGCCTGAGGCCAAGAACATGAACATATTCACGCAGGTTTCCAGAGGAGTTTCTGCGCCTTCCTCGAATCTTGCGCTCAAGATTTTTCGCGTCGAGCTATGAATGTCCGGCGAGCTGGAGACCCGTTCTGTCATCTCCGTACGCACAAAACCTGGGGCAAATGCGAAAACAGTCACCCCAGTGTCTTCTAGTTGCCTGGCAAGGATATTCGAATACTGCGAGATTGCGGCTCTTGATACTGTATAACTACTAGCGTAAGGAAGACGACCCAAAGCAGCGCCGCTGGAAATATTGATAACCCGGCCTCTGCCTCGTTCGATCATTCCGGGCAATGCTCGACGGGTAAACATATAAGAGCCACGCAAGTTGATCTCGAGCGTGTGCCACCATTCATCGGGGTCCGTCAGCCAATCTTCTTTGATCTCTCCGGTAACACCCGCGTTGTTTACCAGAAGATCCACCAGCCCTAGCTGCTGTTCAGTGGCAGTCACCGCTTGCTCTACACTCTGTGGGTTGGAAGCATCTCCCGCAATAGCAAGAGCGCGTCCACCTGCACTCTCAATTAATTTAACAGTCTCGGCAAGCTGGTCTTCAGAGCGCGCTGTTACAGCTACCGATGATCCCGCTTGAGCAAGAGCCTCTGCGAACGCTCTTCCTAAGCCTCTCCCGCCTCCGGTGACGAGTGCTATTGTCCCGTCCAGTTGTTCAGACATTCATTTCCCTCCAGGACAATTCGTGGTCATATTACCACAAGGAAAGATTACTGGAGTAAATCAAGCCTAGACTTCATGAAATACCTCCAATCGTTTTGTAGAATATCTGGGCCAAGGCTTAGAGCGTCTAACAAAACCTAATAAAAGGGGTTAGAATCTGGACATTCTCTGGAGGAGGATGACCTAATGTCTAAGCCCCTTGTAAGCGATGAATTCTGGGAACTGGTGCAACCTTTACTGCCGCCACAACCACCGAAGCCGAAAGGAGGAAGGCCCAGGATACCTGACAGACAGGTCCTAAGTGGGATACTGTTCGTACTAAAGACAGGCATTGGCTGGGAAGACCTACCCAAGGAGATGGACTGTGGCAGTGGGATGACCTGCTGGAGGCGCCTCAGAGATTGGCACCAGTCGGGAGTCTGGGAGCGCATCCACTTGGTATGCCTTGAGCGCCTGCAAGCAGCTGAGCGCATAGACTGGACTCGCGCAGTGCTGGACAGTGCTTCAGTGCGAGCAGTTTTTGGGGGCAGAAAACAGGCCCCAACCCCACGGACAGGGCGAAGGCGGGTAGCAAGCATCATATCATAACCGATGCCCAGGGCATTCCACTGGCGGTCAGGTTGACTGGCGCGAACGCTCACGATGTCACCCAAGCCCTTGAGTTGGTGGATGCCATACCTGCTGTCAAGGGCAAGCGAGGCAGGCCTCGCAAGCGTCCTCTTCAGGCGCAGGGAGACAGAGGGTATGACTCTGAGCCTGTTCGCAAGGAGTTGAAGAAGCGACATATCTGGCCGCTGCTGGCCAAGCGAGGTGAGCCGCATGGCAGCGGGTTGGGTGTGCATAGATGGGTGGTTGAGAGAAGCCTGAGTTGGCTTCATCAGTTCCGACGCTTACGGGTTCGATATGAGCGCAGGGCAGACATACATGAGGCTTTCTTGGCCATAGGTTGTGCCATCATCTGCTCTCGCTTTCTGTTCCAATAATGGTTTTGTTAGACGCTCTTAGTTACAGTTCGGCATTTATCAGAATTTAGGCAATAGAACTGCTGTTATTGGATTGCCGGGATTCTGCCCTCTCCGAATGGGATGAGTGTAGCAAGGGCATAGTAGGGCGTCAAGCAGGTGTTGGACGCCAGGTTTTTTCTTGGGAATCCCCAGGCGTTTTCTGGTACTATGAAACACGTCACCATATACAAGAAACAGGTTTGTCATGTGGAGGGGCCAATGACCTACGAGACGCTGCTGCTAGACCAGACAGACGCCGTTCTCAAGATTACGGTGAATCGTCCCGAAGTGCGTAATGCTCAGAGCCGCATCATGCTGGAAGAGTTCGACGACGCTCTGATGAAGACCGCAGACGACGATTCGGTGCGCGTGGTCATCGTTGCGGGCGCTGGTGAACACTTCTCGTCAGGCCATGACCTGGGCAGCCCACAGGAGAAGGCAGACAGAGAGCGTCGCCCATACTCTCCTGGAATTCCCGGCGCGTACCAACGAAGCTGGAACCAGAACTTCGCAAACGTTCTGCGCTGGCGCGACTTCCCCAAGCCTACCATCGCGCAGGTTCAAGGTTACTGCATTATGGGCGGCCTTATACTGGCGACAGCATGCGACCTTATTGTGGCTTCTGAGGATGCCAAGTTTTCAGACCGCACCGTGCGATGGGGCGGCCCCCATGTGCAGTATGCCAGCCTCCCCTGGGAGATAGGCTTCAGAAAGGCCAAGGAGTATCTTTTCACAGGAGACTGGATAAACGCCGACGAAGCGAAAAGATTGGGGCTGGTCAACCGCGTCGTGCCTCGCGACAAGCTAGAAGAGGAGACGATGGCGCTGGCCCAGCACATAGTCCTGCAAGACCCATTCGCTTTGCGTATCTCCAAGTTCTCGGTCAACCAGATGCAAGACGATATGGGCTTTCGTACTGCTGTTACCAGCTCTTTCCAGACACACGCCCTGTCGATTGCCTACCGCCGCGAGCGTGACGGCGGAGACTCTTTCGAACAAGGCATGGGAACACAACGGGCGAAGGCAAGGGATGAGCGGTTCGGCGACCAGCGGTAATGGGTGAAGGCTAAATGAGTGCCCTCTCCGACCTTCAAGTTGTAGACCTTTCAACAGGCATCGCTGGCCCATTCTGTACCAAGCTGTTCGCCGACTTCGGAGCAGATGTAATCAAGGTTGAGCCGTTAGGTGGTGACGAAGCCCGAGACCTCGGCTCATTTCCTGATGACATAGCCAACGATGAAACTAGCGGCATCTTCCTATACCTGAACACCAACAAGCGCGACGTCACCCTGGACATCGAAACAGAGCAAGGCAAAAGCCTGCTCAGGAAGCTGATAGAACTCTCGGATGTAGTTGTGGAGAGCTTCACGCCGGGCTATATGGAGCAGCTTGGATTCAGCTACGACACTCTCGAACAGATCAAACCTGGTATTGTTCTCGCTTCCATAACTCCCTTTGGTCAGACCGGGCCTTGGTGTCATTACCAGGCCACAGACCTGATTGAATACGCTGTGTCTGGCCTGGGCTATGTTAACGGTAGGCCGGATAGGGAGCCTCTGAAGGAGCCTGGATTCGAGTCCTATTATCAGGGCGGGGCAAGTGCCTTTGCCGGGGCCATGACCGCCCTGGCTTACAGGGGCATCAGCGGCGAAGGGCAACACGTGGACATCTCCATACAGGAAGCGGCGGTGTCCATGTTTGGCCCGCAGTTCCTTGGTGCTATGCATTCCGGCCAATCGCCTGAGCGAGGCTCTACACCTCTCCTGCCCTGCAAAGACGGCTACGTGGCCCTGAACGTTCGGCATGACGCCACCTGGGAATACATGTGGCTTTTCTTCGGCGAGCCTGAGATGACGGAGGATGCTCGCTTCGCCACCGCAGCAGACCGGCGAAAGCACAGCAAGGAGCTTGAAGAGCTTTTGCTGCCACGCCTTGCCAAATACACGATGGAGGAGCTTTTTCACGGACTCGCTCCCTTGCGCATTCTAGTGGGAATGACGCTCGACGTAGGACAACTGGTTCATGACCCCCATCTTCAAGAGAGGAACTTTTTCGTAGAGTCTCTCCATCCGGTTGCAGGCAGCGTTACCTTTCCTGGAGCGCCATTCAAGATGAGCGAGACCCCGTGGACTTTCAGCGGGCCCGCGCCTCTGAAGGGTCAGCACAACGAGGATATATTCTGCAACGCGTTGGGCTACAGTCGAGAAGACCTCAGGCGTTGGCAGGAAGGAGCCGTCGTCTAGATTGGAGCAAAAGAAAGCAGGAAAACTGCCACTGGAACACGTTCGCGCCACCGTCCTTACGCAGGCGTGGGCGGGGGCCTACACCACGAGGCTGCTCGCGGACATGGGTGCAGATGTAATTCAGGTAGAGGCTTTAGACCGGATCGACCCCTGGAGAGGCGGCTATCCGCCCCGGACCTCCGGCACGTACCCGGACAACAATCCTGGTGAGCGACCATACAATCGCAACGCCGCATATAACTCAGTCAATACAGGCAAAAAGGCCATCACGCTAGACTTGAACGACAGTGAAGCCAGGGAGATATTTCTGGAGCTTGTGAGTATTTCGGACATCGTCGCCGAGAACTTTTCCGCAAGAGTTCTGCCCAATCTGGGCCTGGATTACACTGTTCTGCGAAAGGCCAACCCGAGCGCGATACTGCTGCGTATGCCCACATACGGCTGCACAGGCCCGTACTCGATGTATATGGGCAACGGCGGCACGACAGAGCCGATGTCTGGCATAGCCTCTCTTCTGGGCTACAAGGACAGCCCCCCTATGACATCTGGCATGATGCACACCGACGCCATCGGCGGACTGATGGGTATGGCTTCTCTTATGATTGCCTTGCACCACCGCAGCCGGACTGGTCGGGGCCAGCTTATAGACCTCTCGCAGCAAGAGACGTCTATAAGCGCCATCGCTGGTCAGGTGATGGAGTACACCATGAATGGTAGAATCCCGGGACGGCGCGGCAATCACAGCGAAAAGATGGCTCCCCATAATAATTACCCTTGCAACGGCGACGACGCATGGGTAGCCATAGCCGTGCGATGTGACGAGGAGTGGTCGCGCCTGTGCGAGATCATGGGAAAGCCTGAACTGGCGTCAGACTTGCGCTTCTGCGACCTGCAAAGCCGACTGGCTCATGTTGAAGAGTTAGACGAGTTTGTGGCTGAATGGACGCGAGATAAGAATTCATACGAAATAGCCCGTGTTTTGCAGTCGAGATCCATACCGAGCGGCCCAGTCCTCAAAGCGCATGAATTGCCAGACAATCCACAGCTAAAGGCCCGCGCGTTTTTCGAGACTATCGAACACCCTGACTCTGGAACACACCCCTACGCCGGAGCGTCATGGAAGCTGTCCCGGACGCCGGGGAGACTTGGTGGGCCAGCGCCTGGCCTGGGACAACACAGCCGAGAAGTGCTTGAGAACCTACTGGCTATGGCCCCCAAGGACGTGCAAGGCCTGGTGAACAGGAGCATCACGGGCGACACGCCAAACCTCGACGACTGAATAATCGTGCGGTTGGAATACGATACGACGATTGAGGATGAGCGGATCATGGTGACGGCAGAGGGCCTATGAACTGAATGTCTTCGTGACCGTTTGACGCGCCTCATCAGGAGATACTCCGTTGGCCTTCATGCACGGGGCCATTTCTGCTAGAACACGCTCAGGGTCATTCCACAACCGATATTTCTTGTAAGTGTCTTCGTGTTCGATGCCCAACGCCCGCGCAAACACGCTCAGGTAATGTTCGATTTCAAAAGGGTACTTGTCCTCATATTCGCAGATGGTGCGTTGACACCCGTGGTACAACGTAGCGAAAGAATCGACTTTGGCATCTTCCGCCTGCCGTAGATGACGTTCGATAATCTGCTGCCATGCGTCCATCCCGATGGCTTCCTGGCTGAATGCAGAACACGAACGATCAAGCAGAACGTCGCTATCAACCTCCACGTACTCCAACTGTGGGACCGCCAACAGAAGGTCACGTGCGGCCTCTGCCTCACGAATGCGTCGCGGTCGGTTGTTGTGATAGTGCAAGCCTACGCGCTGAGGCACTTCCTGAACGAAGTTAAGCTTATCGACATTCTCCAGAAGAAGCTCGGTCACGTGTAGGGTCTCGAATGACGTCGGAACCTGAAATATCTCGTCGTAGTAAAAAATACAGGAAGGGCACCACATCGCGACACGTTCTGGCTTGTAGCGTTCCATAAACCGTATCGCGCTGCGACCCATAGCCTCGGCAAGCTCTTTATCACCATTGCGATCATGGGCTATGCCGCAGCAGAACGCAGGGCCGCCGACTGCAATATAATCGAGGCCAAGAAGGTCGAATATATCAGTTACGTTGCGAATCATGTGGGACGTTCGCAGCACGTTGCAGCCGAGATAAAGCACGATCGGATGAGGGTCAGGCGCGACCTCAGGAACTGCGCTCCATTTCTTATCTTCGGGCATTGTGGTGAGGTCATGCTGGACAAGCATCTCGCGAAAGTAGGAGGCGTAGTCATACCCTGACCGATTGCGGCTTACTGGTTTGGGTGACATGTATTTTCTCCTTACCTGAAGTAGCGATATTCAGAGACGCCGACAGAAATGACAGCTATCAGTTAATATATCACTTCCTCAGCCGTCAGTTGCTTTATCTCCTCGTTGGATAGACCGAGAAGGTCGCCAAAGACAAATTCGTTGTGTTGTCCCAATTGGGGGCAAGGGCCTACTATGCGGCTAGGTGTCTCGCTGAGACGAACTGTGGCTCCAGGATGTTCAAAGATACCAGAGACGGGTCGGTGGTCCACGGTTTTTACGTAATCACGTTCTCTCAGGTTGATATCGTAGTACAGGTCTTCGGAGTTGGCTACGATTCCCGCGGGAACTCCTGCACGTTGCAGGCTACGCATGACCTGTCGCGCAGTCAACCCTTGAGTCCAGACATTGATGTGGGTATTCAACTCCTCCAGGTTTTCAAGTCGGCGCTCAAGGGTGGCGAATTTAGGGTCGTGCGCCCATGTGGGGTCGTCCATGGCGCCGCCGAGTGCTTGCCATTGCGCGTCTGTATAGCAGGCGATGGCGCACCATGTGTCGTCCCCTAAACAGCGGTAGACATCGTGTGGAGCGGCATCTGGATTCCAGTTACCCGCAGCCTCCGGGATGCGGCCATTAATCGAGTAGTCAAGAAAAGTTACGCCCATCGTTGCCACAAGCGCCTCCAACTGGGCCAGTTCGATCATCTGGCCCTTTCCTACCCTGTCCCGGTACTCAAGTGCCGAAAGAATGGCAAAAGCGCCTGTAGCAGCGCCATAGAAATCCGGCAGTGGAACCTTGGGCCGAGTGATTCCAGGAGACTCGGGGTGCGCCCAAATGCCCATCACGCCGGTATAGGCCAACAGACTCTGGCCGAAAGCTAGCTCCGAGGAGCGAGGGCCGAAGGTTCCCATTCCAGGCATGTTCAGATAGATGATTTCTGGATTTAACTCCTGAAGTCGCCTGTACCCCAGTCCCCAACCCTCCAAAACACCAGGGCGGAAATTTTCCACGACGACATCGCATACTCCTATCAATCTCTCGACAAGGTGAAGCGCCTTCTTCTCTCTGAAGTTGAGGGTGATTGACTTTTTGCCTCTGTTGATCTCCGCGAAATTGAAGGATGCAAAAGGGCCTGCTGCCTGGCCTCTGTCCGGCAGAACATGTGATTCTACCTTGAAGACCTCCGCGCCAAGCTCTGCGAGATATCGAGTCAAATATGGGCCAGCCCAGACTCTGGAAAAGTCCAAAACGCGAAGCCCCCGGAGCGGTAGAGGCGTCTCATCGCTGGCGTTCCCTTCGGGCGAAGAGGTGGGAGTCCTGTATTCCGCCTTGGGAGACTCTCTCAATTTTTCCATTACATCATCCGTATGCTCGCCTAACAGAGGAGGGGGACGATAAAGCTGCGACGGACTCTCACTCATACGGAATGGGCCGCCGGGAGTCATGTATTTGCCCGCCACAGGATGATCGACAGTCACAAAGAAATCACGGGACTTGAGATGGTCGTCCTGAACCAGGTCGCCGATCGTCATGAGGGGAGTAACTGGGATGTGTCGCTTCTGCGCTTCAGATGCGAATTCCAACTTGGTGAAGCCAAGGGTGAATTCCGAGATTATGTCATTCAGGATATCCCCGTTCTGGCGGCGGAACGCCTGGTCCTTCCAGACATCATCCTCAAAGACAGGACTGTTTATCCATTTGAAGAGAGCTTCTACATGCCGTGGGAAGCTGGGTTGCATGTATATGAACCCATCTTTTGTGGGATATGTGTTGGTAGGAGCCAAAGTGGGATTTGCTCCCGGACGCCGGTTGATCTGAATGTCTGACGCATAGCGACCAAAGTAGGCAAGGATATTAGCCATGATCTCTTGGATGGAGACTTCCACATGTTGACCCTGACCGGAGATGTTTCGGTGGCGCAACGCGGCTAAAGCGGCGAAGGCAACGTGTTGCGCCGTCAACTGGTGGGCTGGTGCAAAAGGCGCCATGGCCGGCCGAGCGTCGGGGTCGCCGTAGCCGTACATCAAGCCACCCACAGCCTGAACTATTAGCTCGCCGCCTAAATAATCGCTGTAAGGCCCCTTGAGACCAAAAGGCGTAACGGAGACGTAAATGAGGCCAGGATTGATTCGCCTCGCTTCCTCATATCCCACGCCAAGAGCCTTCAGGTCGCCACTGCTGCCATCCTCTACGATAATATCAGCCGACGCCGCGAGGGTGAGGAAGCGCTCCCTATCCCGCATTTCATTCAGATTCAGTACCACGCTCTTTTTGTTAATGTTCAGGGTGAGGAAATTGATGCCGCGTTCGGGGTCGGCTATGTCTCCAGCGAAAGGTTGGAGTAGTCGAGTTGGCTCACCGCCCGGAGGCTCAACCTTGATTACATCCGCCCCCAGGTCAGCCATGAGGCGACCGCAGTATTGGGTACCGGAACCGGTAAGGTCAAGAACCCTCAAGTGAGCCAGCGCTCCACCCATGTCGCCACCGCATTCTGGGCAGAAGCGAACTACCACATGGACATCGCTCTGACATCCTGGACATCGCTTTGTTTCAACGCTTTCCATATCATGTCGTCCGGGCCGAATTCGCTATATAGCTTTGATAAGCCCGACGATACCATCACTGGCTCACACCGTCAACTTCAGCGCGACAAATGCATCGTGGTGGTTCCTATCTGGATATCCGATCCACAACTGAACCCTTGCCCTTTGTCTTCTTCCATTCGTCGGCGAAACGGCGAGTGATTTGCAGATATTGATTGCCGTAAAGCTCGCTTGGCTCAATGTAAGTGTGCTCTCCCCACTCGTTCCAAGAGGTGATGAATATCCAGTCAGGGTTGCTGCTAACAGCCGCTTGGAATGTTAGCTCATAAAACGCGCCGTCCTCACGCTCTTTGAATTTCCCCTGGCGACCTGGAATAAGGCGCTCATCATATCCCGGCTGGACAGTAGATACAGCTATCTTTGGCATGGACGATTCCGAAAGCAAGGTGTAATACCGAGCGGTCTTCGTAGCCTCAGCAAAGGTACCGGCGATGTCCGAGAGCGTGAATACGCCATACCTGTGGAACCCGTCGAACACGTCCAGGGATGCCGAATCGAACCCTTTAGCCAGATAAACCGCGTCGAGACCATTTTCCCTAAGCCTGGCGAATATGTCATCCCAAAGAGGAAGCGCCACCGAGTTGGATGCCCAGACAACGATGAGTGGGCGTCCATCCACTTTCATGAAGGCAGGCTCGTCGCGATAGGTGGAAATGGCGTAGGCAAGCCAATCGTAAATCTCGTCAGCATCTCTGGCTTGACCATCTTTGAGTGTTTCAAAATAGATGGCGACGGAGAAATCTTTCCCCTTAGCCTTATCAAGAAGGATTTTCAGGTTGTCGTCTGTGTAATGACCAGGCCCCCACCACGATGAGATAAAGCCATCGATGCCTGCACTCTGCGCTTGCTCAATGTGGTTCAAGACTGCCTCTGAGTCGGCAGAATCGTAGAGTGTCGCGGGGCGGTCCTTCAGCCTCGCGCTGCTCCAACCATCAATGCGATACCAGGAATAGTAAAATGCCCAGAGCATCTTGTTTACAGGTGCCTTGACAGACTGCTTCTCCGGTTTTGTGGTCTTCTTGAACTCGTCAAGATCAAGTGAGAACGACAAGGGGTTCGTGCCTGTTTGACCTGACACCGTTCCTTGATGATCGATCTCAAGGAGCAGGTCTCTCTGGTCGTCAACGACAAGGAATATACGCACAGTGCTTCCATTCGAAGCGCCCTTTTTCAAGAGTAATCTGATGCTTTGATTTCGTGTGTCGCTCGATATGGCATAATCCACGATCACCCCAACACTGTGTTCCTCTTTGGATAAGGCAATCGACTGGTTGAGTGAGAGCTTATCCAAACGAGTGTTGAGTCTTGTGGGTTCCCCTATGACTTCCATTTGCTTCATCGTGAGGATGTTTTCCGTGTTCTCGATCTCAAGAGTAGACCAATCAGATGTCGTTACATACTCCAATCGAATTCTGTAAAACGAGGTCTTGGTCGCCTTGATGGGGGGTAGATCAAGGGCGGATTCTGCAGGTACGGAAGCATATTCTCTTGGGCCATTTATGGCTGGCCCCAGTTGGATTTTGTCTGTAAGGACTGCATTTTGAGGCGCGGGTGGATAAGCCGGAGGTATCGGCGCAATATCGGTGAGGCCCAGGGCCACAGCGAAAATAAAAGCCCAAGCTGCTTGGAGTATCGTCTCTTTTGACTCTCAGTAGTATTGAGACGCTCGCCGGCATTTCCCTATTCGCAAACGTCTCCTGTCCCATATGCACTGGCACTCTCCAACTTGAAACTCGCTCTTCTTGAAGTAATACATAACTGGTGCGTGAACCATGCCAGTGAATCGACGTTCTTTTCTGGAATGTGTGTCTGCACGGGGTGGACGTGGGGTGAACATCGGGTGGAGACTGGAAGTCAGATGAAAAGAAAGCGCGAATTCGGCGGCATCAGCGGCAGTCCTCTAGTGGCTAGCTCGTCGAAGCCATATCGATGTGGTAAGGTATCGCCGAGCAGATCGCTAACGTTGTTCGGCGATTCATGTATCTCATCGACTCTGGAAGCTAGAAGGGGGCCATGTCAAATTCGACGGACGTTGCCATTGTAGGCGGCGGTATAATCGGATGTTCGATTGCCTATTACCTGGCGAAGCGCGGCATCAAAAGCACTGTTTTCGAGCGCGAGGGCTTCGCATGTGGAGCGTCGGGAGCCACGGCTGGTATGTTCTCTCCGTTGTGGCATGTCGACCACACCAACGAAGCGCTCTTCGAAATGGGAATGCGCAGCCTCGATATAATCCCTCACCTTGCCGCAGAGCTTGCCGACGTTGGAGTCGACCCGTTGTTCCGGCAGTGCGGGCTTCTGAAAGTAGCCATGAGTTCCGGGGAGGCCGACACGCTCAGGCATGATCTGATCTGGCAGGCCGAGCTTGGCATCGGCGTGCGCTGGATGGACGCTGTCGAGGTCATCGAACGGGTTCCGGGAATCAATCCCGGCGTTCAAGGTGGTGTGTTCTCTCCGACCGAGGGCCACGTGACGGGCCAGCGAATGGTCGAGTCAATCGTGCATGCCGCAACACGACTCGGAGTAACGTTTCTGGAGGGCGTAGAGGTCAATGGCCTGATGACAGAGAACGGTCAGCGTGTTACAGGTGTTCGCACCGTGAGCGGAAATCATCCGGCAGGGCATACGGTGATAGCCGCAGGGCCGTGGACAGGCCTGACTGACGGCCTGGTATCCCCGCATATACCCGTTCGGGCCGTCAAGGGTCAGCGGATATTGCTTCGCAAGCGGGGCTTGTTGCCGGACTTCATCGTCCACAGCTTTAACGGAACATCAATACCTCAGTCTGACGGCAGTTTGCTCGTAGCCGCAACACGTCATGAGGGAGAATTCGATAGAAATATCACCGTCGACGGCATAAACGCGATACTGTCTGATGCCACGTACATCCTCCCGGCGCTCAGTGACGCCGTCTTCATTGGAGCGCGCGCGGGGGTGCGCCCTGGCTCTCCTGACGACGTTCCGATCATCGGCCCGGTTCCGGGTTGGGACGGAGTTAGCGTCGCGACAGGGCACGACAGTTGCGGCGTGATGCTCAGCCCCGGCACCGCCGAGCTTATGTCCAATTACATCGACACAGGCGACTCATCACCGCTTGAACCGTTCAGCCCTGCGAGATTCTCAAACCCATCAACCACGTAACACGCAGTCCCAGGTCATTTCGAGAGTGATTCCGGGACAACCCCCTCCTTGAACGTTTGGTGTGAATTAAGAATCCTTGAGGATTGGGATCTGTTCGATGCCCATTCGAATATCGCGGCCTTAATCATGATGAGGAAAGGTCTTAAATTTCGGTGACAAGGCCTCCTAAATGTCCAACTTCTCCAATCCCCCGCAGGACTGCGTAACGTGGCGCTCCGCCCTGGATGCGACCATGTGGCCAGAACTCTAGCTCAGTTATCGAGGCGTTCGCAACGTCGAACTCGTGCTGCCATGGGCACTCCGGCGCGAGACTCAACGACCATCGAAGAATTGCATCGATCGTGCCAGCATGAGAGAAGACCGCGATACGTGCTCCAAGATGTCGCTCCACGATCTCGTCACAGAAGGCAGCTACGCGTGCAGAGAACTCCTGGAGAGTTTCACCGTCGGCTGCTCTGTGCTCAGGCCGCCAAATTAGTAGATCGGGGCGTTCCGGTATCGACGCGATCGAGTTCGTGCCCAATTCGAATTCGACGAGTCTCGTGTCGACGACGGGCTCCAGGCAGAATCGCTGGCACACGAGTGTTGCTGTTTCCACAGCTCGGGGTAAGGAGCTCGAGTACACCTCTACGATTGGATCGCCTGCTACTAGTGGTCCAACATCATTGAAATGAATACCATGATAGTCATTGTTCCTCTTGGGGGTTCAATCGTAACGTTGAACCGAGGAGGAACCATGATGTCTACCAAGAAGTACCGTATCAGACTGACTACCGACGAACAACAGGAACTCAACGCCTTGGTCTCACGCGGTCGGGCTGCGGCGTACAAACAGACCCATGCGCGCATTCTGCTGATGAGCGATGAGTCACGCTCGGACGGGGGAATGAAGGACGCGGACATCACCAGCGCGCTCGGTGTGGGACAGTCAACGGTCGAGCGAATACGCAAGCGCTGTGTGGAGGAGGGGGTCGAGTCTGCGCTGAATCGCAAAAAGCAACTGCGTCGGCGTCAAAAGAGACTGGACGGCGAAGGTGAAGCACGGTTGATAGCGATGGCCTGCGGGGAACCGCCGGAGGGGCGTGCCAGTTGGACCCTGAAGCTGTTGGCTGACCAGTTGGTCGAGTGTGAGATAGTCGGGACCATTAGCACCGAGACGGTTCGCCAGGCGCTTAAAAAAAAACGAACTGAAGCCGTGGCTGAAGCAGAGTTGGTGCATCCCGCCCGGTCAGAGCGCGGAGTTTGTGTGCGCGATGGAAGACGTGATGGAAGACGTACTGGAGGTCTACCAACGGCCGTACGATGGGAATGAGGTTCTGGTGTGCATGGATGAGACGAGCAAACAGCAAGTCAAGGAGACGCGAGTGCCGCGTCCCGCAGCGCCCGGCTTATCGGCGGCATACGACTACGAATACGAGCGCAATGGAGTGAGCAGCCTGTTCATGCTGTTTGCACCGTTGGACGGATGGCGCCGAGTCGAGGTCAGAGAGCGTCGCACGAAGGTGGACTGGGCGCATGTGATAAAGAAACTGGTCGACGAGGACTACCCTGACAGAGACCGGATCGTGCTGGTAATGGACAATCTCAACACTCACAAGCTGTCCTCGCTATACGAGGCATTCGAGCCTGCTGAGGCGAGGCGTATAGCTGAGCGACTGGAGATACACTACACTCCCAAACACGGGAGTTGGTTGAATATGGCGGAGATAGAGATCGGTGTGCTGGCTCGACAGTGCCTGGACCGACGGATTGCCAATCAAGACATCCTGCGCGGCGAGGTCAATGCTTGGCAGAATCAACGCAACCGGGATGTGATACGAGTGGATTGGCGCTTCACTACCGAGGATGCGCGCATCAAGCTAAAGTCACTCTACCCATCAATACAAAAACGTTGAACCACTAGGTAGTTTGCGAGTACTTCCGCCTGCTGACGACCGAGATCGCTAAGAGAAGCCTCTCTGCCATAAAGACCGTCGCTTCCCCGCGCCTGAGCATGGCGAATCAAAACAAGAGTTGTTGCCAAGTATTCTTCGGATGGCTCCAAGATAACACCTCCCCAGTATCTGACCCTAGCTGGCAAAGTGTAACAACTTAGAAAAGATGATGTATGACAGCTTTAATGCCAGTCGGGACGGTTATCATTCTAGCAACTCAGCTATAGACAATGGCGGCCTTCCTAGCTGTTCATTGAGCCAAATGCAAAATAAGTACACAGGCTAACTGTCGGTTAAAGTCACCTTCTTTTCAATTCTAATTTCTCTGGCTCACACCAAGCGTTTAATCCTCCCCCTCGTCCTTCTGCCTGCGGAAGGACAGGGGGAGATATGTCCCTTTAGGTCTAGGGGCGCACAGCACGCTTTGGCGTTTGTGCAAGCTTGGCGAGCAATGGTTGAGCCAGCTTGACGAACGTGCAGGCAAGGCGGCGTGTGTCGCGCGGGTCGATGAGGTCCACGACATCGCCCTTGTGTGCGGCCCGAAACGGCGAGCGTAGGTGCATCAGACGGTTTTCGATCATCTCCCTATGAGCGTCAGGGTCGGGGGCCGCGTCGATCTCGCGCCGATAGGCTGCCCGCGACGCCGCCTTCTATAGGGATGCCTCCCCATTCTCCCGCAGGCCAGCCGAAACGCAGGTTGAGTCCGTTGGGCAGGCCAAGGCTATGCACCGCATCTGCGGCGACACCATAGGCCTTGCGGACGTTGAATTCTACCTTGGGCACCCGAGATTCGGCGCTTGCAATCAACGCACGTGCTCCGCGCCGCATCGTTGCCTTGCGCTCGGCATGTGACCCCAACATGAAGCCGGGCATGTCAAGGAATACCACGACGGGTAGATTGAAAGCATCGCAAAGATCCACGAAGTGCGTATACTTTTCTGCCGCCCAACCGTCCATAGCGCCGGCCATGTTATGCGGGTCGCTGCCAATGACGCCGACGCTGTATCCATCTAAACGCGCGAAGCCGGTAATCAAGGCACCGGCCCAGTGGCGTCGCATTTCGAAAAACTCGCCGTTGTCGACTACGAGTTGAATGAGCTTGCGAGGATCGTAGCCACGACGACGGTTCGGTGGGATGATGTTCAAGAGTTCCTCAGGCCGACGATTCGGTGGGTCGCCAGTCTCAACGCGAGGGGCCACATCGTTGGTCGTATTCGGCAGATAGGATATAAATTGCTTTATCTGCTCGAAGGCTTCTTCTTCCGAATCAGCTTCGTTGTCAACCTGGCCGCTTTCGTGCACGTGCATCTGGGCACCGCCCAACTCCTCCTTGTCGAGTTGCTCGCCGATTGCACGGCGCACGACGGGCGGGCCAGACGGAAAGATCTGTGATTGGCCCTTGACCATCACCGTGAAGTGGGACATCAGAGCAAATGCCGCGGGCGCTCCAGCGACTGATCCCATTATCCCTGCCGCAACCGGCACACGGCGAAGAAGCTCCACTCCCTGCCACCAGAGGTCGCCGGAAGGCAGACCCATGTGTCCAGCGGCCTCGTCGGATTTCGAGCTATGACCGACGCCTTCGACTAGCTGAATGTAAGGTATGCCATATTGAATCGCAAGCGGCTGTGTGAACTGGCGCGAATGCTTGTGTACATTGTGCGGGCTTCCTCCTGAAATCGTGAAATCATCCCCGCCTATGGCGACTGGCCGACCGTTGATCTCAGCCAGGCCCATGACGTAAGCCCCGGGGGTGAATTCGCGAAGGTTGCCATCCTCGTCATACCCGACTGCACCGACCATGGGGCCTGCTTCGAGGAAACTTCCGGGGTCGATCATCTTTTCGATACGCTCGCGAATGGTGTAGCGACCGCCGCTATGCTGCCGTTTGATGCGTTCCGGGCCGCCCAATTCTTGGCCGAGACTGCGGATGTATTCCATATCGTCGATGGCATGTTCCCAGGGCATCCCAGGCTTCCAGGTTTCGCGATTAGGGTCTATGGGCATTTTAGCCTCCCTGTTGATTCGTCTCTTGAAGTTGTTTGCATATATTACCAATAATTAATTTACTGCTGACCTTCTGCGATTCAGACCTCCCTTGCCGGAGTCTGGACTGCTTCTGCTGAAGGCGCGTCGGCCTCGCTGCCCATGCGTCGGACCTGCTTGCTGCTGCCAATTCCGAGAAGTCCCCATAGGGCCACGGCTCCACCGCCCACTGCCACAACCAGCGGCGCGCTCAGAGAATTCGCAGCGGCTCCCATACTGAGGCCGCCTAAGGGCTGCATCAGCGAGTGGGTCATGCCCCAAAGCCCTATCACCCGGCCTCTGTACTCGTCGGGAACAAGGGAGTGCAGCGTACTCTGCGCGGTAACGCTGAATAGTTGCAGGCTGACGGACCCGAGCCACTCTAGGGCCACTGAAAGGCCATACAAGGGGGAGAATGCAAACGCGATGAGCGTCACGCCAAAGGTGGTGGTGCCGCCTACCATCAGCCAGCCTCGCCTGCGATATTGCCCCAGGGAGCCTCCTACGATGGCCCCCATAAGCCCCCCCAATCCCGCCGATGACAGCAGAAGCCCAATGCCGGAGCCGGAGGCTTCTCCAAGAAGGCTTTGGGCAAAGACGGGCACTAGCGTTATATGGGCCATCCCAAAGAAGGCGTTGATGAAGCTGCTTCCGACCAGGATTCGGTATACGGGTCTGTCCAGGATGTACCGGAACCCGTCCACCAGCTCTTGAATGGGATTTCCAGCGCCGACTCGCTCGATTGGCGGCAGGTAGACGCGAAACATCATATATGTGAATATCAGGTACGCCCCAGATACCAGGTAGATCACCGTTGCCGCTCCCACACGAGGCACGCCGAGGTGATCTATAAGAAGCCCTGCGATGATTGGGGCGAAGATGCGTGTGCCAGGATGGATCGCCGAGTTGAGAGCAACGGCGTTCATCAAATTACGCCGATCTATGAGGTGCGGGAATATCGCCTGTCGAGACGGTTGATCGAAGGCCTGAAACGCGCTCGATATGAAGACAGCCGTCAGGATATGCCAGACCTGAACTGCTCCTGTCAGACCAGCGTCGCAAGTACTAGATAGGCTGCTGCCACCCCCATGGTCGTCGCCATCAGGAGATGCCGCTTGTTTACCTTGTCGGCGGCGACCCCCCCTGCCGGGCCCAGCACTAAGGCCGGGAGCAGCCGAGCCAGACCCAGAAACCCCAGTTGCAGCGCGGACCCGGTAAGCGCAAAAACCAGCCAGACTTGAACCACTAAGGTGGACCCCATTATTAAGACAGCACGAGGGCTAAATTAAGAGAGTCTCCCACCCCTGCGCTAGGTTTCACCAAGCCCGATGGCAGCCCTGCTTCTTCAGCTGCTGCTCCCCTTTCTTCCTGGCCATGTTGGTACACCTCTGCTGGGGTCCGGTAGCCCAAAGCCTGGTGAGGCCTCTGCCGGTTGTAGAACTCCAGGTAGGCATTGATCCCAGTTCGGGCCTCGGCGACGGTCTGGTAAGCTTTCAGATACACCTCCTCGTACTTGATGCTCCGCCACAGCCGCTCCACGAAGATGTTGTCCAGGTACCTACCCTTACCATCCATGCTGACCTGGACCCTCTGCTCCTGCAACGTCTGGGTAAAGGCCTCACTGGTGAACTGACTCCCCTGGTCGGTGTTGAATATCTCCGGTCGTCCCTTACCCAGGGCTTCCTCCAACGCCGCCACGCAGAAGCTGGTGTCCATGGTGTTGGAGAGCTTCCAGGCCAGCACGTGCCGGCTGTGCCAGTCCATGATGGCCACCAGGTACAGGAAGCCCTTCGCCATGGGGATGTAGGTGATGTCCGCGGCCCAGACCTGGTCGACCCGATTAACCTCCACTCCCTTCAGCAGATAGGGAAAGATCCGGTGTCCCGGCGCTGGTTTGCTGGTGTTGGGACGCCGGTAGATGGCTTCCAGACCCATCAACCGCATCAGCCTTCGAACCCTTTTTCGGCTCACCAGATAGCCCTGTTGCAGCAGCCAGGCCTTCATCTTCCTGGAGCCGTAGAAGGGGGTCTTCAAATACTGACGGTCCATCAGGGCCATCAACTCCAGGTCTTCTGCCCTGGTCGGTACCGGCCGGTAGTACACCGAGGCCCGGCTGACGTCCAGCAGGATACATTGACGCACCAAAGACAGCTGCTGGTGGTCTCGGTCTATCATGGCTCGCCGTATGCTGCGACTCATAGACCGGACCTTTCCGACAAAAAATCGCGTTCCACCTTCAGCTGGCCGATGTGCCGGTAGAGGTGGTTAATCTGAGCTTCCTTGGCTTTCTCCTGGGATTTCTGATTGGTGGCAAATAGCTCCGGGGCTCCTTCCACCAGGGCCCTTTTCCAGGCGTGAATCTGACTGGGATGGACCTCAAATCGGCTGGCCAGCTGGGCGATGGTCCCTTCCCCCGCAAGGGCGGCCAGGGCCACCTTGGCCTTGAACGCCGGACTGTGCTTATTCCTCGTCTGCTTCATGTCCTGCTCCTTCACGTCGGTTAGTTGCCGGTTATTTTAGGAGCTGGACTCTCTCTTAGCCAGTTGTCTAGTTTTTGGGTACCACCTCACACCATGAACATCTGCATGCCGGTAATGGAGCTGACATACCCGACCCAGTAGAGACGAAAGTCCTTGTGGGTCAGGGCAACGGTCATTCCAAATTTACGTGTGAGAGCCGATAGTGCCATTCAACCTCTCTTTAGAGATCGGATACTTCCCTGGAGTCTACCAAGGAGTCTATCACATCATCCTACTTTTGGAATCTCGTCTGCCGCAAAGGTAACGTGAGAACGATGGTCTGCCTTCAGTCGACACCAGGCCCAAATAAGGGAATCATGCCTTCTTCG
Source organism: Dehalococcoidia bacterium (assembly GCA_965206395.1). Classification (GTDB taxonomy): domain Bacteria; phylum Chloroflexota; class Dehalococcoidia; order Lucifugimonadales; family CATOSD01; genus CBDBJK01. Next base: position 33,412 of record CBDBJK010000004.1, read on the forward strand.
GCGCGGTTGACGTGATGGGAGGTCGCTGTTACACTCGCCCCGTCGGTGAGGGGAGGATCCTCCAACGCATTGTCCAGGCTGGGAATCGTCCCAAGGCTCGCCGCTGTTCGGTTACGCCTACGCCACCGAGTTGCTTGCGAAACTAAGAGCGTCTAACAAAACCATTATTGGAACAGAAAGCGAGAGCAGATGATGGCACAACCTATGGCCAAGAAAGCCTCATGTATGTCTGCCCTGCGCTCATATCGAACCCGTAAGCGTCGGAACTGATGAAGCCAACTCAGGCTTCTCTCAACCACCCATCTATGCACACCCAACCCGCTGCCATGCGGCTCACCTCGCTTGGCCAGCAGCGGCCAGATATGTCGCTTCTTCAACTCCTTGCGAACAGGCTCAGAGTCATACCCTCTGTCTCCCTGCGCCTGAAGAGGACGCTTGCGAGGCCTGCCTCGCTTGCCCTTGACAGCAGGTATGGCATCCACCAACTCAAGGGCTTGGGTGACATCGTGAGCGTTCGCGCCAGTCAACCTGACCGCCAGTGGAATGCCCTGGGCATCGGTTATGATATGATGCTTGCTACCCGCCTTCGCCCTGTCCGTGGGGTTGGGGCCTGTTTTCTGCCCCCAAAAACTGCTCGCACTGAAGCACTGTCCAGCACTGCGCGAGTCCAGTCTATGCGCTCAGCTGCTTGCAGGCGCTCAAGGCATACCAAGTGGATGCGCTCCCAGACTCCCGACTGGTGCCAATCTCTGAGGCGCCTCCAGCAGGTCATCCCACTGCCACAGTCCATCTCCTTGGGTAGGTCTTCCCAGCCAATGCCTGTCTTTAGCACGAACAGTATCCCACTTAGGACCTGTCTGTCAGGTATCCTGGGCCTTCCTCCTTTCGGCTTCGGTGGTTGTGGCGGCAGTAAAGGTTGCACCAGTTCCCAGAATTCATCGCTTACAAGGGGCTTAGACATTAGGTCATCCTCCTCCAGAGAATGTCCAGATTCTAACCCCTTTTATTAGGTTTTGTTAGACGCTCTTAGAATGCAGTTGAACGATGGAATTATGAGCATAACGCCAATGCAAGAGTCTGCGCTGAGCGGACTCGCCGTAGTTGAGCTATCGGAACAGGTGTCGGGGCCATATTGCGCCAGACTGTTAGGGGCGCTTGGCGCTGAAGTCATCAAAGTGGAGAAAGCTCCTTCTGGTGACAGGGCAAGAAATATGGGGCCATTCATATCAGATGAGCCTGACCCGGAGATGAGCGCCCTATTCCTCTACCTCAACACCAACAAGAAAAGCGTTACCCTGGAATGGGAAACCTCTGCTGGCAGAGAAATCCTCGAACGAGTTTTGATGCAGGCCGACGTACTGGTCGAAAGCTTCCCACCAGGTTACATGGACAGCCACGGCCTATCGTTTGAGAGCTTGCAGAAGATAAATCCGCGACTAATCATAGTATCGATGTCTGACTTCGGTAGCTCAGGCCCATATCGGGACTGGACAGCAACGCCGCAGGTGAATCTGGCCCTCGGAGGTTACATGTACCTGTCTGGCGAAGAGACCCGCGAGCCTTTGTCGATGCCCGGCCATCAGGCCGACTATCTGGCGGGACTTCACGCTTACCTTGGATGCTTGATGGCTCTATGGTATCGTGACGATTCAGGACTGGGCCAGCGGGTAGAGGTAGCCACGATGGAATCGCTCGCTGCTTTAAGCCAGTTCACAACGGTAATGCACACCTACAACGACACGATACGCCGTCGTCACGGCAATCGCTGGGAGTCTGCCAGTTCCTATGGCAGCTATCTAAATACAGTGCTGCCCTGCAAGGACGGCCACGTCTCATTCACAGTCTCGACCGAGAAGCAGTGGGAATTGTTGTGCGTGATGATCGGTAGACCTGACCTTCTCGATGATCCGCGCATGCTCACGTTCCAAAATAGTCGAAGTCACGCCGACGAAATCGATGAAATGCTCCTTGACTGGTTGAAGGACAGGACGAAGCAGGAGGTGTTTCAAACGGCGTCAGGGTTATGGTCAGTTCCTGTAGCGCCCGTGTCACAGTTGTCCGAGGTATTGGACGATCCGCAATATCGGTCCAGGGAACTCTGCATAGAGATAGACCATCCAAGCGCCGGGCTTCTCACATATCCAACTGTTCCGTTCAAAATGAGCGGTAGTCCGCCGAGGTTCGAACGAGCGCCCCTATTGGGCGAGCACAATTACGAAGTGTATTGGTCTATTCTTGGTTATACTGACGGCGAGTTGGCAAATTTCTCTGAAATGGGGGTCGTGTAAATTTTGCGTCTACGTATTGGGACTCGCGCTTGATGCGTCCCGGAATTCTGTCAAATGTGCGCATTCTCGATCTGACTCGCGTATGGTCTGGCCCACTTGCAACCAGGATGTTGGCGGACTTTGGCGCTCAGGTAATCAAAATTGGAGACCCAAGGGTGCCTGTCGCACGGACTAGCGGCCTTTTCAACAAGCTAAACCGCAACAAGCTAAGCCTCGCTCTACTTCTCGATAACCCCTCCGGGAAAGATATCTTCATGCGACTCGTTGAAATCAGTGACGTTGTCGTCGAAAATTTCAGGCCCAGAGTCATGGTCAACTTTGGCCTTACGTACGATGCCCTGAGAGAGATAAAGCCAGACATTATCATGATGGCAATGTCTGGCTTTGGAAGCAGCGGCGAGTATGCGGACTTTCCCGCGTTCGGCTCTTCTGTCGAGACAATGACAGGGATAACCAGCTTGATGGGCTACCCCGGCGGCGCTCCAATGACCTCTGCCGTTGCTTACCCTGACCCTATTGCGGCTCTCAATGGCGCTTCTGCCCTTATGACCGCGCTCTGGCAGCGCAAGCGCTCTGGCAGGGGTCAATTAATAGACCTGGCTCTGTCCGAAGGCCCCGTCACCCAGATTGGTGAATTCATACTTGCCTACTCTCGCAACAAAAAACAGCCAGAACTCGTCGGCAACGGTCACGATAAATTCGCTCCATATGGATGCTATCCTTCCAACGGCGAGGACAAATGGATTACTATATGCGTGCAGTCCGAAAAACAGTGGCAGGCGTTGTGCGGTATAATGGGCAGTCCGGCATGGGCTTCAGACGGCAAGTTTTCAGACCAGCAGAGCAGGCACGAGCATAGAGATGAGCTTGATACTCTGGTCGGGGAATGGACATTGAAGCACGAAGCGCAAGCCCTGATGCGATTGCTTCAAGAACGAGGCATTGCCGCTGGAGCAGTAGTCAATGCGAAGGAGCTGCTTGAGGACCCTCACCTGAATGAACGGGGCTATTTTGCTGAGATAGACGAACCTGACATTGGCAACATCCGTTATCCGGGCCAGGCCATCCGAATGTCGGCAACTCCGTTGCTGGACTGGAAGCCAGCACCGCGACTGGGGGAGCACAGCCGACGGATTCTCGAAGACCTTTTGCAACTTTCTGAGGATATAATATACGAGCTTGAAGCGCAGGGCGTCGTTGGTTCTTGGCCTGCGGAATAATATTACGTAGTAAGGTGAATAATAGTGGAAACCAAAACGATCAACTCTCCTATGACTGGGCGCATTATCGAGGTAGTGGTGAGCGATGGCGATGAGATAAGCACAGGCGACATGCTTCTGGTGCTGGAGTCCATGAAAATGGAAAACGAAATTTACTCCGAGTACAGCGGCACAATAGCCAAAGTTCATGTGAAAGAATTACAGAATGTAACAGAGGACGACCCCCTCATTGATGTCCAGATTTCTTAACGTCCCGCAAGAGGTGAATATCTAACGTGTTTCGGAAGGTGCTGATAGCAAATAGGGGTGAAATCGCGTGTCGTGTTATCCGGACATGCCGTGAACTAGGTATTCAGACGTTAGCTGTCTACACCAACGCCGAACCCCGTAGCCTTTACGCTGAAATGGCAGACGAGGCATATCTTCTGCCCGAGGAAAGCATGCCCGCAGCCAGCTACCTTAACATCGACTCGATGGTTGATGCGGCGCGGTCAACGAATGCTGACGCCATTCATCCCGGTTACGGCTTCCTCTCCGAAAACCCGAATTTCGCGCGTGCATGCGAAAATGCGGGCATCGTGTTCATCGGGCCGCCCAGTGATGTCATTGAGGCCATGGCGAACAAACGACTGGCTAGACATCAACTAGCACAGCTTGGGGTTCCCGTGCTTCCCGGTACTACCGTGCACCTCGACGGCGGCGCTGTAATCGAGGAAGCTGCCCTTGAGTTGGGATTGCCTGTAATGGTAAAGGCCAGCGAAGGCGGCGGCGGCATTGGCCTATCATTTGTCGAGGATTCGGCAAGGCTTGCTAGAGCCGTATCAAGGGCACGGTCAACCGCGCAACGAGCGTTTGGCAGCACCGACATTTACCTGGAAAAGTACATACGTGGCGCTCGTCATGTGGAAGTCCAGATATTGGCCGACCAGCATGGCAACTATCTGCATCTGTACGAGAGGGAGTGCTCCGTGCAGCGGCGTCATCAAAAGCTCATAGAGGAAACGCCTTCGCCCGCTCTGACGCCCGACCAACGCCAGCAATTGCTGGACTCTGCGCTCATGGCAGCCAGGGGAATCGGATACCAGAACGCCGGCACGTTCGAGTTTCTGCTCGCTCCTGATGGCGCTTTCTATTTCCTGGAAGCCAATACTCGGCTGCAAGTGGAGCACGGCGTCACGGAGCTTACTACAGGCGTTGATCTCGTGGAGCATCAGTTACGAGTTGCGGCAGGCCAGCCGCTTGATATGAGTCAATCCGATGTTAGTCAAAAAGGCCATTCCATCGAATGCCGAGTCTACGCCGAGAACCCCGAGACGTTTCTGCCTTCACCTGGTACGATAACGTCATGGAGCATGCCAGAAGGCGATCACATCAGGGTTGACTCGGCGATGCGAGAGGGAGACGAGGTAACAACATTTTTCGACCCTCTTCTGGCAAAAGTCCTTGTTCTGCAAGACACGAGGCAGCAAGCCGTAGACGCCATGATACAGGCGTTGGTAAGTTTCACTATTGAAGGCGTGACCACAAACATACCATTTCTCATCAAAGCGTTATCATCGCCACAATTCAGGAGCGGACAATACTCCACGCTTCTCGCTGATGAGCTAGCAAAGCAGTAAACAAGGAGACTACACATGGTCTGGCAGCCAGAAATAGATGAACTCGAACGCAGAAAACAGCTTGCCTTCGAAATGGGCGGCACCGAAAGAATCGAACGCCAGCACTCTGATGGCAAGCTGACAGTCCGCGAGCGCATCGATAGCATGTTGGACAAAGACTCGTTCTTCGAGATAGGTGAGCTGGCAGGCTACGGAGAATATGACGAAGACCGCAATCTGGTAGGGTTTACGCCTATGCCTTACGTGACGGGAATCGGTCGTATCGATGGCCGCCTGGTCGCTCTGGGTGGCGAGGATTTCACCATCAGGGGCGGCACCGCTGCTGGCCCGACTCGTCGGCGATCAAAGTCTAGCAGTTGGGCCAATGAATTCGCGTTAGAGTACGGCGTTCCACTGATCTACTTCGCCGACGGCGCAGGCGCTAGTGTGCGCTCTGTGGAAGCTGAACAGGGGGGTCACCTGCCAAGCGGCTCTAACTTCAACACTGAAGTCGCTCTTCTGGGCAAAGTACCGGTAGTAGCCGCTGTTCTGGGGTCTGTTGCGGGCGGCCCTGCGGGTCGCGTCATGCTATCGCACTGGACGATTATGGTAAAAGGCTCAAGCCAGATATTTCCCGGCGGCCCGCCGGTGGTTCGGCAAGCGATTTCAGAAGAGATTACCAAAGAAGAGCTTGGCGGCTCTCACATCCATGTTTACAAGAGCGGTGTAATCCACAACGAGGCCGAGGACGAAGAGGACTGCTTCCGCCAGATTCGAGAGTACCTCAGCTACATGCCAAACAATGTCGATGAGTTGCCGCCCCGCGTGACTCCGTCGGACGACCCGAACAGGCGCGAGGAAGACTTGCTTAGCATCATTCCCAGGAACGGGAGGCGGGCCTATGACATGCGCAAGCTCGTTCGTATGGTCGTGGACGACGGCAAGATTTTTGAAATCCAGCCGCACTGGGGCACTACCGCGATCACCGGGCTTGCCCGCGTCAACGGCTACGTAATCGGCGTGCTTGCCAATGATCCGAGGGTATTGGCAGGTGCGATAGATGCTGACGGCGCTAACAAGCAGACGCATTTCATGGATGTCTGCGATACTTTCAACATACCTATCGTCCTGTTCAACGACGTGCCTGGCTTCATGGTCGGAAGCAAGGCCGAGCTTCAAGGTACAATGCGTCACGGGATGAGGGCGCTCATGGCAAGCGTCCAGACCAAAGTTCCAACGATACAGTTCCACGTCCGCAAGGCATACGGGCTGGCTGCCGCAGCCAACGGAAGCTCGGCGAATGTCTACATGCGGATGGGCTATCCTTCGGGCGAATGGGGGTCTATTCCAGTTGAGGGTGGAGTCGAGGCGGCATACAGAAGGGAGATCGCAAACTCACCAGACCCCGACGAACGCCGACGAGAATTAGAGGAGATGATGAACAAGTATCGTTCACCCTTCCTGGTCGCGGAGTCGTTCGGCGTCGAAAAGATCATCGATCCCCGTGACACTCGCTCTCATTTAGCTATGCTGGTTGAGGCCGCGCAGCCCATCTTGAAGCGAATTGCTGGCCCGAAGGCTCGATACGGCGTTCGGCCCTGATGTGTAAGTGACTTGGAGTGAAAGCGAAGCGCCCTTTGTAGTTTCAATGTCGGCGCGCGAATTATGCCTCTGCAAAGTATCGGTCAGCGCAAAGATAGAAGCGGCGTATCTGGGAAATAGAGTGGTGTAGGTTTTATGGCTAAAAGAACAGTAGGCCATCATGTGACCCGTGCTAGCAGAACACCGGACGAAGAACCGTTGTCTTTTCCTGTTGCCAAGGACGTTCAAAGCGTGCCCGGAATTCCCAAGCGCGACAACGAAGTTTCGTACTACAGCAGGGAATCTCGGCTAGAGAGCGTAGCGGCAACCGAAAGCGCCTCTGCGGAGTGGGCGAGTGTGATAAGACGCGAGTTTTCGCCCGAAACGGCTAGGTTGTGTTGACATTTCATCTGAGCCATATGAGAGCACCGACGAAGTTCAAGAATCCCAGGAAACGCGATGACAGCTTGTCAAAGCGAGAGAAGATATGCCGGTAGTGCTTGATCTTGTTGATGAAACACTCCACAAGGTGGCGCTCTCGGTAAAGGTACTCATCATACTCTCGTGGCGTCTTTCGATTTGACCGAGGTGGAATCACAGGTAACGCGCCCCTGCCCAGGATGCATTGGAGAAAATCCATCGAATCGTATCCCTTATCAGCAATCACATGCTCGGTTTCGAAATCAGCAATCAATGCCTGTGCCTGGGTGATGTCGTGACGTTGACCTGCTGTGAGCTCAAAGCGCAACGGGTTGCCCAATCCATCCACGCTCACGTGGATCTTGGTACTGAACCCGCCTCGGCTCCGGCCAAGAGCTTGGGCCGATTGGCCACCGTTTTTTTGGAGGCTCCAGCAGCACAGGGATGAGCGCGAACCACAGTGCTATCACAGTGCTATCACAGTGCTATCAATGATGACATGCTCCATATCGGGGTCTTGCACAAAATGCTGATGCATTCGTTCCCATACACCCTTTTCACACCAGCGTGCGAAGCGCTTATATACGCTGTTCCAGTGACCGTAGTGCTCAGGCAGCAGTCTCCAAGGAGCACCACTTCGTGCCATCCACAGGATGGCCTCGACGTAGCGCCTGCAATCGTCCTCCTCTCCAACGTAGAGGTCTGGGCATGGGCGCAGAAATTCAAGGATTTTCGACCATTGTTCATTGCGTAATTCAGTCGTTGACATGTATCCATTATGCACCAAATGTCAACACAACCTAGACTCTACGAAGAATTCCAGGAAGAGATGATACCTGTCGTCGAGTGGGTCAGGTCTACGCGCGACCTCAAACCCGCTGTCGAACCAAGCGGGGAAAACGTCACAGAAGCTATTCGCAGCAAGGCCTATGCTCTGGGCTATGGCGAGGTAGGATTCACGAGCTTCGATACCCGATATGTTTACCAGGGAAGAAGGAAAGACCTCAATCCTCGGCTGCCTCACGCCATATGCCTTGCGCTGGAGCAGGATTCGAAGCCACGCAGACTATGCCGAGCCTCGACGCTGAAAGGGCGCAAGGAGAAGCATATAAACGTCAATCAGGCCTTGCAAAAGCACTGACTGATTTCATATTGTCGCTAGGGTATAGTGTGCAGGTTTCTGGCCCAACGTGGCATCTAGGGCCGATGATTCCGATGTTCGTGGAGGCTGGTCTGGGACAACTCGGCGTGAATGGTCAGCTGCTTTCGCCTCGCTTCGGGTCGCGAGTGCGTCTGCAAATCATACTTACCGATGCCAACATCACGTACGATAAACCCGTTGATTACGGCATGCACAAGTTTTGCGCCCTGTGTCAGGTGTGTGTTACTCGCTGCCCCGGTCGCGCCTTGGAAGGGCAGAAGCTCTGGTATCGCGGCGTAGAGAAAAACAAGCTCAACTTCGCCCGGTGCAGGCCGGTAATGACAAGGTATTCAGGATGCGGCATCTGCATGAAGGTTTGTCCTATCCAGAAATACGGGATGAAGCCGGTCATGGAGCACTATATCGAGACCGGTGAGGTTCTCGGCAAAGGCACCGAAAATCTGGAGGGCTATACGCTTCCAGATAAAGGGCATTTCCGCCCAGGAAAGCTGCCTAGCTTCAACGCTGAATTCTTCGATATGCCTCGCGGCAAGGTTGAGGATTTGCTATTCGATGAGTTCAAACAAAAGCTTCAGGATGCTGAGAACGGCGGCGAGGAGACTTCGGACGACGTTTGGAAAGAATTCAGAGATAGGATAGACGATGCTCTCAGCCACAAGAACGGGCCACTGGACATGGGCATGGACCTCAGCTTTTAGGATAGGTCAGGAAATTGTGCCGTCCATCACTACCGCATTATAAGCAGTAAATTTATGGCAATCACGGGAACGCCAATCATTGCTTCAGCCTGTCTGGGAAATCCAGGCCAAACTTCCATTAGCTGCGATTCTTGTTTATAACTGCTCGTGGAATACTGCAATGGCGAGGAGTCCGAACGCTAGCGCGGATGCCGCAAGCAACACGCCCGCACCGATTTCGTTGTCGGAAAGCATCGCGTTAATGCCCAGAATGATTCCGACAAGACCCGCGATCCCAGCGCCCGCGACGGCGATTCTTCTGGCCTGTGTGGTGTTGCTCCTGGTTGTCTGATTTGCCATAGCTAATTCTCTCCTGCCATTGTGATCTTAGCGATTCTGATTCAATGCAGACGAAGGCCCCGCACCTTAAAGTACGAGGCCCTCGACTAGCTATTCAATGTACATGCAGTGCCTTTTAATCGTCCATCGAACCCTGCATCGTCTGAGGGATGGCCTGATTACCGTACTCAGGCTGAGGCGTAGGCTGCGCATCACCCTTAGACTCGCCCTCTTCCGGGCTGAGGTTCGGCAGCCACTCCAGCCACCTGGGCAGATACCAGTTCCGGTCGCCCAGGAGCTTCATGGAGGCGGGAAGCAGCACCGAGCGGATGACGGTGGCATCCAGGAACACCGCGACTCCCAGCCCGACGCCGAACTGCTTTAGCCCTATATCACGACCGAGAGCGAACGCCCCGAAGACCCCGACCATGACGGCGGCCGCGCTGGTGATCTGTCCGGCGGTCAACCTGATTCCCATTGAGACCGATTCCTCGTTGCTGTGCCCCTGGTTATAGGCTTCCTTGATGCGGCTGAGCAGCAGCATGTGGTAGTCCATTGAGAGGCCGAACAGAATGGCGAAGAGGAACAGCGGCAGCCAGGCCTCGATAACGTCCGCCTTTTCCATGCCCAGCAGGCCGACTCCCCAGCCCCACTGGAACACCGCTACCAGCACCCCGTAGGCCGCTCCCACCGACAGCAGGTTGAGCACTATGGCCTTCACCGGGATCACTATGGAGCGGAACATGACCAGCAACAGCAGGAATGAAAGCCCTAGCACGAAGGCAAAGACGTATGGCGCTACATTGCCTATGTGATCTCTGAAGTCCACGCTTCCGGCAGTCGCACCGGTGACATAGACCTGAGCGCCGCTGTCGGCGAACGCAGCCGACACGATGTCATCACGAAGATGCCTGAAGGCGTCCTCGGACTCCTGGTCGTCAATGCTGCCGACGGTAGGAACTGTGACGAAGAGCAGGTCTCCGGTGCGGTTGACATTTACTTCAAATGGCGGGAAGAAGTCGCTGTCCTGCTCGACACTGCTTAGGAGCTTGTCTACCGATGCCTGTACCTGTGTGGACCTCACGTTCGGGGCGTCTACGACGACTATCGCCGGAGCCGCCAGGCTAGACGTGAAGTTCTCCTCAAGAAGCCGGAGAGCACGCTTTGCCTCTACTGCGTCGTGAAAGGCGTCCGCGCCACTGTTGAATCCAATTGTCATCGAGATCACAGGAACTGCCAGGACAATGAGTGCTCCGGCAGCGACCGTGGCAAAGATGCCGGGCCGCGCCAGGACCCTGTCCGAGATGGCACTCCAGATGCCGCCGCCGTTGTTTTCGTTTCTCTCGCGCCCGATGAAGGGAACCCGCAGCCTGTTGACATTGTCGCCCAGGATGGAGAGCAACGCGGGCAGCAGTGTAAGGGACCCGACTAAGGCTATGAGAACGACGATGATTGCGCCAATAGCCAGGGAAGTGAATATAGAGGTGAATGTCAGGAACAGTCCTGCCAGGGAGAGCACTACGGTTACTCCGGCGTAAAACACCGCTCTACCCGTGGTGTCGCTCGCCACCGCGATGGCATCCAGCTTTGGCCTTCCAGCCTTGCGCTCGCTGCGGTAGCGGCTGATGATAAACAGCGAGTAGTCTATGCCCACTGCCATGCCCATCAGAAGCACGACCTCGGTGTAGATCTCGTCCATTGCGATGATCTGGCTCACCAGAGTGGCGACCCCGATCGCGCTGAAAATAGACCCTATAGCCAGGATCAACGGGATTACCGCCGCCACTACCGCGCGGAAGGCGAATATCATGATGACCAGCCCCAGCACCAGGGTTATCATCATGATGCGAGCGAAGCCCTCCTCGACAATCTCATTCAGCTGCTTCTCGATGGACGTATTGCCCGCCATGACTATCTCGAAGCCATCGGCATCCGCTGCCGCGGCGCGGACCTTTTCAAGGACAGGCTCAATCTTGTCCTCAGCCTCACCCTTGTTGTCTAGCTCGACCCGCGCCAGCACTACGTGGCCGTCTTCGGATACCATGCCCGGCGCTTCGGTGTCATAGAAGCTGGTCACGGACGCGACCTCAGGCAACGCCCTGAGCTGCTGTACCAGTTCCTCTACCGTCGAGCGGTAGGCAGGGTCGCTTGAGTCCAGCGACGGGTTATTAAAGACTAGCTGCTCGGTCGGCGGCGGGTTGAACTGGAACCGTTCGTCTATAAGCTTGGCACCCACGGATGCATCGCCCTCGCCATTGTAATCCAGGGTCTTCGTTTCCACGGTGTTCATCACGAACATCGCCAGGACAAGCAACATAACCGAGGCGGCAACGACCCACCAACGGTGGCGCGCGCTCCAGTTTGCGATTCGTCCCGTAAAGGAGAGGGCGGACGTATCCAGAGTAGACTCTGTCTCCCTCTCTTCTTGCCTGGTCTTTCCAGACCTTCGGAATCTCAGTGCATCCAACATTTGGCTAGCCTCCTTGGCTGATTGTTTGATCTCACGTGCTTCATTATCAATGCGAACCCGTGATACTACATCGGCAAGAGTGACGATTTTGCAGCCCGACCATCTGACTATCAAGCGGTAGTACGACAGGTCTACGACTAGGTCATCCATTGGTACTATGCGCTCGAAAAGGCAAGAAGGAAGTGTTTACGAACGAGAGGAATGTTAGGAGAGGAAACACAGAGGCTCTGGTTTTCCGGGGCCTCGCGCTATCAAAATATCTCTGGCCCCAATTCTATCGCAGCAGAAGGCCCCGCACCTTGAAAGTACGAGGCCTTCTGCGAGCTATTCAATATCCATGTAGAGGTTTTTTAGTCGTCCGTCGAACCCTGCACCGACTGAGGGACTGCCTGGTCGGGCGAGAAGCCGTATCCAGACTGAGGCGCAGGTTGGGTATCGCCGTTGGACTCGTTTCGTTCTGCGTTAAGGTTAGGCAGCCACTCCAGCCACCTGGGCAGGTACCAGTTCCAGTCGCCCAGGAGCTTCATGGTGGCTGGCAGCAGCACCGACCGGATGATCGTGGCGTCGATGAGCACCGCGACGCCCAGGCCCAAGCCGAACTGCTGCGAGTCAACACTCCGCCCGAGGGCAAAGGTGCCGAAGACCCCCACCATGATGGCCGCGGCGCTCGTGATCTGCCCGGCGGTCAGCCTGATTCCCTCGAACACGGACTCGTCGTTGCTGTGCCCTTGGTCATAGGCTTCCTTGATCCGGTTCAGCAGTAACAGGTGGTAGTCCATGGAGAGGCCGAACACGATGGCGAAGAGGATTATCGGCATCCACGGTCCGATCACGCCCGGGGCCTCGGAGCCTAGCAGGCTGACCCCCCATCCCCACTGGAAGACCATCACCAGCACCCCGAAGGCCGCAGCCACGGAGAGGAGATTCAGGAGGATCGCCTTCACCGGAATAATGATGGAGCGGAACATGACCAGCAGCAACAGGAAGGCAAGCCCCAGCACGAAGCCGAAGACGTAGGGCACCGACCGGTACATGGCGTCTGTGAAGTCCATGCTCACAGCAGTCATGCCAGTGACATAGGCCTGGGCTTCGCTGCCGTCGAAGGCCCCAGGAATGACCTCGTCCCGGAGGAGTTCCACTCCCCTCTCAGCGGCTTTCCGGTCCCCGGCAAGAGCGACTCGGACGAAGAGCAGGTCACCAGCGGGGTTCACCACGGTCTCGAAGGGGCCGAGGAAAGCGCTGTCCTGGTCGACCAGCTCGACGAGCCTGGCCACCGACGCCTGGACTTCGGGTGTGGTCACGTCGGGCGCGTCTATTACGACCATCGCGGGAGTGGCGAGACCACCGCTGAAGTGTTCTTCAAGGAGCCGTACGGCCTGTTTAGCATCCACGGCGTCATGAAGCGCTAGCGAGCCGGAAGGGAAGGCCATGTCCAGAGAGGCAACTGGTGCTGCTAGGGCGACCAGCGCCGCAGCCGTAACGGTGGCAAAGACGACGGGCCGTGCCAGGACCCGCTTCGTGATGGCGCTCCAGAGGCCGCCGTTGACGTTGGCCCGTCCCAATATGGGGACCCGCAGCCGGTTCACGTTGTCGCCCAGCACGGAAAGGACCGCCGGAAGGAAGGTGAGGGAGCCGACGATGGCGACCAGCACCACGGAGATGACGCCCAAGGCCATGGAGATGAAGACGGGGTTGTTCGTCAGGGCCAGCCCAGCCAGTGAGAGCATCACCGTGACGCCGGCGTAGAGGACCGCACGGCCCGTGGTGTTGCTGGCGACGGTGATGGCCTCTAGTTTTTCCTTGCCGGCCTGCCGCTCGTAACGGAACCGGCTGATGATGAACAGCGAGTAGTCGATGCCGACGGCAAGACCCAGCATGCTGATTAGCACTTCGTACCCTTCAGCTAGTGGGTACGCCTGGCTCACGAGGGCGGCGATCCCCATAGCGATCATGATCGACCCCATGGCCAGCGCCAGGGGAATCAGTGACGCTACCACGGCCCGGAAGACCAGCAGCAGCATGACCAGAGCGAGCACCAGCGTGACTATGAGGACGCGGGCCAAGTCCTCCTCCGCCAGGTCGTCGACCTGCTTGAGCACGGAGAGGTCGCCGGCAATCCCGACATAGAAGCCGTTGGCGCTGGCCTCCGGGCGGGCGGCGTAGATTGTTTCAAGAATCGCGTCGATCTTGTCGCTATCGGAGCCTTCGATATCTGCAAGCTCCACCTGAGCACGCAGCACACGCCTGTCCTCCGATATCAGCCGGGGGTCGTCTACCTCGTAGTAGCTGACAACAGCTGAGACCTCTGGCATGGCCCTTAGCTCTTGGACCAGCTGTTCCACCGTCGAACGGTAAATTGGGTCGTCTACTTCGACAGAGGGGTGACTGAAGACCAGTTGTTCAGTGGACGCCCCGCCATCACCGAAGCGCTCGTCCAGGAGCCTGATTGCCTCGCCCGACTCGCCTTCCGCAAACTCATTCTCATCCAGTAGCTTCACCTTGAATGTACTCGATGCGAGCACCGCGAGCACCAGCATCATCACCGTGGCAGCAACTACACCCACCATCGGTGGCGAGCGCTCCAGTTTGCGATTTGCCCTGTGAAGGAAAGGGTGGACGTATCCAGGGTAGGCTCTGTCTCTTTCTCTTCGTGCCCGGTCTTTCCAGACCTGCGGAACCTCAGCGCTTCTAACATTTGGCTAGCCTCCTTGGCTGATTGTTTAATCTCACGTGCTCCATTATCTGCGCGAACCTGCGGTACTACATCGGCAAGAGTGACGATTTTGTGACCCGACCATCTGACTATCAAGTGGTAGTACGACGGGTCTATTACCAGGTCGTCCATTGGTACTATGCGTCCGAAAGGGCAAGAACGAAGTGTCAATCAACGAGAGGGAGCACTTGGAAAATGGGGACGTGTTGAAGATTTCATGGGCGGATGCAATCGCCAACACAGACGCGCAGGCTACGCAACACGGATGCAATGCGGTACAGAGTTTACAAAAACGATACTACCCGCTTTACAGGTATGCAGGGAGAGGGAACAGTTGAAAGGGATGCGGCTATCGTTATCCTAACCCGAGCGAACCGATGAGCCAGTTCATTCCGTAGTAGCCCGCGAAGGAATAGGTTGTGACTTTAATGATCTTGCCCGCGGTTACGTAGAGCATGAAGGGCCGCAGCGAATAGCGAACAGTGCCAGCCCATATACCAGCGAAATCGAACGGAATCGGCAAGGCGGCGAACACGAACAATGCCGGACCGACTCTTCGCTGTGCCAGAGCCTGGAAGCGCTCGTAGATGCGGCTGCCTTCCAGGGCTTGTCGTCCCGAAGCGCCCACCGCGTAACCGGACAACTCTCCAATGGCAGCGGCGATGCCGCCGACGAGTCCTACAAGCAGAGGATTGAGAATCGAGGCCAGCGTTAGCGTAACGATAGGTCCGGGGGTTGGAATGATTATCGCTGCGCTATTTCCCATCTCGGCGGCGAACACCCCAAGGTAGCCCCAGTTGCCCATATTGGACATAGACTCCCTGAAATGAATTAGCGCCACAGCAGCAAGGACTGACAGAGCCAGTGTTCCGGTTATCGGAAGCAGCATTCGCAAGTAGCGGGACACGCTCAATCCAGCTTCGTTGCCAACGGGGGTCTGAGTCCGAACAGTCGTCTTGAGGGGCCTATACACCGGTGGAGTCGGCGATGGCCTGATTGTGGGGGCTGCTATGGTTATTGATTGCTGCATTGCGTCACACCTGACTGCGGGCTGTAGCTCTTCGATGTGATACCATTATCATCTGAGTCTGGGGTGCCGCGCATCAGTAGTAGTATCGATATTTCCTGGCGATCAGACCCACTATCCTGTCATCCTCTCTACCGACTCAATATCACCCATAAGTATGACTACCCCTGATCTGATATGGCCTTATGATAACCTTGGCGGCCTTCGCCTTGACGATAATCGAGCGCGAGCCTAAACTTGAGCCGAGCTAGGGAGAAAATGCCGCGTACCCGGTTTTTAGTAAGCGTTCGTGCATAACAAGGAGAATCTTCGATGAAGCACCCACCTGCTATCGGTTTTGGTGTCCCGCTTCCGGGGGTATCTCGGCGCGAGTTCTTAAAGCTGGCCGGGCTGGCAGGAACAGCCGCTTTTCTGAGCGCCTGTGGAGCTTCCCAGTCTGTACCTACGCCTGGCAGCGGAGACAATGTACAGCTGGTCTACCAGGATTGGCGCACCCCCTGGTTTCCGCCTATGGCACAGCAGATGCTTGGTCAGTTCCACGACAGTAATCCAGACATCCGAGTGTTCTATACACCGGATCCGGATAAAGGCCTGGCAGACATCATGCTGGCAGATATGCAGGCCGGGACCGCGCCTGATGTTTTCCAGGGCTGCTGTACCTATTTCCCTATCTGGGCGCAGGAGGGATTTCTCCTCGACCTCATGCCATTCGTCGAGGCCGACCTTGACCAGGCAACAATCGACGATTGGGACCCTGCCCAGTACAGGTCGTTCTTCACCAAAGATGGGCTTCAGTACGGCTTGCCCAAGTATCACGGCGCCCTAGCGCTTTACTACAACAAAGATATTTTCGACGAATACGGCGTAGAGTACCCCGACGGCACTTGGGATCACGACGACTACCTTGCCGCTATGAAGCTTCTTACCCGCGATCGGGATGGCGATGGGCGCACCGATCTGTGGGGTAGCATGATCGATATCTCCTGGGACCGTGTTCAGATGCATGTCAATGGCTGGGGCGGTCATCTCGTTGACCCCGACGACCCCACTCACTGCCAGATGGCCGATTCCGAAGCTGTGGAAGCCATGGAATGGATACGCGCGCGAATGTGGGACGACAAGGTGATGGCAACTTTCCTAGACGTGCAGAACATGAGAACACGCGATGCTTTCATCGATGGACGGCTCGCTATGGTGGAAGACGGCTCTTGGGCACTCAAGGACATCCTCGCCGGTTCAAACTTCCGAGTCGGGGTAGCGCCTTTCCCAGCTGGCCCGGCACGTAGGGTAACACTGGCTACGACAGATGGCTATGGTATTTACGCGGGCACGAAGCATCCCGAAGCCGCATGGAAGCTGCTCAAGTTCCTTATCAGCGAAAACTATGGCCGCGCTATGGCCCGCGCAAATTTCCTCCAGCCAGCCAGAGCCTCACTCGTGGATGATTGGGTTGGCTTCATCCGTGAGGAGTTCCCTGAGAAAGCCAAAGACGTGGACATTGCGGCGTTCGCCGACGGCCACGTCAAGGGGTATTCTGTGGCCGCCGAGATTTTTTCCAATATGGCCGAAGCGAAGCAGATTACCTACGACGCCTGGGACAAGACCTTCACTTTAGGACAGACCTCCGTGGAGCAGATTCAACTGGTCTGTCCCCTAATCCATGACCTTCAATAGGAGGACTTGTGCTGTCATTAGCCCAGTTGGGCAACGCATTTGGTAGGCTAAGAAAAAGCCTGCGTACCAGGATGGTCGCATGGTTCTTTGTGCCGACGGCGATCATCCTCGTTACGGTGGCCCTCTATAACTTCTACGCCTACCAGCAGTTGACAGAGGAGCTTGTAATCGAGCGCGACCAGGATGTAACTCGTCTTGCGGCGGGTCAGCTTACTACGGAACTGGACGAGTTCGCGGACCTTCTATTCGATATGGCTCGCACCCCAGAAATTTCCCAGAGCGACCAAACCATCCAGCAAGCTGCCCTCAGAGGCGCTGGTGGCCCTCTGGTAGTCTTCGATGGCGGCCTGGTTATATTGAACACCTTTGGCGCGGTCGTGGCCGCCGAACCTGAACGAACAGAGCTAACAGGGCAGGACTGGTCTGACCGTGATTACTTTCGCCAGATGGTCCGCACTTCCAGATCAGCATTTTCAGATGTACTCGCCGACGGGCCACAGCAGTCAAGTGTCGTCGTCATAGCTGTGCCAATCACGGGCGGACGTGGCGAATTCCTGGGGGCGATGCTTGGCATGTTTCATTTGAGCGAGACAGCCGTTAGCGCCTTCTACGGCGAACTCGTGAAGCTGCGCATCGCCGAGAGCGGCGCAACCTACCTGGTGGACGGCAATTCGCGAGTGATATACCACTCAGACGCAGATCGAATAGGAGCGGATTTCTCGGACCAGAGTGTAGTACAGCAGGCACTTGATGGACAGGTAGGCGCCATCCGTACTCAGAACTTTGACGGCGAGGATATTGTCGCGGGCTTCGCTCCCGTGCCAGGCACGTCATGGGGTCTCATTACCGAGGAAAGCTGGACTGCCCTCACAAGCGGGAGCCGGGGATTTCAGAGACTTCTGCTTCTACTGCTGGCTTTAGGAGTGGCTATTCCTGCCATCTTCGTCGTCATTGGACTCAAGCGGATAATGCGTCCAATCGAAGACCTGATAGGGGCTGCCCGCGAGGTCGCCAGAGGCAATTTTAGCCAGACCATGATTCCGCGCTCCGGTGGCGAAATCGAAGAGCTTGCGAGAGAGTTCAACCTCATGGCCTCACAGCTTCAGGAGTCGTACGAGCTTCTTGAGCAACGGGTGGCCGAGCGAACAAAAGAACTGCGTGATAGTCAAGGGCGCATGCAAGCTGTGGTTACGAGTGCGCCTGTCGTCCTGTTCGCAATGAATATGGAAGGCAGAATCACATTTGCCGAGGGACAGGGCCTCAGCGCGTTCGGGTTCAATCCCTCTGACATGGTTGGCGAGTCGGTCTTTGACGCCGACCACAATGAGAGCGAGCAGTTAGCCGAAAACTTCAACCGTGCTGTTGGGGGTGAAGAGTTCACTCAGGTATCTGACCTGGGGGAGCTTATGCCTGAGACAAGGTACTCGCCACTCCGCGATGACAACGGCGCGATTTCCGGCGCTATCGCCGTCGCCTTCGACGTGACCGAGCGCAAGCAGGCGGAAGAAGCATTGCGGCAATACGCCGAAGACCTTAGCCGATCCAATTCCGACCTTGAGCAATTTGCTTACGTCGCCTCCCACGACCTGCAAGAGCCGCTACGTGCCATAGTGGGCTTTACCAAGATGCTGGCCCGGCGTTACGAGGGCCAACTGGACGAGGACGCCGATGATTACATCTCCCGCATCGTGAATGCCTCAGGAAGAATGCAATCGCTGATAATCGACCTGCTAGAATACTCGCGAGTCGGCAGAGGCGTCGAGAAGCTCAAGCCTACCGACTGCGAAACCATCGTCACGCGTGTGATCGACGGCCTGCATGCCGCCGTCGAAGATAGTGGCGCGATTGTGACTCACGACCCCCTTCCGACGGTCATGGCTGATGCCACTTTGCTAGGCCAGGTGTTCAGCAACCTGATAGCAAACGCCATGAAATTTCAAAGCGATGGTTCGCCGCATGTCCATGTTTCCGCCCGGAGCCTGGAAACGGAGTGGGTTTTTTCGGTGCGGGATGACGGCATTGGCCTTGAGCCTCAGTATGCCGAGCGCATATTCGTCATTTTTCAGAGACTCCATGCGAGAACAGAGTATGAAGGAACTGGCATTGGGCTGGCAATTTGCAAGAAAGCAGTAGAAAGACTTGGCGGGCGCATCTGGGTGGAATCGCAGACCGGAGAGGGCGCGACGTTCTTCTTCACAATCCCAATTGCCCCAGATGAGAACGGCGTGACCATCGAGTCGCCCAAACTGGCCGTCGATGCCAGTCCATTGAACAGAGGAGACAATTCATGAATTTGAGAGGCGTAAGCAGGCCCGTTGAAATCCTGCTGGTAGAAGACAATCCGGATGACGTTGCATTGACAGAAGAGGCCTTACGAGTGGGCAAGGTATTGAACAACCTCAGCGTCGCTGGTGATGGAGTAGTGGCCTTGGAATTCCTGCGACGTACAGGCGAGTACGCCGATGCTCCTCATCCTGACCTCATCTTGCTAGACCTGAATCTGCCCAAGAAAGACGGGCGCGAGGTGCTGTCGGAAATCAAGGCTGATGACGCTCTGAAGCACATCCCAGTGGTCGTGCTCACCACTTCGCAAGCCGAGCAAGACATCGTAAGCAGCTACGAGCTTCACGCCAACTGCTATGTCACTAAACCAGTAGACCTGGACGAGTTCATCAAAATCGTTCAGAGCATCGAAGAGTTCTGGTTTACCATCGTCAAACTTCCGTCGAGTGGATACTAATTCTATCCTGTTGTATTGCCTGACCCATATGTTGAATGAATGGATGGCTCATCATGGAAAGCGCTCACATCAAAGCCTTGCTAATCGAAGACAATCCCGATGACGCCTTGCTGATGCAAGCTGCCCTTGAGGAGGCCGACAGCGTTATTCTGGATGTTGAATGGGTCGAGCGACTTTCGACGGGACTGGAGCGGCTCTCGCAAGGCGGAATCGACGTGGTATTCCTCGACCTGTCACTGCCCGACGCTCACGGACTTGAGACGCTTACGAGAGCAAACGCTCAAGCGCCGACTGTGCCCATCGTGTGCTGACTGGGCTGGATGACGAGACGTTATCTACGGCGGCGCTCCGAGAGGGCGCGCAAGACTATCTTGTCAAAGGCCAGGCAGACACCGACTTGCTGGTGCGCTCTATGCGCTACGCGATTGAACGCAAGCGCGCCGAAGAGAAGGAGCGCCTTCGCAGCCAGGAGTTGGAAGCTCTTTTCAAGGTGGCTAGCATCCTGGTTAAAACGGGAAGCCTTCAAGAAAAGGCTACTGGAGTGCTTGAACAGGTGGCCCAGGTAGTGGGTGCGGACTGGTTGGCACTAAGGCTCTATGACGAGCAAGATGGCATGTTGCGGCCCGTAGCATCTATTGGAGCGGGAATTGAGGAGATGCCACTGATACCTGCTATCAAGCCAGGGCAGCTTCTTGCCGGGAGGGCTTTCCAAGAAGGTCAGGCCGTCATAATCAACGACTACACGATCTATGAAAAAGCTGACCCTTCCCGTCTTGGGCAAGGCATCAAATCTGGCGTTGGGCTGCCAATTAGGTCTGGCGACCGAATCGTCGGTACTATCAACGTGAATTCACGCGAAATCAATCACTTCACGCCCGAGCGAGTCCGGCTGTTGACTGCCATCGCAAACGGGATGGGGGTCCTCCTGGAAAACGCCAGGCTCGCGGATGTCATCCAGGAGAGCGAAGAAAGGTATCGCACTCTATTCGAGCAGTCCAGGGACGCCATATTCATCACCAGAGATGGCAAGGTATCTGATGTCAATCAGGCCGTGTTAGACCTGTTCGGCTATACTTTCGAGGAGGCGATAGGACTCGACACCCGCCTGGTGTACGTCGATTCGACCAACCAGGATAGGCTGCGTCAGGAGATAGACAGATATGGCTCCGTTCAAGATTTCGAGACTAAATTTATCAAGAAAGATGGGACAGTAATCGACTGCCTTCTGGCACTGACGAGACAGGAGCCACAGGACGGACATGGCGTAATCTCCCAGGGCATCATCCACGACATCACAGAGCGCAAACAAGCCGAGCGACAGCTACGAGAATCGCTCGAAGAGAATCAACGCCTCTACCAGCGAGAGCAACGTCGCGTAGAGCAGATGAGCGCAATCAACGATGCAGCCGCTCAGGTCAGTTCGATTCTGAGCCTGGATGAGTTGCTTCCATACGTGGCGAATCTTATGCGCGACACATTCGGGCATTACAACGTCAACATCGGCCTTATGGACCCTGATTCTGATCGCCTCGTTGTCAGGGCGGGAGTAGGCGGTTACAAAGGCGAGCCTCCAATTGGCTTTAGCTTCGAGCCAGAGACTGGAATCTGCAGCTGGGTCGTGCAGACAGGAAAAGCCTTGCTCGCCAATGATGTTAGCCAGGAGCCAAGATTCTACTACATGGATGAACTGACGGATACGAAGGCCGAGCTAGTCGTGCCCATCATCGCTGGAGAGAAGGTGCTTGGCGTCGTGGACATCCAGAGCAAAGAGATAGACGCCTTCGACGAAGCCGATATGTCAACGGCACAGACGCTGGCTAATCAGCTTGCCGTCGCCATCGAGAACGCATCCCTCTTCCAGGAAACGCGAGATGTGGTAGTACTTGAGGAGCGCAACCGCATGGCGAGAGAGATTCACGACACGATGGCTCAGGGATTCACCGGCATCGTGCTTCAGCTTTAGGCGGCAGAGCAGGTGCTGGACGAGGAACCCTCCGAAGTACAGGGCCACCTCAGCCGCGCAAAGAACCTCGCGCGGGAATGCCTTCAGGAAGCCAGACGGTCGGTGTGGAATCTGCTTCCTCAAGCGCTAGAGCAGCGTTACCTGCACGATGCCCTGGAGGAAGAGGTCCATAGGTTCAAGGAGATGGGACGAGGAAACGCCAGGTTTGCTCTCTCAGGCAGCCGGAGGGAACTGGCTTCCGAAGTGCAGGTGGCGCTGCTGCGCATATGTCAGGAGTCGCTGACCAACATTCACAAACATGCGGAGGCGACCGACGTCGAGGTGAGCCTCGTCTATCAGGCTGATAGTGTGAAGTTTGGAGTGCGTGATAATGGCAAAGGCTTTGACCAGGCAAATATAACAAGTGGGGAAGGCAAGGGTGGTTTCGGCTTGCATGGAATGCGCCAGCGCGCCCGTATGCTGCGAGGAGCGTTGACGGTGAGTAGTGGAGAAGGCCAGGGTACGCAGGTAGAGGTAACAATACCGACAACGTAGCTGATTGAAATGCAAAAAAACGGTTCGCTTGAGAAAGGGCATTTGGACATGGAAACGATAAAAATCATGATTGTGGACGATCATACTGTCGTTCGTGACGGACTCTCCGCCATGCTCGGAAGGCAAGAGGATTTTACGATAGTAGGCGAGGCTCAGAACGGCCTTGAGGCCATAGAGAAGACAAAGGACTTGAACCCCGATGTCATCTTGATGGACTTGCGTATGCCGGAGCTTACCGGTGTTGAGGCCATGCGCCGCATACGAGAGGACGACCCTGACGCCAAGTTCATCGTTCTCACTACATTCGATAGCGACGAGTACATTTTCGACGCTATCGAAGCGGGCGCGAAAGGTTATCTCCTGAAGGACGCATCGCGCGACGACTTATTCAAGGCGGTACGCGCCGTTCACCGAGGCGAATCGCTCATTGAGCCGGGTGTCGCCGCTAAAATCCTCAATCGCTTGGCCCAGCTTTCTCGTCAGAGCGCGGAGCCTGCGTCTGTCGATGTGCTATCCGAAAGAGAACTTGAGGTGCTTCAGTTGATGGCGAAGGGGTCTGCGAACAAGGAAATCGCGGCATCCCTTTCCATTAGTGAAAGCACAGTCAAAACTCACGTAGCCAACATTTTCCAGAAGCTGGAAGTGAACCACCGCACCGAGGCTGTGACCCAGGCGCTCCAGAAAGGGATCATCAAGCTGTAATCAACCAGAGGCTCAGACCACTCGATAAAAAGGCTGATAGCATTATCAGCCTTTTTTGTTTGATAAATCAAGAGAACTTCCGATTTCAAATAGGCTATCGCAGGCTACTATCAAGTTAAGACATCCTTGTGAGAGATATTCGGAGGCTCGATTGAATAACATTACCGTATTGATAGCCGACGACTGCCCAGTAGCAATCGACGGTCTGCAATGCATTCTCCACTCCTGCCCAGACATAGAAGTTGTTGGAGTCGCCGCCAATGGCGTTGAGGCGTTAGACAAAGCTCAAATGCTTCAGCCAGGGGTTGTTCTGCTTGATGCCCAGATGCCAGGGATAGATAGCGTAGAAACCATAAGGCGGTTAAAAAGATTGCTGCCGGGCATCCAGATATTGCTCATGGTCGTGCACATGGCTCGATTGGACGCTGCGCTAGATGCCGGGGCTGATGGCTTCATAATGAAAGACTCCGGCAGGCGGGAGCTGGTAGACTCGATCAGGAATCTAGCTTTACAGCCGCAACTCCTTTGACAGTTCCTGTAAGCCCTGCTCGTGTTGATTTCAGTATAGGCCACTGCTACACTGCCTGCTAACGCCATTGCATCCCCTCGCGAAGATGATGGTCACCCAACGTCAGTAGACCAGCTTGAGGTTGACCCATCTCAATGAAAGGAAGAACCATGCAGTTTGGTCACTTTCTATACCCTATGAACCTCGATCCGTCCCGGGATTATGAAGCAATTGAAGAAAGTCTTGCTGAGGCCGAACTGGTTGAACAGCTAGGCTTTGACGCCATATGGCTTTCTGAACATCACTTTGTTGGGGAGGCAGTTTATGGCGATCCACTGGTTTTTGCGGCTGCTGTAGCGGCCAAGACCAAGCGGGTGCTTCTGGGCTTTGGCGTGGTACAGATGGCGCTACATAATCCAGTTCAGCTAGCCATTCAGACGGCCCTTCTGGATAACCTGAGCCGTGGACGTCTGATCGTAGGCATTGGTCGTGGATCTAACTACAACGCATTTGAATACGCTGGCTTTGGGACGACTGTGTCCGAAGGACGGGAAAAGCTGCCAGAGGCCGAGGACCTTCTGGTCAAAGCCTGGACAACAGAGGAGCTGGATTACCAGGGCAAGTACTGGCAAGTGTCGTTTCCTTCGGTTCGTCCCCGACCATATCAGAAGCCTCATCCTCCTCTCGCCCGCGCCTGTGTGAGCCGCGAATCCATTGCGGACATGGCGCGGATAGGAAGGCCCGTGCTTCTTCGCGGCAGTTCCATAGAGACCGTGGGCCAGTCCATTCAACTGTATCGCGAAACAATGCTTGCTGCGACATTTGACGAAGAAGCGGTTGAGAAGGCCCTGGATCAGTGCTGGGTGTGGTACGAGGCTCATCTGGCCGAAACTGATGATGAGGCCCTGGACGAATTCTTACCCACCTATGCGCGCGCCAGACAGTACATATTCGATATGCAGGAACGCTGGAACCCCAAGAGCCAGCCTGTCCCTAAAGCTCCGCCGACGCTTCCCCGTTCCGCCTATGGGGCCTACCCCAAATCCCGGTGCAAGCGAATCCCTGGTAGGCTCCCCGGAACGAGTAATTGAACAACTGACCATGCTTCGGAACGTCGGAGTCAGAGGTTTGATGCTGACTAACAGAGGTCTGATGTCGCCTGAGAAGACCACGGCGTCGCTGCGTCTGCTCAGCGAAAAGGTGATGCCTCTATTCCAGTAACCTCAAGGCAAGCAAGATGTCGTAATTGGCATCTTGCGGTGACTGAGGCTATACCACCGCGAGAGCACTGACCTCCATAAGTAATTCAGGGCGCAGCATCCGATGTATTATCACGCCAGTGGCGGCTGGAAAGTTGTCGCCGAAGTGTTTGCGCCGCACTTCCTGGACGCCTCGATAACCCATGAGACCGTTAGGAGCCACCCACTCGATAGTGTTCACCACGTCGTTCATCGAGTACCCTGCGGTATTCAACACCTGAGCGATATTGCTGTATATTTGATCCGCTTGGGCTGCCATATCAAACCCGCCTATGTTCTCGTTTGTGGTGTGGTCCACCGACGATTGACCAGATATGTAAAGGAGGCGACCTTTCTTGATTCCTGCCACGTGAGTCAATCGGCTGTAGCGACCTTCCCACTGTGCGATGCGAATCTCCTCTCGGCTCCCTCCCTTTACTGCTACGGTCTCTACTTCTACGTGCCCATAGGGGCTAAGCAAGCGGTTGGCGACGATACCCGTAGCCGCCGGATATTGATCTCCGTAGAACTTACTCCGCACGGCGTCAGTATTGCTGTACTGAAGGATAGCCTGAGGGGAAACGTAGTCCAGGCTATTCACTATGTCACCAGGCTGAGCATCGCCTGCCTGCAGCACTTCTCCTATCGACTTGTAGGCGAGGGCGGTCTGTTGGGCAGTATCCTGAGGATAGATACGCTTGCCGTCGACCCCTTCGCTGCCAATAAACCCCGATAGCCAGATGACGTCGCCAGCCTCTATTGCGGGGGCGTAAGTAAGTTGCTGATACCGTGCCCAGCCGGGGTCAATCACTCGCTTCTCATCTATTGTGGCTACCGCGTTCACCTCTATGAGGGCATCGGGGCGCAGCAGACGCTCGACACATATGCCGGTTGAAGCCACAGGGGTGTCTCCCAGAAACTCCTTTCGTATGTCCCCCGTTTGGCGATATTGAGGAAGGCCAACCGGGTCGACGTAGTCCACAGTCTGCACAACGTTCTGAAAGCTAAGTCCCGCGGCCTCCAATACAACTCCCAGCTTTTCATAGATCAGCCTTGTCTGTTCCAGCAAATCACCTTTGCAAATCACCCTTCCCTCGGTCTCATAGTAGGCGCTGGCAGTCTGCCCTGACAGGTAAATCAGCCCGTTGCTTTCCACTGCCATACAGAAGGTGTAACGTTGCAGATCCAGCCACGGAAATTTCTTGGGGTCTACTTCGATAATATTTCGGCTCATTTCTACTCCCAGGCAAAGCTAAACATGGTATCTTCTCTTTGGCGCGCGCATATTGCTAGGCTATCACCCCGGCCTTCATCAGGCGCTGTATCTCGTCCTCCGGCAAGTCAAGTAGCTGCCCAAGCACGTAATGGTTATCCTCACCAAGCAAAGGGGCGTGTCGAATGTTATCAGGCCGTTCTCCGTTCATGCTCCATGACAGAGTGCCCATAGGTCGCCGTCCCGTCTCAGGATGGTCTACCTGAGTTACGAATCCCCGCTCTACAAGATGAGAGTCTTCAAGCACCTCTCTAGAATCCAATACCGACGCAGCCGGAACCCCTACCTCTTGTAGGGCAGCCATAACCTCGTTTGGCTCTTTCCCTTTGGTCCACGATTCAATGAGAGAATCCAGAGCCTCCTGGTTTTCCCATCGACTAGCGGCATCGACAAAGCGAGGGTCATCAGTCCATTCAGGTTGGCCTATGACATGACAGAGGGCATTCCATTGCGAGTCGGAGTCTATGGAGATGGCTAACCATTTCTGGTCTCCCTTGCAGAGGTAGACGTTGTGCGGAGCCTTGCTCTTGTCCCGGTTCCCCAGTCTATTGGCTTCCTGCCCATTGAGGGTGTAGTCCATCACGGCTTCGGGTATCAGATTAGTGAAGACCTCGGACATTGCTACTTCGACGTACTGGCCCTCACCAGTTTTGAAGCGATGATAAAGGGCTTCCAGCGTCGCGAGGGCACAGTAAGAGCCACTGAGAAGATCCGGTAACATGCTGCCTAAAATGCGCGGCTTCCCTCCCGGATACCCTGTGGTGGCGGCCACTCCGCTGAAAAGATTGACGGCGCTGTGAAAGCCGACGGAGTCCTTCATGGGGCCGGTGCGCCCAAATGCGCTCAGTGAGACGTATATGACATCGGGCCTGAGTTGCCGCACCGTTTCATACCCCAACCCGAGCTTCTCCATTGTACCTATCGAGTAGTTCTCGACAACCACGTCGCTGATGGTAATGAGTCGATGGGCGAGCCTCTGCCCTTCCTCGCTCCGCAGGTTAAGGGTGCAACTAAGCTTATTGTTGTTGACGGTGTTAAACCCGCCGCTTCGATTGACTCCGGGTATGGCCTCTGCGAATGGAGGCCATGTTCGCAGGGTCAGCCTCTCGCGGCTCTCCACCAGAATGACCTCGGCCCCTAGCCAGCCTAGCATCTGTGTGGCGAAGGGCATAGCTAAAATCTGGCCGAAGTCAGCTACCCGGATACCTTTCAGTGGCAGGTCTTTCAAATATGCTCTCCTGTTTCTTTCCGCCCTGTTTATCACTTCAGTGAGGAAAACGAATCAACTCAGGTCGTGGAATTATCCAGCCACTCGTCGAGAACCTGGGCCGAATGCTCTCCAAGCCGAGGAGCCGGACGGCGCAGTTGCCCGGAGTGCCCCTCCATGCGTATGGGATAGCCGGGTAGTTGGAACTTTTGCCCGTTGGGAGCTTCCAGGTTCCACATGAATTTCCGCGCCGCCACCTGGTCCGACTCTACCATCTGCCCCACTCGATAGGCAGGGAAGAAAGGAACCCCTTTGCTCTGTGCCATCCGGGCGATCTCTTCGCCTGTGTGGTTCATCGTCCATTCCAGAAGAAGAGGTTCGAGGGCATCCCAGTTGCGAGCGCGCTCGGTAGCGCTGCCGAAAACTTCGGACTCGCTCCAATCCGGGCTTCCCATCATTTCTACCAATCCCTGCCAGTGCGACTCCATGCTGGCCATCACCACTACGTAGCCATCTTTGCACGGCATGTAAGCGTTAGGCATACGGCCGGAGACCATAGGCCTGCGTCTCTTGGGTTCCAGATACGAAGCATGGGCCAGTTCCCAATTGAGAATCGTGGCAACAGCCTCTTGCTGGCTCAGGTCGATTTCTCCGCCTTCGCCAGTCCAATTTCGCATCATGACCGCGGCGAGGGTAGCAATAGACCCCTGAATTCCCGCTAGAAACTCGCCCACATAGGTATTGGCGCGCAGAGGCGGTTCCTGGTCGGCGTCGTGAACCATGTCAGGCGAACCGGGGGTAGCATAGGCCAGTCCACCGGCGCTTACGGCTATGAGGTCATCGCCCGCGTAGTTGCGATAAGGGCCTGTCAGTCCGAAGGGGGTAATGATGGTAACGATGAGTCGAGGGTTCAATTGTTTCAGATGACGCCATCTAAGGCCGAATCGCTCCAGGAATTCGGAAGAGCGATTGATGACAAGGACATCCACGTGGCGCAGAAGATCGTGAAAGATTTCCAGGTCGCTTTGCTGGTTTATGTCCAGCGTGATGCCTCGTTTGTTGGCGTTGAGGTACAGATAGAGGCCGCTCCACTCATGATCAGCCACGCCGTCAGGAAAAGGGCCTTGCTTACGGGAGGCGTCCCCTCCAGGCATCTCTAGCTTCACTACGTCGGCCCCGGCATCAGCCAGGAGACGGGCGCAGTAGGGGCCGGATACCATCTCTCCATACTCTAGGACTCGCAAGTCCGACAGAGTTGAGCCTTCGAGCATCTTGGCCTCTCAAGGTAAGAACGTGTTCAGGAATTCAGCATCGGGGCGTGCTATTGGTTGCGCTTCTGCGGAAGTCTAATGGACGCGCTGGCTGGTTGCACTACCCTTTCACCTTTTTGATTCTCGATCCAGAGGTCACAATCCACCAGCGCCTCATCCATTTCGATGCGCACACCAGTCACGATTCCAAAACAGGTAATGGAATCGCCAGGGTAAACCATGACCCGGTTACTGAAGCTCAGCTTTCGCAGAAAAGACTGAGGCCCCGCCCAGTCCTGGACGTGCTGTGAAAGGAAGCCGCCGAGCATTTGCCCGTCGACAAATGGCGCGTCAAACCCGCGCTCGCGCACGTAATCGGCGTCGTAGTGCAGCCGTATGAAGTCCCACGTGGCTGCTCCATAGGCCATCATGCGGGCCAGGTTGATCTCCTTCTTTAGGGGAGGAAGCTGCTCCCCTACCTGGATGTCTTCAAAGTAGCGCACCTGTGGCTCCAATAGCTCTTCCGTTGAGCGGAATTCGGGTCGATAGACCTATATCACCTATGGACGATAAAAATGGGTTTCTGTGTTTCTAGCAAGCATTTCTTCGCGCTGATTATAGAACGTAACCTCGATTTCCTGAAAAACGAGGTTCCCTGAGCGGCCCGTCTTCTCATACACGTCCTTGATCTTCCAATGGGCCGTGATGACATCATCCGGGTGGACGGGTTGGAAGAACTCATAGTCGTTGCCCGCGCGCAATCCCCTCAGCTCTCGTGCCTCGCCGCGCCCATACAGGTCGCCGTCGTCATCAATGTCGCTGTCGATATACTGCCAGGTGTCGCAGATAAGAGTCGGTGGAGCCATCACATCCTGCAGGCCCTGGTTTCTGGCGAACTCGACATCTGTGTACACTGGATTGAAGTCGCCAATGGCAAGGGCATACATTCGGATGGCAGGACGGCCTAGCGCATCCGGCGCGCGATAGATGACTTCCTTGCCCATGCCGTTCTTTAGCCGGGCGACTAGATCGTCAGATGACTCGCTAGACATTCTGGTATTCTCCAATTAAAGACATGTAATTGTGAGTAACAAGACGCGAAGCTGTATCAATGGCCCTCAAAATGGGGCTGGCTTTTCTCCAGGAAGGCTCTCAAGGCTTCCTGATGGTCTCTGCTGGTAAGAGTCAATATCTCTAGCTGAGCCGCTTCTCCCAGGTGTTCCTCCAGCGACTGTGTTTGCCCGCGATGCACCATTCCTTTTATCAATCGATTGGGGATTGGTGGTCGGTCCGCGATGCGCCGAGCCAGCGTCATAGTCTCTTCCTCAAGTTGAGACACCGGGACAAGGCGGTTTAGCACCCCCAGGCGGTGGGCTTCGTCGGCCTGCAGCCAGTCGCCAGTGTAAAGAAGCTCCAGGGCTTTGTTAGCGCCCATAGAGCGAGGATAGAGCCATGCGCCGCCTGTGTTTGGTACGAGGCCCATCTGTACGAAGGCGTTCATGAAGCGGGTGTTCTCGCAACCCATGCGAATATCGCAGGCCAGAACCCAGTCGAATCCGTCTCCGATTGCTAGGCCGTTTACCATGGCGATGGTAGGCTTTTCCATCTGATGCAGTTGTAGTGTAATGCGCTGCGGGCCGTTTCTGATGAACTCCCATGTTTGGTAGGGAGTCTGATCTCCAAGCAGGCGATCCGTTCCGTGACTCTCTTCTTTGATATCCGCCGATGCGCAAAATGCCCGGCCAGCGCCGGTGAGAACGACGACTCTTACGTCAGAATCGTCGGCCACGTCCTGTAGCGCCACGTTTAGCTCCTCGAACATCTGCCGATTGATGGCATTAAGCCTTTCAGGGCGGTTCAGTGTCACCTTGGCGATGTGGTCTAGTTTCTCTAAAACTATAGTTTGAAATTCCAAGCCATCTGCTCCTGTGGGAAGCGTTCTTGCCGTTCACCGTGCTGTCGTTGATTCTGCATTGTTAGGGTGAGGCTGTCAAGTGCGCTGAAGTCCTTCCAACTCCCGGAACACCTGTGGACAGCCTCAAGACGCCTTCTTTCGGACCGTGCTCGCTGGATAAGTGGGGCTATGATTCCAGTGGATGGCGGACAGGGCCGTCCGACAGTTCGCTGGTTCAATGAAAGCCTGTAATAGCATTGACAAGAGGATGGTCAGCAAATACACTCGCTCCATTCTCCCAGAAGGACGGTTTGATATGGCTACGCAAACAGAAACAAAGATAAAGGCTATCGACACGGTTGTTAACCTTCCAGACCCCGAACGAGTTCGACACCATGAGTGGATATTAGAAGAACGTCCCGGTTTTGGCGGCAGGGAGTCGAATATGACTCCTGAGAGATATCTCGAAAAGATGGACGCGGCTGGAATTGAGAAGTCGTTTCTCATCGCCGCAAAGGCTGGCTCCAAACATGAAGGGTACATGGACGCAGTCCCTTATGAAGAGGTGGCTGAGATAGTAAACAAGCACCCAGACCGGTTCTATGGACTGGCTGGAATCGACCCTTGGGAAGGCATGGAGGGTGTAAAGGCCCTGGAACACGCTGTAAAAGAAATGGGGTTCATTGGCGCTCACCTGTACCCCCACTGGTTTCGCATGGAGCCAGACCACAGAAAGTATTATCCCTTCTACGCCAAGTGTGTAGAGCTGGACATACCGATTCAAATGCAGGTAGGACACTGCCTCATCTACATCAAGGATCGCCCTCCACTGGCTAGCGTTGGCCGACCCATCTTGCTTGATACCATAGCCTGCGATTTGCCCGAATTAAAGCTCATCGGTATCCATACAGGCTGGCCCTGGGTTGAGGAGATGATCTCCGTTGCCTGGAAGCATCCCAACGTGTACATCGGCTCTGACGCCTTTGCCCCCAAATACTGGAAGCCAGAGTTCGTGCAGTTCATAAATAGCTGGGGCCAGAACAAAGTTCTCTTCGGCACCGACTATGGTGTAATCGATAACGAACGCGCCATGGCAGAGATCGAGGAGCTTGGGCTGAAGCGGGAGTCCAAGCGCAAGTTTCTTCGAGATAACGCCGTGCGGGTCTACAACCTCGATATTTAGGCCGATTTACCGCTATTAGAGGGGATGTGCACTGGCGAGGAGCAAAGCTATTGAGTCCCTACGCGCTTGATGATCTCAATGTGATTGAGATAGGAGATTTTATCTCTGCGCCCTTCTGTGCGAAACTCCTTGCCGACCTTGGCGCTGAGGTCATCAAGGTAGAAAAGCCCGGCACGGGGGACGCGTCGCGTCGCTACGGGCCTTTTGTTGATGATAGTCCAGACCCTGAGCGCAGCGGCCTTTTCATATATCTCAATACGAATAAACTTGGAGTGACGCTAGACATCGCTACTCCCGGCGGCGCAAAGATATTTCGGGAGATGTTACTTCTTGCTGACATCGTAATCGAGAATACGCCCGTAGGCTTTCTTGACGGGCACGGCCTGGGATACGAAGCGCTGAACGCTATCAAGCCAGACCTCATTATGGTCTCGATCACGCCATTCGGCCAAACGGGGCCTTACAGTTCGTATAAGTCGAGCGACCTGGTAACATCCCATATAGGCGGACTGGCCTATACTACCCCCGATGTCAAAAGCAGGGACTACCCGCCTGTCAAGTCGAGCACTCATCAAGCTGATCTCACTGCCGGGCTAACGGGCGCGGTGGCGACGCTATCAGCCATCATGATGCGTACGCTGACCGGGAGGGGACAGCACATAGATATTTCCGAGCATGAGACGATGGTCTCCGAGTTGAGGTATGGAATCGACCTGTTCACCTCTTCAGGTGAGGTGCCAGACCGATTTGGCCCCGCCGCGAGGAACTTCGGACCTCATGGGAATTTTCGCTGCAAAGATGGATATATTAACCTGACCTGCCTGAACGACCAGCAGTGGGGCTATTTCAAAGACGCCCTAGGCAGGCCGGAATGGGCGGATAGTGAGGTATTCGACACAGGCCCGCAACGTGGTGAATACCGCGATGCCCTGGAACCTCTGGTGGAGGAATGGACAATAGAGCGAACCAAGGATGAGATATATCGTCACATGCAGTCGTATCACTTCCCGGCCTTTCCGGTCAACACCATCGAAGAGTTCGTCGCCTCAGACCACTTTAACGCTCGTGAGCTTTTCACAGAAATTTCTCATCCCAGGGCGGGACAAATTCGACTTCCCCGTCCGCCTTATATCTTCTCGTCAACCTCTCCAGGGGTCAGATTACCAGCGCCAATGGCGGGACAGCACAATGACGAAGTATTCTGTGGCCGACTCGGTTTATCATTGGCAGACTTTGTGCGGCTGCGCCAGACAGGTGTTATATAGCCCAGGTAGTCGCCGCCTTACTAGAGCTGACGCAGAGGTTAGTGGCGCAAGGAGATTGCCATAACTGCAATGAAACAAAACCCGCTTGAAGGCATCCGAGTAATAGACTTCAGCCAGGTGGTAGCCGGGCCATACACTGCCATGCTTCTGGGGTGGCTTGGTGCCGAGGTAATCAAGGTCGAAAGCGCCCGCCGACTACGTCGGACTCCCTTTCCTGATACTTTGAACCTCTCAAAGATGAGTTGCACGTTAAACCTCACTTCTTCTGAAGGAGCGCAGATTGCTAAAGACCTTGTCCAGTGCGGCGACGTCGTGGTCGAGAACTTCAGCCCGCGTACGATGAAGCGTTTCGGCCTGGACTATTCTGCATTAAAGAAGGTGAAGCCCGATATTATAATGGTTTCGATGTCGGCCTTTGGTCAGACAGGGCCTGACCACGATTACGTGGGGTTAGCCCCAGGGTTTATCGCCGCCACAGGTGGGATGCACCTGACCGGTTTCCCTGAAGAACTGCCCATGCTGCCCGGCACGGTAAGTGTAAACGACCTGCATTCCGGTATGTATTCCGCACTTGCTATTATGACTGCTCTTCACCACCGTTCGAAAACAGGTGAGGGCCAGTACATCGACCTCGCGCAGGCCGAAGTCGCAGCCACTTTCGTCGCGGAAGCGGTTTTGGAATACACCATGACCGGACGTTCCCCCATGCGTCGAGGAAACCGAGACATCTCAATGGCCCCTCATGGAAGCTATCGCTGCAAAGGGGACGACAATTGGGTTAGTATCGCGGTATCAGACGACCAGGAGTGGCAAGCGTTCTGCGAGGTCACGGGCCATCCAGAGTGGACGCTTGATGAAAAGTTCGCGGATGCCCTCAGTCGATGGGAAAATCAGGACGAGCTAGACCATCTAGTCGAGTCATGGACTATCAATTTCTCTCACTACGAGGTGATGGAACTTCTCCAGGGAGTCGGTATTGCGGCAGGCCCATCCCTCAGTGTGGAAGAACTAACCAACGACCGCCATCTAAAGGAGCGAGGCGTTTTCATAAACTCGACACAGCCAGGCTCCGCACCGAGGGTTATGCCAGGGCTGCCCTGGCATTCTAACGATGCCGCTCCTGTCTACAGTCCTGCGCCTTTGCCAGGCGAGAACAACGACCAGATTTTCGGAGAGCTATTAGGGCTTCCCAGAGAGCGAGTCCAGAGTCTGGAAGAAGCCAAGGTTATATATTAAGCGACTTTAAGTACCCGGGGTTAGTAGAGGAGATATTATGGCTACAGAGAATTCGTTCCAATCCTTGAATCCTTCCACGAGTTCACTCATCATGGTAGACATGCAGAATGATTTTGCTCACCCGGAGGGCTACTACACGCGGGTCGGGCTGCCAGTCCCTGATTTCGACCCCACGGCAGCGCGCGATGCCATTCCATCTATGCAGAAGCTTCTAATCGCCGCCAGACAGTCGGGCATGTTCGTTGTTCACACCCGAATCGAGAGGGAGTCCTTTCTCGCGGCCCCATCGCGGCCCCGAAGGATTGTCCCGGACAGCTTCTCGTCCAGGTCGGACCAGCAGCGCCCGTTAGTTTCAGACACCTGGGGAGCGCAAACCATCGATGAGCTGAGTCCTGCGGAAGGGGAGTACGTTCTGCAAAAGTATAACTACTCGGCCTTTTACGGAACGCCTCTGGAGAAAGTGTTACGGCGTCAGGGAATCGACACGGTGGTGATAGCGGGAACCGTCACCTACGCTTGTGTCCTGCATACCGCCTTTGACGCCTACGTGCGAGACTTCGACGTGGTCGTAGCAAGCGATGGGGTTGCCTCGTGGGTGCCGGAGTTGCAGAAGCCAGCCCAGCGAATCGTCGAACTTTTGCTTGGCTCTGTACAGCCGGTGGATGAGATAGTAGCCAGCCTCGACAGAGACACAGCCACCTCTGCTCTATCGAGATAGGCATCTTTTTCTTTGAACTCGCTCCGACCTCGACTTTTCCTCTAAAAGAGTTGTCGGGGCGAGTTTAACAATCAGGAAGTAATTGTCGCCGCAAGCCTTTGATGGCATGGGAGTGCAGGCGAGAAAGAGAAGGCGCAAAGATGGCCCAGAACCAGTATGACGCAATAATAATCGGCGCCGGTCACAACGGCCTTGTAACGGCTGGCTATCTGTCAAAGGATGGCATGTCGGTTCTGGTGCTGGAGCGACTGGATAAGGTGGGTGGCGCGTGTACCACCGATGAGATATTTCCGGGATTTCACGGGCCGATGTGTGCCTACATCTGCTACATGTTTCAGGGCAAGGTGATTGACGATCTGCAACTGAGAGACCACGGTCTGGAGATTATCAATCTCGCCGATGGAGGCCAGAATTCCAGAAGCATCCACCCTTTTCCCGACGGGACGTATATCGGCGGCCCCGGTATCAAGAGCAATTATGATATGGCTGAACAACTCCGCCAGTTCTCCGAAAACGACGCACGAGCCTATTTCGATTGGCTCTCTTTCTGGGAGCAAGCGTCAGGCATCCTGCACTCTTACTTTTTGACGGAACCGCCTACCTTAGCAGAACTTGTAGATAGCGTTCGCGGAACCCGACGCGAAGAAGTCATGGAGAAGATGCTCACATGGAGCCTCCTGGACCTCGTGGACGAATACTTTGAAGACGACCGGGTCAAGGCTAACTTTCTGGGCATTCCTGAGTCAGACCCAAGTGCTCCGGGAAGTATCATGAGCAATGCTTACTTTCGTACCAGTCAGTTCAGCCGAGACCAAGACCGAGGGATTCCGAAAGGAAGCATGGGCGCTATAACTGAATCCCTGGCGGAGTCTGCAAAGAGCTTCGGCGCGGAGATAAGAACAGGAGTGCCCGTGAAGGAAGTCATCGTAGAAAACGGCGAGGCCAAGGGCGTCCGACTGAATAGCGGTGAGGAGATTTACAGCTTCATTGTGGTTTCGAACGCAGACCCCAAGCGGACCTTCTCGACCCTTGTGAAGCCGGAGGACGCAGGCGAGGCGCTGGTCAGAAAAGCCAAGAATTGGAAGACACAGGCTGGCTGCGTGAAGTTCCTGGCGGCCATGAAGGAGCCGCCCGATTTGTCGCGGTACCTTGGCGACATCTACGGACGGGACGCTATCGTGTCGGTCAAGATATGTCCTTCGGTTGACTACTTCCAGCAGAGTTGGGACGACTGCAAGAATGGCAGACCTTCAGGCAGCCCAATCATGGACATCCAGATGCCTTCAATCGCCGACCCTTCACTCGCGCCGAGGGGAGGAGTCGTCATGTCTAACTGGGCGCTTTACTTCCCGCCTCAAATCAAGGATGGAAGCTGGGACGACGCCGGAAATGAAGTTGGCGAACGGATCATAGAAATCCTGACCGACTACGTTCCTAACTTTCGAGACAGCTTGATCGACTGGACTGTGCAGACGCCGGTAGGCATAGAAACCCGAGTCGGGATTAGCGACGGCAACATTCGGCACGGCGACATGATACCGCAGCAAATGCTTTCTAACCGCTTCCCTTACAGAACGTCCATACGCAACTTCTACTTATGCGGCTCGGGGACTCACCCGGGTGGAGAAGTGACAGGCGCTCCCGGACACAACTCTGCCCACGCAATCTTGAAGGATTTGGCACGAGTCGCAACGTAGCGACCCTTATGGCTAGGCGAGGTGTTGAAAAATGCATGAGGCGACTATTAGCGTTCAGTTACGACAGTCCAAGAAGGGATTCAGCATTCCCATGCAGAACTAACTGCTTCTCGTCGTCGCTGAGCGGCAACGCCATCAGCCTTTGAATATCGGACACAGGGTCGCCTGAGGCCCAGTCGCTGCCGTACAGAATGCGGTGGACTCCCAACTCGCGGAACATGCCTGTGATATCCTCGTCAGATAGGCCCCCCTCGCGCGAACGGAGCAGGCCACAGCAGTCAAATAGCAACTGCGGAAATGCGCTGGCTAACTGGACTGCCTCTTTGTAGAAGGGTCTACCTCCCAGATGGGCCAATATCAGTTTGAGCTTTGGGAATGCTCTGAGCACATCTGCCGCCATGCTAGGATGGGAGTGGCTTCCGTCAGTGCCTTCAAAGGGGCCTGCGTGGGTGAGATGATCATATCCTTCTCCTGAGCCGCTCTGAAGGCGGGCCACAGGCGCGGATCGTTGAGTGAAATGCGCTGTACTTCGGGATGCAGCTTGATTCCTCTCGCTCCCAGGGCAGCCTTCTCCTCCACTTCTCGCGACATGGTCTCGGCATCCATCACCGCGTCAACGCCGATGAAGGCGATAAATCCCTCATGCTCCCTCGCGACATCACAAGTCCAGACGTTCCTCTGCTGCACTCGACCTACCATCTGCAAGCGAATAGGTTCCTCATGCAACTGTCGATCGGCGGGGGTCATCTCTTTGGGCAGGCGCGCCCTTGCTGCATCAACCATATCTGCAACGGGAGTGAAGTTCATCATCGCGACGTGAGAGAGGCCTGCTTCATCCATATAGGGTAGAAGCTCGTCAATAGTGCCCGCATGACCAGAAGCGCCCAGATTACCGCCCTTGGCCTGCATACCGATTCGTCGGTCGGGATAGGTGTGGATGTGAATATCAATCACAGGGAATTCTGGCATCTTGATACCCTCCTTTGATCATCAAGTAACTGCAGCAGGGTGGGTTGATTATTCAGCCCACCCTGCTGCTACATCAGCTCGCGTGTGGGACGTCGTTCTGCTAAATGGTCTCGTACCACCTGGCTAGCTCTGTGCCAATGAGGTCAGGGTGGTCTTCCTGGATGAAGTGGATGGCGTGTCCAACGTCCACCAACGTCAGATTTTTCAGGCTCTGCTTTGCCATTTCGACTACTGGGGCGGTGACTATTGCGCCTGGCGACGCATGGAAGAGAATCTTGGGTAATTCCGACGCCTGGAGCTTCTGGTAATAAGCGGTAACGATTTCCACCACGTCAGGGGGTTCGCCACCGATGGGAATCTCGTTAGGCCAGCGCCATAGAGGTTTGCGAGTGCTGACCTTTGTGTAAGGCTCCCTGTAGTAGTTCATCTCCTCATCTGAAAGCTTACGCACTATTGCTCCGGGAAGAACCTGCTCGACAAACATGTTGTTGTTTACGATCATGTCCCAACCAACTTCTGGAGTACGAAACGCCTTGAACAACTCTTGAAACCCTTTTGGCATTGCGTCCATGCTTGGAATGGGCATGATTATTGCCTCCATGAAAGCAATCCCCTTTACGTTGCCTTCGTGACGCATGGCATAGTGGAAGCCGAGAGCCGAACCCCAGTCGTGGATCACGAACGTAATGTTGTGCAATCCCAGTGCGTCGATAAATCCCTCGACGTACTTGACGTGGTGGACGAACCGGTATTCCAGGTCGGGTTTATCAGATTTCCCCATGCCGATGAGGTCGAGTGCTATGCACCTGCCTTGCGGAGTCAGGTGCGGTATGATGTTGCGCCATAAATAGGACGAAGTTGGATTGCCGTGGAGAAAAAGGATCGGGTCGCCTGTACCTTCATCCACATAGTGGATTCGCGATCCCAGGACTTCCACAAAACGCGATTCGAATGGAAATGCCGCTGAGATTTCGCTACTTTGTGCCATTGTGATCATCTCCTTGGAAAAAGCGTTCAACCCGAAATATCCGAGATAGAATTACCTGCGAAGGGAAACGCCGTACGACTGGAATGGGCGAAAGATAGCACGCTCCTTATATGCCGTCAATCCCCGTCTGATTGGCAATTAAGCCTGGTCGAAGAGTAAGCAGTTCGGGCGCGTCAGATGCTTCTTACGAGCGCATCTCATCAACCAGCGTCGGGAGCATGGCTGCGACGACAGCGGGGGAGCCGTTACGAACGTGTTCAAGGCCACGACGCAGGGCAGGCCCCATTTCTTCTGGCTCATAAACCGTCTCGCCATAACCGTTTGCGGCCTCCGCCAGCTTAGCGAAGTCCGGCGGCGGGTCAAAGAGACCACCCTCGTAGTTGTCATCGCGGGCTGCTGTGCCTTCAGGGTAAGTGCTCCTCAGACCACGAGTGCCTGTGCTATAGGAACGGTTGACGAAGACCAGGGACAGGAAGGGCGCTCCGTGATGACCCGCAGCCCAAAGAGCGGCGAGGGGCGTGCCAAACATGAAGTAGCCGTCGCCGGTGGCCAGAACTACATCGCTCTGAGGGCGGGCTAGCTTGGCACCGAAGGCTGCTCCGCTGCCCCAACCTCCGGCGCTGCCTCCGCTCTTGAAATAAGTGTTTGGCTGGTTGCGTTCGCGGTAAGCCCGGACGAAAGGCGTATTGCTAATGGCGTCGTCCAGAAGAATGGTATCCGGCTCTAGTATCTTGCCTAACTGGTAGGCCACCCAGCGAGGGTGAAGAGGCGTGCGTTTTCCTGCCTTCAACGCCTCTTCCTCCGCGGCGGAATCCAACTCGCGTTTGCGCTGTTCTAGTCGAGTTCGCCGATCAGCGATGCGGGACATGTCGCTGGCTGTGAGCATATTTGTTGCAGCTTCGTAAATAGCCTGGGCCGCTCCTGATGCCGATACGGGCAGCCACATATCCGCCCGTTGCTCCATCGTCTGTAGCGGGACTGAACGGGGTCAATATCCACCCATACTATCTTCGCGTCAGCCTGGGGTGAGTCAAGACCCGGGCTGAAGGGAACAGGAGACTCTATGACCAGAAGCGCATCGGCGTCTTTAGGAGCGGGGCCGGTTCCGAACAGGGAGTGCGTAGTGGGGAAGTTCAGCCTGTCACTCTGGTTCTCGGTTACCGGTAATGCAAGCAGTTCCGCCAGTCGCACTATATGTTCCACAGACTCAGGGTTGCGCCCGGACTTGGAGAGACACATAACGGGGTTGTTCGCTTTGATAAGCCATTCGGCTGCACGGCGAGCGTCAGCCGGGTCGGGCCATGCAGGGCGGGCCAATCCCATCTGATCCCGAGTAGGGAATCGCGTAGTCCCAGGCATGGGGAGCATTGCCGTCTCCCGAGGGATCGTTAGATACACCGGGCCTTTTGGTTCACTCATTGCTACCTGAAGCAACCGGCTAACCATGAGGCCGGGGTTGTCCTGGTGCTCCAGGCGATGGTCTACTTTTGTGTACTGGCGGACTATCTCGCCCTGGTCACGAGGCTCCTGTACCCACTGGACAGGCCCTTCCCGTGCGCCTGTCATAGAGCCTGGAAAGGCTCGGGGGCCAGTACCGGCAGTCATGAGCACCGGATACGACCCTCTCCAAGCAGTGTGGATACCGGCACCGTAGCTCATTGTGCCCAGGTCCACGTGGACGGCGGTGGCCGACGGCCGACCCGATACCATGGCATCACCGGCTGCGGCGTTCAGGGCTACGCCTTCGTGGGTCACTGTAATCAAGCGGGGCGCAGGCCATTCGTTGCTTCGAGCCTTGGCTATAGCCTCCTGAAAGAAGGCGATCTCAGAGCCGGACACGAAGAACAGGTTGTCAACACCGCCCAGCTTCGTTGAAGCCACTAGTGGTTCAACGTTTTTGTATTGATGGGTAGAGTGACTTTAGCTTGATGCGCGCATCCTCGGTAGTGAAGCGCCAATCCACTCGTATCACATCCCGGTTGCGTTGATTCTGCCAAGCATTGACCTCGCCGCGCAGGATGTCTTGATTGGCAATCCGTCGGTCCAGGCACTGTCGAGCCAGCACACCGATCTCTATCTCCGCCATATTCAACCAACTCCCGTGTTTGGGAGTGTAGTGTATCTCCAGTCGCTCAGCTATACGCCTCGCCTCAGCAGGCTCGAATGCCTCGTATAGCGAGGACAGCTTGTGAGTGTTGAGATTGTCCATTACCAGCACGATCCGGTCTCTGTCAGGGTAGTCCTCGTCGACCAGTTTCTTTATCACATGCGCCCAGTCCACCTTCGTGCGACGCTCTCTGACCTCGACTCGGCGCCATCCGTCCAACGGTGCAAACAGCATGAACAGGCTGCTCACTCC
Source organism: Dehalococcoidia bacterium (assembly GCA_965206395.1). Taxonomy (GTDB): domain Bacteria; phylum Chloroflexota; class Dehalococcoidia; order Lucifugimonadales; family CATOSD01; genus CBDBJK01. Next base: position 74,305 of record CBDBJK010000004.1, read on the forward strand.
ATTGCGCTCGTATTCGTAGTCGTATGCCGCCGATAAGCCGGGCGCTGCGGGACGCGGCACTCGCGTCTCCTTGACTTGCTGTTTGCTCGTCTCATCCATGCACACCAGAACCTCATTCCCATCGTACGGCCGTTGGTAGACCTCCAGTACGTCTTCCATCACGTCTTCCATCGCGCACACAAACTCCGCGCTCTGACCGGGCGGGATGCACCAACTCTGCTTCAGCCACGGCTTCAGTTCGTTTTTTTTTTAAGCGCCTGGCGAACCGTCTCGGTGCTAATGGTCCCGACTATCTCACACTCGACCAACTGGTCAGCCAACAGCTTCAGGGTCCAACTGGCACGCCCCTCCGGCGGTTCCCCGCAGGCCATCGCTATCAACCGTGCTTCACCTTCGCCGTCCAGTCTCTTTTGACGCCGACGCAGTTGCTTTTTGCGATTCAGCGCAGACTCGACCCCCTCCTCCACACAGCGCTTGCGTATTCGCTCGACCGTTGACTGTCCCACACCGAGCGCGCTGGTGATGTCCGCGTCCTTCATTCCCCCGTCCGAGCGTGACTCATCGCTCATCAGCAGAATGCGCGCATGGGTCTGTTTGTACGCCGCAGCCCGACCGCGTGAGACCAAGGCGTTGAGTTCCTGTTGTTCGTCGGTAGTCAGTCTGATACGGTACTTCTTGGTAGACATCATGGTTCCTCCTCGGTTCAACGTTACGATTGAACCCCTAAGAGGAACAATGACTATCATGGTATTCATTTCAATGATGTTGGACCACTAGGGATGCTCTGAATAAGTCCCGATGGCTTGTGGGATAGTAAAATAGGGCCAAGGCCTGAAGACGGGGGAGGAGAGGCAATGAACCAGCCGACGTTTGCGGACTTGGACTACGAGAGCAAGAAGCGAAAGACTCGCCGGGAGAAGTTCCTTGAGCGCATGGATGGACTGATCCCTTGGGAAGAGTTGGAAGAGCGCATTCGACCGTTCTATCCCAAGGCCGGTCGTGGTCGGCGGCCCTACGAGTTATCGGTGATGCTACGGATACACTGCGTGCAGTTGTTTTACAACCTGAGCGACCCTGGGATGGAGGACATGCTCTATGAGGTCGAATCGGTGAGGCGGTTCGTAGGGCTGAGACTGCCTGGGCCGCTGCCGGACGAGACGACGATTCTGAACTTCCGCCACCTGCTGGAAGAGCATGAGTTGGGCGCGGGTCTGTTCGAGGAGATCAACCGCTATCTGGAGTCCAAGGGTCTCCGTCTTCAGGAGGGGACGATAGTGGACGCGAGCATCATAGCGGCGCCCTCATCGACGAAGAATCGGGCTAAAGAGCGCGACCCAGAGATGCACCAGACGAAGAAGGGTAACGAGTGGCACTTCGGGATGAAGGTGCACATCGGTGTGGACTCGCAGACGGGAGTGGTGCACAGCATGACCACGACATCTGCGAACGTGCATGACCTGACTGAGTTGCCCCGGTTGCTGCACGGTGGGGAGTCTCAGGTGTGGGGAGATGCTGGGTATCAGGGAGTTGACAAGAGGCCGGGGAACCGGGGCTTGGACGTGGAGTGGCAGGTGGCGATGAGGCCCGGCCAGCGTCGGAAGCTGGAGCCTGGGAGCCCTGAGGCGGTGTCGGAGAAGCGCAAAGCGTCGGTCAGAGCTAAGGTGGAGCATCCGTTCCTGTACATCAAGCGGCACTTCGGCTACGCCAAGGTCCGCTACAGGGGGCTGTCCAAGAACACGCAGCGGCTGATGACGCTGCTGGGGGTTGCCAACTTGATGAGGGCCGAACAGTACCTGGCGGCGTGAGACCTTGTATAAGTGCGCCCAAAATCAGGGCTAAGGGCGGCGAAAGGCCCTGTCAGGGCCGGTTGTAGGCCGACAATAACCCTCACCACGGTGCCATGAGGCAATTTAACGCCCCCAAAACCACTCCGGTCAACTCGGCCCAGCCTGAAGCCGATTGTTCAGAGCATCCCTAGAGCATCGGACCACTCGTCGGCTCCGTACTCACCCCAACTCGCCTCATATGCCCCCATATGTCGCTGAGCCATAACTGACCTCCTCGTCAACGGACTCACAAATACAATTGCTCACGATATCAGTTCAATGTTTTAGTGGGGCCAGCGTACAGCAGTATCACAAACCAGGTCAATCAAGCCCCAAGAAATCAATCACGGATTCAGCCAATCTGGGAAATCCAGGGATACACAGACGTCCCATTGTTTACTGACTCGATGACATACTGCTATCATGTCTGGCAAACGATTACGGCGAGCATCTCGATAATTTGCAGGCCCCTCATTCACGGGTATATTGAACGAAACGGCGCGCCACATAGGGGCAGGGGAGGATAATAATGGATCTGGGTTTACAAGGAAGAAAGGCACTCATCACAGGCGGAACCAAGGGCATCGGTCGTGCGATCGCCGACCTCTTGGCCGATGAAGGCTCTGACGTCGCTATCTGCGCGCGCAACGAGAGTGAGGTAACCTCGGCAGTGCAAGCCCTTGCTGCCAAAGGTGTTAAGGCAACAGGCCGTGCGCTCGACGTAGCTGATGGCCCTGCACTCACGTCATGGCTGGCAGATGCCGCCCAGGAGCTTGGTGGGCTGGATATCCTGGTAGCTAATGTGAGCGCACTCGCTATCGATGGGACGGAAGAATCCTGGCGCAAGGGATTTGAGATCGACATGATGCACACGGTGCGCGCGGTGAACGCTGCCATGCCATATCTGGAACAGTCGGACGCCGCCTCTATCGTCGTAATCTCAAGCGTCTCGGGCGTCGAAACCGACTTCGCGGCTGGCCCTTACGGGGCCTTCAAAGCCGCCCTCATCAACTATGCCAAAGGGCTTAGCAGCCAGCTTGCCGCTAAAGGTATTCGAGTGAATTCAGTCTCGCCGGGCAACACCTATTTCGAAGGCGGTGTGTGGCAGCAGATCGAGCAGAACATGCCGGAGTTTTTCGAGCAAGCGCTGAGTCTCAATAAAACGGGACGGATGGCGACACCACAAGAGGTAGCGAACGGGGCAGTCTTTCTAGCAAGCCCGGTTGCCACCTACATCACCGGAACAAATCTCCTGGTGGACGGCGCACTCACGAACCGCGTGTAATATAAATGACTGTGACTGCACAGAGATGAAGAGCGTTGATGGCCTATTTTGTTTACATCCTCCAATGCAGCGATGGTTCTCTATACACAGGGTACACCTCGGACCTCCAAAAGAGGTTGGAGCTTCACAACGCTGGTAAGGCTTCCCGGTACACTCGACGGAAACTGCCGGTAGAGTGTGTTTACAGGGAGGAGCATCAGGATAAGAGTTCGGCCATGAGAAGGGAAATGGAAATCAAAGGTTGGCCGCGAGTTCGAAAATTGGAGTTGGCGCATTCCGTATCGTAGTTCGGCTGTTGTAAGCGTTCAGGTCCCTTGACACTCGAGGGGTGAACACTTACGTTCTTGTAGCGAACCAAAGACAGCGAGCTCACCCGGCACACTTGCTTGTCCGATGCGTCATATGGAGCCTGGGGAAGAGCAAGGAAAGTCTGTCTCTCACGCTCCAGCATCTCACCCACCGTCTCGGTGCGCCCCTTCAGCTAGAGAACCCAAAGTATTAGGTTGTGTTGACATTTCATCTGAGCCATATGAGAGCACCGACGAAGTTCAAGAATCCCAGGAAACGCGATGACAGCTTGTCAAAGCGAGAGAAGATATGCCGGTAGTGCTTGATCTTGTTGATGAAACACTCCACAAGGTGGCGCTCTCGGTAAAGGTACTCATCATACTCTCGTGGCGTCTTTCGATTTGACCGAGGTGGAATCACAGGTAACGCGCCCCTGCCCAGGATGCATTGGAGAAAATCCATCGAATCGTATCCCTTATCAGCAATCACATGCTCGGTTTCGAAATCAGCTATCAATGCCTGTGCCTGGGTGATGTCGTGACGTTGACCTGCTGTGAGCTCAAAGCGCAACGGGTTGCCCAATCCATCCACGCTCACGTGGATCTTGGTACTGAACCCGCCTCGGCTCCGGCCAAGAGCTTGGGCCGATTGGCCACCGTTTTTTTGGAGGCTCCAGCAGCACAGGGATGAGCGCGAACCACAGTGCTATCACAGTGCTATCAATGATGACATGCTCCATATCGGGGTCTTGCACAAAATGCTGATGCATTCGTTCCCATACACCCTTTTCACACCAGCGTGCGAAGCGCTTATATACGCTGTTCCAGTGACCGTAGTGCTCAGGCAGCAGTCTCCAAGGAGCACCACTTCGTGCCATCCACAGGATGGCCTCGACGTAGCGCCTGCAATCGTCCTCCTCTCCAACGTAGAGGTCTGGGCATGGGCGCAGAAATTCAAGGATTTTCGACCATTGTTCATTGCGTAATTCAGTCGTTGACATGTATCCATTATGCACCAAATGTCAACACAACCTAGTAAGCCAATCAAGCTGAAAACGCTCTCGGCTATCCCGAACATCCGGGCTGGGGTTCCCTTGACGAGAGTATCGTTTATCAACACCTGCTCAACTTCTACCCGCCTGACTGCAAGTGATGTTGAAGCCAATTAATCCCCACTCGCCATCGACCGCCCGAATCAACATATCGATGGTTGCCTGTCCGCCGTTAGCTTGTCTACCCAAGTAGTTCAGTTCGAAGATGTCACCACCGAATTCTGAGTTCATGAACTCATGGTTGATGAAGACAACCGATTCAATTTCTCCACACAGGTCTTCGCGAAGAGGTATTATATCTTTCCTTATGTCCTCTAGGTCAAAGAACGTCTTCCCGAGGTCACTAAACATATCATAAAAACTGTTCCAGTCTTTGGCGTTCCAGAAGGCTGAAAAATTAGAAGCAAGCCGCGCCCTTTCAGCCTCATCAAGGCTTATTGGCAACGGCTTGTTTACAAGTCCCTGGGCGGCTATGTTGTCTCGCACCTCAGATAATCCGTCCGACATTTGTTTGATGTCACTCTCAAGGTTCGATAATTGGGCCTGAATTTGACCTAGGGTCTCAAACGAAGTCGACTTTTCCACATCAAGTTTGGCGATATTGCTTTCCAACACCCCTACGTTTGTGAGGAAAGCAATGCGGTCGCTTTTGAGCACATCAACGTCGGCCTGGATTTCGGACAGCGTCCTCGAAATATTGTCGATGTCATCTTGTGATGGTCCTCCGCCACATGCACCGATGAAGAAACTTCCCAACAACAAACCAATAAACAGCACTCGCACATTCCCTATCATGTTGTATCTCCTTGGTCGGACGATTCTCGGCCTGTATGCTACTAACCTTTGGTGCTAGTTGAGTTATAGACTGAATTGAGCAATAGATAGATGAACGAACCCGTTGTCATCGGGCTTGAGATCATTCCATTGTACAAGCAAGTTGAAAGCAGCCATAGTGAAACCCAATCGTGCTCGGAAGCAGCCCCAAACACGATGCATCACTTTCTTGAATTGACACACCAATGTGAGCATGGAGAACACAGTTTCGATCATCATGGGGTTCCGGCGCTAACGGCTGGAGCCCCTATTCGCAAGCCTTCACTCCAGGAGTGTCAGGAAGGGTTGAACGCTTACCGGCTGTTTAATGACAAGGAACGGCATGTCAGAGGCTATTAATCTTTAATTCACTTCTACAATCGTCGCAGCTTTGGCAGAAACACAAGGCCCAACGTCGCAAGCGCAATCAAAGCAACTCCGTTCACTCCAAGCGCAATACCGATTGTGAACGCGGAAGCCAACGCGCCGATTTGAAGGTTGCCGAGAGAGGCTGTCCCCGTAGCGAGCACCCATGCGCCCATTGCGCGGCCCCGAAGTTCGTCCGGCACGACAACCTGCATAATGCTCTGTGAGTAAATGTCTGAGAGCGCCATCATGCCACTGACGATAGCAATGACAAATATGACCACGATGAAGCTGGAGGCAAAGCCCAGCAACAATAGTCCCGCACCGAAAACTACGAGCACTATCAAGTATGAGAGACCCTTCCGCCGCTGATCGCCCATGATTCCGACGATCACCAGCGCTACGATTCCACCTATCGAGCGAAATGCGCTCATTATGCCGAGACCTTCAGGCCCTACTTCCAGTACATCTTTTGCAAGACTCGGCATTAGCACCTGACTCGAGAAACCGATAAACTCGACCAGTGCCGTCAAAACGACGAGTGTCGCAAGTGTGCTGTTGCGCCGCATCTCGACGCCGAAGCGCTTCAGGTTTCCCCAGACGTGCTGTCCGGCATTGGCAGCTGAACGGCTATGAGAACGGATGAGAAGGAGAATTCCCGTAGAGATGATGTAGCTGATAGCCAGTGCCAGGTAAGCAGTATCTGACCCGAAAGCTCCGAGGATGAATCCCATGGAGAGCGAGCCGATCAATCCACCTGCCCTCATGCTTATGCTTACGAAGGCAAGCCCGTTCATGAGATGGTCCGCGCCAACTATGTCGTACACGTAGCTCTGGCGCAGTGTCATATAAAGCGTACCCGTTGCGCCGCCAACGGGCGCGAGCGCGAATAGATGCCAGACTTGCAGAGAGTCTGTGAATATCAGCACGCCAACGCCGCCAGCTAGCCCCGCAAGCAGGATGTTCAGCACCCGCATGAGAATTAGCCGATCTACCATGTCGGCGATAGTACCGGCGAGAAGCCCCAGAAATAGCGATGGCACCATCCTCACACTGAGCACAGCGCCAACCATAAACGCCGAATCGGTGAGTTGAAGCATGAGCCAACCCAGCACGAGATTCTCGCCCATGAATCCAATCGAATCGAAAACACTAGCCGCGCCAAGCAGCTTCAAGTCTCGGTAAGTGAGAGCGGGGGTACGAAGAACATTTCTCAGCAGCAATCTAGCCCCTGAGTTCAAAACATTGTCTGCCAATAATCCTGTCCCAAATAATCAGATAGCCTTCTTGTCAAGCGTTTGGGGAATGAAGCTAATTCTAATGATAACGTGAATAATGGATAAGACGGGACACCTTTCGAGAGCAGGAGTATCCTTTCATTTAATGAGATTTGAAAACCTCCTAGTGGTCCAACATCATTGAAATGAATACCATGATAGTCATTGTTCCTCTTGGGGGTTCAATCGTAACGTTGAACCGAGGAGGAACCATGATGTCTACCAAGAAGTACCGTATCAGACTGACTACTGACGAACAACAGGAACTCAACGCCTTGGTCTCACGCGGTCGGGCTGCGGCGTACAAACAGACCCATGCGCGCATTCTGCTGATGAGCGATGAGTCACGCTCGGACGGGGGAATGAAGGACGCGGACATCACCAGCGCGCTCGGTGTGGGACAGTCAACAGTCGAGCGAATACGCAAGCGCTGTGTGGAGGAGGGGGTCGAGTCTGCGCTGAATCGCAAAAAGCAACTGCGTCGGCGTCAAAAGAGACTGGACGGCGAAGGTGAAGCACGGTTGATAGCGATGGCCTGCGGGGAACCGCCGGAGGGGCGTGCCAGTTGGACCCTGAAGCTGTTGGCTGACCAGTTGGTCGAGTGTGAGATAGTCGGGACCATTAGCACCGAGACGGTTCGCCAGGCGCTTAAAAAAAAAACGAACTGAAGCCGTGGCTGAAGCAGAGTTGGTGCATCCCGCCCGGTCAGAGCGCGGAGTTTGTGCGCGCGATGGAAGACGTACTGGAGGTCTACCAACGGCCGTACGATGGGAATGAGGTTCTGGTGTGCATGGATGAGACGAGCAAACAGCAAGTCAAGGAGACGCGAGTGCCGCGTCCCGCAGCGCCCGGCTTATCGGCGGCATACGACTACGAATACGAGCGCAATGGAGTGAGCAGCCTGTTCATGCTGTTTGCACCGTTGGACGGATGGCGCCGAGTCGAGGTCAGAGAGCGTCGCACGAAGGTGGACTGGGCGCATGTGATAAAGAAACTGGTCGACGAGGACTACCCTGACAGAGACCGGATCGTGCTGGTAATGGACAATCTCAACACTCACAAGCTGTCCTCGCTATACGAGGCATTCGAGCCTGCTGAGGCGAGGCGTATAGCTGAGCGACTGGAGATACACTACACTCCCAAACACGGGAGTTGGTTGAATATGGCGGAGATAGAGATCGGTGTGCTGGCTCGACAGTGCCTGGACCGACGGATTGCCAATCAAGACATCCTGCGCGGCGAGGTCAATGCTTGGCAGAATCAACGCAACCGGGATGTGATACGAGTGGATTGGCGCTTCACTACCGAGGATGCGCGCATCAAGCTAAAGTCACTCTACCCATCAATACAAAAACGTTGAACCACTAGGTCAGAATTTTGGCCTTTCTCGCGAGCGGAACGCCTGTATAGAAGGTCAGGTGGAAGAACAGCTCTCTTATCTGAATTTGTTGAATTCGAGCTATCCAATGGATAAAAATTCTCTCCTTTTTCCAGAGGGCGGTCATCTGACTTTCTGCACCTTTTCCCAATCTAGGCTTCTCCAGAACATAAACGAGCCACTGACCGTCCACCTCTATTTTCACCCCTTGGACCTTCGTGTAGCCTATGCATTGAAGGCAACTTGGCTAGCCCAGACTGGGCGTTGTGATGACGGGCGCGATTTTAACATCTGCCATTAAAGGCGTCAAACACCAGGGAACTCAGATGACACCGAACGTGGACTTGTGGATATGGGAATGAGCGAGTTGACGAAACTGAAACACACTGCTACGTTCTCGCTCATCAATTAGTGTAAAACTTGAGTTTAGACAAAGTGGCATTATTCCGACAATGTTCGAGTAAAAAAATTGCCTGGTCAGAGCGCGGCAAAAGCAGAGCAAAACATTGTTATGGGTTCGCAGCCGATACTACTGCCAAGATATGTGAAACAAGCCTTCCCTGGAGCAGTTGACGCGATAGAGGGGCGTTGCTACACTCGCGTCATCATGCTGGTTGGTGGGCTTGGCAATAAGTAAACCTGTTCTGAAGAAAGTCCTCGTTCACAGGTAAAGGAGGCGAACATGCCGGAAAGTAAGACCACTGATTCCGCGCTGCGCAACTGTCGAGTCCTCGACCTGACCGAAGGCGGATTCAACTGGTGTGGTAAGGTGCTGGCCGACCTTGGGGCCGACGTTATCAAGGTGGAACCTCCCGGTGGCAGCCCCACCAGAGACAGAGGCCCTTTCTACAAAGATGAGCCTCATCGAGAGCGCAGCCTGTTCTGGTACTCCTATTGTATGAACAAACGCGGGATTACGCTCGACCTGGAAAACCCACATGGTCAGGAGCAACTCAGAAAACTTGCGGCAAAGGCGGACATAGTTATTGAATCATTCACACCTAGACACATAACAAGGCTGGGCCTGGGTTATGAGAGCATTAACCGCATCAACCCCGGCATCATTATGACCTCAATTACGCCATTCGGCCAATCGGGGCCTTACGCTCACTACAAGGCCACCGACTTGATAGGCTGGTCTATGGGGGGGATGCAGTACGTCGGCGGCGACGATGATCGTCCACCAGCTAGAATAAGCGTGCCACAGGCTGAGCTTCAGGCGGGCGCGCAGGCCGCCGCAGGCTCAATGATAGCCTATTGGCACCGTCAGCAGACAGGCGAAGGCCAGCATGTGGACGTATCCATGCAGATAGCTGTGATCTGGACTCTCATGAACGCTACACCACTTCCGCCACTTCACAAGATTAACGCTGAAAGAGGCGGAGCATACCTACGGCTCGGCCCTGTAACTGTAAGGGCTGTGTTTCCCTGTAAAGATGGCTACGTTAGTGCGCTCGTTATTGGAGGGTTGCTCGGCGGTAGCTCTACCAAAGCGTTAGTCGAGTGGATGGATGAGGAAGGCTCCGCCCCGGACTTCATGAAGGAACGAGACTGGACTGCCTGGGTGATACCTGAGGTGTTTGCGCAGGGTGAGGAAGGCGAGAGGGACATCAGAGCCGTTGAAAAGCATGTGACTGATTTCTTCACCACCAAGACCAAAGCGGAGATATTCGACCGCGCTCTCACGTCGCGCATTCTGGTTGCGCCGTGCAACACCGTACAGGACATCTGGGAAAACCCTCAACTCAAAGCTAGAGATTTCTGGACAGACGTGCCTCATCCCGAGCTTGACGCCGTGCTAACCTATCCAGGCCCGTACATCAAGCTCAGCGAAACTCCCATCAGGGCTAGGCGTCGCGCGCCTCTCATCGGAGAACACAACGACGAGGTGTTCGGCGAATGGCTGGTACCTTCTGCAGAAACCTCAAGGCCCGCCCAAGAGTCGTCAAGTGACGCAAGACCATCTAGCTTTGGTACTCCTTCGAAGATGCCGCTTGAGGGCGTCAAAGTATTGGATTTCACGTGGGTCGGCGTTGGTCCCATCACGATGAAATATTTTGCCGACCATGGGGCAGAGGTCATTCACGTAGAGTCGGTCACTCGCCCTGACGTATTACGAAGTGTGATGCCATTTAAGGACGCTGAACCAGGTTTCAACAGGAGTCAATTTCCCGCCAACTATAACACGAGCAAGTACGGTCTGGGTCTGAACATGGCGAAACCAGAGGCTCGCGAACTGGTAAACCGCCTCATTACAGAATGGCGGCCCGACATCATTGCCGAGAGCTTCACCCCCAAGGCTATGCGCAACTGGGGCCTGGACTACGAGAGCGTAAAGAAGCTAAGGCCTGATATCGTCTACTTCAGCACGTGTCAGCAAGGGCAGACCGGCCCTCACGCCATGTATGCGGGATATGGTCAACTGGCAGCTGCGCTTGCCGGATACTATAACATTACCGGCTGGCCCGATAGAGAACCTGCCGCGCCATACGGGGCTTACTCAGACTTCATTAACCCACCCAACGCCCTCGCCGCAGTCATTTCGGCTCTGGAGTTTCGTCGCCGAACTGGCAAAGGACAACACCTCGACCTTTCTCAATTCGAGTGCGCTACCCAGTTCATGACACCTGCCATCATGGACTTCGTTATCAATGGGCGCATCATGGGTCGGAAAGGCAACAGCGATGATGAGTACGCTCCTCATGGGGTCTATCCGTGTAAAGAAGAGGAACGCCCCCTAACTGGCATGGGTCAGTCCTGGTGCGCCATCGAGGTAAGTTCGGATGAGGAGTGGAAGGCCCTATGTAGTGCCATGGGAAGCCCAGCATGGGCCAATGATGTTCGGTTTTCGACGTTCGAGGGCCGAATGGGTCACGAAGAAGAGATTGACCGTCTGCTAGGGGAGTGGACTGCTCAATATGAAGCTCAGGAATTAATGAATCTGCTTCAGGAGGCGGGTGTCCCTGCTGGAGCAGTCCAGAGCCAGGCCGACCTGCGGGAAGACCCGCAGCTACAACACCAGGGCTTTTTTCAGTGGCTCGACCACACGGAATGCGGCCCGATGCCCTACGATGGCCTCCAATTTCTTCTGTCAAAAACACCTGGAAAGCTGCGGATGCCACATGCACTGGTAGGTGAGCATAACGAGTTTGTTGTGAAGGAGCTTCTACTCCTATCTGACGACGAGATTGCTGACTTGGTAATAAAAGAGGTCTTGGAGACATCGTTCTAGGAATTCTCCATACCAACGGCACTAGAGGCAGACCAGGAGAGAAAGAACAAGTTGGCAAGAGCACTGTTTGATTCGGTATGGATTGAAAATCAAAAGGTCTTAGGTGTTACCCCAAGACCCCTACTGAAACCGTTCTTTTATTTAGCTTACTCGGAATTGTCAATCGATGTATTGCAGTGGCGACCCCGACCGGATTCGAACCGGCGATCTCTGCCTTGACAGGGCAGTGTGTTAAAACCACTACACCACGGGGCCGCGTAGGATACCAAATATAACGCCTACATGATTTTAGCCTGATGGCGACTTCAGGTCAATGACTATTTCGGGCGCACATCGCCTTTGGAAAGCCAGTGCGATCTGACCCGTGTTAGCGTAACGTGACATGAAGAGAGGGCACGCGGGTCAGACACCCGAACTATTCAGAATCGTGCGCTTAAAGCCATCAACCGACCTCTGGTGTTGCACGATACTAAAACAGTCGAGCATCCTTTGTTGGTATGGTAGTGCCGACGTAAGCCGCCCCTACGGCATCAAATTCGGTTATCAAATGCCGTCAGAGGCAGTCGTGAAAATTCTGCGTAAGATGAAAGCTGGTTATTCGGCTATGCCGACGAGCTTCAAGGCTTCGTCAATCTTTGCGGGGCTGTAACCGACAATTTTTTCGTCGCCAATTACGGTGAGCGGAGTTGTTCGGTAGCCCATGCCAATGAGATTGCTTAATGCCTCACGGTCTGTGGATATATTGTAATCCGTGAACTCCACGCCTTTTTGTGAAAGATACACTTTCACCATGTGGCAGGGGCCTCAACCGTTGGAGCTATATACCTGTATTCCGTTATCCATTTTGAGTCCTCCCTTAAAGGTGATTCCTATGAGTCTGATGACTGAGTTTGGTCGGTTTCTTCCCGACGCCTGGCGTTGAACTCTCGCTTACCTCCGGTGTCCGTGAACAACTCTTCGCCAACAGGCACTGCCTCGTCGACGGTCTGAACGATATCTTCACCAGCCTCGTACTTGCGAAGAAACTCTTCGCTTACGAAAAACATTCAAATACAGAAGCCATCTCGCTCGATGTCCTCGTGGTGCCTCTCACACGGGCAAATCTTCTTGCGATCCTCAACGGGGTCGCCGCTCAGGGGCATTCAAGGGCAGTACCGATAGCCGTACTGCTTCTCGTTTTCGCCCAGACCCTGTTGGACGACCTGCACCACTTCTTCCACTGGAAAGAACTCGTATGGCCCCTTCTGGACGTATCTCTCCGAGAAGCGCACAGCACGCTGAAGCGCTTCTTCATCGGTTAGTTCGCGTGGTGGCATTTAGCTTTCTCCACTACTTCTTCGCTATTCTTGCCGCCGGTCCCAGCCGCATCCTGGTGTGCGCCTCGCACGGCATACCGTAGAACGACCTGGCTTGAGATTCAAGCTTCCCGATTAATGCTGGAATCGCCTGTTTCACCTCTTGCAGAGTTTTCTTTTCAGACACTTCCACACTCAACAGCGCCGCAGTCTTGCAGTCACAGCGGGCTGAAAAGAAGACCTTGTGAAACCCAGGATTGGCTGACAGGTTCATTTTGAACCCGTTCTTCAGAGGAGTGATTCCCAACTCGGCTGGCACAGCTTGGGATATCAGGGAGCGGAGTTGCTCCTCGCTGATCGCCTCATCGTAGCTGTCAGGCTCATCTGGTTTATCTGTAGCTTTGTCTATGTCAGGCCTCGATATAAATTAGATGACTGGTGGGCGGTATAAGATTTGAACTTATGACCTCTGCGATGTCAGCGTTGACGCCATCGAAAAAGTTAAAATCCTACCTGAACCACCTTACCATTCAAGGTTTAAGTGTTAACTATGTTAACAAAGTAGACGAACTTCTTGCAAGTTACATTGAGGTTGCGATTGAAATATCAACGGGCACTGCATAAAAATTCCTTCTACCGTATATAAACCACAGACCAAATACTCATTCAAGAGCTAGGGATACTCTGAACAAGTCTGGGCATAGTAGCATAGAGAATAGCACTGTGTTCGGGGAGATAATTGATGGACCAG
>CBDBJK010000005.1:0-85328 GCA_965206395.1 Dehalococcoidia bacterium
GTGAGGGAGTTTCTGTGTATGCCCAATTACGCACCTTGGTCGTTCGACGGGGGCGGTGAGATGAAGGATCCTATTAATTTGTCACTTCAGATAGTCGATAGCATTGGCAGAATAGACGATCTCATTCGGGAAATGACCAATGTTTTGATACAGGAGGGCTGGGATACCATCCAGAAAATGAAACTTCAGGCCCGACCTCCAGCGTTTATCTCATTTGCTGAACGTCAATTTTTGCACATTGGCGATGATGAGTATCCCCAAGACGTTCAACTTATCCGTGAGATCGTACAGCCATGGAACATCCTAAGAGGGTTATCTGCGGTGTTTCGCCGATATCACGTGAGGATATGGCAAGTTCCATCCACTGCTACACTAATGACATCTGACGGTCCAACTCACTTCCCTATGGTGGCAAGTGCCCATCTGGAGTCAAATGTTGGCCTGCATCGATCTATAAGTTTTGAGGTTGCAGAGAAAGCATTCGCCAGAGCGCTCCGCCGGGTGGGTTGGACAATCGAATTCGACGCAATTCCATTAGGGAACCAGATCTGGAATCCACCGAATAACGGATATGCGACTTTAGTCTTGAGGTAATGGCATGGAAATTTTAGACCGCATCCGACATATAGTCCATACTTACATACCCATCAAAGGCGAAGTGCTGTCGGATAGTCCGCACCAGATCAAATTGGTCCTCCTTCCTGACGGTGTAATGAAAATTGGACCATTAGTCGAACCTCTGCCCAAGTTCATAGAATTCAGAAACAGGCTGCCTTCCATCTTGGACGAAAGGGAGTTAGGAACCATGACCAGTGATCTGATGGACAAGGGTATCCAGCTACTAATGCTACTGGACCCCAAGTCTTATCTCGCGGCTGAGGACTTCGGTCTACTGAAGGAAGAAGAAGTCTCTATTTACGGGTCAGAGGTTATGATCTCCTACTCAATAGGTGAAGTAGGGCAGAAAACCTTGGGGATGCCCGAGTCCACTGCCAATTGGGCCGCAGATGTTTACGGAAAGCGATGGCAGACTCGTATCGCCATCAGCAATAAGGGATTTGAAATAGAGCTTATAGACCCATCAGGAGGTCTTGAACAATCCACTGTTTTCTACTCGTTGCCCATGGATCATGATTCTGGCTAAGGATCTCACTCGACTATTCACTTGCATTGAGTACTCAAACATTGTCGCCGGGCGTAGCTATAGCATTAGGCCCACACATGAGTACCATCGGTTCTACCCCAAATCATCCTCTTAAATCATTTACGCCAATCTCGACACGGAAGACCCAGCCGACTTAGCATTACTCTGAAGCGAAGACTCTTGCGGATGCCTCTACGCGTTCAGTGCCGCGGCATCCTACGTTTCCAAACGTGTTAATCGAAAAGGCGAATGCGCTGAGTTTTAAACTACCTCAACGCTGCAAACCGTGTCCACAATCAGCCGCGTGACGACATACGGGTCCATGTTGGCGTTTGGCCGCCGGTCTTCGATATAGCCCTTGCCATCGCGTGCGACCTGCCAGGGAATGCGAACCGACGCGCCCCTGTCAGACACGCCGTACCTGTACTCTTTGTAAGAGCAGGTCTCGTGCTGGCCGGTCAACCGCTCCTCGATGCCAAAGCCATAGTTGACGATGTGCAAGTCGTGCTTCTTGCCTAGCGCCTCCGCAGCATCGATGCATGGCTGGTAGCTGTTACGCATCGCCTTGGTCGAGAAGTTGGTATGCGCGCCCGCGCCGTTCCAGTCTCCCTTTACAGGCTTCGGGTCCAGCGTCGCGCTGACGTTGAAGTTCTCTCCGATGCGGTAAAGCAGCCATCGCGCGATCCATAAATGGTCGGAAGCCGTTACTGCATCGACCGCGCCAATCTGGAACTCCCACTGGGCGGGCATCACCTCAGCATTGATGCCTTCTATCATGAGGCCCGCCTCAATGCAGGCATCCATATGTGCCTCTACGACTTTGCGACCGAATACCTCGTCCGAACCAACGCCGCAGTAGTAGCCACCCTGCGGAGCGGGAAAGCCGTTGGCGGGCCACCCGAGAGGCTTAGCGCCCTCGAAGTAAGTGTACTCCTGCTCGATGCCGAACCAGGTATCGTGTTCGGCATATTTTTCAGCCACCTCAACCAACGCGGCCCTGGTATTGCTTGGGTGTGGCGTCATATCCGTAAGCAGCACCTCGCAGAGGGCGAGGATGTTGTTGCCGCCACGCACAGGGTCGGGGCAGGTGAACACGGGCTTCAGCACGCAATCGGAGTTGCTCCCCGGAGCCTGGTTGGTGCTTGAGCCGTCGAATCCCCATATGGGAGGCTCTTCACCCACCGGAATTACCTTGGCCTTACAGCGCAGCTTTGCCGTAGGCTCCGTGCCGTCTATCCAGATGTATTCTGCTTTGTAAAAGTCCATTTCTTCTCCCTGTATATATGACGCGGCGCTTGTGAGTCGCCCTGTCTGCTATTCGTTAGTCTATCTTACATTTTACAAAGCTATTGCCGCCTGGGAACTACACAAATGTTAACTTTGTGTTAAATGCTTCGGTCAGAGTCATAGCAAGGCATCTGGCGCGCCGCTGATTTACCTGATAGAGTTGCGATGCAAACAATAACCTCATAGCTCCGGAAGGTAGGACGATATGGTAGACCTGCTCATCAAAAACGGACTCATCATCGACGGCAGCGGCAGCCCCGGCTACTTCGGCACTGTAACGGTCGATAACGAGCGCATCGCCATCCATCGCGGCGATGTTCCGCAAGTAGACGCCGCCCGCGTTATCGACGCCACAGATCACGTCGTCTGTCCGGGCTTCGTTGACCTGCACTCCCATGCGGGGCTGACTATCCTCGGCGAGCCACATCACGACCCCAAGGTGCGGCAAGGCGTCACCACGGAGCTTATCGGCATCGACGGCATATCGCACTCCCCATTCAAGTCTCACGAGGAACTGCAACGTTACATATGGCTCGACTCCGGCCTGAACGGTTACCCGCCGACGCCGGGAGACTGGCTTTCGGTGGCCGACCAGCTTGGCAAATACGACAACAGCGTCGCCATCAACATCGCCTACATCCTCGGCAACTCCTCGGTGCGCATATGGGGTGTCGGCTGGAACGACCGGCCCCCGACGAGCGCGGAGCTTGAGGACATGAAGTCTGTCGTGCGGGAGGCGATGGAGGAAGGAGCCTGGGGTCTGTCCACAGGGCTAGACTACCCCCCCGGAGCCTACGCCAGCACCGACGAGCTTGTGGCGCTTTCCGAAGTATCGGCCCGGATGGGCGGCTTTTACCACACCCATACAAGGGCAAGCCTCAGAGCGAAGGGACTTCTCGCGCCCTGGGATGAGGCGCTCGATATCGGGCGGCGCAGCGGCAGTCCCATCCACCTGACACACTACCGACAGAGCGCGCAAGGCGTGGGAAGTCACCTGGACTACCTTGGCCTGGTGGAAGACGCACGCGACGAGGGCATGGACGTTACGTTCGACTGCTACACCTACCCGTACTCAGGTACGACTGTCACAATCGGCCTGCCACACTGGGCCAAGGACGGCGGCCCCGAACGCTTGATGGCCGCACTCCAGGATCCCGACGACCGTGCCAAGATGAAGTGTGAGATGGCGAGCAGTCGGCTTGAGGACAACTGGCTGACTAACTTCACTCAGCCACAGAATAAGAAGTACGACGGCAGGTTGCTTGAAGAGATAGCCGAGATGCGCGAGCAGGACATGGTGGACGCCCTTTTCGATCTGCTTATCGAGGAGAAGCTGGGCATCTCGACTGTCGGGCTGGGAACGAACCAACATACGCTCTACGCATTTGTCTCGCATCCATACGGCATGATAGCCAGCGACGCGATACTGTTCGGCGAGTACCCCAGCCCAAGGACGTACGGCTGCTTCCCCATCGTGCTGGCAGAGTTCGTGCGCGCCGAGAAGCATCTGCGACTGCCGGAGGCGATACGCAAGATGACATCGTTCCCGGCGCAGCGGCTTGGCCTGCCTGACAGAGGCCTGCTCGTGGACGGCTTCAAGGCCGACATCGTGGTCTTTAACCCGAAGACGGTCAAAGCCCCGGCAACCAAGAGAGAACCGAAGCAGTACCCCATTGGCATCGAGTACGTCATCGTGAACGGCAAGGTCGTTATCGACAAAGGTGAGAACACCGGCGCGCTTCCGGGCCGCGCCCTGCGGCGTGGGCACGCATCTACGTAGCGGGGAAGCGTGGGCAGGCGAGATTGATTATCCCCTACCCACTCTTTCCATAAGCCCGAAGATTATGTTTCGCTTCTTACTAAACGATGGCCTTACGAGGTCGTCTTCCAAGAGGTCTGCGAGTGTGAGGTCAAGCTCCCTTGATTCCATACGAGTTACCCCTTGGAGGCGGTCTCTGGTTCTCCATTTATACTTGTCGTGGGACAACGCAAGGAGCACCTTCCTCTCTTCTGGAGAATATTCCGCAAAATCGCTCATCCACTTGAGATTTGTAAGGTAAGCCATCTGGAATCCTCTAGCTATCTGTTTTCAAGGTCGTCAAGAGTTTGCTCCCATTCATCGATGTCGGACGATTGGGTTTCGCCGGACTCATCTAATTCTCCCCGTGATATAGGCTCCGCCACTTCCGAGGTAGGCCCTTCAAGCTCATAGTCCTCACCCTCGATGAGATCACTTTCAGGTGTTCTGAGAGAGCTTTCAAGTGTTCTTAATCTAACTTGTTCTTGAAGCTCTGTTGTGGGGTAGCCCTGAAGTTTGTTGTTGAATATGACATTGTTTCCGGCGATTGAAATGCTCTCAATTCTGTCAACCAACGCGGGCAATAGGTCGCCAATTTGTTTCCTAAAGAGCAATATCAAGACAAATGCTAGGATGGGCCAACTAATGAATATCCTGAATCCGTTCAGGACGGCCTCGACGATCTCATTCGCGGTCATTACGACTATCCTTCATATCTTACCTGCGAACAGGGATACAGCTAGTGGTCCAACATCATTGAAATGAATACCATGATAGTCATTGTTCCTCTTGGGGGTTCAATCGTAACGTTGAACCGAGGAGGAACCATGATGTCTACCAAGAAGTACCGTATCAGACTGACTACCGACGAACAACAGGAACTCAACGCCTTGGTCTCACGCGGTCGGGCTGCGGCGTACAAACAGACCCATGCGCGCATTCTGCTGATGAGCGATGAGTCACGCTCGGACGGGGGAATGAAGGACGCGGACATCACCAGCGCGCTCGGTGTGGGACAGTCAACGGTCGAGCGAATACGCAAGCGCTGTGTGGAGGAGGGGGTCGAGTCTGCGCTGAATCGCAAAAAGCAACTGCGTCGGCGTCAAAAGAGACTGGACGGCGAAGGTGAAGCACGGTTGATAGCGATGGCCTGCGGGGAACCGCCGGAGGGGCGTGCCAGTTGGACCCTGAAGCTGTTGGCTGACCAGTTGGTCGAGTGTGAGATAGTCGGGACCATTAGCACCGAGACGGTTCGCCAGGCGCTTAAAAAAAAACGAACTGAAGCCGTGGCTGAAGCAGAGTTGGTGCATCCCGCCCGGTCAGAGCGCGGAGTTTGTGTGCGCGATGGAAGACGTGATGGAAGACGTACTGGAGGTCTACCAACGGCCGTACGATGGGAATGAGGTTCTGGTGTGCATGGATGAGACGAGCAAACAGCAAGTCAAGGAGACGCGAGTGCCGCGTCCCGCAGCGCCCGGCTTATCGGCGGCATACGACTACGAATACGAGCGCAATGGAGTGAGCAGCCTGTTCATGCTGTTTGCACCGTTGGACGGATGGCGCCGAGTCGAGGTCAGAGAGCGTCGCACGAAGGTGGACTGGGCGCATGTGATAAAGAAACTGGTCGACGAGGACTACCCTGACAGAGACCGGATCGTGCTGGTAATGGACAATCTCAACACTCACAAGCTGTCCTCGCTATACGAGGCATTCGAGCCTGCTGAGGCGAGGCGTATAGCTGAGCGACTGGAGATACACTACACTCCCAAACACGGGAGTTGGTTGAATATGGCGGAGATAGAGATCGGTGTGCTGGCTCGACAGTGCCTGGACCGACGGATTGCCAATCAAGACATCCTGCGCGGCGAGGTCAATGCTTGGCAGAATCAACGCAACCGGGATGTGATACGAGTGGATTGGCGCTTCACTACCGAGGATGCGCGCATCAAGCTAAAGTCACTCTACCCATCAATACAAAAACGTTGAACCACTAGTATATCCTGAAGATTTGACCGCGTCAAAACCGCTTTGTCACGCCCAAAGGTCGTCATCGACAAGGGCGATAACACCGGCGCGCTTCCGGGCCGCACCCTGCGACGTGGGCACGCTTCGACATAGCGGGGAAAGGCTCTCAGGCTATTACTGATCCTTGCATGAATACGTAAGCACAAGGCGCAAAGTACAGATCCGAATGTCAGCCTATTGTCAGATGATAGTGTGCATCTAGTCAGGTGATTCGATGGAAGAGAGGCTATCATAAGCACAATACAAAACAGGAGGTTGAACACGATGACTGACATATACTTCGGACATGGGCCCGCTCCCAAACACTAGGTTGTGTTGACATTTGGTGCATAATGGATACATGTCAACGACTGAATTACGCAATGAACAATGGTCGAAAATCCTTGAATTTCTGCGCTCATGCCCAGACCTCTACGTTGGAGAGGAGGACGATTGCAGGCGCTACGTCGAGGCCATCCTGTGGATGGCACGAAGTGGTGCTCCTTGGAGACTGCTGCCTGAGCACTACGGTCACTGGAACAGCGTATATAAGCGCTTCGCACGCTGGTGTGAAAAGGGTGTATGGGAACGAATGCATCAGCATTTTGTGCAAGACCCCGATATGGAGCATGTCATCATTGATAGCACTGTGATAGCACTGTGATAGCACTGTGGTTCGCGCTCATCCCTGTGCTGCTGGAGCCTCCAAAAAAACGGTGGCCAATCGGCCCAAGCTCTTGGCCGGAGCCGAGGCGGGTTCAGTACCAAGATCCACGTGAGCGTGGATGGATTGGGCAACCCGTTGCGCTTTGAGCTCACAGCAGGTCAACGTCACGACATCACCCAGGCACAGGCATTGATTGCTGATTTCGAAACCGAGCATGTGATTGCTGATAAGGGATACGATTCGATGGATTTTCTCCAATGCATCCTGGGCAGGGGCGCGTTACCTGTGATTCCACCTCGGTCAAATCGAAAGACGCCACGAGAGTATGATGAGTACCTTTACCGAAGCGCCACCTTGTGGAGTGTTTCATCAACAAGATCAAGCACTACCGGCATATCTTCTCTCGCTTTGACAAGCTGTCATCGCGTTTCCTGGGATTCTTGAACTTCGTCGGTGCTCTCATATGGCTCAGATGAAATGTCAACACAACCTAGTGCCACTTGTAAACGTACCGTAGGCCGGGGTCTACCATCGGGGTTTCAGCACGAGAGATCTTCAACCATCACATTTGTGGGAAGATTCCCATGCACGCTAATATTCTCGTGCCCTCAGATGGGGTCTGAACCTGGCGAAAATGACCATGATTTAGGAGTCAATTAACAATGAGTATCATAAAAATCGTAATCCTGGCAGTCGTTGTTGGAGGCGTAATAGTCGTGGCACTAGGGGCTGTCACGGCCTTCAGCATATTCAATAGCCTGAGTGGAGACCCTGAACCTCTTTCACCTGAAGTTATAGCCCAGGGCCAAGCCGTGGAACGCAAGATTGAGGAGGCCGTCACCGACAAGTCCGCCTTCTACCTAGAGTTGACCGATGAAGAATTATCGGCGTTTTTACTGTTCAGGGCAGGCTCTGTTTCCCCCTTACGGGACATCGGTGTTTCCATCAAACCTGGAGTCCTGGAATTAAATGGAAGTATAGGAGGCACGCCTTCCATATCCTTCTCAGGATCACTCGATGTGACGTTCGAAAACGGGTTGATAGACCTGACCCTTAATGAGATTTCCCTTTTGTTTCTGCCAGTACCTGGGGCGGTTCGAGATGAATTGCAGGTCCTCGTAGACGAGGGTCTGGACATTAACAAGGAACTCAGCGAGTCAGGGGTAGCGCAAATTCAGCAATTCGATATGCAACCCGGCAGAGTCGTAATCGTAGGAGTTCAAAAAGGCGGAGCATCCGTATCTGCCGTCACCAAAGACGCATTCATACAGGCGTTCCAATCATCCGGTGGTAGTCCTGCCCCCGTTCCACTAGGAGCAGACCTGGTACCGTCCGGCACAGCGGGAATCAGCGAACCAGGGGATGACCTATACCTAGCTCTCGGCGACTCGCTGGCAGCCAACGTAGGCGTTAACCTACCGCAAGACGGCTACGTTTCAAGGTTCCACGCTTATCTAGAGAGAGAAACGGGACGCAACCTTGGCTTGTTGAATCTGGGTATATCGGGCGAAAGCAGTATCTCGATAATGCAAGTCCAGTTCCAGCAAGCCCTGAACGAATTACGACAGCGACGCGAAGATGGAAACCCTAACACTAGGGTCTCCGTGCTGACCATAGACCTGGGAGCGAATGACCTGATTACTCACCCCGGCTCAAGCGAATGTCAGCAAGCGCCTAAGGGTGACGCATGTCAAGCCCGAATAAATGCTGGATTAGAGGGATTCTCGGAGAACTTCTCGCAAATAGTAGGAACCCTAGCAAATGAACTTGAGTCGGATGCAGAATTCTACATCATGACGATGTACAACCCCTTCGACTTTGGCCTGGTATTCCTTTCGAGGATTTCTCCAACGAGATAGTTGAAAGGCTAAACGCAATCATTGCCGAGAACGCCAATAACGTAGGCGCCAAGCTGGCTGATCCATATGTTTTGATGGGAGGCAATGCCGCCGCGTGGACCAACATGCTCCAAGGCGACATCCACCCTAACCCAGACGGTTTCCAGGCCTTGGCCTTTTCTCTAGCTCAGGCCCGCTGAAATTAGCTATTCATGCAAGGATCAGTAATATAGGCATAAGCTTTCCTTCAGAACCATCGCCGTATCATCCAGTCCTTCTCGAACAGGACTTTGCCCGCGTGCCAGTAACGCGTGGGATTGTGGAGCTTGATCGTTGGCGTGGGTTCGGCATAGAAGTTGCCTCTGCCGAATCCCGCCTTCCCGCCGCCAATCTCGATGAAGCACTCGCCATGTCCGTCAAACGTGCTAGGGTCGCCCTTGCCCGTAACCTGTGCCGCGATGGTCTGGGCCACCGCTCCTCCCTCAGCGTGAGCAAATACACCCGCCTCGGGCAACGGAAGCCCCATCGAGAGGGGAGTGGTCTGGATTAGACGTCCTAAGTCAATCCGCTAGTCGATTTCACTCGCGTTCTCTAACTGCTCGGCCACGAAGGAACCGATATTTACCATCAGGGGTACGGTCGTCACCGCAAAAAATCGCGCAGCTTCCTCGCTGCCTGTGTTGAAATGCTGATGTTTTGCCATGGGCGGAATGGTAATAACGTCACCCCTCTTCCACTCATATTTCACGCCTTCGACCATCGTGTAGCCCGTGCCCTGTATGAACATGATGATCGCTTCCATGTTGTGTATGTGCACACCGCTCTTCCACCCTACGGGTATTTCTCGGATGAACGAACTGATCTGGCTGTTGACAAAGCCCAGTCTCGGATTCACCACCATAGCAGTTGTCCCTGTCGCGTTGGTGCTAAACTCTAGCTCCTCACTCTTGATGAAGAGGCGAGCGCCCTTCCATCTCTCGCCTACTTCATTAGCCAGACCTATGATGCCCTGTTGCGTGTCTTGACCAGTCGACATTTGCTGCCTCCTTTTTTTGTAATCCTGAACTCCCAGGTTAACTACGCTGGCCCAGATTGGGCGTAACGATGATGGGCGCGATTTTAACACCGGCTATTGAAGGCGTCAAACACCAGAGAACTCAGAACAGTAGAGATGGACCCGCCTCCGTCAAACCACTTTTGCGCTGCTCTACCCTCTATCCAAACACCGCGCAAAAGTCACCTCACCTGGAACGAACGACACCTTGCAGTTTCAACGCCGGGCCGTGCTACACTGGTAACCTTTCCGGTGACTATGGACCCTCTTATTCAGCATTCAGCGCAATGAGCGCAGAGGCCTTTCGATGACCACTCAGCAAGCAAAACAGGTATGGGAAGCAGTTCTGGGGGAGCTTCAGCTTCAGGTGACCCGCCCTAGCTACGAGACCTGGCTCAAGGAAACGGTGGGCATCGCCTGCAACGCCGACGAGTTCGTCGTGGGCACGCCCAACACCTTCGTGGCTGAGATGCTGGAGCAGCGCATGTATTCGCTCATCTCGCAGGCTATGGAGCGCGTGACGAAGGGCAGCGTCGAAGTGCGCTTCCAGGTGCTTCAGAAGGATGAGGCGCTCAACGGCATCGACACTCATCTGCCTGAAAACATGGATGCCGTCAGCGTCCCGATGCCTATCGAGAGCGCAAGCCCGTCGAACGCCGGGCAGTTCGCGCCGTCCGCGTATCGGCCAATCTCCCTGAACCCGAAGTATGCTTTCGAGACCTTCATCGTCGGCAAGTCCAACGAGCTTGCGCACGCGGCGGCGCTGGCAGTCGCCGAGAAGCCCGGCGTCATCTACAACCCGCTGGTCATGTACTCCGGCGTAGGGCTGGGCAAAACTCATCTGCTGCACGCCATCGGACGCCGCGTCCAGTCCAGGGGAATGTCGCTTATCTACGCCACAACCGAAGATTTTACGAACGAGTACATAAAAGCAATCCGAGAGGGCCGCACAGAGGATTTCCGCAACTTCTACCGCAGCGCAGACCTGTTGCTGCTCGACGACATCCAGTTCCTCATCGGCAAGGAGCAGACACAGGAGGGCTTTTTCCACACCTTTAACGCGCTTCACATGACCAACCGGCAGATTGTCATCACGAGCGACCGACCGGTTACATCCCTCACCCTGCTGGAAGACCGCATCAGGTCCAGACTGGAAGGCGGCCTCGTCGTAGACATCCAGCCGCCAGACCTTGAGACACGCCTCGCTATTCTGCGCGCCAAGGCCGAACTTATGGGTCTAGGCGTTGCCCCCGAAGTGCTTGAGTTGCTCGCCGAGCGCGTGCACAAGAACATACGCGAACTGGAAGGCAACCTCAATCGCGTCGTCGCCTACGCTCAGCTTACGAACAGCGACATCACGCCAGAGCTTGTCAAACGCGCCGTCGCCGACCTCACCGACGCGGGCCGCGACAGGCAGGTGTCCGACGAGCTTGTTCTCGACGCTGTGTCCTCATACTACAGAGTGGACAGGGAAACCCTCAAAGGGCGGAAGCGGGATAAGAAAACCGCGCTCGCTCGACAGGTGGCTATGTATCTTCTGAGGGAAGACGCCAACCTTGGCTCGTCGGCAATAGGCCGCATCCTGGGCGGCAAAGACCACACCACCGTTCTGCACGGCTGCAAAACGATAGAGAACCAGCAAAACGTTGACTCCCAACTACGGCGCGAGATCATCAGTATACGAGAGACCCTGGCAAACTCGTAGTAGTCAGTCCATATAATGTTGACAGCAACGTTCACCCTCACCTCAGTCCTCTCCCATCAAGGGCGAGGAGGCACCCCTTCTCCCTTGGCGGGAGAAGGTTGGGATGAGGGGGGATGTTCCGATATACATCATTAACAGACATGACACAGCACTAGCCTGATAATGCTTCCGCAACCTCTTACAATGGCAGGTAGACAGCCTGTCCTGTCTGGGCGCTGCGGACGACCGCTTCGGTCCACTCCATGTAATGAGTCCCCGTTTCAAAGGGAACCATAGTGATCTGCTCTTTACCTCGAATTGCGTTTGCGAACTCCTCCTCAACCCGCCATACGGCCTGTTCCTCAGGCGGGTTAGGGACCTCGGTGAGTTGGGTATCTCCACGGCGTCCGGCGAAGACATTTCGCTGCTGGTCGATATGTATTGTGCCCTCGGTGCCGTACATCCATATCTGATTGCCCGTTGACAGCCCTGTGGTGGCGCTCATCCTCATATGTACTTGAGCGCCGTTAGCCAGTTCGTACAGAATGTCCACATGATCGGGAATGCTGACGGAGGTGAGCGAGCCGTTTGCGTTGTGCCGATAAGGGACATGAACTTTGGACATAGCCATGATTCGATTGCCTCGCCCAACCCAGCGCATCATAGACTCATATGAAGCTCCGATATTCAGCATGTTGTAACCGCTCAACTCCCAGTCGTGGTGCCAGTGAAGGTCGCCCCCCCGGTCTACGAAGCGATTTTGCAACGCCTGTAGCTCTACTGACAGCAGTTCTCCCAGGAAGCCTTCGCCGATCAGTCGTTGCAGTACCCTGTCAATCGTGTAGGTTGTAGACGTCGGTGTTAGCTGGCAGACTAGATGAGGATAGCGCCGCGAAGCCTCCAGCATGTCCCGGGCCTCCTGAGCAGTGGAGGCCATTCGAGCCTCGGTCAGCACATGCTTGCCCTTCTCCAGGGCTGCCAGAGTCATGGCGCGGTGCATGTAGGGCCAAGTCCCGATGCAGACGGCGTTTATCTCATCGTCTTCCAGCAGTTCTTGCCAGCCGTTGTAAACCCGGGGAATATTGAACTGGTCTGCGACACTGCGGCTAGACTCAGGCTGCGATTGGCTACCCCGATAATCTCCAGCCCCTCGACCTTTTGAAAGCCGGGGATATGGCGATTGCGTACGTTCCCGCCTGCGCCTATAAGACCCACTCGAATTTCTTCATCGGCCATTAAAAACCCTCCTCGAAAACTGGTCTAATTTCTAATTGGCATCGATTGGTGATGGGGCCAGGACTGCCGGTTCCCTCGGGCGTAGGCATTCGAGTTGCCAGAATCGGTATCGTGTTCATCAGGTATGTGGCGAAGAACATCCAGAAGGCAACAAAGAGGAGTCGCCAAACGATAACACCATTGCTTAATACCGTCAACGTCGATCTTGCCATACGCCTCTTACAGGACAGGCCTCCGAGCGATGCCAAGAAGGAAGGGCGTTCTGCCCACATATCGTGCGTCAACGCAGACAGAGCACAACATATGTATATTATGGAAACCCTACCTGGCCAGATTGCTAACTTTAATTCCGACATATAGCTAAACAACGAATCAACACGACAGACATAACCATGTGGATAACTAGCCCAATATCGTGGATAACCAGAGGCCTATGGGGATAACTCCCTTGTTGGAAAAGTATGAAAAATCGCATAAACGTCCGTACGCTCAAACATTCGGGACATCTCCCCAATCAGTCCACGCTCCCTCATGCTACAATTAGCCAGTGTCCCCTAGCTGTTAGGAATACATATCCACACTATCCACGACATTACTATTATATGTTGTTACTCTAAAGAAGATGATTGATCAAGTATTTATCTACACAATTAGCGGAAAGGGCGGCAACGGAATCGTCAGCGGTCGCCACGAGAAGTTCGTGCCCAGAGGTGGCCCGGACGGAGGCGATGGCGGGAACGGAGGCAGCGTTTATCTCCACAGCGATCTTGGAGTCAATACTCTGCTCGCCTTTCGATACAAACGACGGTTTGCCGCCGTCGCCGGCTCCAATGGCATGGGCGCTAAGAAGCATGGCAAGAACGGGACGGACGTTGACATCGCCGTGCCTGTGGGGACTCAGATTTGGGACGCCGATGATCCGTCTCGCCTGCTTGCTGACCTCACGTCCGCGGGCCAGCGGGTGATGATTGCCAAGGGCGGACATGGCGGCAGGGGCAACGTTCACTTCGCCACGCCAACCAACCAGTATCCTCTGATTGCCGAGGCAGGCGAGGATGGCGAAGAGTTGCGGCTTCGGCTGGAACTGAAGCTGATTGCTGACGTTGGCATCGTAGGCGCGCCCAGCGCGGGCAAATCCAGTCTGCTTGCGTCCGTGAGTGCGGCACGCCCCAAGATAGCCGGCTATCCTTTCACGACGCTTGAGCCGGTGCTGGGAGTAGTCGAATGGCACGACCAGGGTTTCGTGATGGTAGACATCCCCGGCATCATCGAGGGCGCGCACGAGGGCATTGGCCTGGGTCACGACTTCCTGCGCCACATCGAGCGCACCAGAGTGCTTGTTCACATGATAGATGGCTCGGTTGAAGATCCCTTGAAAGAGTACCGTCAGATTAACCAGGAGCTAGAGCTGTTCGGCAGCGACCTGACAAGCAA
The DNA here is from genome assembly GCA_965206395.1 of Dehalococcoidia bacterium. GTDB lineage: Bacteria > Chloroflexota > Dehalococcoidia > Lucifugimonadales > CATOSD01 > CBDBJK01. The sequence continues at coordinate 14,147 of CBDBJK010000005.1, forward strand.
GCCTCAGATTGTCGCGGCCAACAAGATAGATATTCCAGAAGTCAGGGAGCGCATCGAGGCGTTGAAGGAGCAGTTCGCGGAAGAAGGCATTCCGCTCTACTTCGTGTCGGCAGCCACTACGGAGGGTGTGGACGTGTTGCTAGACGATGTGTTGCAGATGCTGAACGAGGCCCTCAAGCAGCCTGCGACCGAAGAGCAAGAGGTACCTGTGCTAAGGCCGAGGCCGCGCAGAGAGCCAGTCAAGGTGTATCGCGAGAACGACGATTTCGTTGTGGATATGCCGTCAGCGACGAGGATAGCCGCGATGGTTGAAGAAAGCGACTGGAACGCCTGGTTGCAGTTCTACGGGTACTTGATGCGCGTCGGCGTGGTCAAGGCGCTTGAGGAAGCTGGCGTCGCCACCGGAGACACCGTTCGCATTGGCAAGGTCGAGTGGGAGTGGGAATAGGTGAAGGTCGGCATATTCGGCGGAACCTTCGACCCCATACACGTGGGCCATCTCATCGTCGCGGAGGAGGCTAGCGTATTATTAGGGCTGGACGAGGTGCTATTCGTGCCAGCGGGTCAGCCCTGGTTCAAGGCGGGCGATGGCGTCACAGAGGCGCGTCATCGCATGGCGATGGTAGAGCTTGCGATAGCTTCGAATTCTCACTTTCATGCGTCGGACATAGAGCTAACCAGGACAGGCCCGACGTACACCGTCGATACGCTCTTAGAGCTACGAGAGCAGCTAGAACCGGACTCGCAGCTATACCTCATCCTTGGGCTAGACGCGCTTCAGGAGATCGACAGATGGCGTTCGGCTGAGCGCGTATTCGAGCTTGCGACTGTGGTTGGCATGTCTCGACCTCTATGGGAGGCTTTCGATACAAAGAGGCTGGATTCAATCTCCTCTGGCGCGTCGGATAGGGTTATGATGTTGGACGGGCCGCTCATCGACATCAGCGCGACAGACCTGCGGCGGCGCGTGTCCGAGGGCATGTCGATAAAGTGTCGCGTGCCGGAGTCCGTCGAGGCGTACATCTACGAGCACGGGTTGTACAGATGAATTACAGGTGAGCACGTCGACACACTTCCCCAGTTAAGCAGGCAGAATAATGATAGTATACTTCAATGAAAGCTACGACGAGGGACACCAATACCTCATACTTGGTGCGTTATTCAATCCAACACCGAAAGACATCCACGAGCAATTTCTGGCTGAGAAAAGAAATAAACGCTATGTTAACGCTAATGGAATAGCCAAAGAAATCAAATATACAATATCTAGGTTGTGTTGACATTTGGTGCATAATGGATACATGTCAACGACTGAATTACGCAATGAACAATGGTCGAAAATCCTTGAATTTCTGCGCTCATGCCCAGACCTCTACGTTGGAGAGGAGGACGATTGCAGGCGCTACGTCGAGGCCATCCTGTGGATGGCACGAAGTGGTGCTCCTTGGAGACTGCTGCCTGAGCACTACGGTCACTGGAACAGCGTATATAAGCGCTTCGCACGCTGGTGTGAAAAGGGTGTATGGGAACGAATGCATCAGCATTTTGTGCAAGACCCCGATATGGAGCATGTCATCATTGATAGCACTGTGATAGCACTGTGGTTCGCGCTCATCCCTGTGCTGCTGGAGCCTCCAAAAAAACGGTGGCCAATCGGCCCAAGCTCTTGGCCGGAGCCGAGGCGGGTTCAGTACCAAGATCCACGTGAGCGTGGATGGATTGGGCAACCCGTTGCGCTTTGAGCTCACAGCAGGTCAACGTCACGACATCACCCAGGCACAGGCATTGATTGCTGATTTCGAAACCGAGCATGTGATTGCTGATAAGGGATACGATTCGATGGATTTTCTCCAATGCATCCTGGGCAGGGGCGCGTTACCTGTGATTCCACCTCGGTCAAATCGAAAGACGCCACGAGAGTATGATGAGTACCTTTACCGAGAGCGCCACCTTGTGGAGTGTTTCATCAACAAGATCAAGCACTACCGGCATATCTTCTCTCGCTTTGACAAGCTGTCATCGCGTTTCCTGGGATTCTTGAACTTCGTCGGTGCTCTCATATGGCTCAGATGAAATGTCAACACAACCTAGTAGCCATTACAGGTATACCATTGCAGAAAAGGCTGTGGACTGCTTTATAAATAGCCCTTCGTGGTTCAGGGCAATTGTCATTGACCAACGGCCCAATGAAGGTTTTAGTCTAGACTTCTTCGGTAGGCTTGGCGAGCCGCGTGCGCTAAAAGAGGCGAGGGCTTATAAGAAATTTACCGAGATGTTGCTGAGGTCAAATATCGGAAATATAACAAACGGAACCCTGCTGACAGACAGGTTAACTAGATCAAAAGGTGATGCTTTCCTGCCCCTAATAACAGACTTGTTCGGCACACCGGACAATGGTTACTCATCCGGGCGAAGAGGCCCAATCTTTCGCCATATTCAGGAGGTTGACACTGCTGTGGAGCAATATCAAGTAGGGCAGATAGGGGACATCTTACAAGGAGTTATTCTGAACGAGCTAATACCGACCAAGAATCGACACAAACGGCGGCTGCGTGAATATGTTAAACAATGCCTTTCGCTTCCCTCGCTTGGGAGAAACTATTGGCAATCGTTTCCGAAGTGGGAGCAAGACCAAAGCCATCCGAAATATCAGGTGTGGTACTGGAAACCCAGCTAAAAAGAAATGGCCTAGGCATTCGCTTGTCCTACCGGTTGTCCACATAAACGCATCCAAGAAAGGAGCAGTGAACACCTCCAAGTCGTGCCTAGACCCTAACCGTAGTTTATCAAGCTTGGTTGACATTGTCAATCAGGCTGAAGTCAAGCAGCGCGCTAGTGAGGAGGCAACAGCAACATTGGTTAACTCAGCAGAAGCCGAAACCATACTGGAGCTAGCGAAGTTCAAGGGGGCCTTGCTATTCGGGGAGTTCGAGCTCTCGGCGGGAGGGATCAGCCCTTACTACTTCGATGGCCGCCTGATTACTCTTGACCCGGAAGGAGCTTATCACATCAGCAAGGCTTTGTTGCCGATTCTGAAGAAGTGCGACGCTGAAGCCATCGCCGGGCCGACGCTTGGGGCAGACCCCATCGTGTCTGCCGTGGCGTTGATGAGCTACCAGGATGGAAACCCTATCCCCGGCCTGATTGTGCGGAAAGAGGCCAACGAGCACGGCGGTAAGCGAGCAATCGAGGGGCCGCTGCCTGAAGGTGGCAGGGTTGCCGTTGTTGATGATACCTGTACCAGCGGAGCAAGTCTCTTTCTCGCCATCGACGCTGTAGAAGCGGCGGGCTGCAAGGTCGTCAAGGTCATATGCATCCTCGACAGGCGAGAGGGCGGCAGCGACGAGATAAGGCGGCGCGGCTATGACTTCGTTGCGCTGCTTGAGGCCGACGAGCGCGGCGAAATCGGGCCAACAGGGGCTTAGAAGTATATAGCAAAACTGGGCAATGGGCTGAACTCGCATCCCCATCCTAACCTTCCCCGACCTCTAACCGTCTACTGAGCTTATGCCTGATCAGGTCGATAATAAGGACACGCACTGAGCAATGTCAGATGCGCGGCGATGCTACACTGAATGAAAAGAGGGTTATATCACAATTGTGGACTAAGAGCGTCTAACAAAACCTAATAAAAGGGGTTAGAATCTGGACATTCTCTGGAGGAGGATGACCTAATGTCTAAGCCCCTTGTAAGCGATGAATTCTGGGAACTGGTGCAACCTTTACTGCCGCCACAACCACCGAAGCCGAAAGGAGGAAGGCCCAGGATACCTGACAGACAGGTCCTAAGTGGGATACTGTTCGTGCTAAAGACAGGCATTGGCTGGGAAGACCTACCCAAGGAGATGGACTGTGGCAGTGGGATGACCTGCTGGAGGCGCCTCAGAGATTGGCACCAGTCGGGAGTCTGGGAGCGCATCCACTTGGTATGCCTTGAGCGCCTGCAAGCAGCTGAGCGCATAGACTGGACTCGCGCAGTGCTGGACAGTGCTTCAGTGCGAGCAGTTTTTGGGGGCAGAAAACAGGCCCCAACCCCACGGACAGGGCGAAGGCGGGTAGCAAGCATCATATCATAACCGATGCCCAGGGCATTCCACTGGCGGTCAGGTTGACTGGCGCGAACGCTCACGATGTCACCCAAGCCCTTGAGTTGGTGGATGCCATACCTGCTGTCAAGGGCAAGCGAGGCAGGCCTCGCAAGCGTCCTCTTCAGGCGCAGGGAGACAGAGGGTATGACTCTGAGCCTGTTCGCAAGGAGTTGAAGAAGCGACATATCTGGCCGCTGCTGGCCAAGCGAGGTGAGCCGCATGGCAGCGGGTTGGGTGTGCATAGATGGGTGGTTGAGAGAAGCCTGAGTTGGCTTCATCAGTTCCGACGCTTACGGGTTCGATATGAGCGCAGGGCAGACATACATGAGGCTTTCTTGGCCATAGGTTGTGCCATCATCTGCTCTCGCTTTCTGTTCCAATAATGGTTTTGTTAGACGCTCTAAATCATTCAAGCTATATGAGCAAGCTGATACGTAGAAACTAGTGGTTCAACGTTTTTGTATTGATGGGTAGAGTGACTTTAGCTTGATGCGCGCATCCTCGGTAGTGAAGCGCCAATCCACTCGTATCACATCCCGGTTGCGTTGATTCTGCCAAGCATTGACCTCGCCGCGCAGGATGTCTTGATTGGCAATCCGTCGGTCCAGGCACTGTCGAGCCAGCACACCGATCTCTATCTCCGCCATATTCAACCAACTCCCGTGTTTGGGAGTGTAGTGTATCTCCAGTCGCTCAGCTATACGCCTCGCCTCAGCAGGCTCGAATGCCTCGTATAGCGAGGACAGCTTGTGAGTGTTGAGATTGTCCATTACCAGCACGATCCGGTCTCTGTCAGGGTAGTCCTCGTCGACCAGTTTCTTTATCACATGCGCCCAGTCCACCTTCGTGCGACGCTCTCTGACCTCGACTCGGCGCCATCCGTCCAACGGTGCAAACAGCATGAACAGGCTGCTCACTCCATTGCGCTCGTATTCGTAGTCGTATGCCGCCGATAAGCCGGGCGCTGCGAGACGCGGCACTCGCGTCTCCTTGACTTGCTGTTTGCTCGTCTCATCCATGCACACCAGAACCTCATTCCCATCGTACGGCCGTTGGTAGACCTCCAGTACGTCTTCCATCGCGCACACAAACTCCGCGCTCTGACCGGGCGGGATGCACCAACTCTGCTTCAGCCACGGCTTCAGTTCGTTTTTTTTTAAGCGCCTGGCGAACCGTCTCGGTGCTAATGGTCCCGACTATCTCACACTCGACCAACTGGTCAGCCAACAGCTTCAGGGTCCAACTGGCACGCCCCTCCGGCGGTTCCCCGCAGGCCATCGCTATCAACCGTGCTTCACCTTCGCCGTCCAGTCTCTTTTGACGCCGACGCAGTTGCTTTTTGCGATTCAGCGCAGACTCGACCCCCTCCTCCACACAGCGCTTGCGTATTCGCTCGACCGTTGACTGTCCCACACCGAGCGCGCTGGTGATGTCCGCGTCCTTCATTCCCCCGTCCGAGCGTGACTCATCGCTCATCAGCAGAATGCGCGCATGGGTCTGTTTGTACGCCGCAGCCCGACCGCGTGAGACCAAGGCGTTGAGTTCCTGTTGTTCGTCGGTAGTCAGTCTGATACGGTACTTCTTGGTAGACATCATGGTTCCTCCTCGGTTCAACGTTACGATTGAACCCCCAAGAGGAACAATGACTATCATGGTATTCATTTCAATGATGTTGGACCACTAGCTCAAAAGCGCATACACGCGGAATGCTTATGAGGTTCACGGACGGAATCAGCGCAACAGGTTAATTGGGAGGCGGTGTGGCTAAAACGAATCAAACAGGGGTATCGAGGTCTCCTCTTCCACCCCTTACCGTTGGCGTAATGGGTTCTGCGGGAGGTGTGCTTGGCCCAGAAGTGCGACGAACTGTGCACGAGCTAGGGAAGGATATTGCGCAGCGGGGCTACGTGCTGATTACGGGCGCGGCCCCCGGCCTGCCGCAAGACGCCGTCCTTGGGGCAAAGTCTGAAGGCGGCCTTGTGGTCGGCATATCGCCCGCCCTAAACCTCGAAGAGCATGTCAACAAGTACCGCTCACCTACACGGGGCTACGACGCCATAATATATACCGGCAGCGGGCTTATGGGCAGGGAGATAGAAAACATAAGAAGCTGCGACGTGGTGATATTCGCTGGCGGTCGTTCAGGCAGCCTGGGCGAGTTTGCTATCGCCTACGACGAGGGTAAAGTGATTGGAGTGCTCACGGGCACAGGTGGCATCGCCGACCGGCTGGAAGAGATCATTCAGATGGTGAACAAGACGACTGACGCCTACGTCTGCTATCATTCCGACCCTCAGAGTCTGCTCGACGATCTGGAGCAGGTCTACAACGAACGGATACTCCCCGGCTACCTGAGCACGATTGAGGGGCACGACCCCGATGGTGTCCTCGACGAATAGAAATCATGGCACCTTTCACAAGGCATAGAGCAAAAGCTTGCCGCCGCTTCCCGCCGTGAGTATCATATATCGGTCTACACGGAGAGAACTGTGAAGCCGCCATGAGAATTGTATTCGTAAGACACGCCGAAACAGCCGCCAACGCAGAGGGCCGTTTGCAGGGTCACGCCGAGTTTGATCTGTCGGAGACTGGCCGCGCGCAAGCCGAGAAGCTCTACGAACGCTTCCAGAAGGAAGGCTTCCAACCCACGCACGTCTATTCAAGCCCGCTGCGACGCACCGCCGAGACAGCACAGATAGCATCACGCTCCTGGCCCGTGTCCATAACTAACTGGAACGATTTGAAGGAGTACGACGTCGGCATATTCTCAGGCCTGACCTGGGACGAAATCGCCGACAAGTTCCCAAACGTTTCGCAGGAGTTCCACAGGTCAAGGGACTGGGATTTCGTCGAGGGCGCAGAGACGCTGAGGGAGCGGAGCGTTCGCGCTAAGAGGGTCGTTGACGCGACCATCAAGCGGCACGTCAACGACGACGTGGTGCTGCTGTTCACGCACGGCGGCATTGTTCAGTACATGCTAGCGGCGCTCATGGGCACCAACCGCATATGGGGCACGCCAGTGGGCAACACGGCGGTGTTCGACTTCACCCTGGACAGGGAGCAGTGGGCGCTGGATGGCGATGGCTTGCTCAACAACCTCTACTGGCGCATAACCCGCTTCAACGACTCCTCGCATCTATCGGGTTGACGGCGCAATAGAGGCGCTGGACTGAGTTCTATTCCCACGGCGACTCCGCGGCGGCGTTTCGGCCCGAAATTCGACCAAATGCCATGCACTCCCCTATGTTGCCGGTGCCCTGGTAAAGAAAGCTATAGATCGACCCCAATTCCCCCGCGCTATACAACCTTCGTATAGGACTTCCGTCAGGGCGAACAATTTGCGCCTTTGCGTTGCGCCTGGGGCCGCCCTGAGTGTTGAGCATGGATGGAGATATCTCAACAGCATAGAAAGGCTCCGTTGTGATAGGCGACAGCATTTTCGTCCTGCCAAATTCGATATCTTCTTCCCCTTCACAATGCTCGTTCCATCCTTTGACAGTGGCTTCTAATGTGGAAGCGTCTACCCCGATAGTCTGTGCCAGCGCGGTGATTGTGTCGGCTTTCTTGATCCAACCTTTCGCCACTTCCGCGCTGTTGTCGTCACTCCAATCGTAGCCCTCGACCATCGTAGTCCAACCACTTCTAGGTTCCTTGTCATAGATAGGCCCTGAAGAGGATAGGGTGTGGTCAAATATCATGAACATGGGGCACGGCGTGTACAGAAGCTTCCATTTGCCGGAGCTTTTTACCTTCCCATGCGACGTCTTGTACTTTTCGTCGCCAAACCTCTTCCCGTCCGGGCCAACGACGATCATGCCTCCGGGCATTTCTTTGCTGAAGTGCAAGGGAACCATCGAAAATGTCGTGCGGATTTCAGGGACCTTCAGCGCCATAGATGGGCCAGCGTAGTTGTTCATGTGCCAGAGGTCTGCTCCCACCGCCATCGCCATCAGGATGCCATCTCCTTCGTTATACGGTGAGCCTGAGGTATAGCAGTAAGGCACGCCCGGCAGGTAGTTCCTGATCATCTCCTGGTTGTTCTCGAACCCTCCGCATGTCAGGACAACGGCCTTATTAGCTTTCACGTAGAACGGTTTCTGCTCACGTTCTGCTCTGACGCCCAGTATCTCTTTCGTAATGCCGTTCTGGATCAGTTCTTTTCCTGGGGTCTCAAGCAGAATCTCGATTTGCCTTTCGTTTACGGCGCGCTCAAACATCTTCCATGTTTCCGAAAATCCAACGACAGGTCCGTGATGGAACTTGTGGGCGCTGTCCGATCCCGGAAGCTCCGGGTACTCGATGCCTTCGGGCTGATGCTGGTGCTCTTGCGGGTCGCCGCCTATGCTTGCGACCCACTCGTTGTTCTTGGAAATCTCTTCCGCCCACACACGCACCATATCCTGCGGTACGGTGTAAGGCCCACAAAGTGCGTTCAAATACGAGATCGCTTTATCAACTGGCGTGGCATTGAGATAACCCTGCGCTGCCACACGAGTATTGCCCCCCTCTTGCCCCCTGGGAGCCTTTTCCAGGATCAACACCCTGGCTCCTGCATCGTGCGCTGTTATGGCCGTCGCGGCTCCGGCTGCCCCGAAGCCGACAACTACCACGTCTGCGACCACGTCCCACTTCCCTGGGAGCGTATCCTGAAGTTCCATTTGTCCCCTCTCGGTATTGTTCAGTCGTATTGCCCGCGTAAGCATAACAGCATCATGGAGTTTCTCGCCACCACCCCTGCCGGGCCATGACGTTAGAGGCCCCTTTTTTCGTAAAAGCTCTCTATTGCCAACATTGTACGAGAAGAGCGGTGCCCGCCTACCGATGCGACGCACCACGCTTTAGCCCATCACACAGGCGCTTAGCAACTCTTAGCTGGTCAGTCTCTAAAACCAATCTGAGAACTTTCCCAAAATTGGCCCAGATGACACTATGCAACTTTTTCGCTGTCGACGTACCCTTGTGCGTACATTGAAGTTCCATTTCGGTCGTCATTCAATGGGGCTGAACATTGAGGACGGTCTGGCGTGGATGGTTGGTATCGGAGGTTCTAGGAATCAGTATGCACATGAGGAGGGGCAGCATCCGTAGGGGAAATTTTCAACAAGCCAACGCAACTACATCCGACAGGTTTAGCTGGGGTTCTGAGGAAACGGCGATTATCAGCGCAATCATGGGTGCGGCAGAGGAGCAAGGCGTGGAGCGTGAGTCAACCGACGACAGCAAGCCTCGCCAGGGGGCAATCGTTCCCAGGCCCCGGCAAGAGGTCGTCCAGACGGATATGGGCTATCTGCGCAGCAGAGTTGATTCGCTAACAGAGGAGGTCCGGGCCTATCGCGGCGAAATGGAAGAGCTGCACGTGCTGATTGAGCAGACGCATACCTCATCGCCCCTATCCCTCCCCCGCCGGTTGTGGCGCGGGTGGCGGCGTACGAGACGCTGACCTCACCCCCTTCCCCTCTCCGTGAACGGAGAGGGGTGACTAAAAATCAGGCTTCTTTTGTCCTTCCGCGGAAGGACAGGGGTGAGATCAGAAGGCATGACAGCTAGTACATTGAGGCATATCTATTACTTACCTATCCCTGTCAGCCCCTTCCCCTCTCTCCGTCCTTCATCTCATCCTCGCCAGCCATACACTCGCCTTCACCCCAGCTTCACACCATGTCCAAACCGTTTGCACACCATCTTCTGGTTATGCATTAAAGAAGGCAGATTTATAACTCGACCAGGAGATACCCCTGTGTTTGTAGAGAAGCTTCGCGCTCTTCCTATCTTCGTTCTGGTTTTTATGGCGTTCATCGTCATCGCTTCGGTTGCGGGCGTTGCCACGCTGTCAGTGGCTACCACGACGACGGCTGCGAGCTTGACCGCTGAGAGCTTCGTTGCCGATAGCGCGACCACCGTGGAGAACACCGGCATCAGCAAGGCCTCAGCCGCCGTGGGTGCGACGGGTCAGACACGCGGCGCCGCTGTAGACGCCGGAACCAACGTGGCCGGGACGGCTGTGAACGGCGCGCTGACGAAAGACAACTTCACATACCAGTTCGAGGTCAAGGAGAGCGGCGTAGGCACATGGGGCAGCGCCCGCGAGTACAGGATCGAGGTCTTCGGCGACGGCTCTTTGATATCCACTCTCTACATCAAGAACAGCCCTGCCGATGTCAATAACGTCGAGGGCGTGACAGGCAAGGTAGACCTCGGCAGCGGGCCGACCCTTCCCGACGCAATGACGGTCACTGTTCAGAAAATCTCCAGCGATTAGTGTAATGGCCTTTTGGATAGGCTATGAGTAGGTTTATCCTGACCGCCGTCCTGCTTGGAGTCGTTGCGGTTGTCCTCGCAACCTCGGCTGTCGAGACGCTGACTGTTGGCACCTCTGCCAGTCCGCTGACCATCACCAGGGAGGTCATTCAGGCAGACCCGGACGTTTCCGTGCGGCTTCAAGGCAACGCGGTTTCAGGCTCGACCAAGACTGAAAATGGCGAGGTTTGTCCGGGCCGCGAGGCCAAGGGGTCAGACCCGGTATTGAGGAATGCCTGGGTCGCCGGAAACTTGCAATACAGAGTGCTAATCGAAGAATCGTCAGCCGATGCGTGGCCTGCCGGGCGTATATACAGAGCAGACGCGTTCGGCGACGGCCAGCTGATTACCAGGCTTTACTTCAGGAATAATACCGCCGGAAACAGAGTGGAAGGTGTCAAGATGAGGGTTGATCTGGGGTCTCTGACGCTCCTGTATGGCAGCTTCACTACTGTAATAACCAGGCTGAATGCGTGCCCGTAAAGCCCCCTTCGCAGACGCAGGCGACGATTCGCAAGCCAAGCCTGCTCGAATAAAGGGAATCGTCAGTGTCAGGCTGGTGGTTCTGCTTTGTCTCTTGCTGTACTCTGGACTATCCGCATACTCCGGCAGCCTCTTGCCTTTGCGTCTGGTCAAGGGCGCGAGCATGGAACCGGCGCTTCATGCAGGGGATGTCGTTCTCGTAAAGAGAGTCTCCCCATCCCAGATTAAAGAGGGGGACATCATCGCGTATGAGATACCCGATGCCGCAGGAGCCAGTTCCGCAGGATCGCTGAGTGGAATCCTCCATCGAGTCGTTGGGACGAAGGTTAAAGAGGGCCAGAGAGTCCTGATTACCAGAGGGGACAATGGCGAGATAGACCCCTGGCCCGTGCCTCCTTCCGCCATTCAGGGCAAGCTGGAGTTGCGTATTCCCTGGATTGGCATACCGGTGCTTCTCGCCACCAGCGCCAGAGGCGTTCTGTTCATCTCCATCGCCGCGCTGCTCTCCATCATCTACGTGCCAGCCATGCTGATGTTTCACGCCACCATGATCAAAAAGCCAGCCGACCCCCAGACAAGCGGTTCTCCGGCAGAGGGGTCTTTTGACCAGGTTGTTGACGCCGTTGAAGGTCTCGGCAGGGAGCAGTCCGACATCAGGGACTCGATCTTACAGCTAAGTTCCGCAATCTCGGAATACGCCACTCACCTTCAGTCCCATGCCGCAGTCGTGCGCAATCTCGCGGACGTTACGCGGATGCTTGAGGACACTGTGGGCAGACAGACGCAGCTAGCGGAACCGGACGACGCTGACGATGAAGATGAAGGGCACAATGAGAATTCATCGTAGCGGAATCGCCCTGGTAATCGTAATATCTCTGGAACTGCTCATCTTCGCTACTGGCTTATGGCCGGGGGAAGTCCAGGCCCAGGAAATCGAAGAAGAAGGCAGTCTTCGCATATCGGTTGCGCCCTCTGCGCTGCCAGCCGACGGCAAGACCTACCCAACCCTTTTCGTCCAACTGCTCGGGCCGGAGGGCGCCCCAAGGCATAGTCGGGAACCGCTCAGAGTGTTCCTGACCTCTTCCAGCCCTGAAGTGGCTACAGTCCCGCAAGAAATAATCGTTGAGCCAGACTCAAGCTATGCTTCGGTTCCGCTGTCTGTCTCGTTTCTTCCGGGTGTCACGCGAGTGATGGCCCTTGCCGCAGATCATGGCAGCGCCAGCGCAGAGGTGAAGACGGTCAGCCCTCTGGGTGCGGAGCCTCCGTTCCGGTTGGAAATCTCGGCCTTGCCACCGTTGCTGTACGCCGATGGAACAGGCGTCCTGACAGTGACTCTCGTGGGCGCAAATGGCACGCTATACCCTGCTCCGTCCGATGTCTCGGTCATACTCACCAGCGCCGACCCCGGCCTGCTTGAACTGCCAGAATCGCTGGTGATACCCCGCGCGAGCTACATGGTGAAGACAGACTGGAAGGCTCTCAAGCCCGGCAATGCGAGCATGGTTGCGCAGGCAGACGGGCTTGATGCAGGCAATGCCCGGGTGGAAATCTCCGAGTCGGCCGAAGACGCGACGCCCGTGTACCTCGAAGCCTACACAATGCTGCCCTCCTTGCCTGCGCTGACCAAGGACGAGGACGCTGTCTTGATTCAGGCCCTGAACGCGGAACGACGCCCCGTGCCGTTTCCTTGCGTGGAAGTCTTCCTCACATCCTCATCCCCGCGCGTGGTGTCGGTGGCTTCCACGACATCATCCCCGTGCGATTCGCCTTCGCCCTACGTCACCTATGGCGTGCGTACTACCGCGACTCCGGGCGACGCTACGCTGACGGCGGGCGCGGCGGGGCTGATTCCAGCCACCCTGAACGTGTCTACACATGGCCTTCGAGAGAGTCGCATAGAGTTGCAGTATAGCCCTCCCGTTCCCACTGCCGTTGATTCTTCGCCCGCAACTCTGTCGGTGCAGCTTGTTGACGACGACGGCAATCCGGTGCTGTACCACAAGGACTACAAGGTAACGCTGTTAGGCTCTGGGGTCGATATTTCTAACGAGGTCATAATACCTTCCGGCGAGAGCTTCGCGCTGGTTCCCATAGGCAGGGAATTCATATCAGACGAGGCGCGAATCTCGGCTGTGGCGTCCGGCGTCGAGGGCATGTCCATCGGCTTCGCGGTGGGAAGCGGCGCGCTAGAGGTGTCCCTTGATGCCGTGACTCTAGCGGACGGATCCGGCACAGAGGTCACGGCGCGGGTTACGTCCGGCGGGGTTCCCGTTGCATCGGCAGAGGTGGTCTGGGATGCCGAAGGCTTGCTTTCACAATCGAGATTCGCGCTGACCGACGACGATGGCATAGCGCGGGCAATCCTTTCGCCTCAGACGACTTTCGCGCCCATCGTCGTGACCGCGCAAGCCTCGTATCCGGGCTACGACACCGCCGTTGCCACGACGACAAAGTCACCGGCCATTCCGGGCGGCGCTGCCGACGGCGGCCCGTCCCGACTGCCGTTCCTGCTCATGTTCGCCGGAGCGCTGGCAGCACTGGTGGGCTACGTCGTCTACAACTCCGGCCTCTACAAGAAGCGTCCACGACTGGCGACGCTGAGAGGTTTTTCGAAAAGCTAGCATTCGTGCGGATTCGGGAATCCCAAACCAAGACCTATTGATGAGCGGTTGACACTGTGCTTACATATAGTGGAAGGTGAGCAGCAGTGGGATTCGAAGAAGCGATTGGCGCTCTAAACAAGCTCAAGCAGCGTAAGGTCATCAAAGACTATGTTATCATTGGGGCTGTCGCTGCCACGGCCTATATGGAACCGGTGTTCACAGAAGACATTGACATAGTGGTTTTGGTAGATACCGACCAGGAATACTATGAGACATTCAGTCGAGTGGCTGAGTATGCCGAAGAAATGGAAGGGATGCACCACGTTTTCGGTGGCATACCTGTGCAGATGTTCCTAACAACGACAAAGCCGCTATATCGAGATGCCCTGGAAAACGCAAGGCGCACAAGAATTGGGAAGCGAAGGGTCAAGATAGCTTCACAAGAGCATCTAGTAATATTCTTCTTGGAAGCCTTCAGGGATAGAGACCGCATACGCATTCATAGTCTGCTCGCCCAGGTGGACATGACAAAGCTGAATCTGCTGCTCAAGAGACTTGATGATGACAAAGGCACACTTGCCCAGAGACTCCAAACAATTCAGTGAACTAGCGTTCGAGGCCAAGGAGCAGCTACGAAAAAAGCGCACGCGAATGAGCTATACCCGAAAAATCGCGTCTCTAAGCCGAATGCTCGAAATGAGAAGCAAGGTTCCAGATTTGCGGGGCGACTCAAGGGATGATGGGTAGGTTGCCCCAATTACTTTGTTAACTCTCGGAACTGTCCTTTGAACTCGCCAGATCGAACAAAAAGTGAAAAGGCCCTGCCGACTACATCATCAGCAGGGCCTTTTTGCGCGACCTTTCTAATTATGCAGGCACAGCAATTCGCAACTCTCCAATCCACACCTCGCGTTCCACCTTGCCAGCGCGTTTGCTAGCCTCCTGAAACGCGTTGGACTGAAACCACTCCATAGCCCGCCCAAGGTTCTCGACGTTCAGGTGGACAAGCGCTATGTTGGAGTTGTTGGAATCCCGATAGAATGGCCCATCGGTCATGCCGTAGGCAAGGCGAGCCTCTTCTTGACTACTGTGCGCCTCAAACCAGGTATCGTAGTCCTCTGGCACTACTCTTATAATGATTGCCTGTTGCATGGTTTTAACCTCCTATGCCGTCCAGAAAATCTGTGATACAATGTTGTTATGATGCATACTATAAGGCATCTAACTATCTTTGTCAAGAGGTTAATAGTTAATTGGCTAACAAATATCAGAATCGTACCACTCCTGATTTTGAACAGCTATATCCAGATGGCAATGTTCGAGCCTCCGAATGCGCCATGAACCTGGCTCTGACCGCTGATATCTTGATCAACAACATCTCACATCTACTCCAGCCGTTTGACCTTACCCCCTCTTCCGGACTTGTGCTCAGCATGTTGGCGGATTCAGGGAAGCCGTTGCCACCACACGAGATCGCCAAGCGTCTAATCGTAAGCCGAGCGACCATAACTGGCCTAGTGGACTCATTGGAGCGTCGAGCCTATGTGAATAGGCGTCCGCATCCAACTGACAGGCGAATGCTCTTAGTGGAGATCACTGACGAGGGACGTCAAGCGGCCGATAAGTTTCGGCCAATCGTACACCGACATCATCGGGCGTGGTTTGAGCCGCTGGATGAGAAGGAGAAGGAGCGATTCATAGACTTCTTGCACAGAATCCAAGCTAGCCTAAACGGTTCGGAGGACTGAATATCCACCGTGCGAAGCCTACAGACGGAGATGACGTATACCAAAACTCGATTGGCTATCGCTAAAACCCCGAAAGCGTTTCCTGCTCGCAGCCGATGAACTCGATGTCCTCGCGGCTGTCCTCGATGTAGGCGATTACGTTGCCGATTACCTCGTCGGCGTGGCGGGCGTCGTTGCTGACGCAGGTGATGCCGAGCGTCGCTATCTGCCAAACGTCGTTGTCGCCTACCTCCGCAATGGACACGTTGAACTTGTTGCGAATGCGCGAACACAACGAGCCGATTACCCGACGCTTCCCCTTGAGGCTCTGGTTCTCAGGAATGCGAAGCGTAATCTTGCAGACTCCGATGTTCATGCTTACCTCCTGCCCTGACGCCCTGTACGACCACGTGGGCATTATAGCATCCGTTGGCTGTTCGGTCAGGGCGATTGCGTAACGGACGCGTAAGGGGTATCATTGTTACCATAATCACAAAGCCTGCGTGGAGGCATCGAATTGGACGATAACACGCCCCCGATGACCACCGAAGACGAGCCTCGCCCGGAGGTCATCGAGAAAGAGAACGGCTCAAGCGAACAAACGCCCTCGTTCGCTCACCCAAGCGAAGAGGAGTTCGCTCGGATTCTCGACTTCTACGGACTCCGATGGCATTACGAGCCGCGCTCATTTCCCCTCAAGTGGGAGGGCGAGCGAATGGTCGAGATGTTCACGCCGGACTTCTATTTGCCAGACATCGACCTTTACCTCGAACTGACCACGATGAAGCAGAGCCTGGTCACGACGAAGAACCGCAAGATTCGCCGCATGAGAGAACTATACCCCGACCTCAACGTGAAGCTCATCTACAGGCGGGACTTTCATCGCCTTCTAGCCAAGTACGGCTTCGGGCCACTTGCGCAGGCCGAGGTCAAGGGCATAGAGCAAGTGCTGTTCACCACCCGGCAGATTCAGCAGCGTGTTGGTGAGCTTGGTCGTCAGATTTCGCATGACTACAAAGATCGCCAGCCTGTTCTGGTGGGCGTGCTGCGAGGGATGCTGTGCTTCATGGCCGACCTCATGCGCGAGATAACCTTGCCGACGGAGATCGAGGTCATGGCGATTTCTCGCTATGCGGGACAGGGACAGGCAGGTGTGAAGATAACGAAAGACCTCGATTCGGATATCGCAGGGCGCGATGTCATCCTGGTCGAGGACATTGTGGACAGCGGCATGACGCTTAATTATCTGCTGAGCTATCTGCAGTTCAAGCAGCCTGCGACGCTTGAGGTGTGTGCGCTCCTGGACAAGAAGGCGCGGAGGCTCGTTGATGTGCCGATCAAGTACACGGGCTTTGATATACCTGACGAGTTCGTAGTTGGCTATGGGCTGGACTACGAAGAGAAGTACCGTAACCTGCCATTCATCGGAACGCTGTCGCCTGACCCACAGGCATAGCGGACAAAAAGAAAAGCCCCAAGTAACCTTGCTTCTTGGCCCTCCGCTCGCTTGACCTCTGCCGGCGAACCGCTTTCAGTCGTTGGAGTTTCAGGTAATCAACTCAGCCACTTGGGACATTTATAGAGTATCAGAATCCCCCCTAGATGTCAATAGTTTTTCGAACTATTCCGAGAAATTTCCTAAAATTGCCTCATTGAGATTGATCGCTACCTTGCGTGAAGGAGATCGGGTTGAATATGACGTATTTCTCGCCCAAAACGGAAAAGCGCAGCAGCGGTATCGAGGGACGAGGCCTCTTCGCTAGAGAGAATATCTCAAAGGGTGAAATAGTCGTCGTAAAGGGCGGCTATGTTATGACCACGGCGCAGAGGGACAAGGTTTCGGAGCAGTTAGGGCCTGCCGAGATACAAATAACCGACGATCTCCACATTGGCCCTGTCACCTCGGACGAGCGCGAGGGTGGCATGATGCACCTGAACCATTCATGTGAGCCGAATCTCGGCCTTCAGGGTCAGATCGTGTACGTCGCTCTGCATGATATCGCCGAGGACGAAGAGCTGGCATTTGATTATGCAATGACAGACGACGATCATTCCGACACTATGGAGTGCAGTTGTGGGACGGCAAGCTGTCGCGGGACTATAACCGGGCAGGACTGGACGAAGAAGGAGATACAGCAGAAGTATGACGGCTATTTTTCATGGTTTATCCAGAGAAAAATAGATGCCCAGAAATAGATCTAGAGGGCTGTTACTCAAGAATTGAGTGACAGGATTATGTCCCTCCCACTGTGCGAACGGTCCGACTCCTTATTTGGAACAAGGTCGGACTCCGACTCTTCGGAGGGGGAGGTTAGGAGGAAGGCCGTGCTGCAAGAGTCGATGGCAAAAAGAAAAGCCCCAGCTAACCTACCTATCTACTCTCTGCCCCCCGGAGCGTATGCGGCTGACCAGATGACGTTCCATCGGCTTCGTGAATTTGGCTGTGCTAAAAGGGACTCTGGAAACTAATTTACCAGACGGTAAGCTAGTTAAGTCAATACGCTTTTTATACAAGTTTTGAACAAAAAGCAGACTCTTATTCAATTTGTGGGTTGCTCTGGCAAAGCAACAATAGAAAGAAAAGCCCCAAGTAACCTTGTCTTTGCCTTCTGCCTCCAAGGTCGCCTGCGGCGGACCGCCTGCTCTCTCTTTGGCTTCCGGTGACCGACTCAATTACTTGGGACTCTTTAATAGTATCAAGTTGTGCACTCTTTGTCAACACTTTTTGGGCTGAATCCTAGTGGTCCAACATCATTGAAATGAATACCATGATAGTCATTGTTCCTCTTGGGGGTTCAATCGTAACGTTGAACCGAGGAGGAACCATGATGTCTACCAAGAAGTACCGTATCAGACTGACTACCGACGAACAACAGGAACTCAACGCCTTGGTCTCACGCGGTCGGGCTGCGGCGTACAAACAGACCCATGCGCGCATTCTGCTGATGAGCGATGAGTCACGCTCGGATGGGGGAATGAAGGACGCGGACATCACCAGCGCGCTCGGTGTGGGACAGTCAACGGTCGAGCGAATACGCAAGCGCTGTGTGGAGGAGGGGGTTGAGTCTGCGCTGAATCGCAAAAAGCAACTGCGTCGGCGTCAAAAGAGACTGGACGGCGAAGGTGAAGCACGGTTGATAGCGATGGCCTGCGGGGAACCGCCGGAGGGGCGTGCCAGTTGGACCCTGAAGCTGTTGGCTGACCAGTTGGTCGAGTGTGAGATAGTCGGGACCATTAGCACCGAGACGGTTCGCCAGGCGCTTAAAAAAAAACGAACTGAAGCCGTGGCTGAAGCAGAGTTGGTGCATCCCGCCCGGTCAGAGCGCGGAGTTTGTGTGCGCGATGGAAGACGTACTGGAGGTCTACCAACGGCCGTACGATGGGAATGAGGTTCTGGTGTGCATGGATGAGACGAGCAAACAGCAAGTCAAGGAGACGCGAGTGCCGCGTCCCGCAGCGCCCGGCTTATCGGCGGCATACGACTACGAATACGAGCGCAATGGAGTGAGCAGCCTGTTCATGCTGTTTGCACCGTTGGACGGATGGCGCCGAGTCGAGGTCAGAGAGCGTCGCACGAAGGTGGACTGGGCGCATGTGATAAAGAAACTGGTCGACGAGGACTACCCTGACAGAGACCGGATCGTGCTGGTAATGGACAATCTCAACACTCACAAGCTGTCCTCGCTATACGAGGCATTCGAGCCTGCTGAGGCGAGGCGTATAGCTGAGCGACTGGAGATACACTACACTCCCAAACACGGGAGTTGGTTGAATATGGCGGAGATAGAGATCGGTGTGCTGGCTCGACAGTGCCTGGACCGACGGATTGCCAATCAAGACATCCTGCGCGGCGAGGTCAATGCTTGGCAGAATCAACGCAACCGGGATGTGATACGAGTGGATTGGCGCTTCACTACCGAGGATGCGCGCATCAAGCTAAAGTCACTCTACCCATCAATACAAAAACGTTGAACCACTAGGCAGTTTCCAAGACTTTTACGTTGCCCGCGATGACACACCGCGACGCTCTGCCGCTTCCACAGCTTTTTTAACGGCATCAGCGGGATTATCTGCCCGCATGATAGACTCGTCCGCCACATCGTTTTGGGCAATCGTCCACGTTTTCAGGCCGACGACAGGGATATTTTCGGTCAGGGCGTGGCCTATCTCGGACAGCGTTCCGTAGGCTCCCCCAACGGCGATTACGGCGCGCCCCGTCCTGACAACGATGACGTTCCGGGCGTGTCCCAGTCCTGTGCAAACCGGAAAATCCACCCACTGATTGGCGTCTTCGGGGTCTATGCCCGGGAGTATGCCTATCGTCGTCCCGCCAGCGGACTTGGCCCCTCTACACGCAGCCTCCATCACGCCGCCGAGTCCGCCACAGGCGATGGTTATCCCTCGCAGGGCAAGCTCTCTGCCGACCTGTTCGGCCAGAAGCGTGACATCTGGCGTTGCGTTGCCTGCTCCGATTACCGAGATTATCAATCTTTCCTCCCAACTCTTGTTAAGGGTAGGTATGTGATTTCGGCATGGATTGTCCAGTAGTTTACGCTGGCAGACGAAAGAGGTCACACACCGACGATGCTTTTGTATCATAATGATATAGTCACTTCCAGACTATCGCGGAACAGTCTGGGTTCGGATGAAATCCAACGGACGTGAAGACTATTAACCAGGAAGTGTCGAGTGGTCAAATCATCTGACGCAAATACAAGAGAAGGCAAAAGCCTGCCCCGTGTAGTGATTCTCGGCGGAGGGTATGGTGGAGTGTACGCCGCGTTGGGGCTGCAGAAGGCCGCGCGACGAGGCCAAATTGAGCTGTCGCTCATAAGCAGAAACAACTTCTTCGTCTACCAGCCCATGCTTGCGGAGGTCGTTTCCGGCAGCATCGAGCCTCCTCACATCATGAACCCTATTAGAAGGCTGGCCCGGTTCACCAATTTCTATAAGGCAGAGATTGAGGCCGTAGACGTAGAAGGCCGCAGAGTTGTCATCCGTTACCCCGGACACGCGGACTTTCACGACATTCAATACGACCATCTGGTGATTGCCGTAGGCAGCAGCACAGACCTGTCCAGGCTTCCGGGCATGGCCGAGCATGCCTTCCCCTTCAGGACACTGGGGGACGCGCTATTCTTGCGCAACCACCTCATTAGCGTTCTTGAGCGCGCGGAGGTAGAAAACGACCCGGATGAAAAACGTGAGGCGCTGACGTTCGTGGTTGCCGGAGGAGGCTACACAGGCGTTGAGGTAGCTGCGGAGATAAACGACTTTACACGCGAGGCTGTCAGGAGCTATACGCATATCGAGCCTTCGGAGATAAAGGTCATGCTGTTGCAGGGCAGTGCACGTATCATGCCTGAGATCGCCGAAGACCTAGCCGAATTCAGCCACAAGGTGCTTGAGCGACGTGGGGTTGAGATTCGCCTTGACACCAGGATAAAGGGCGCGACCGCGCAGAGCGCCATCCTGGACGATGGGACGACGATTCCGACCAGGACTCTCGTTGCCGCCGTCGGCGCAGCCCCCAATCGACTGCTGGACAGCATACCCTCCGAACGCGACTCCAGGGGCCGCATCGTGGTGGATGAGACCCTGGCTGTTCCGGGCTATCCGGGAATGTGGGCCGTCGGAGACTGCGCCGCCATTCCTGACGCAGGCGGCATCGAAGGAACGGCTCCGCCTACGGCCCAGTACGCCTTGAGAGAGGCGAGGCACGTTGCCCAAAATATCCTTGCCACTATCAGAGGCGGTACGATACGTCCGTTCTCCTATAAAAGCCTGGGGTCATTTGTCCCGCTCGGCAGGTTCTCGGCGGCGGCCCAGGTGATGGGATTCAAGGTGTCGGGGTTCCCTGCGTGGTGGATGTACCGCACCTACTACCTATCTCAGCTTCCGCGTCTTGAGCGAAAGCTAAGGGTGATGATCGACTGGACGCTTGAGCTGCTCTTTCGCCGCGACATCGTTCAGATGGAGGTGGCGAGGAGTGAGGGGATTTCTCGCGCTCATTACGAGGCCGGGGAGATCGTATATCAACAAGGAGACCTCGCGCGGAACTTCTGGATAATCCTCGACGGACAGGTGCAGGTCTACCGCCAGGAGGACGGACAGGAAACGTTGATAGCGACTCTTGGGCCGGGCGAATACTTCGGTGAGATGTCTCTGCTGCAGGGCGTGCGGCATACGGCGTCGGTGCGGACGCTGACGCCAGTCGATCTGCTCGTGATGAATGAGGCAGACTTTACAGCCCTCGCTAGCTCCTCTACTCGATTTGGCGAGTTGCTGGCGGGCGTGATGCGGCAGCGGCTGTCCGGCGGGGAGAGCGCGGAGTCTCAGCACCCACCAGGCAACGAACCTTAGCCAGTCGGGCAGCCATGTGGTTATCGTGGCGACGAAGATGGTGACAGAGGTGGCTCTGAGTTCCGGGTGCCCGACACCTACTGCCGCGACCCGACAATCTCATTTAGCAAGAAGGCCAACTCTCCATCGGGGTATCTGATCTCATGGAGAGTCCGGTACTCGTATTCAGGCGAGTAGTTTTGGGGCTTGAGGGCGAATAGCTGTCTTTTACTGTTGTCATAGGAGCCGGTGTTGCCTGTAAAACACCTGTCCTTGCAGAGGTCGGGAGCGTAGAAGAGAAAGAACATGTGCGGGCCGTTGAACTCCCCGTCCATAATGAGTTGTTCGTACTGGTCTTGGACGGAGAGATAGTATTCTATAATTTCTTTGGGGCCGGACTGCCATCCCCAATAACCTGCTGACAATGCGGGATACTCGCTGTGATACCTGTCCAGGTAAGAAGCGAAGGAGATGGATAATATCAGGGCGGCTGAAGCCACCACTGCCACGACCGCCATCTGGTTATAGGGCCGGTTTAGCCTGTTCAGGCCGCTGATAAGTATCATCAGGCCATATCCGGAGAGTATGGCGGATACCACAGTACCCAGGATACTCCGGCTGCTAATAGGACTTATGTCGCTGATAGCGCCGCCTAGAGGAAATAGCGCCAGCAGGACGAGAACAATCATCTTCTCGCGCGTGGGTCTCAACACCAGGCCCAGTATTCCCAGGATAATTAGCGGCAGTTGGACTTTGTACAGGTGGCCGAATCCCGGCAGATAGTGTCTCGTGATAAACCAGTCGTCGCCCTTGTCGAACAGGAACGAGAAGGAGAAGTGCGAGAAGTATTGGCTGACAAACTTCCTGAGCATCTCCCACGGCCCCAGGTCGAGCCGGAACAGTCCCCGCCTGCGTAGACCTGTCCCCTTCGCCCGTTGCCAGGTGGACCAGTATGGGGAGGGCTATGGTCGCCGTGATGCCCAGGGAGTATAGAGCCACCCGCCAGTTGCGCATCAGCTCGCGGCGATAGAGGATTGCCAGCACCACCATCAAAGGAGGCACAATCACCCATGCGGAGCGATAGGTGTATAGAGTGAGGCCAAATACCACGCCCGATGCCAGCCAGAACCCGTTCTGTCGGACGCCGCGAAAGAAAAGGTAAAGCGCCAGGGTCAGGAGAGGGAGAAAGCTTATCATTTCTCCAAATCCTGTACGGCTATAGTGGATGTGCCAGGGCGTGATGGCGAGAAAGAGGGCTGCCGCCAGTCCAATGGAGCGTCGCCTGAACAATATGCTTCCCAGAAGGAAGGTGGTAAATATAGCCAGGGTGCCGTAGGTCGCGCCTGCCAGCCTTACAGCCAACTCGGTCAGCCCAAAGATGGCGACAAAAGGCACCACGGAATATACGAACACCGGCAGCTTGTAGTCTCCAAAAGACCTGAAAAGTAGCGGCCAACTCTCGCCGTATTCGTCCTTGCCGGAGGTGAGAATAGTGTACGCGTTGTACCCGATGGCTGCCTCGTCGGTAAAGAAACCTGGAGGGTTCTCGGTAATGTTTACGATTCGGACAGCGATGCCCAACGCGATGATTGCGACGAGCGCGGCAGGTATGGCCCAGCGTCGAACTATGGCCGGTATATACTCGATAAGCTGCGATTGGATAGCTGAAGTCATTCTATGCGACGAGATATTCCTCATGTGGAACTCTTCACGCCCGAATTGATGGCGCGTCGATGATGGGTCAAACGTTAGCACCTTCACTCCATGCCGTCAAATGCATAGAAGTCTCTGAGAATCATGCCTTTCATGGTACGTCTTCCATATTTCCTGGAAAAGCACGGCCACGCACAGTTTCGCTCATGTGTAACCGTTCGATAAGCCGAACACCTTCTGGCCGGCCCGCCGGTGACATCGACGCTTCGTACTGTCGTATAATGTCCTCTTGAAAGACTCCACGTGCTGAAGGGAGAGCCTTATGCCAGCGAGCCAGGGCAAGACCGTTCTCATCACGGGCGCTTCTTCGGGCATCGGAAAAGTTACCGCACTTTACCTTGCTGAAAAGGGCTACTCCGTCATCGGCACGAGCAGGTCGCCCGAGCGTCTTGCCGACCTTCAGAGCGAGGCGTCAGTGAGAGGGCTTTCCGTCACCGCTGTCGAGCTTGACATCAACAGCGATGAGGGTGTCGATAGCGTGCTTCCGGCGCTCATCGAAGAACATGGCATAATCGACGCGCTCGTCAATAACGCGGGCTATGGACTCTGGGGGCCTGTCGAAAGCCTATCGATGGATGAGTTAAAAGCACAGTTCGAGACCAACGTCTTCGCGACGGTGCGCCTCATCAAGGCCGTGCTGCCGGGAATGCTGCGCCAGCGGAAAGGGACGATAATCAACGTCGGCTCCGTGCTTGGCCGCCTGGGAACACCCTTCAACGGGGCCTACGTTGCCAGCAAATTCGCGCTAGAGGGGATGAGCGAGTCGATGAGGGCAGAGCTTTGGCCCTTCGGCGTCCGCGTGTCGGTGCTTGAGCCGGGCCTGTTCAACACGGATTTTCTTAAAAACCAGGCCGCCAGCGAGCAGTCCGATTCCAAAGACATGGTGTATTATCCCTACATCGAGAAGTACAGAGAAAGGAGCGCTCGCCTCCACAGAAACGCCGCCGACCCTATCAAGGTCGCAAAGGTTATTCACAAAATTGTTCGCTCCAGGCGACCGGCATTTCGATACCCCATCGGATCGGAGGCGCGACTAGGAATCCTTGGAGCAAGGCTGCTGCCGGAACGAATTTTTCAGTATCTGCTCAGTAAGGCTACTATGAGGTAGGCTGTTAAGTCTTGCGTTAGCATCTGATAGCCAAATGAATATCGCCACTAACGCGTCACCCTCATCCTAGCCTCTTACCCAAGCGGGAGAGGGACTGACTGGGTAAGAGGCTAGGATGAGGGTGACATATTGATCCTTGCTTGCAACGCGCTGACTTCACATCCGTCCCCTCTCTGTGAACGGAGAGGGCGCCTAAAAATAAGGTTTCTTCTCGAATTGGCGGGTGAGGTCGAAGGCACGGCGTCGATTGCATCGTGGCATATTTCAAATTTGCCTACCCCAGCCAACTGGTGAATGGGGGTGAGGTCGTTACGCATATATACGAAACAACAGAGGTCTATATATGAGCAACATATCCCAGGTTAGGGCTAGAGAAGTCCTCGACTCAAGGGCGAATCCGACAGTTGAGGTTGATGTCGTCCTGTCCAACGGAGCGACGGGGCGAGCGTTAGTGCCGTCCGGCGCAAGCACTGGCGCAAACGAGGCACTTGAATTGCGCGACGGCGACCCCACACGATACGGCGGGCGTGGCGTGCTCAAGGCGGTGGAGAACGTCAACAAGCGAATTGTGCCAGAGCTAATTGGACGCTCCGCGCTCGATCAGGAGAGCCTGGACAACCTTTTACTAGAGTTAGACGGCACTCCGAACAAGGGCGTTCTTGGGGCCAACGCCATCCTCGGCGTTTCCGTTGCCGTGGCCCACGCAGCAGCTCGGAGTCAGGGCAAGCCGCTCTACGAACATCTGCACCGAGGAGGCCCTCTGACGCTGCCCGTGCCAATGTTCAACATCATCAACGGCGGCAGGCACGCCGAGAACTCTACGGATTTTCAGGAATTCATGGTTGTTCCCGCTGGCGTCGGCACCTTCAGCCTGGCTCTCCGCGCTGGCGTCGAGGTATACCACGCCCTGCGAAATCTGCTGCACGAGCGCGGACTCAACACGAACGTAGGCGACGAAGGCGGCTTTGCTCCTTCCCTATCCTCCAACCGCGAGGCCGTAGAGCTTATTCTGGCTGCAATCGAAAAGGCCGGATACACACCAGGCGAGCAGTGTTTCATCTCCATGGATGTGGCTGCGTCAGAGTTCTACGTCAAGAATGAAGGGCGCTATTCTCTCGCAAGGGAGCAGGCAGTTTTGCAGCCAGGAGGTCTTATCGAGAGGTACGGGGAGTGGGTGAGCAAGTACCCCATCGTCAGCATCGAGGATGGCATGGACGAGAACGACTGGGATGGCTGGCGCACGATGACCTCTAACATTGGCAACAAGGTGCAGCTAGTCGGCGACGACCTCTACACGACCAATACAACGCTCATTCAAAAAGGCATTGACGGCAGCGCTAGCAACGCTGTGCTAATCAAGCTGAACCAGATAGGCACGGTGACGGAGACGCTGAAGGCGATAGACATGACGAAGAACGCGGGCTGGGGCGTTGTCATAAGCCATCGCTCCGGCGAGACCGAGGACACCACGATAGCAGACCTAGCCGTGGGCACGTCGGCGGGTCAGATAAAGTCCGGCGCTCCCGCTCGCGGCGAACGCACCGCCAAGTACAACCGCCTCCTGCGTATCGAGGAAGAGCTTGGAAGCAAGGCGACCTACGCGGGACGAGCCATCTACGAGCGGTTTCTGGGGTAGAAGCTCATTCTTGAAACCCCTCTAAATTCAGAGGTAATTTTCAACGCAAAGGTTTTTGAGCACATAAAACTTGGACATTTATGTGGACATTGTCCATCCTGTTGTCCGCATAAATGTAGTATAATTACCCCATTGTCATGCGGTGTACTCAAGCTATAGAAATGGACATTGTCTAAGACAATGTCCACTAAGGAGGCTGTATGCCCAAGTGGGATGTACATTTCGATATGCGATTAAGGGCCAATGACACAGAGGTTATTCGATGCGTAGCTATAGCAGAAGCCCTCGCCTCTGTTGCTCGCGGAATACCAGTACCTCCTCATGTTCAGCGCAGGCTAAATAACCTTAATATCCTCCGCGCAGTTCGTGGTACTACTGGCATTGAAGGTACTGAGTTCTCAGAGGAGGAAGTTGCTGAAATCCTAGCGTCACCCTCGGACAAAAAAACTTTCTCCAGCACACAGAACCGAGAAGAACAGGAGGTCAGAAACGCCGAGGCCTTGATGCATTATGTAGGGAATATCTTGAGTGGCGGTTCAGATGCGCCACTTAGCGAAAGCCTCATACGTAAATTCCATGAGATTATTACCCAAAAGATTGCCTATGAACATAATGAGCCTGGCAGGTATAGAACCTATAGCGTAAATGCAGGAAGTTATCGTCCACCAGAAATAGGGGACGATGTGCAAAGACTTATGACTGAGTTCATTGACTGGTTCAACACAGGATTACCTAAAGAATGGAATTCTATTATCAGGGCGATTGTTGCTCATTTCTACGTTACTAGCATTCACCCATTTGGAGATGGTAATGGTCGTACATCACGAGCAGTTGAAAGCTATCTTCTTTTTCAAGCTGGTGTAAATGCACGAGGATTTTACTCTCTTGCCAACTACTATTACAGAAATAGGTCGGAGTACGTTAGAAATCTGGATTACGTGCGATTTCAGAGCGGCGGTGATTTAACGCCATTTGTCGTTTTTGCTTTGAGGGGCTTAGTAGAAGAGTTGCAGGTCGTTCATGAAGAAGTTCTTTCAGAAGTACAGATTATTTCTTTCCGAGACTATGCCAGAGAAACACTTGGATCACAGCACAAATTAGGTACACCTGTAGGAGAGAGACTATTTCATTTTCTTCTCGAATTAGGCCATGAGCCGATCTCCTTGAAAGCATTAAGGAACCGAGAGCATCCAATGTCTCACATGTATGTAAATGTAACCAATAAGACATTGATGAGGGATATACGTTTCCTACAGAAGCATGAATTAGTAAAAATAGAGGGAGACAAATTACAAGTGAATTTAGATGTCATGAAGCAGTTTACCGCTTAGACAGCTATTGAGTCGGGCTACGGATATTTCGAGCAAAATCGAAAAATTGAGAGTGCGAGTTGAGCCAGCATATATCGTAATCATCCATCCAGGACGAAAGATCTAATGACAAGAATCTACGACATTGCAGACGAGTATGTGGAGCGTTTCGCGGCGCTGAACCCGATTGGCGCTACCAGTGTTGGCGTTTCCGGCCACGACGCGGAGATGACGGACTTCTCGCCTCAAGGGGCTGAGGCAAGGGCAAACCTCGACCGCGAGACGATAGCCTCGCTGGAAACGGCGTCGGCGGAAGGCGAGCGCGACCGCATAGCCAGGGAAGCTATGATCGACGAGTTGCGCGTCGGCCTCGAAATGTTCGACGCGGGCGAGCACCTGCGCGACCTGAACATTCTCGGCAGTCCGCTGCAATCGGTTCGCATGGCGTTCGACCTGATGCCGCGTGAGTCCGAGGAGCAATGGCGTAATATCGCCTCACGGCTGCGTCTTGTGCCACAGGGACTCGCGAGCCATCGGGAATCGCTGCAAGAGGGTATGCGACAGGGCAAGGTCAGCAGCCGACGTCAGACCGTCGAGTGCGCGAGGCAAGCGGAGACCTGGAGCGGTCAGAGAGAGGGTCAGCCGTCGTTCTTCCAGAGCCTGCTGGATTCTTATGACGAGGCTGGTCTGTCCTCGGCTTCTCTAAGGCGTGACATCGAGGAAGGCATCGAGGTCGCGGCACAAGCCTATGCCGAGATGCGCGGCTTTCTGTCGGAGCGATACCTCCCCAACGCCGCCGAGCGCGACGCCGTCGGCAGAGAGCGTTACGCGCTGGCCGCTCGCGTCTTCAACGGTACGGAGCTAGACCTGGAGGAGACCTATCAGTGGGGTTGGGAGCAGCTTCGGTGGGTCGAGCGGGAGATGGAGAGCACCGCCGAGAGAATCCTGCCCAGCGGTGGTGTGGAGGCCGCCAAGGAGTTGCTAGAATCTGACCCTGCGCGGGCCATCAATGGCGTGGACGCCTTTCAGCGATGGATGCAAGAGCTTCAAGACCGCACGATTGCCGAGATGAACGGCGTCCATTTCGACATGCCGGGGCCGGTCAAGCGCATCGAGGCGATGATCGCGCCTGCGGGTGGCGCCCTTGCTATGTACTACACGCCGCCGTCCGAAGACTTCAGCCGACCGGGGCGCACGTGGTATCCGACGGGCGGCAAGACGCGCTTTCCGCTGTGGGGCGAGGTCTCGATTGCCTACCACGAGGGCGTGCCGGGCCACCATTTTCAGCTAGCGACGGCCAAGCACCTCGCGGGCGAGCTTTCGCGCTTCCAGAGCGTTCTCGGCGGCACGTCGGGCTACATAGAGGGCTGGGCGCTCTACGCCGAGCGGCTGATGGCAGAGCTTGGTTATCTTGAAAACCCCGACCACTATCTGGGCATGCTCAGAGCGCAAGCGTTGCGCAGCGTCCGCGTCATAATAGACATTGGCATGCACCTCGAGCGGCCAATCCCGCAGGACGAGCGTTTCCACCCCGGCGAGGTTTGGAATCCAGAGCTTGGGCTTGAGTTCATACAGCAGCGCAGCCACTTTCCGCCGGACTTTGTGGCGAGCGAGGTGAACCGCTACCTGGGTATGCCGGGGCAGGCCATCAGCTACAAGGTAGGCGAGCGCGAGTGGCTCGCGGCCCGCGACGACGCTCGACAGCGCAAGGGGTCTGCCTTCGACCTCAAGGAGTTCCACTCCCGCGCCCTCGACATCGGCCCGATGGGTCTCGCCCAGATGCGCCGCGAGCTAGGGCAGGTGTAGGCCTTACTCCCCCTGCGACTCGCGCCACCTGGCAAGCCTTCGCCGTGCTGTCTCCGCATTTGGGTCTTCGATCTGCTCGAAGATCTCGAGCGCGGCCTCAACGTTCGTAATAGCCTGGCTGTGCTCGCCGAGTTTATACAGCTCGTCTCCCAGATTGTACAGAGCATTACCTTCGCCCCTGCGGTCTCCTGTCTCGCGAGTGATTTGTAATTGTTGCTCGTAGAATTCGATGGCGCGGGGTGTATCATCAAGCGCAGAGTATGCATTGCCCAGATTACCCAGAGCAATTCCCTCGTTCCTTCGGTCGTCAATCTCACGAGTAATGTGCAATTGTTGCTCATAGAACTCGATGGCGCGGCGTGTCTCACCAAGTGCATCATAGGCAATCCCCAGACTGCCCAGAGCACTTCCTTCGCCTCTGCGGTCGCCTATCTCGCGCAAAACCTCAAGCGCCTGCTCGTAGAACTCGCTGACGCGGCGTGTCTCACCAAGATCAGCGTAGGCATGCCCCAGATTACCCAGGTGGTGGCCCTCAGATCTTCGGTCCCTCAAGCGCCGTGAAGCGCCCAGTGCCGCTTCGAGCCAGGCGATGCGTTCATGTGGATGCTGACGAAGATTTAGCAGTGGCCCTTGGCCGGCGTAATCGCTGCACAACTTCGCGGCGTCCTTGTCCTTCTTCGCGAATTCTGCCGCCCATGCCTGCCCTTTCAAGATGTTCATCAGATCCAAGTCGAATAGCGCGAGTCCACGTGCCAGCGCATTGCCTCCCTCGACGTATAGTTGACTAGTGGTTCAACGTTTTTGTATTGATGGGTAGAGTGACTTTAGCTTGATGCGCGCATCCTCGGTAGTGAAGCGCCAATCCACTCGTATCACATCCCGGTTGCGTTGATTCTGCCAAGCATTGACCTCGCCGCGCAGGATGTCTTGATTGGCAATCCGTCGGTCCAGGCACTGTCGAGCCAGCACACCGATCTCTATCTCCGCCATATTCAACCAACTCCCGTGTTTGGGAGTGTAGTGTATCTCCAGTCGCTCAGCTATACGCCTCGCCTCAGCAGGCTCGAATGCCTCGTATAGCGAGGACAGCTTGTGAGTGTTGAGATTGTCCATTACCAGCACGATCCGGTCTCTGTCAGGGTAGTCCTCGTCGACCAGTTTCTTTATCACATGCGCCCAGTCCACCTTCGTGCGACGCTCTCTGACCTCGACTCGGCGCCATCCGTCCAACGGTGCAAACAGCATGAACAGGCTGCTCACTCCATTGCGCTCGTATTCGTAGTCGTATGCCGCCGATAAGCCGGGCGCTGCGGGACGCGGCACTCGCGTCTCCTTGACTTGCTGTTTGCTCGTCTCATCCATGCACACCAGAACCTCATTCCCATCGTACGGCCGTTGGTAGACCTCCAGTACGTCTTCCATCACGTCTTCCATCGCGCACACAAACTCCGCGCTCTGACCGGGCGGGATGCACCAACTCTGCTTCAGCCACGGCTTCAGTTCGTTTTTTTTTAAGCGCCTGGCGAACCGTCTCGGTGCTAATGGTCCCGACTATCTCACACTCGACCAACTGGTCAGCCAACAGCTTCAGGGTCCAACTGGCACGCCCCTCCGGCGGT
Organism: Dehalococcoidia bacterium; assembly: GCA_965206395.1. Taxonomy (GTDB): domain Bacteria; phylum Chloroflexota; class Dehalococcoidia; order Lucifugimonadales; family CATOSD01; genus CBDBJK01. Next base: position 44,879 of record CBDBJK010000005.1, read on the forward strand.
TCCCCGCAGGCCATCGCTATCAACCGTGCTTCACCTTCGCCGTCCAGTCTCTTTTGACGCCGACGCAGTTGCTTTTTGCGATTCAGCGCAGACTCGACCCCCTCCTCCACACAGCGCTTGCGTATTCGCTCGACCGTTGACTGTCCCACACCGAGCGCGCTGGTGATGTCCGCGTCCTTCATTCCCCCGTCCGAGCGTGACTCATCGCTCATCAGCAGAATGCGCGCATGGGTCTGTTTGTACGCCGCAGCCCGACCGCGTGAGACCAAGGCGTTGAGTTCCTGTTGTTCGTCGGTAGTCAGTCTGATACGGTACTTCTTGGTAGACATCATGGTTCCTCCTCGGTTCAACGTTACGATTGAACCCCCAAGAGGAACAATGACTATCATGGTATTCATTTCAATGATGTTGGACCACTAGGTTGTGTTGACATTTGGTGCATAATGGATACATGTCAACGACTGAATTACGCAATGAACAATGGTCGAAAATCCTTGAATTTCTGCGCTCATGCCCAGACCTCTACGTTGGAGAGGAGGACGATTGCAGGCGCTACGTCGAGGCCATCCTGTGGATGGCACGAAGTGGTGCTCCTTGGAGACTGCTGCCTGAGCACTACGGTCACTGGAACAGCGTATATAAGCGCTTCGCACGCTGGTGTGAAAAGGGTGTATGGGAACGAATGCATCAGCATTTTGTGCAAGACCCCGATATGGAGCATGTCATCATTGATAGCACTGTGGTTCGCGCTCATCCCTGTGCTGCTGGAGCCTCCAAAAAAACGGTGGCCAATCGGCCCAAGCTCTTGGCCGGAGCCGAGGCGGGTTCAGTACCAAGATCCACGTGAGCGTGGATGGATTGGGCAACCCGTTGCGCTTTGAGCTCACAGCAGGTCAACGTCACGACATCACCCAGGCACAGGCATTGATAGCTGATTTCGAAACCGAGCATGTGATTGCTGATAAGGGATACGATTCGATGGATTTTCTCCAATGCATCCTGGGCAGGGGCGCGTTACCTGTGATTCCACCTCGGTCAAATCGAAAGACGCCACGAGAGTATGATGAGTACCTTTACCGAAGCGCCACCTTGTGGAGTGTTTCATCAACAAGATCAAGCACTACCGGCATATCTTCTCTCGCTTTGACAAGCTGTCATCGCGTTTCCTGGGATTCTTGAACTTCGTCGGTGCTCTCATATGGCTCAGATGAAATGTCAACACAACCTAGCAAAAGCAATCACTTCCTGGTAGTGAGTGGCGTGGCGTGCGGCGGTATCGCTCAGCCTTCGCTGCTCACGTCTGGAATCTCGCTTGCCCTCTCCGTAGGCGAAGGCGTTTTCAGCCACAGGGCGCATCAGGTCGTGCAGGCGGTAGCGAGTGCTCTCGTCGTCGTATAGCAGCAGGCTGCGCTCGACCAGCGTGCCCAGGCCATCGAGGGCTTCCTGCTCAGACGCATCCCACACGGCGATTACTGCGTTCCGATGGAAAGTCCCGGGAAACACGGAGAGCATTTGCCAGCGTTCGGCCAATTCCGGCTGCTCTCGCGCAAGCTGGGCCGCGCTCAGTCCAAGTGTAGCCTCGACATCCACATCGTCTTGCTTCAACTGCTCAAGCCGTCGTTTCTCATCCGCCAGTTTGTTAATGTAGTCGCGGGCTAAAAAGTTTGGATGCCCTGCCATGAAAGTGCCTGCTACTCTGAGGGCAAGCGGTAGGCGACCACAGCGGCGGGCTATTTCGTCTAGCTCTGCTTCCGACGCTTGCGTTTCGCCTATGATTACCTTGAGCAGGTCGCGCGACTTTTCCTCGGAAAGGGCATCCACGTTCAATTGGCGCGCACCAGGCAAGACAATAGTGGAGCGAGATGTAACGATCATGCCGCACGACTCCGGGGGCAACATGCCGCTCACCTGAACGGTGTTTTCGGCGTTGTCTAACACAATCAGGACGCACTTCTCCGCAAGTACGCTTGTGTAAATTTGTCTCGCTGCGTCAATGTCGTCCGGAAGATTAGCCGTAGGATTGAAGGCGCGGACAACCTCGGCCATCGCATCGACAGGCGTGAGTGGCGCGTCTGATGTGCCGCGCATGTCCACGACGATCTGCCCGTCGGGATATTGGTCAGCAACAAGACGGCCCACGTGGAAAGCCAGTGCGCTCTTGCCCATGCCACCCATACCGCCAATGGCCGAAATAGCGGCCAGTCCTCCGCCACTACCCAGAAGGTCTTCAAGCTGCTGTACTTCCTCATCTCTGCCAGTGAAGTCGGGCAGGTCGCGCGGAAGCTGGTGAAGACGCTGGCTCCCAGACGATGGCGGAGCGCCAATGCTCGAACTCTGGCCGATTGCGCTTGCAGGTTGAGGGCTGCTAACGCTCGGAGCGTCACGGGAAGCCTTTAACGAGAATTTAAAGAGTTTGCTAGCTTCAAACTCAGCCGCGAACTCTCGTATTTGGTCACGAAACACGATCAGGACAGCAAGGACTATTACGGCGAAGATGGAAAGACCTATGACTATTGTAGTGTTGTTATCCACGACAAAATCCTGTCACTTTTGCTGGCTCGTCTATGTGATACAGGGTAAGTAGACGGAAATACGGCGTAAATGTCAAGTGAAGCGATTCATTCAGGGCGGGCCTGTTGTGGCCGTCGTGTTACGAGGTATAATGGTATCTGGCTGAGGCACTGACTCATTTCATATCGGCTAATTCAGATTACAAGGGGGTTTCAATATGGCGACTCGTGTGGGCATCAACGGCTTCGGACGCATCGGCAGGCAGGTGCTGAGGGCAATAAAGGAGCGGCATCCCGATAAGCTCGAAGTGGTAGCCGTCAACGACCTCACCGACACCAAGACCAACGCGCACATGTTCAAGTATGACACCAACTATGGCATATTTCCGGGCAGCGTCGAGGCAAAGGAAAGCAGCATTGTCATAGACGGCAAGGACATCAAGGTGCTGTCAGACCGCGACCCCTCAAAGCTGCCCTGGGGCGACCTCGGCGTTGACGTGGTGGTGGAGTCTACGGGCTTCTTCACGGACGCGGGCAGGGCTTCGGGCCACATGGAAGGCGGGGCCAAGAAGGTCATCATATCCGCTCCGGCGAAGGGCGAAGACCTCACTATCGTCCTCGGCGTGAACGATGACAAGTACGAGCCTGGGAAGCATAACGTCCTGTCCAACGCCTCCTGCACGACCAACTGCATCGCAACGATGGTCAAGGTGCTCCACGACAGCTTCGGTGTCGAGCGAGGGCTGATGAGCACCATCCACGCCTACACCAACGACCAGAAGATTCTGGACCAGCAGCACGAAGACCTGCGCCGCTCTCGTGCTGCCGCCATGAACATCATCCCGACGACAACGGGCGCGGCCCGCGCGGTGGGCCTGGTTCTGCCGGAGCTTAACGGTAAGATTCACGGCATGGCGTTCCGTGTGCCAGTCTCCACAGGCTCGGTCACCGACTTCGTTGCCGAGTTGAGCAAGGACGCCTCCGTGGATGACGTCAACGCCGCCTACAAAGAGGCCGCGGACAATGGCCTCAACGGCATCCTGGAATACTGCACCGAGCCTCTGGTCAGCAGCGACTTCAAGCAGAACCCGCATAGCTGCATAATCGACTCGCTGTCCACCATGTCGATGGGCGGCAACATGGTCAAGGTAGTCGGCTGGTACGACAACGAGTGGGGCTATAGCTGCCGCACCGCAGACCTTGTCTCCTTCCTCGTAGACAAAGGAATCTAAACCCTATACACCAACCCCCAAACCCTAACCCCCAAGGGGTCGGGGTTTGGGGTGGAGGGTTTGGGGTGTTGTGATGGCAGACGTTGAGAGGGTAAAGGCTGACATTCAGCTTGTGCGGGAGCTGTCGAACGAGCTTGCGGGGCATATCCACGCTTTGCCCGATGGCATCTGGAGGGACCCGGAGCAGTTCGGCAGCCCGTGTGAAGGATGGAAGGTCGCCGACGTGATAGCGCATCTCATTGAGGGAGCCACGTTATATTCTCTTAGTGTTGGCCGCGCGCTCAAGGGCGAATCGTCTCCCCCAATGGGCCATCGCAGCATGGGCCGTCAGGAGGCTACGGAGGCGCTCATATCCCTTCGGGGCAGCTATGACGAAGACCTGTTCCTTGAATTCAACGGAAGCTGCAAGCAGCTTAACACTCTGCTGGTGTCACTGGAATCGAAAGATTTCAAAGCTCCCGCGTTTCATTCTTTTTTCGGTGCCATTCCAGTTTCGCGTCTGATCGAGCTTCGCGTTCTGGAGCTTGCGGTGCATGGTTGGGACGTTCGCTATAGCCTCGACAGGTCTGCCACGCTGAGCGAGAAAGCCTTGCCCTTTCTGACCGGGTGGATGCAAAGCTGGTTCAGCATCGGATTTCAGAAGAGCGACATGTTGGTATCGCCTGTCACGTATCGCTTTCGGCTCAACGAGCCGGTAACCGAGAGCTACGACGTAGTTATTACAGGCGACGACTTCAGCCTTCAGCCGTCGGACGGCGCGGACGCCGGCGTGACCTTTAGCTGCGACACAAACACCTACATCCTTCTTGGCATGGGTCGCCTGCCGTTCGCACGCTCGGTGCGCAGAGGACGGCTATCGTTCGAGGGAGACGAGAAGCTAGCCTCGCAGTTCACCGACTGGTTCGGGCCTGTATAGCCTTCGTCTGATGGCTTTGTGCTAACCCTGCGGCCCGTCAAGCTCCTCAATGAGTGCCTCTGATGGCCCGCGCTCTTGCTGGATACGTTCAGACGCCGATTCGACCTTACGCATTACTCGAAGCACGTTTCCACCTAAGATTTTGAGGATATCATCGTCGCTGTACTCCCTGCGGAGCAACTCGGCTGTCAGATCGGGATACTTCGTGACGTCCTCGAGGCCTACCGGAGTTGTGGTTATGCCATCGAAATCGCCGCCGATGCCGATGTGGTCGACGCCCGCGATGCTGCGGATATGGTCGATGTGGTTGGCTACGTCGGCCAGCGTAGCGTCGGGTGACGGATTGGCTTCATCCCACTGGCTCATCGCCTCTTCGACCGCCTCTTCTGTGCTGTCAGGCGCGCTTTCGAGTTGCTCTTGTTCTGCCATGCGATTCTGGGCATGCTCGTAGACCGGCTTTGAAATGAAGTCCGGCACGAAGTTCACCATCACCACGCCGTCATTTTCGACCACCCGCTTCAGCACGTCGTCCGGCACGTTTCTGGGATGGTCGTTGAGAGCGCGGGCCGACGAGTGGCTGAAAATGACGGGAGCGCCCGTGGCATCCAGCGCATCGTGCATGGTGTCGGGGGAGACGTGCGAGAGGTCTACCAGCATCCCAAGGCGGTTCATCTCGCGCACCACCTCTCGTCCGAAAGCGGAGAGTCCGTTCGAATGCGGCTCGTCGGTGCAAGAGTCTGCCCACGGAACGTTGGTGTTATGAGTCAGCGTCATGTATCGAGCGCCAAGGCTGTAGAACATGCGCAAAGTAGCCAGGGAGTTGTTTATCGAGTGGCCGCCTTCCATGCCCATCAGCGAGGCCACCTTGCCTGCCGCGAAAGCCTGTTCCACCTCATCAGCGGTGAGGGCAAGCTGGAACGCTTCGGGGTATGCCCGAAGCATGTTGTAAACAACGTCTATCTGCTCCATCGTAGCCCTGACAGACTCCTCTGGCGAGAAAGAAGTCGCCACGTACACCGACCAGAACTGCCCGCCAACGCCGCCCTCTCTCAATCGAGGAATGTCGGTGTGAAGCTCTGGCTGTGGCTTGCTGATGTCGATCTTGGAGATGGCGCGGCTGACCTTCTGCCTGTATTGCCAGGGCAGGTCGTTGTGGCCGTCGATGAGTGGAATCCGTCGATGCAGCTCCCTGGCATGTTCGAGAGTAGAATCGTTCATAGTAGTCTCCTGTGGTATGTGCGACGTGAGGCTTGCTTGTTCCTTATAAGGACAGACGGGTGGGAGTGTAACATTGGCCCTGTGTAGCGTCAATTGTCGATCATCTGCTGGACACGGGAAAGACTGCGATGTAATATCGGGACATGGAACGTCCTGCTGAAGAATCCTCGCTCCGGCGCGCTTTCTCCGATACAACAAATGGCCTCAAAACCATTCGGTTTTGGGCCGGTGAAGTTATGATTGGGGCGGTAATAGGCTGGGTAACAGCAACCAATGATGTTCCTGAACAAGTTCCCTAGGTTTTAGATAGTGGATACCCATACATATCCGTTGTATTGGGCATTTTAACCTTTGCTATCATTGTTTTCGTGGGCAACCTAGTGGTTCAACGTTTTTGTATTGATGGGTAGAGTGACTTTAGCTTGATGCGCGCATCCTCGGTAGTGAAGCGCCAATCCACTCGTATCACATCCCGGTTGCGTTGATTCTGCCAAGCATTGACCTCGCCGCGCAGGATGTCTTGATTGGCAATCCGTCGGTCCAGGCACTGTCGAGCCAGCACACCGATCTCTATCTCCGCCATATTCAACCAACTCCCGTGTTTGGGAGTGTAGTGTATCTCCAGTCGCTCAGCTATACGCCTCGCCTCAGCAGGCTCGAATGCCTCGTATAGCGAGGACAGCTTGTGAGTGTTGAGATTGTCCATTACCAGCACGATCCGGTCTCTGTCAGGGTAGTCCTCGTCGACCAGTTTCTTTATCACATGCGCCCAGTCCACCTTCGTGCGACGCTCTCTGACCTCGACTCGGCGCCATCCGTCCAACGGTGCAAACAGCATGAACAGGCTGCTCACTCCATTGCGCTCGTATTCGTAGTCGTATGCCGCCGATAAGCCGGGCGCTGCGGGACGCGGCACTCGCGTCTCCTTGACTTGCTGTTTGCTCGTCTCATCCATGCACACCAGAACCTCATTCCCATCGTACGGCCGTTGGTAGACCTCCAGTACGTCTTCCATCACGTCTTCCATCGCGCACACAAACTCCGCGCTCTGACCGGGCGGGATGCACCAACTCTGCTTCAGCCACGGCTTCAGTTCGTTTTTTTTTAAGCGCCTGGCGAACCGTCTCGGTGCTAATGGTCCCGACTATCTCACACTCGACCAACTGGTCAGCCAACAGCTTCAGGGTCCAACTGGCACGCCCCTCCGGCGGTTCCCCGCAGGCCATCGCTATCAACCGTGCTTCACCTTCGCCGTCCAGTCTCTTTTGACGCCGACGCAGTTGCTTTTTGCGATTCAGCGCAGACTCGACCCCCTCCTCCACACAGCGCTTGCGTATTCGCTCGACCGTTGACTGTCCCACACCGAGCGCGCTGGTGATGTCCGCGTCCTTCATTCCCCCGTCCGAGCGTGACTCATCGCTCATCAGCAGAATGCGCGCATGGGTCTGTTTGTACGCCGCAGCCCGACCGCGTGAGACCAAGGCGTTGAGTTCCTGTTGTTCGTCGGTAGTCAGTCTGATACGGTACTTCTTGGTAGACATCATGGTTCCTCCTCGGTTCAACGTTACGATTGAACCCCCAAGAGGAACAATGACTATCATGGTATTCATTTCAATGATGTTGGACCACTAGGTTGAGGAAAACACGGAGTCTGCCCAGATGACATTAAGGGTTCAGCGCCTACATAGTTTAGTAGCGTGCTACCCATACAACACCTACACGCTCCTTCACAATGGAAATCACACTATTAGCAAACGATTCACACGTTCGCAATATAACTAAACAAAAGATCGAACCACGGCTATGGCAGCGTGACCACGATTCACTGTGGCGCTACTAGTGGTCCAACATCATTGAAATGAATACCATGATAGTCATTGTTCCTCTTGGGGGTTCAATCGTAACGTTGAACCGAGGAGGAACCATGATGTCTACCAAGAAGTACCGTATCAGACTGACTACCGACGAACAACAGGAACTCAACGCCTTGGTCTCACGCGGTCGGGCTGCGGCGTACAAACAGACCCATGCGCGCATTCTGCTGATGAGCGATGAGTCACGCTCGGACGGGGGAATGAAGGACGCGGACATCACCAGCGCGCTCGGTGTGGGACAGTCAACGGTCGAGCGAATACGCAAGCGCTGTGTGGAGGAGGGGGTTGAGTCTGCGCTGAATCGCAAAAAGCAACTGCGTCGGCGTCAAAAGAGACTGGACGGCGAAGGTGAAGCACGGTTGATAGCGATGGCCTGCGGGGAACCGCCGGAGGGGCGTGCCAGTTGGACCCTGAAGCTGTTGGCTGACCAGTTGGTCGAGTGTGAGATAGTCGGGACCATTAGCACCGAGACGGTTCGCCAGGCGCTTAAAAAAAAACGAACTGAAGCCGTGGCTGAAGCAGAGTTGGTGCATCCCGCCCGGTCAGAGCGCGGAGTTTGTGTGCGCGATGGAAGACGTGATGGAAGACGTACTGGAGGTCTACCAACGGCCGTACGATGGGAATGAGGTTCTGGTGTGCATGGATGAGACGAGCAAACAGCAAGTCAAGGAGACGCGAGTGCCGCGTCCCGCAGCGCCCGGCTTATCGGCGGCATACGACTACGAATACGAGCGCAATGGAGTGAGCAGCCTGTTCATGCTGTTTGCACCGTTGGACGGATGGCGCCGAGTCGAGGTCAGAGAGCGTCGCACGAAGGTGGACTGGGCGCATGTGATAAAGAAACTGGTCGACGAGGACTACCCTGACAGAGACCGGATCGTGCTGGTAATGGACAATCTCAACACTCACAAGCTGTCCTCGCTATACGAGGCATTCGAGCCTGCTGAGGCGAGGCGTATAGCTGAGCGACTGGAGATACACTACACTCCCAAACACGGGAGTTGGTTGAATATGGCGGAGATAGAGATCGGTGTGCTGGCTCGACAGTGCCTGGACCGACGGATTGCCAATCAAGACATCCTGCGCGGCGAGGTCAATGCTTGGCAGAATCAACGCAACCGGGATGTGATACGAGTGGATTGGCGCTTCACTACCGAGGATGCGCGCATCAAGCTAAAGTCACTCTACCCATCAATACAAAAACATTGAACCACTAGCATGAGTGTAGAAGGGAAATATGCAAATGGCTGCTAAATTACTCATTGTAGATGATGAGCAGGCCATCCTCAGCCTCATGGACGAATGGTTGCAAGACGCTGGATATGAGGTGCGCACGGCATCCAACGGCCAAGAAGGCGTAGGCGTGTTGAAAGAGTTTCAAGCAGATCTGGTTATTTCGGATGTGTGGATGCCTGGAATGGATGGATACCACTTCGCTCGCCTGGTACGTAAGGCGTGTGATGCCCAGATTCTAATGATCACGGGCGTGCCTCAGGAGGCAGCGGTGCTCAAGGATATGAAAGTAGATATCGATAGCTACCTTGTGAAGCCATTCAGTCTATGAGATTTCCTTCAGCATGTGGAAAAGCTGCTCCAAAACAAAGGCCCCCGCAGTTCTTCTGAAGAAGAGCGCCAGGGGAGTATGGATGCACAATCGAAGTATGTGGACAGGCTTTTGTCATCTACAGAGGACAGGCTGTTGGAGATGTATAGAAAGCTAGCACCTGGCGATTGTCGGTTGGTTGAGGCTATGATTGCCAGGTTAGCCGATGCGAACGACCTAGCGAAGGATGCTGCAAGGGAAGACTATGGTGAACTGACAGATATGCACAATTATCTGAGGTCTGAAGGACAGACTAATAGAGTTCACGCCGCAGCTGGAGTCAACTAGAGCACCTCCAACGAAGAGCCATGGGCAGTCCCCTCTCGGCGTAGCTTGCCCTGTCTGCTAAGACGATCCAAGGCTGCAGCGGAGGCATAACGAAGCTGGTGGAATGTGTTCTTAAGGCTCTGGTGGGTGGAAGGGTGGGAGCGCAGCTCGGCTAGCATTCCAGATGCCTCCGCTGAAACGTCTCGAATGGCTGCGCTTTCTAAAAGAGGCGTCAGCGGGCGGCGGTTTTTCGAAGCCAGAGATGGCGCACCCAGGAGTTCAGAGAGCCTGGGCAGCACCAGAAATCGCACATTGGCAAATCCCGAACGTCCGAGGTTGTGGCGGAGTGAGAGATTGGCGTAAACAGAGGGGCCTATTACCGTGACAGGTGCAAGTGGGTCTTCTTGCTTGAGAGAATAAATGAGGTCCACCAGCCGTTCTGTGAGGCCAGTCCCCAAGCTATCCAAAAACAGTGTAGATGCTATTTTCACTGTTTATTCTTTCATAGTCAGCCGAAAACAGATGGTATGCCTCATTTTAGGCCCTTAGTGGCTTCGAACACAACTATGCTTACATGGCGGCTTCAACCTGACCGTCGGGAACGACCAGTGCCTCAAGACGATGAGCCTCCTTCCCTCAAGAGGCGTTCCATCTCCGTAGCAAACCAGATAGCCATACTGCCTCCCCTGTCGTCGTATCCGAATATGGCCGGACGGTCTAGAAGGTCACCGATACTCTGCTGTACTCCTGTGCCCGTACACGAATCCACAATGCCCCCATCATCGTCTATGCGTTCGCACACACCCCGCCACATTAATTCTAATGATGCGCGGTGTGATGAGTCCAACCACCCCATTCGGAGTCCTCTAGCCATCGAATAGCCAATCATACAGGTGGACGTGTGCTCCTGATATGAGCCTGGAATGTCCAGTACCTGCGAATACATGCCAGAAGGTTGCTGTAAGCGTTGGATTCCGTCCAGGAGTCGTACATACATGGACATGATGACGTTTCTGTGGGTATGGTCGTCGGGCAAGTAGGTCAGGCATTCGGTCAGCCCTAATGCGGCGAAACCGTTGCCCCTGCCCCAAAGATAGTGTGCCGACCTGCAATGCCAGAACAGTCCATCATCTTGCTGGATGTTACCGTTGAGCAGCAAGTTAGTGAGAATGTCCAGAAAGAGTTCGTTTCCAGTGATTTGGAATGCGCGACCCAGAATCGTTCCGGCCAGGAACATATCCTCCGTGCGGAAATCAGGATCAGCGGGTGGAGGCCATTCGCCTTGCTCCCTAGGTATATAGTAGCTGGCTGCTTTTACTACCAGTTCAGCGTGTCGCTTGTCTGATGTAAGGTTCGCAAGCTCGTCTCCCCAGACCACACCTGCCAGCTTGGGCGTCTGAGGGCTATCTCCGAAAGGGTCGATTGTGCCTGAGACGTATGGCTCTACAATTGATGCTACGTCAGATACGGAACTTGAGACGGACGGATCCAGTTCCGCGAGACGCAGACGTCCACTAATGCTCACTCCCTGGGTGTACATGATTGGCTCTTGCAGCTTGTGACCATACACAGACGCCAGTATTCGAGCGATATCCAGAGGCGAGCGAGAGCGTCGGGCATCAAGCACTCGGCGCGCCGGCGATGGTTCCAAAGACCCTTGACCTATCACATCCCATATCTTGTCAAGCTCTGAAGCAATCTGCTCCTCAGGAATGGTTAGCCGAAGGCCAGGGATTGGAGCCAGCCCGTCGGGATTTCCCAAACCGATTGCCGCCAGCAGGCTGTCATCCGGTTCGATGTCGGCGGCTCCCAATGCCTGCCCAAGGCTGCTAGCGGCGGCGTTAGCTTCCCACAACGTGGACGAACCCGAGCGTAATTCCAAGACCAGGTCGGGCGCTTGAAAACACAACCACCGCCAGAGATAGCGTGACTCGGGGTTCTGGGGATCGTAAAAGAAGTTGTCCCTGGGAGGATACCCTGTGTCGGGCTCACCGCCTGCACCGTTCTCCGGCGCTTTGTCCATTATCAGACCGTCCAGGTTTACACATGGAACTGCGCTCAAGGCTATCTTATCCGATAGACTTCGACCCTTGGCAGCGAAGAGCCGCAGCACCTCTAGCGCCAGGACAGCGTCCTCCTGCCGTCCAGACAGACTACCCAGGACAAGCACTCTTATACGATTGGTGACTGAAGCGTAGGCATCTTTGTCTACCAATGCGGGAATTGAACACTCGGAGCGAGTTACTCCGCAAGCCGACGATATCCAGATGTCGGACCTGGTCTGCGTGAGAGATTCAATGGTCTTGTTGATGTCCGGTACGAGAATTGTCATACTAATCAACTCCTGATATCGAGTTTAAGGAGGGAAGGAGGGCTGCGTTGATGGCCGTCATGGAAAACCGCTCGTACTCACGAAATTCCCTGAGCACCTCGGATGAGAAACTGACTAGGGCTTCGGGGAAAAGGCGGCGCAATATGGCCCGTACCTTTACGTCTCGGAACCCCGAAGTCGTTATCAGCCCGATATCAGGAAGCTGGTCTTGCAGGACGGCGTTGGTTGCTACTGTGGTACCGTGCATCAACGCGGTTATCTGGTCGCTGCCGGCGTCCTTGTGGTTGAGAAGCTCTTTCAATCCCTCGAACAGCGCTCTAGATGGGTCTTCGGGAGTGGACGGAAATTTGTATACAGCTAACTCCTGAGTTTCTGGATCAAACAGGACGAAATCTGTAAAAGTGCCTCCTGTGTCCACCCCCACGAGATAAGACATCAGTATTCTCTCCCCCTTCTTTTAGATAGCTGGCGCTGAATGCACGAAGGAGAAATTGAGTCATTGAGTTTCTTTGCCCTCATCGAGGCGTTCGCCCATTTCGTCAAGGAAGCTCGCTACTTCTGGAGATAGGGACACATCGCTCTGTTCCTGTGACTGCATTGACACAATATTTTGGTCATAATATCTCTCCAGTTCCTGGATGAGCTCTTTGACCTCAGGCTTGTTACTTTCCACTGTCTGGCTGATCTCCTGGTACTGCTTCTCGCCGCCAGCAGAGTCTGCTAGGGAGACCGGAAAACCGTACAATGTGCACAACACCTCCATGAGGCGCGCGGCTCCCATGTGATCTTCTTCTAGCTGCAGATACTGGGGCAGACGCGCCATCAAGCTGGTTGTTATCACCTCAGAATTGGCCTGTGCCTAGGATACCAGATTAGCGATACTCGTTGGCCCCTGATACGTGCCGCTTCGGGTCGAGACCAACCCCCCGGCTCGCGCCTCTTGATCTTTGGTGAGATTCCCGGTAACCAGCAGCGGCCGTGTATGAGGCACCGAATCGTACATACCTCCTATGCCGCAGTACTCGGTAACATCAAATTGCTTGAGCAGGTTTACGACGGCTTCTGCGTAATCTTCGCCTTTAGCATGCGGCTCACGCATTTCCAGAAACAGGTAATCCCTATTGCTCTCATCGTCATGGGCATAGTGGACTATGGTGTTGGGAATGGTCAACACGCGTCGGTCATTTACTGTGCGGGTTCGAGGGCGATACTGCGTGAAGTCATAGAAGTTTCCTGGTCGTGCGAGTCTGCCAAGCTCTTTTGCATCAAGGTGTCCCTTGAGCTTGGTAAGTATCTGTGTGCCAACCCTTCCGACATTTATCCAGGGGCGTAGGACAGCGATGACACAGGTGTTGTGCAACTCTGGTATCGGTTCATGCACCTCAAAAGCGTCTAATCTCATGGCATTATCCTTTCAGGCAATATTCTCGCCGGAAGATTTGATTCAACGGTTCTTCTCCAGTGCATCCAGGACATGGCGACCTGTGTCCTTTTCAGGTTGTCAATGAGGTAATTTCCTTAATAATGAAATCGGCCATGCGCTCGCCGATCATCATAGTAGTGACGTTGGTGTTGGCGCGTACGCAGTCGGGCATTATGGAGGCATCAACCACTCGTAGGCCCTCCATGCCATGTACTCGCCCATACTGGTCGACAACGGCCATATTGTCTGAGGCTGGCCCCATCTTGCACGTGCAAGAGATATGCTGACCTGTAGTGGCTTCGCGCTTCAGCCATTCATCCAGAGCATCGTCTGACGCCAGGTCCGACTCCAAGGGCTCGATGAGTTCCTCGACCAGCGCCGCGTAGTCCGGGTGTTTACCAAGCTCTATGGCTTTGAGTACGCCCTCACGCATCCGCTTGCGATCGAAGTCCTCCTGCAAATAGTTGTAGTCGAGAAAAGGTTGCTGATTAGGATCAGTGGATTGCAGTTTCATCTCGCCAGCGCCCATTGCGAGATACAGCCCCACCGTCATGCGGATGCCTAAAGGCTCCATGCGTGCGCCACCACGATTGACGCGAGCGGTAGCGTATGAACTCATGATGAGTATCATGTCGTTGCGCAGGTCTGATCCTTCGGCAGTATAACGCAGGCAAGCCTGAGTGCGCGGGGCAAGGCCATCCAGTTCGACTTCAGGTTTGGTTTTCCAGGTGACAAATACGATGGGATGGTCGCGTAAGTTCTGGCCCACGCCTGGGAGGTCGTGAACAACCGGAATTCCTATCTCGGCCAGATGGGCAGCAGGACCAACGCCTGACAGCATCAAGGTTTGTGGAGACCCAATTGCGCCTGCGCTAAGAATTATCTCGTCGCCATAAACAGTGAACTTTTCACCACCGCTTTCGACCTCAACCCCGACGGCGCGCTTGCCCTCGAAGATGATGCGATGCGTTGTGCAGTTGGGGCGAATGGTGAGGTTGAGACGGTGTCGCGACGTGCTCAAGTAGCCTATCGCCGTGCTCCAGCGTATGCCGTTGGGATTGTTGAAGGGTACAGGACTCAATCCAGTAGAGTCAGGGTTGTTCAGGTCGGGGCTTACGGAGTAGCCGGCGGCTACGCAACCGTTATAGAAGGCCGTTTGGGCAGGCAGCCAATCTTCTTCCTTGAACCGACGCGCGATAATTGGGCCGTCCGTGCCGTGAAAGTCGTCGGAGAAGTCCGTGTCCGTCTCCAGCTTGCGGAAGTAGGGCATTAGCTTTTCGAACCCCCACTCGTCGTTGCCCATAGATGCCCACGTATCATAGTCTTCGGGCACGCCGCGCAGAAACATCTGGCCGTTGATAGCGCTGGAGCCGCCGGTGACCTTGCCCCGCGGAACCATCATAGGCAGGGCCGTGTCGGTAGCTTTGCCTATGAACTGCCAGTTGTGGTCGCTTACCATGACGTCGGTGGTGGTGGCATATCCAAATCTCACCTCATCCGGCAAGTCTTCGATTTCCGCGTAGTCTGGGCCTGCCTCCAACAGCAGCACTGATTTATCGGGGTCTTCGCTAAGCCTCGTCGCGATAATTGAACCCGCCGATCCTGCTCCGACAACAATAACGTCGTACTTCATTGCTAGGCCTCCTCAAGAAGGTGTTAGAGTTTGCAGTTCTTTTCATTATCCAGAGAATTGACCATGTGTGTCCTAAGGCGGCATGATACGCTTGGTGGAGGCGCGCGTCAATATGATGGTGTCCTCGCCAAGCGTATCACGCAAGCTAACCTGAGGAAAGCGCCCAAAGAAAACCTATTTGCTACTGATGGGGAAGCATTGCTTGACATCGAGTCATCTTGGGGCAATAATGCGGACTCACTTTGCAGACATTCGGCAAGGACAAGAGTTTTCTGTAAAGCACTGATTGGACATATACGTGGCGTGGAAGAATTTCTTTGGAGGATAAAATGGCCGAAAACGAACGAAGGATTACTATTCAACCCAACGGCCCTTATGTTGTCTACGGTAATGTACCCTTGGTACGCAAATCTGAAGTCGTTTCGGAGCACGGCGAGCCGCTCACGTGGAAGAAGGATGAGGTCTTGCAGACAGGAGAGAGATATGCGTTGTGCCGATGCGGTCAATCCAGCGCCAAACCATTTTGCGATGGGTCTCATACTCGTGTGGATTTCGACGGCAGCGAGGTGGCTGATACAGGCAATATCTCAGAGCGAGAGGTTACTTACGATGGCACGAAGGTCTTCGTCAAAGATGATCGCTCTGTGTGCATACATGCGGGCTTCTGCGGCGACAGAGTCAGCAATGTATGGAAGATGACTCTGGGTTCTGATGATACTCAGGTTCGTGCGCGCATTATGTCTATGATAGAGCGATGCCCTTCGGGAGCGCTTTCCTATTCCTTGGAACAAGATGGCGAAAATCTGGAGCCAGACCTTCCGGTGGAGATTGCTATTACCCCAGATGGGGCGCTTTGGGTCAGCGGCGAAATCCCCGTGGAACGAGCCGATGGTCAGCCTCTAGAAGTGCGCAACAGAGTGACTTTGTGCCGTTGCAGTGGCTCTAGCAACAAGCCGCTATGTGATGGAACACATAAGGAAAACGGGTTCTCAGAGGAGTAGGGCGTCCGCGAGGCGAGGCGAATGTAATCAAATTGACGCAGGCCACTGTCGCCCATAATCGCCATCTGACGCTGTCAATAATCCTTCTATCTATACTCTCAAATCTGGCATTGCACTATTGTAAGCTTTACGAGAACGCTGGCATAACCTCCTGCGTCAGAAGCTTCAGGCTCCGTTTGACGGCCTCCGGGGGCAGCAGTCCTCCAGGATTCAATTCCGCGGTAAAGCCGGTCAACCCCAGGGTTTCTTTGAACTGCCTCAAACGATCAATCACTCTTTCAGGAGTTCCGAATATCACTTTGGTATCCAGAATCTCCTGATAGCTGATCTTGGCTAATCGCTCCGCGCGGCTTGCGCTCCTCTCGAAACTTGCAGTCTCTCCGTGTCCTCCCAGGTTATCCTCAGAAGTGCGACCCTCATACAGTTTGCGCATGCGGTCAAAATAGACCTCAATGCTCTCTCTAGGATCCCCAATAGCCTCTTCTTCGGTAAGGCCGATATACATCGGGATTCGTACCGAGATGTCACCTGCATCACCAGGGTGTCCGGCTTCCTGCCACGCCTTTCGGTAGTCTTTCAAATTGGTTTCCAGTTCGTGAACGTCCATGCCTCTCATCGACAGGAATATGGGGAAACCTAGCCTGCCTACACGGGTGAAGCTATCCTCTGAAGTAGATGCCAGCCGTATCTTGGGGTGTGGTTTCTGGTAAGGCATTGGCGACACCGACGCATTCTCAATGTCGTTGTACTTGCCATGGTAGGAAAAAGGTTCCCCTTTCCAAGCCTCCATAATTATGTCCAGAGCTTCCTGGAACCGTTCTTTGCTCTCATCATAGGGTACCCCCATAATCTCATATGAACGAGCATTGCCACTCCGTCCTACACCGTACTCAAAGCGGCCTTCGCTTATCTGGTCAACAGTAGCCGCCTCTTCTGCAAGCCTCAGTGGATTGATTAAGGGCAATACCTGCACCGCCATGCCAACCCTTAATCGTTTGGTGCGGCTGGCGATGGCGCTTGCCACGACGATGGGCGCGGAAAGCACCGAACGTTGTGGATTGAAATGCATCTCACCAAGCCAAACCGAGTCCAGGCCCGTCTCCTCAGCCATATCTATCAGGTCGAAAGCTTCACGAAATGCCTCCGCCTGAGTCCCTCCCTTTCGAAGTAAAAAGTCCAAGAATATTCCGAAATCCATTGACTGCCTCCTGCTCGCGGGCTGCAACTACAGGATTGAAGAGATCATTGCCTGCCCAGCGGTCACCGTGAAATTTGTTTAGCCATCGACTTTCATTGCTCGGTCTGTATTCAATTAGCTTCGTTCCAGAAGATCGATACCTGGTCTGAATCACATGCCTAGCAGGGATTCCAGGTTCTTCCAGAGAATCTTATCTTTCTCCTCTTGTGTGAGTCTCTCCAATCCTTGAATCCATTCTGTGATTGAAGGGTCCCAGTTAACAAGTGGGTAGTCACTTCCCAGCACTACACGATCGATTCCCACCCGGTCGATAAGAAAGCGCAAAGCAGCCTCGCTTTGGACGACGGTATCGTAGTAAAGCCTGCGCTCATAGGCGCTGGGGGGCCTGCTGATATTGACCTGCGCTTCAGAGCGTACCTGCCAACCTCGATCCAGTCGCCCCATGCCAAAGCAGGCGTAACCACCTCCATGGGCAACGCACACTTTGAGGTCTGGATATTTTTCCAGAATTCCCCCGAAAATTAGCGTCGCAACAATCAAGGTATCTTCTAGCAAAACGCCGACGCTAGTGGTCAAACCGTATCGATTGACGTGTTCCCTCATGACATTGTGCTGCGGTTGAGGATGGTAGAAAAGAACAGCGCCCATTGATTCCGCCGCCTCGACAGAGGCGAGAACTCTGACTCGTCCCAGTTTTTGCCGTTCACGACAGTGTCAAATTCAGCGCCCTTCAACCCCAATACATTCACCGCCCGGTCTAACTCGGCTATCGAGGCGTCAATGTCTTGAAGCGGCAATGTAGCCAGTCCTGCGAATCGCTGGGGCCACTGGCTTACCATAGAAGCGATCTCGTCGTTTATTTCCCTGGCATGAGCCAAACCCTGTGCTGTATCCAGATGGTATCCGAATAGCGGGGTGTGAAGAGATATGACCTGAACCTCCGTACCTATTTCATCCATGTCTTTGATGCGTTCCTCTGGAGTGAAACGTAGTTTGGGTATGATACGCCCAGTCCTCCCTTCCATAACAAGAAGAGTCGCCTTTTCTGGAGACGCATATTTGATCCCATGCCACTCTTCACCTCTATCGAGAGCGTTCAAAAGGCACTGGGGTATGAGATGAGCGTGGATGTCTATACTGCGCATTCTATAGCCTCCTCGATATGCGATTGCCACGGCCTATGGCAACGACTTATAACCCCAGCAGGTTTGCCAGGTTTTTCCATAGGATCAATTCTTTCTCTTCTTGAGTCAGGCTTTCTAACCTAAGTATCCAGGAGACCGGCCAGTCAAATTCCATGTCGTAGGGCCAGTCAGTGCCGAATAGTACGCGGTCGGGTCCAACCGTATCTATGAGGTAGCGCAACGCCTCCTCGGTGTAGACGATGCAGTCGTAGTAGAAACTTCTCAGGTAAGCGCTAGGAGGTTTGCTGATTTTAGTTTCAGACTCGCTCAGGCCCTTCCAGCCTCGATCGATGCGGTCAATTCCGTGGCAGGTGTAGCCACCACCATGAGACAGGCATATTTTCAAGTCAGGACAGGCGTCCATGACCCCGCCCATAACCAGTGTGCTGAATGTAACAGTCCGATCCGCCAGATTTCCCATGGTATTGGGCATGTGATATCTGGTGATTCGGGAGCTGACGATGGTTCCACCACCCTGGTGAAAGAGGATCATCGCGCCCAATTCCTCCGCCGCCTTCCAGAAAGGAAGGAACTCCGGTTCGTCCAGCCAACGGCCATTGATGTGGTCGTTAATCATTGCTCCCTTCAAACCCAGTTGGACTACCGCTCGTTCCAGTTCGGCGATGGCGGCATTGACGTCTTGCATCGGCAAAGCCGCCAATCCAGAGAACCGCTCAGGCTAGGCCTTGATCATCTGGCTTATTTCGTCGTTGGTGTCCTTCGAGGTGGCGAGGGCAATTTCAGCATCAAGATTGTAGTTATAAAACCCGGAAAAGGGGGAAAGAACGTGCACGTCTACCCCCAGAGAATCCATGTCTGAAAGGCGCTCCTCAGGCGTCCACCGAGCTTTGGGAGGGAGCGGCCCACCTTGCTGCCCGCCAATAACAGGGTACTGTCGTCCCCGCGCATCTTGTTCTCGTTTGAGGGTATGCCAGTTGCCTCCATCCTCCGTCGCTTTCCAGAAGCATTGGGGAGTGACATGGGCATGAATATCGATACTTCTCATTATTGCTCTCCCGACGACATGGACGCTCTACTTGGGCGTCCATCGACTAAGCCCTCCTACTCAGGGACTCTTATGGACGTGCGACGCAATTATATACCAGGCTTTTTTGCAACTAAATACCTGATTCGCCTATTTCGAATATGTTGACGATTAGCGCGAAATGAGATCTGAGCCGCGCGCCTCCAAGCGATTCCGCTCAATGCCAAGTCTTGGCGGTCGCTTGCTCGTACTGACCTACAGCATGGGGGCCATTTAATCTGCCGTTCGCTTCAGCTTCAGACAAACCATGCTGGAAATGCTTCTGTTGGACAGGCTGCATTATAACGAACCAGAGTATCCTCATCCAGTACAAGCTGAAGGCAGAACCCAGACAGATGCGGACAAGGCATGTTGCTTGCAGTACCTACGGCAGTTTACAATGAGCCGAACAATATGACATCCAAACGCAATTATCTCTTTACAGTGTGTGGTTAACGATGGAAGGAGCACCCCATGAAATTTGGAATGTTCGAAATCATCAGATGGCATCAAGACCTATCAGCGGAGCAAACCTTCAACCATGCTCTGGAACAAATAGAGTTAGCTGACAAGCTAGGGCTACAAGAAATATGGTTGGGGGAACACCATTTCTCCAGGCACGGCATATTGTCGGGTATTTTCTCGTTCATGGGAGCTGTCGCGGCCAAGACCAAGAACGCTAGACTCGGCACTGCTATCGTCGTACTGCCGTTCCATAATCCAGTGCAGGTTGCCGAAGAGTGTGCCACCCTGGACATTCTGTCCAATGGTAGGTTTAGTCTGGGTGTTGGAGCAGGATACCAGGCCCAAGAATTTCACGGTATGGGAGTAGACATCAAAGAGTCCAGAGAGATGTTTAAGGAATATCTGGATGTCATAAGGAAGTGTTGGGAAGATGGGCCGACTACGTACAAAGGCAACTACGTAAATATCGAGGACATCTGGGTGATTCCGAAGCCTGTCCAGAAGCCAGGGCCTCCAGTTTATATCGCCGTTAGCACAAGTCCAGAGAGCGTTGATTATGCCGCCAAGATTGGAGTTCCCATTATAGTAGGTGGGCCAACTACTACCCTTGGTCAAACACCACAGGTCATACAGTTGTGGCATGAGCGCATGGAACATTATGGTCATCCACATGAGCACATTGATTTGCCAGTAAGCGCAAATGTGTATCTGGCTCCTACGATGGAAGAGGCCGAGAACGACATCAAAGGGCTTGAAGACAAGATCAACGAAGAGTTTTATAGAGTAGGCAATCCAGCCGACAAGGATGGGAACATTCCCGAAAACTATAAGCATTGGGTTCACAGAGACAATGACCGAATGGCGGCTGCGGAACGCGCTCGAAAGGAAGGCATACGTCCGCTGGTCGGAACTCCTGAAGTAGTTTGTGAAAGAATCGAAGTGCTAAAGTCGAAAGGGATCAATCGTATATTTGGTAAGTTCGGCGCCGCCGGGTTGGACAAAGAGAAGTCCTTGCGATGCATCGAAATGTTCGCGTCAGAAGTGATGCCGAACTTTGCTGACGACCTCATAATGGCTACTGATTAACCACTGCATTTCGGAACGGCAAAGCTGTATATACTATTGCACGGTAGATTGACCAGCAGCCGCTGAAATGCAAGGAGGTTATTTATGCAATCCCAGAGGCTTGAGCAAAGTCCTCGGAACCATCGCGGTGGTCAGGTGTCCTATCTTCTTCTAGACAAGGGACAATTCGGATCACAGAATCTTACCATCACGTGGGTAGAAGGAGCGCCAGAGAGTCAGCAGTCTTCCCATTCTCACAACGCGAATGAGCAGGCCTATGTGATGGTTCGTGGTCGAGGTCTTATGATGGTTGGCGATGAATCGCAGGAGGTGGGGCCAGGGACCGTTATCTTTGTGCCTCCGAATACCAAACATTCAATCAAAAATATCGGAGAGGAGCCTCTGCTTTTCATAGGAGTGACATCACCACCGCTCGACATACCAGCCGAAGGCGGCGGGTACGTCGTCCCTGCATCGCCGTAAGCGTGACACGAATCGGGGTCGCGACCATCAGTAGCATTCGCATGCCCCTCACCAGCGGAATATAGGCTCTCCTCCTGTCTGCTTTCCGCTCTTGACACTCTTACCATCCCTCTCGATCTAATCAGCGGCTGCTGAAACAGCGATTGCCCGTCGCTTTCGAGGCCGTTGCAGGCATGGCATGTGGCCTTCACAGGGCGATTGTGCCTGAATATGGAGAGTCGCACATGGTATAAAATGCCTATTCATCTATACCTCTTGACAAACAAGACTAATGCGTTATAATAGTCTTGTTATAAGGTTTTGCAATACTGCATGAAAGATCATGATTGACTATTCGAAAATGCTAGATGCAAAGGGTTGACAAGTCGGAAAACTGTGGTATGGTCATGGGCTGTCGTGAAATATGAACACGACATGCTAGCGAGATTTGCATTCGCAACAAACGGTTGGAGATTATGAACATCTTACGCTGGTCACTAGAATCGAATATTTCCGAGATACTCGCCACACTGAGTGTCGTCAAACATTTTGCGCCCAATTTTGCCGATGACCGGCAACAGGCAGGTACGTTGAGAGGGTGCGCCAGCGATTAGGGTATAGACATATAACAAGTCTTTCAAAAGGCCCTGGCGCTGTGCAGCCCAGGGCCTTTTTGTTTGCCTGCGGAGTTCTGGAACATCCTGGCCCGTAACCAATCGACAAAATCGGCAGATGAGAGCCTTTCAGCTTCATCGCCAAAAACAGATGATCTGCACTTTAACAATTAAATAGGATCAAGACACAGCAAGGCAGCAGTAAGGATGAGACTTACTTCGCGTTACAAGCGAGTGGTCGTTGGTTCGATCCCAACTGCAATGGAAACACTGCATAGCTCAGTGGTAGAGCACTTAACAGTCTCGCCGGTTTTCTCTGCCTTGCACAAAAGAATATCTTTAACAAAACAGATCACGCAAACGATCGCGCAGCAAGTCGAGAGGTACTTCGGTTACACTCCCTATGGAAGTGGCCGGTTCAATTCCGGCTAACCTCTCGGCAGCATTCTCGTGGTCGTCCCCTGATGACTGTGGCAGCAAGGTGGAGGCTTACTTCGAACCTCTTAGAAGAGATTGGCCGATAACCAAGCCGCCGAAAGGCGATTGCCTCTCCATTATCCTCCATAGTCATCAGGGGTCAAAATAGTCGCACAGCGGGGCCTAGCCTGGGATCGCATCTCATGCAGGTCAGTCGCTGAAGAAATGAAAGGAGGTCTGAAATGGCCAAGTTCAATATCAAGCCTGTTACCCAGAAGAAGGCAACCAACCTGGCTGGTGGAACGGCTTTTGCCGAGTCGCCAGAGCTAGAGTTCGCGTCACTGCTCCTGACCTCCTTTGTTCAGGATCAGTTCTATCGGACCGAATCGGACATACTAGAGCGTGTTTCCGAGCTACTGGACAATGGCGTGCCGCACGAGTTCGCGGCAAAGGCAGCCGTGTACGCCCGAGACCAGTTCAACATGCGGTCCGTCTCGCATGCGGTGGCTGCCGAGCTGGCATACCGTGTGAAGGAATCCGAGTGGATGCGCCCTTTCGTGCGGAACGTGATCGTTCGTGTGGACGACATGCTGGAGATCGTGGCCTACTTCGAGGGCAAGCACGGGCGTCGACCCGTACCGAATGCCCTGAAGCGAGGTATCCGAGACGCCTTCGAGATGTTCGACGGCTACCAGCTAGCCAAGTATCGCGGCGAGAACCGCAGCATCAAGCTGGTGGACATTGTGAACCTTGTCCACCCGCAGCCAACCGACCGCAATCGGGAGGCGCTAAAGCAGCTCGTAGAGGGTACGCTGCGTTCGACCGAAACATGGGAGAGCAAGATTTCCCAGGCCGGACAGCAGGCCGAGACTATGGATGACAAGGCCGAGTTGAAGGCTGAGGCATGGGCCGAGATGGTACGAACGCGCAAGATCGGATACATGGCCCTGGTGCGAAACCTGCGCAACATCATCAAGAATGCGCCAGATGTAGTAACCGAGGCCTGCGACATGCTGGTACAGCCGGAGCTAGTGCGGAAGTCACGGCTGCTGCCGTTCAGGTTTGTGACAGCCCGTGACGAGCTGGAGAAGCTGAAGGTAGCGAAGATGGCGAAGCCCGATGACATAGTACCGAAGGCTCTCAAGCAGTTCTGGAAGAACCTGGTGCTTATGTTCCAGGATCCACGGAATGCAGTTGAGCCGGAGAAGGTAGAGGTAGAGAAGGTTGACCCAATCGACGCGGTGTTGGAGGCTATCAACAGGGCCGCAGACCTGGCGCTCGCTAACGTGCCGAGATTCGAAGGCAAGACCCTAGTGGTTCAACGTTTTTGTATTGATGGGTAGAGTGACTTTAGCTTGATGCGCGCATCCTCAGTAGTGAAGCGCCAATCCACTCGTATCACATCCCGGTTGCGTTGATTCTGCCAAGCATTGACCTCGCCGCGCAGGATGTCTTGATTGGCAATCCGTCGGTCCAGGCACTGTCGAGCCAGCACACCGATCTCTATCTCCGCCATATTCAACCAACTCCCGTGTTTGGGAGTGTAGTGTATCTCCAGTCGCTCAGCTATACGCCTCGCCTCAGCAGGCTCGAATGCCTCGTATAGCGAGGACAGCTTGTGAGTGTTGAGATTGTCCATTACCAGCACGATCCGGTCTCTGTCAGGGTAGTCCTCGTCGACCAGTTTCTTTATCACATGCGCCCAGTCCACCTTCGTGCGACGCTCTCTGACCTCGACTCGGCGCCATCCGTCCAACGGTGCAAACAGCATGAACAGGCTGCTCACTCCATTGCGCTCGTATTCGTAGTCGTATGCCGCCGATAAGCCGGGCGCTGCGGGACGCGGCACTCGCGTCTCCTTGACTTGCTGTTTGCTCGTCTCATCCATGCACACCAGAACCTCATTCCCATCGTACGGCCGTTGGTAGACCTCCAGTACGTCTTCCATCACGTCTTCCATCGCGCACACAAACTCCGCGCTCTGACCGGGCGGGATGCACCAACTCTGCTTCAGCCACGGCTTCAGTTCGTTTTTTTTTAAGCGCCTGGCGAACCGTCTCGGTGCTAATGGTCCCGACTATCTCACACTCGACCAACTGGTCAGCCAACAGCTTCAGGGTCCAACTGGCACGCCCCTCCGGCGGTTCCCCGCAGGCCATCGCTATCAACCGTGCTTCACCTTCGCCGTCCAGTCTCTTTTGACGCCGACGCAGTTGCTTTTTGCGATTCAGCGCAGACTCGACCCCCTCCTCCACACAGCGCTTGCGTATTCGCTCGACCGTTGACTGTCCCACACCGAGCGCGCTGGTGATGTCCGCGTCCTTCATTCCCCCGTCCGAGCGTGACTCATCGCTCATCAGCAGAATGCGCGCATGGGTCTGTTTGTACGCCGCAGCCCGACCGCGTGAGACCAAGGCGTTGAGTTCCTGTTGTTCGTCGGTAGTCAGTCTGATACGGTACTTCTTGGTAGACATCATGGTTCCTCCTCGGTTCAACGTTACGATTCAACCCCCAAGAGGAACAATGACTATCATGGTATTCATTTCAATGATGTTGGACCACTAGTGGTCGTGGACGAGTCCGGTTCGATGATGCTCCGGGGCACCGGACGAAATGGCCCTATCACAATCGCGTCACTGTTCGCGGCGGTGATTCTCAAGGCCAACCCGGGGGCAGACCTGATGATGTTCGCCAACGACGCTTGGTATATGTCTGTCGACATCGACGACACTCTGCTGAGCATTCAGCGGAAGATCGAGGGCAATGCAGTGCCTGCTGGCACGAACTTTAATTCGGTCTTCGACCGGGCGGTGAAGGCTTACGACCGCATCGTTATCCTGTCCGACATGCAGGGCTGGATGACAGGCGGATATAACACCGGCGGCGCGCCTACAAAGGCATTCGCAAGGTACCGGGCGCGAGTAGATGCCGATCCTAAGGTCTACTCATTCGACCTGCAAGGGTACGGGACACTAATGTTTCCCGAGCGTAACGTTTTCGCCCTGGCCGGGTTCAGTGAGAAGGTTTTCGACATAATGGCTCTGTTGGAGCAGGACCGCGAGGCTCTGGTCCACGAGATCGAGGCGGTAAAGCTGACGTAGTGCGGAAAGGCCATACGGCCTGGTCTGGATATGGCATACCAGCAGTCCAGACCGGGCCGTATGGCACAGAATCGGAGTGTAGCTCAGACGGGAGACCGTCCTTCCGCGGAAGGATGGCCGGGAGTTCGAGGCTCTCCACTCTGACCATTAACAACTGAATGTACCTTAACAATTCAATATTTTAAGGTCGATGCGCGGGCGTAGCTCAACAGGCAGAGTTCAGGCTTCCAAACCCTGCTGTGGAGGTTCGAGTCCTTCCGCCCGTGCCATGCTCCCGTAGCTCAGTGGATAGAGCATCCTTCCGCGGAAGGAGAGTCGAGGGTTCGAGTCCTGGGGGTACCAAAGCACTTCTATTATAGCTATAAATTGACCTACCCGCCGTTCTTGTTACCACTTCCAGCACCACAAGTTTGCTTCCCTTCAGGCAACACCCGTCAGTCCGGCCAGGCCCGCCGCCGTCGCCGTGGGGATGCTCAGGCTCTTGCCCTGGGCGCGTGACACCAGCGCCGCTATCAACGTGTCGGAGTACGAGTCATCCCGAGTCTCTAGATTGTTGCCAAAAGGCCAGTATTTCATGCTTCGTATCGTCCTTGGAGGTCTAGGAACCTTCGGCGTAGGTCTGGCTCGCCTCGTCAATGCCAACGAAATGAACGGCGGCGCCCTGATAGCGCAGGTGGTCTCTAATGCTGGCTAGATATCCGAACGAGACCCGTGCTCCCGAAGGGAAATAGCACGTCTTATCAGCGTGGCTGAATCTCGCGCCCTCCACGCCGTCCCACCAGGATATAGCGCGGTCCATGATGGCGTCAGGAAGATTTAGGTCAGCATAGGTCTTACGGAGTATCAAAGCACGGTAGTGGGGATACTGGACGTACTGGACGGCGGCCATGAGCAAATAACTGGTCTTGCCAGGGCCAGCTGCGCCGCCGTAAAACAGGTTAGGGCACTCCTCATAAACCCAGAGCGCCTTTAGCTGCTTGTCCGACGGGTCATGCCCCCACCAGGGGTTAGAGACTGTCGGAGGAGGTTTCTTCGTCTGTGTCGCCATCTCGTAGCCTCTCGTACTCGGCCCGCTCCCGCAGCACCTCGTCCCACAATTCCGGCGTGGGCTGGAAGACATGCTGCGTTTTGACCGGGCCGCCGTCCTTGCCCGTGATCTCCGTTTTGACCGGGCCGCCGTCCTTGCCTGTAAGCGCCACCCTATCCTCGTAGCCCAGAGCCTTGAACTCAAGTTCAATCAGCGTCCGCAGCGCCGCCGGTATCTGGCCCGCCGACAACTCCTCTGGGTCCATCCCCTCAATGCGCTCCTTAACCTTGTCCAGCGTCGCCCGAATCAGGACAAAGGCCTCGTCCTGGGCCTGCTCCAGCTTCTTCGCCATGCGCTCCCGGTGCCGGGAGGCCAAGTCTGAATCGTGCTCAGCGGCGCGGTTCCGCCAATTGTACCGGGAGGCCCAAGTCTCCCAGTTGCGTTCCGTAGTTTTCCCACCCTGTTTCCGAAACAATTCAACAGCCGACCGGACTGAACGGTCTAGGGGCGGGATATCCAGGTACAGGCCGAATGCCGCAAATGCCTTAGCCGTCTCGCTCGGTTGTCGTTCCCAGAGGTTCATCACTTGGCCACCGCGCCCCAGTAGTGTATCCGGTTACGCTCGAAGTGCTTCGTCATGGTGATGGAGTAGCCATCAGGAGTAACGGGAGCCGACAGCCAGGGTTTAACCACATTGATCCAGTACCTCACGTAATATTTAGTTTTGCTTCGCTTGTCAAGGAGGCCACAAGGTATCCGCTCCCCAGAGGGGTCCCGGCCGTAGTAGTCCCTGGCAGTCCGCATGTACTGTTGCATCTGCGCATCCGTGCCCAGTAACCCCACAGCTTCCGCCTTGCGAGCGTGCTTCCAGAAGGCTCGAATCGCGCCGTAGGGATAGGCGTAGGCGTCAGCGTCGCATAGCACGAAGTGTCGTCAACGCCGGGGAACGGCCAGCCCTCGTCACAATCCCCAACGATAACCGAAGCGAACGCCAGGGCTGCCCGAGCATCGGCCACCCGTGCCGGGTCCAGGTCGATGCCGTAGATCGTGCGCTCCGGGTAGCAGGCCAAAGGAATGTCCCCACTGCCAATGAACGGCACGTAGGCCGCACCGTCTCCTACCTCAGCGAGAACAGCCCGGCGCAGCCACATTTTACGCGCCGGGTGTTCTCCGTGCTGCTTCTGGACGCTCGAGGGGCTCAAATCGCCATGGCCTCCTGCTGGTGCTTCACCTCAGGATAGTCATCATGGGTCCGTCCGTCAAGGATACGATCTTGTCCAGGACGGAAGGCTGACCCCTGCTTATGGTAGAATTCTACACCCTCGGCCGCCTCACACGCATCACGGATATCCCGGAACCAGTCCCCATCGGAAGGCCGGTATCCAGGCCCGGACTCCCCACCACTCACGATCCACCGCAAACCTCCGTCGCCAAGATAGGGACGGAAGTCCACAGGGCCAAGCAACGGCTCGGCGCTGACCCAAGGCATGGGGCTGCCGATAGACAGTAGGGCCGGGATTCGGCTACTGCCCTCTGTGCCGTCGAGCGTCCTGCGGCTCTCGGGTTTAGCCTGACGGTACTCCCATCATCATCCCGCACTCGGCTACCGCACTGAAGAGGGCCAGGGGCGGCTCTCCCTCTTTGGATTCCAGCGACGCCTCGACTCCTTCGGGTCCGCCCAGCTTGTTCATGACGCACTGCATGGCTTCCCTTCCTTCAGGTGGCAGGTCCAGGGCCGGACTGGCAGTCAGCCACTCCTCTTCGTTCAGGCAGTGGCTGAGCGTGATTAAGAGCGTCTAACAAAACCTAATAAAAGGGGTTAGAATCTGGACATTCTCTGGAGGAGGATGACCTAATGTCTAAGCCCCTTGTAAGCGATGAATTCTGGGAACTGGTGCAACCTTTACTGCCGCCACAACCACCGAAGCCGAAAGGAGGAAGGCCCAGGATACCTGACAGACAGGTCCTAAGTGGGATACTGTTCGTGCTAAAGACAGGCATTGGCTGGGAAGACCTACCCAAGGAGATGGACTGTGGCAGTGGGATGACCTGCTGGAGGCGCCTCAGAGATTGGCACCAGTCGGGAGTCTGGGAGCGCATCCACTTGGTATGCCTTGAGCGCCTGCAAGCAGCTGAGCGCATAGACTGGACTCGCGCAGTGCTGGACAGTGCTTCAGTGCGAGCAGTTTTTGGGGGCAGAAAACAGGCCCCAACCCCACGGACAGGGCGAAGGCGGGTAGCAAGCATCATATCATAACCGATGCCCAGGGCATTCCACTGGCGGTCAGGTTGACTGGCGCGAACGCTCACGATGTCACCCAAGCCCTTGAGTTGGTGGATGCCATACCTGCTGTCAAGGGCAAGCGAGGCAGGCCTCGCAAGCGTCCTCTTCAGGCGCAGGGAGACAGAGGGTATGACTCTGAGCCTGTTCGCAAGGAGTTGAAGAAGCGACATATCTGGCCGCTGCTGGCCAAGCGAGGTGAGCCGCATGGCAGCGGGTTGGGTGTGCATAGATGGGTGGTTGAGAGAAGCCTGAGTTGGCTTCATCAGTTCCGACGCTTACGGGTTCGATATGAGCGCAGGGCAGACATACATGAGGCTTTCTTGGCCATAGGTTGTGCCATCATCTGCTCTCGCTTTCTGTTCCAATAATGGTTTTGTTAGACGCTCTAAGAATACCGCCATGCCTTGGACCATGGCGGCTTCCTCGCCGGATCCTTCCTGGTTGGCGAGCATCATGGCGCGCAGGTCGAAGTTCTGGAACCCGGCGCTGACGCAGGCTGAGGTGTCATCGCTCAGCGGTCCGGTCTGGTCTGTGAATCCGTTCAGGAATAGCTTCAGCAGGGTCTCGTGCTCCAGGCATCCGACCAATGCGTCCCTTTCCTGCGGCGACGCGAGATCCGGGCTGTTCATCAGAGTCACCAACTGCTGGGGGCCTCCGATTTCCGACAGGCAGGACAGCTCGGCGTCTGACAGATCGGACGTGAGGAGTCCCGTGTCGTTCATACCGGTGGGGCCGGGCATTCCAGACTCCGGAGTTGTTTCCGATGGCGCGTCGGTTGGCACCGGCATCGCGGTGGGGATTGGGGTCTCGGTCGGAGCCGGGACTTTGGTCGGAGTCGGGACTTCTACCGGAGCGTCGGTTGGCACCGGCATCGCGGTGGGGATTGGGGTCTCGGTCGGAGCCGGGACTTCTACCGGAGCGGCGGTTGGAGCCGGAATGGATGCGGACGTCGGGGCCTGGCCCGCGGCGGTTGGGGATGAACTCGTCTCCGGGCTGGAACAGGCCAATAGGGTCGTCAGGGCGACGAAGAGCGCGCAATACAGTAGTTTCGACATGGCAGTGGTGCTACTCCTCAGATTGGGCAGTTTCCCATCAGTTGGATAATACCGATGCTCGATCGGTTATCTTAGGGGTTGCCCGGCTTTGCACATAAAAGGCATCCTGCACAAATAATCAACGGTCTGCACAAATAATTCAAGGTCACCCATCCCAAGTAAATGGCAGACCTTCCTCTATGGACACACGCTGTACTCGCCAAGGTGCCTTCGCGCACAGAGCACTGAAATTGACACGTGCTCGAAACTTCTCACCGAGCGTTGGAGAATCAGGTCCAACCTGCCAAATAGTATTTTGCGGCGTGGGGTTGTAGATCGCAGCCAGCATGCCGTTAGGAATACATAGGATGGTAATGCTTGTGAGGATATATAAAGGGGAATTATATACTTGTTTAACCCGACCAAAACGCACTTCTTGTTCTTAGAGCGTCTAACAAAACCTAATAAAAGGGGTTAGAATCTGGACATTCTCTGGAGGAGGATGACCTAATGTCTAAGCCCCTTGTAAGCGATGAATTCTGGGAACTGGTGCAACCTTTACTGCCGCCACAACCACCGAAGCCGAAAGGAGGAAGGCCCAGGATACCTGACAGACAGGTCCTAAGTGGGATACTGTTCGTGCTAAAGACAGGCATTGGCTGGGAAGACCTACCCAAGGAGATGGACTGTGGCAGTGGGATGACCTGCTGGAGGCGCCTCAGAGATTGGCACCAGTCGGGAGTCTGGGAGCGCATCCACTTGGTATGCCTTGAGCGCCTGCAAGCAGCTGAGCGCATAGACTGGACTCGCGCAGTGCTGGACAGTGCTTCAGTGCGAGCAGTTTTTGGGGGCAGAAAACAGGCCCCAACCCCACGGACAGGGCGAAGGCGGGTAGCAAGCATCATATCATAACCGATGCCCAGGGCATTCCACTGGCGGTCAGGTTGACTGGCGCGAACGCTCACGATGTCACCCAAGCCCTTGAGTTGGTGGATGCCATACCTGCTGTCAAGGGCAAGCGAGGCAGGCCTCGCAAGCGTCCTCTTCAGGCGCAGGGAGACAGAGGGTATGACTCTGAGCCTGTTCGCAAGGAGTTGAAGAAGCGACATATCTGGCCGCTGCTGGCCAAGCGAGGTGAGCCGCATGGCAGCGGGTTGGGTGTGCATAGATGGGTGGTTGAGAGAAGCCTGAGTTGGCTTCATCAGTTCCGACGCTTACGGGTTCGATATGAGCGCAGGGCAGACATACATGAGGCTTTCTTGGCCATAGGTTGTGCCATCATCTGCTCTCGCTTTCTGTTCCAATAATGGTTTTGTTAGACGCTCTTAGTCGGCGTTGACTGAGGGCGGGTTTCAAATTACTTGTATGCATGCCAGGGGCGGGAGTAAAATTATTTTATAGGGTCCATATTTTCATTTCCCGGTACCCGGAGGATAAACAAAATGTTTGGTCAGAACAGAGAAAAGAAGCGGTTCTCCTGGCGATGGGCCGTGCTGCTGGTCGCGCTGGTGGCGGGGAGCCTGCTTTTGGTGGCCTGCGGCGACTCCGACCCTAGTCCCACAGCGACCACTGAACCTACTTCGGTACAGGCCACACCGGACGAAGACGCCGACGCCATGATGGACGAAGACGGCCATGATGGACGACAATGATGGACGAGACGGCGACGCAATGATGGACGAGGACGGCGACGCAATGATGGACGAGGACGGCGACGCAATGATGGACGAGGACGGCGACGCCATGATGGACGAAGACGGCGACGCCATGATGTCTCTGAGCGATATCGACGAGACCACCACGGGGGCCGAACTGGTCGCGTCGCTTTCCGAAGGTGAAGCCGACTGCCTGCGTGCTACGATAGGGGACGCGAGCTACGAGGCTATGCAGGACCTGACCCTGTCCGAGAGTGCCATGGGATTCGATACGTTCCCGCTGCAATGCCTGGAGCCGGGCAACGCCATCGACCTGAGCGTAGCCATGATGTCGCTCCAGGCGGGCGGGCTGTCCGATGATAGCCGGGCCTGCATCAAGGACGTTTTCGCAGACCTCGGGGTGCCGGGCGAGGGGATGAGCATGACAGACTCCATGCGCTCCTTTATAACCATGCAGCTCTGCCTGACCGACGAAGAAGCGCAAGCCATGTCGGGACCTGTTCCGGAAGAAGACGCATTTCCTTTGCCCTCCCAACTACGCTGCGTATCCGAGCAGACAGACCTGGAGAACCTGTTCATCGTCTACCAGGCCTTTGCCGACTTGGAGTCGAGCACGGAGCAGCCCACACCATCGCCGGAAATGACGAAGGCGGTGGCCGAGATAATGGCCGCTCAGGAGACCTGCGGCATTCCCACCATCATCCAGGGGGAGGGGTCAGCGCCCTAGGCGGCGGCTCGGGTTACTGCCTGCGCTGAGATATCCGGGGTGTGGGAACCGACGTTGGAATCGGATCATCGGCGTGGACAGATGCTTGAGTCTTGGAGGCATCCGAGATTTGAGTATCCATCGTCGGGGCATTCGTTTCCGTATCGTATGGTGCGTCCTGAGGTGATGCAACGTTTGCAGCTGTGTTAGCTACGTTGGGCGCTGGTCTCGACGTGTCCTATGGTGGGCTCCGCTATGTGGCAGACCCTGGAAGCTCACAGGGCAACCTCCCACCGAAAAGTTTGTAGTACAGTCCCCGTTGGCCCACTTTACCTCTGCCTGTTACACACCGAAGAAAGGCAACTCGTGACACCTAACCCTTGTGGGCAGCGAGCCGCGCGGGTAGACTCGGACTACTATTGATGTGAGAACGTCGCATCCGCGTCGTCCAGACCACGCAGAGTCACACAAATTACCTAACACTTTTCGAAGAGATGTCCACATGACTGCGCGCTCCAAAGGACACCACGAAATCCCCAAATGGCTCTTGAAGCACTTTTGCTGGGATAAGGGCAAGACGCTCTGGATGGGGTCCAAGGACACCCGTGAGGTCAAAGCAGTCGTTCTAAAGGATGCGTTCCGCCGAAACGACGCAAATACCAGGATTGACTACCAGAGCAGGGGGTGTGGCAAACCTCGCCGGATAAAGTCCGACCTAGGGATGCTCTGAATAAGTCCCGATGGCTTGTGGGATAGTAAAATAGGGCCAAGGCCTGAAGACGGGGGAGGAGAGGCAATGAACCAGCCGACGTTTGCGGACTTGGACTACGAGAGCAAGAAGCGAAAGACTCGCCGGGAGAAGTTCCTTGAGCGCATGGATGGACTGATCCCTTGGGAAGAGTTGGAAGAGCGCATTCGACCGTTCTATCCCAAGGCCGGTCGTGGTCGGCGGCCCTACGAGTTATCGGTGATGCTACGGATACACTGCGTGCAGTTGTTTTACAACCTGAGCGACCCTGGGATGGAGGACATGCTCTATGAGGTCGAATCGGTGAGGCGGTTCGTAGGGCTGAGACTGCCTGGGCCGCTGCCGGACGAGACGACGATTCTGAACTTCCGCCACCTGCTGGAAGAGCATGAGTTGGGCGCGGGTCTGTTCGAGGAGATCAACCGCTATCTGGAGTCCAAGGGTCTCCGTCTTCAGGAGGGGACGATAGTGGACGCGAGCATCATAGCGGCGCCCTCATCGACGAAGAATCGGGCTAAAGAGCGCGACCCAGAGATGCACCAGACGAAGAAGGGTAACGAGTGGCACTTCGGGATGAAGGTGCACATCGGTGTGGACTCGCAGACGGGAGTGGTGCACAGCATGACCACGACATCTGCGAACGTGCATGACCTGACTGAGTTGCCCCGGTTGCTGCACGGTGGGGAGTCTCAGGTGTGGGGAGATGCTGGGTATCAGGGAGTTGACAAGAGGCCGGGGAACCGGGGCTTGGACGTGGAGTGGCAGGTGGCGATGAGGCCCGGCCAGCGTCGGAAGCTGGAGCCTGGGAGCCCTGAGGCGGTGTCGGAGAAGCGCAAAGCGTCGGTCAGAGCTAAGGTGGAGCATCCGTTCCTGTACATCAAGCGGCACTTCGGCTACGCCAAGGTCCGCTACAGGGGGCTGTCCAAGAACACGCAGCGGCTGATGACGCTGCTGGGGTTTGCCAACTTGATGAGGGCCGAACAGTACCTGGCGGCGTGAGACCTTGTATAAGTGCGCCCAAAATCAGGGCTAAGGGCGGCGAAAGGCCCTGTCAGGGCCGGTTGTAGGCCGACAATAACCCTCACCACGGTGCCATGAGGCAATTTAACGCCCCCAAAACCACTCCGGTCAACTCGGCCCAGCCTGAAGCCGATTGTTCAGAGCATCCCTAGACGAGAAGATACTCGGGAAGTTTGATGACAAGGCAGACCGCGCGGCCTGCAGGCTGTCCAACACACTGGAAGCCGACTCCTGCGTTGATGCATTGGAGGAGGCGTTGAGCAGGGACCTGCCTGGGGTATTCAACACGGACCAAGGGAGTCAGTTCACCTCTGAAGCCTTCACCTCGGTACTGGTGGCTCATGGAGTGAGGATCAGCATGGACTCAGTAGGCAGCTACATGGACAATGTGTTCGTGGAGCGGCTGTGGAGGAGCGTGAAGTACGAGGAGGTGTATCTGAAGGCGTACGAGAGTGTGGCAGAGGCCAGGGCCGGAATTGGAGCTTACCTGAGATTCTACAACGGCGAGCGCCCTCACCGGTCATCCCTCAGGACCAGCGGCCCTCGACCGCTCTGAGACCCGCCGTTCACCGAGGAACACATCCAACCCAGCCGGCGACGCCTTGCGATAGACCTCTTCCAGCGCGGGGATGAAGCTCTCCTTACCCCGCCAGAACGGGAAGCTACCCAGCCGTTTGGGTAAACTCCCCAGGAACCGCTACAACTCCTTCTTCGTGTCTGCTAGCGAGTTGGAGGGGGAGAAGGGCATCCGCGTGGCTCCTGTGGCAAATCCAATTCTGCGCTAGGCTTTGCTCTATTCGGCTGACGCTGCCTGTTCCTCAAAGTAGGAGGTATGGTCCTCGTAATCAAGGGCGATCAGCATCCCGCCCGGGTACACACCTTTGTTAGTGACGTGTGGGATTATGTGACAGTGGAACACCCATGTACCCGGGTTGGAGCCGTCTATCTCAACATCGACGGTCTGTCCCGGAGCGATGTCCTGGGTATTGACTGTTATCGGGAATTCCAATGGGTTGCTATCAAGCTGCACCACTTTGAACTGGTGTCCATGCAGGTGCATGGGGTGGTGGATCTGACCTGCGTTGATCATCCGAACCAGGACCCGTTCGTCGGACTTGATCTTCAGCAGCGAGTCCTCGAGGGTCTTTGGGAAAGAGTGGCCATTGATCGTGTAGAAACCGTTGATTTCATGTAGCAACAACGTATACTCTCGATCATATAGGGGAATTCCTTCCCGCGGCTCCACGATGAAGGCCCCAAATAAGCCCCTGGCCAACTGCCTAACCGTATTTGAGTGCGTATGGTACATTGCGGTACCAGCCTTCGGAGCCACGAACTCGTACGTCCATGAGCCGCCCGCAGGGATGTCAGGCTGGGTGATGCCGGGAACACCGTCCTGGTCGTTGGGAACCTCTAGGCCATGCCAGTGGATGGTCGTGGCCTCCGCCAGGTTGTTAGTGAAGTTGATCCGGACCTTGTCTCCGACCTTCGCTCTAATCTCTGGACCGGGGTATTGTCCGTTGTAGCCCCAAACCTCTACGAACTCCCCTTCCAACACTTCCCACTGGACCACTTCGGCGGTTAGGTCGATCTCGACGTCTGGATCAGTAAACCGGCTTCCTTCCACGCCCGCAGGTCCGTCACCCAAAGCGACTTGGGCAGGTCCGGATTTGGGCAATGCCTGGGTGGCAGCCCCCTCAACGGAAGCAGCAGCGACCGGCGTTTCGACCTCGCTGTTGTCCTTACTACATGCCGCTCCTGCAATGACCACGAGGGATAACAACGCGAAGTTCAAAAGCCCGGTTGCGATTTTGCTGCTCATTCATGCCTCCTTAAGGTTCCTGTCATGCTCGTTCTAGCGTTTGTGACCGCTACTCAACGACTATCTGACCGGTCATGCCCAAGGATTCGTGGGGGATGCAAATGAGATTGTATGCCCCTGCCTTAGCGAACTCGAACGTGAACAACTCCGTCGTACCCGGGTCGATAACCACGTTGATCCCAAGCTCGTCAACCGTGAACGAATGGAACTCAGTTTGAGCGACGAGTGCGAAGGTTACCTCTTCACCGACCTTGAAGGTGAGTTCGGAAGGATCAAATCTGTACTCACCGCTCCCACTCTGGTCCCTGTTGATGACCGTCACCGCACCGTCTGGTATAGAAGGTTCTGGTGCCGCAGCGGGAGTCTCGATAGCCGTCACGGTCGGCGCGACGGTCGCCTCTTGTTCGCCACCGTTGGAGCCACACGCGGCCGATGCGGCAGCCAGTAGCACCGCGAAAACGCCGACTACTGTTTGCCTTGACATACAGTGACCTCCCCGTTTACGAGACTGCTCTCAGTGTTCCATCAACCCGCTTCGATGGGTAGCCCTCTCGCCAGCTTCAATTATCCATATTGTAGCAGACGACTATCCATATTGTAGCAGACGACCTGACCTCCGAATGACCTTACTCCGAGTCTAGTGTCATTGGCTAGTGGTTCAACGTTTTTGTATTGATGGGTAGAGTGACTTTAGCTTGATGCGCGCATCCTCGGTAGTGAAGCGCCAATCCACTCGTATCACATCCCGGTTGCGTTGATTCTGCCAAGCATTGACCTCGCCGCGCAGGATGTCTTGATTGGCAATCCGTCGGTCCAGGCACTGTCGAGCCAGCACACCGATCTCTATCTCCGCCATATTCAACCAACTCCCGTGTTTGGGAGTGTAGTGTATCTCCAGTCGCTCAGCTATACGCCTCGCCTCAGCAGGCTCGAATGCCTCGTATAGCGAGGACAGCTTGTGAGTGTTGAGATTGTCCATTACCAGCACGATCCGGTCTCTGTCAGGGTAGTCCTCGTCGACCAGTTTCTTTATCACATGCGCCCAGTCCACCTTCGTGCGACGCTCTCTGACCTCGACTCGGCGCCATCCGTCCAACGGTGCAAACAGCATGAACAGGCTGCTCACTCCATTGCGCTCGTATTCGTAGTCGTATGCCGCCGATAAGCCGGGCGCTGCGAGACGCGGCACTCGCGTCTCCTTGACTTGCTGTTTGCTCGTCTCATCCATGCACACCAGAACCTCATTCCCATCGTACGGCCGTTGGTAGACCTCCAGTACGTCTTCCATCGCGCACACAAACTCCGCGCTCTGACCGGGCGGGATGCACCAACTCTGCTTCAGCCACGGCTTCAGTTCGTTTTTTTTTAAGCGCCTGGCGAACCGTCTCGGTGCTAATGGTCCCGACTATCTCACACTCGACCAACTGGTCAGCCAACAGCTTCAGGGTCCAACTGGCACGCCCCTCCGGCGGTTCCCCGCAGGCCATCGCTATCAACCGTGCTTCACCTTCGCCGTCCAGTCTCTTTTGACGCCGACGCAGTTGCTTTTTGCGATTCAGCGCAGACTCGACCCCCTCCTCCACACAGCGCTTGCGTATTCGCTCGACCGTTGACTGTCCCACACCGAGCGCGCTGGTGATGTCCGCGTCCTTCATTCCCCCGTCCGAGCGTGACTCATCGCTCATCAGCAGAATGCGCGCATGGGTCTGTTTGTACGCCGCAGCCCGACCGCGTGAGACCAAGGCGTTGAGTTCCTGTTGTTCGTCGGTAGTCAGTCTGATACGGTACTTCTTGGTAGACATCATGGTTCCTCCTCGGTTCAACGTTACGATTCAACCCCCAAGAGGAACAATGACTATCATGGTATTCATTTCAATGATGTTGGACCACTAGTGCGGACGCTGGCCCCTGACCCTCCTGCATCGTAATAGAGAGCTTTAGTACCTACGTCCCGGCAATGCTTATCAAGTCTCTCCAACGTAGCAGCGTCAGAATCGTCCCATTGCTCCGCAGAGACGATAACCGGGCCAATGAGTGTTACTATAGACGTGCGATCTGCCCCAGTCTCAGCAATACGGAATCCAACAAACGGACGCTCTGAGGCAACGATCCGCCCGATATCCCGCTTGTACTTGTGATAGGCGTCCACGCGGACCTGCACCATGCTCCGGGGCAGAACCGACTGGACGCGGTCTTGTTGAGTCAACGCAGTCATAGCGCCGGACATACCGTCCACCTGATCGTCGTGAGTACCCAATGGAAAACTCCTCATCTCGTTCGTTAGATCACGCACCCAGGGGGCTTCACTGCGCAGGCTCACCAGTCCGTTCGACACGGCGGCGGCAAGAGGGCGCGCCCTCTCTGCTTTGCTGCCGCTGGATCGGACGCCCCGGAAGTCTCGCCCCTGGAGGACATGACGGGCATAGTGGTCAATCACTATCACTCCAGCGCTACCAGGTTCCTGCTCAATGCGCACTGGAACATTGGGGCCGTCTATCTGCGCCTGAGCCCTAACACGAACCTCCACCTCGGCGGGGCCTTCGCGGAACCGCTGCACGTCCTGCACCTGGTAAGCCCCGTCCTCAACTCCCATGAGAATGCCAGCCGTCCAGTCAGGATCAACGCCTTCCTTCTGCTCCGTAGCGGCGAAGTCCCAATACCGGACACGTTGCCTGAATTCGCCCTCGACATAGTATTTGAGCTTTGACACGTCCAGCACCCCGCCAGACAATTGCACGTCCCAGTCGCCTTCCTCGAGCTGCTTACGGGTTACAGGATCAAGATGAGCTAGTTGCTTCCGGTACTCATCCACATCTAGGCCTGGATTATCGGTCATCAGGCCAGGCAAGTACACAACGTCATGCCCATCAGCGCCGTTGACGTAGGTGTCCTTGAGCCAATCGTGGGAGACGTCACCGGGATTGCTAGCCAGTCTATACCGTGCAGGGATGGGGTCAACTTTGGATTTGCGAATCCGAGAGTGAAGATATCTTAGTTGATGGCTGGGTATCTGGCTCGCTTCGTCAATGCCTATGAAGTGAACCTCAGCCCCCTGATAACGAAAGTGATCCCTCACGCTGGCTAGGTAGCCAAACGTAATACGGGCACCAGAAGGAAAATAGCACGTCTTATCAGAGTGGCTAAACCTAGCGCCCTCCACGCCGTCCCACCAATCTATCGCACGGTCCATGATAGCACCTGGAAGGCTCAGGTCAGCGTAGGTCTTGCGGAGTATCACGCTCGGTAGTGGGGATACTGGACGTACTGGACGGCGGCCATGAGTAGATAACTGGTCTTGCCTGGGCCAGCCGCGCCGCCGTAGAACAGATTAGGGCATTCCGCATAGGCCCAGAGAGCTACAAGTTGCTTATCCGATGGGTCATGCCCCCACCACGGATTATTAGAGACTGTCGGGGGCGGTATCTTCGTCTGTGTCACCATCTCGTAGCCTCTCGAACTCGGCCCGCTTCAGCAATACCTCATCCCACGCTTCCTGAGTCGGCTGAAAGACGTGCTGAGTTTCGGTGTCCACCTTCACCGGCCCACCGTCCTTGCCCGTGACCTCGGTACGCTTGCCGTAGTCATCTGGGAAACGTCGCTCCAGAATGAACGCCGCCGCCCTCCAGTCATCATATGCCTTGACTCGAATCTGATTCAGCAACACTTCTGCAGAGTCAGCTATCGCGCGTTGAAAATCCTTGCGAAACTCGCAATACCTACCCCTGACCTGTGTCTCACCGGCTGTGAGCCAGCGATACAGAGTGCTCTCATCAATGTCCACTCTCACGCAGGCCAGCCGATAGGTCATACCAGCCTTCACGCTGTTAATGATGATCTCATGGACTTCCGGCGTCAGCTTCGTTGGTCTAGCCATAACCTACCCTTTGCTGGAATCCTTCCCACGCTCAGAATCGAGATACCCGTTCTCCAACGCCCACTGCGACAGCCGAGCCATCGTCGTGGGTACGCCCGGCTTGCCCAAGCGGTTGGTGCTGGTCGTCTGCAATTTTACCGCAAATACAGCCTCAAGGAAATCGCGCATCTGGTCCAGGGGTTCGATCTGGGCAAACAGCGACAAATCACCAACACGGCGTATCTCTTCAACATCCGGCGGAGTGAACGTGACTGCAACCGTCACTGTGTCCGGCGTACCAATGGATGGACGCAGGGGAGGAGGCTTCGGCACCTCCATGTCCAGAACGGCAGCGTAGGCCTGCTCCAATGGCAAGAGGCTCTCCAGCATCTGCCGCAGCACCTCCGGGTCATCCTCGCCGGCTAAGGAATTGTGAGATAGCTGGATGGCCGTCAGCCGCCCTTCGTCTACCTCACCCTCAATGGACAGGCAATCGGCTTCTACAATGCCTGCCTCATCGCTGCCTCAACGCGGTGGTGACCGCTAATGATCCGGTCACCATATATCAAAGGCGCAGACGACAAGGCCCCGTCGCGCCGCAGGTTCTCAGTCAGGCGCCGCATGGCTTGACCCGGCATCCTGCGGGCGTTGACCTGCGTATCGCATTCTCGATCTCGGCGTGACGGCGATGATCGGCCTCCAGTTCCAGCGTCTCCCCGTCCCGGTCGGTGATGAAGCCGTGATAGCTATAGGTGGCGAAGA
>CBDBJK010000006.1:0-50121 GCA_965206395.1 Dehalococcoidia bacterium
ATACCCTTTGGGTTGGTGGTGCCAAACACTAAGTGGTAGCTCGTCTGATTATTCTCGTTGAGCATCCTGAACGAAGTGCCCTGCCAACCCGCTTCGGCGAGAGCCTGTTGGTACTGCGCCAAGAAATACTGCTCTCGAACCCATGGGTCAGCTATTCCTATACCAGGGCGCCACCGGTCACCGCCATACAGCTGGTTCAGTGCACCGTGCTTGCTCGAATCGTTGATTGCCCACTGATTGATGGAGGGCCAGGCGAAGTTGATGAGCACCTCACAAGATGGGTGCCGACGGGCTCTAGTGAGGAGATGCAACGGAAACCCAGCGTAACCGAAGCCGTCTATGAACAGCAGAGTGGGTTCCAATCCTCCTGCGCCAGAAGCTTCTATGCCATCCATTTCAGCTGACCAGACGGATGCGAAATCTCCTTG
This sequence comes from Dehalococcoidia bacterium, assembly GCA_965206395.1. GTDB lineage: Bacteria > Chloroflexota > Dehalococcoidia > Lucifugimonadales > CATOSD01 > CBDBJK01. The sequence continues at coordinate 429 of CBDBJK010000006.1, forward strand.
CTTGACTTCGAATCGGAAGACCGGTTTCGTCGTTAGGCTTGCCAGCTCTTGCTCCAAATGCCTGGCGCGATCTGGGCGCTGCTCAATGAACTGCAGCAGAATCCGCCGATCACCGTGTAACACTGGCTTCAGTTGGGAGTTCTCCAAGATTGCCCGAATCGCGACCTGGGGCGAACCCTCCCTGCCGGTGATGCTATAGCGGCCAGGCCCAGCGAATCCATCAACGATTCGGACACGCGGCATCCTGCCCCGAATGAGAATTGGCAACCAAGCATCAAGGTAGTAACGGTATAACCGGTGTTTTGCCCCAGTGTGTGGTGAGTCGTGGAGGAGTAGGTCGCCGTTGTAAGTGGTCATCGTAGCTCCGTTAGGCTGTGGTCTGCGTAGCTGTATTCTTTGTCGTCGGGTACTCTCGAGAGACTATTCCGTCAGGCCAGTCGGCCGGCGAGCCTCCCTTGGGATCATTGGAGTCCATTGCGCGAGCCCATAGAGTGCCTAGCTGTTTGACGAACAAGGGAACGCTGCTCTCTTCGCATTGCGACTTGAGCGCGTCCAACCATTTCAAGTCCATTCTCCGGGCTCGTTGCCCGCTTTCGCCGCCCACAATCACCCATGACAGAGCACCAGCCGATAGCCAAGCGGTGAGATCAACAGGCCCCAGCAAGGGCTCAACTGATGCAAATCGGACCGGTGCTGGCACACGTGCGAGCACCGTAAGGCGGGGCGCGTACTTCTGATTCTCGATAGAAGTCCCAAGCCAGATGTTTTCAGGCCAGCCATCTGGAAAGTAACCGCTGTATTTCTGCCACCATGCGACGGCGCGCCCCGGACGCTTGGTCAGGACTTGGAATACGTGCCCCGCACGGTCGATGCTCTGCTTCATGATCTGAAACATCGAAAGTAGGTATTCGTCTGGGATTTCCGGATGAAACGCATCTGACATGCTGTTAACGAATACTCGGCGTGGCTTATTCCACGACAGCGGCAAATCGAGCCTATCCGGCTGAAGCTGCACGACGTCTGGTCTTGCGTCGTAGCCCGGGACTCTCATCGCCTTGAGACGTGGATACAATGCAAACATGTAGCAGTTGTCGCAGCCGGGCGATACTCTGGAACAACCCGTTACGGGATTCCATGTCTCGTCGGTCCACTCGATTGAGGAGGGCATTTTCGTCACTCCTGCGCTTCTAGCGTTAAGAATAGTCCAACGTGTCTAGAAGGTGCTAGAGCCCTGTGGCCCATGTCGTGATTAGTTCGCTGGTGCACACTTGTAGGGTAGATCCAGCAAAAGAGCCCTACGAAGTTGTCCGAGGCATCTATGACCCGGTGGTGCGAAGGATCTTGCGATGGCCCTGAGATGGCTCAATTGTGGCTTGTCCTTTCGCATCTATCTTTGTGACGCTCACCCCTCCGTCTCCTGTTCCTTCGCCTCGCCCCTCGGCATCCGGTAGCCGACGCGAGGCTCGGTGAAGATGTAGGTGGGGTTGTCCGCGTCGTCGCCCAGCTTGCGGCGGAGCTTGCTTACGATGGTGCGCATGGGCCGCACGTCGCCGCTGCTCTTCTCGCCCCAGACCCGTTCCAGCAGATGCTCGTAGGTCAACAGCCGCCCGGCATTGGCCGATAGCTCGGCGAGCAGCCGGTACTCCATCGCTATCAGCGGGAGCGGACGCCCGGCCAGCGTCACGCGGCGCTCGGCGTAGTCGATGGTCAGCTCTCCAAACACGTAGGGTTCTGACGGCTCGGACGCCGCCCGCTTGCGCAACGCCGCCCTGATCCTCGCAGCTAGCTCCGTAGGTGAGAAGGGCTTGACGACGTAATCGACGGCCCCCATTATACCGTCCGGGAGCAAAATTGCACAAGTATTCATATAGACAAAGGGGTGATATTTATACAGTTCATATGGAACGAAGTGTATACTAGATCAAGTTCTTGGCCAATAAAGTTTGGAGATGTTCGCTTGGCGTTCGTCCGGTCGATAGATGCGCTGGCGAAGCCGGGCCTATGACTATTGAAAGGAGCGACAAAGTGATGAATAACCTCGTCCCCGGACGCTCTGCATGGATGTTGCTTGCGGGATTCGCCGCCCTTGCGCTGATTCTGGTCCCCCTGCTCGCCGCCTGTGGCGGGGATGCAGTGCCTGGAGAAGATGCTGCCACCGCTGCGCCTGCCACGGAGGCGACCGAGAGAGTCCGTGCGCCTGCACCGGGCTCGCCTGCAACGGACAGGGAAATCTTGGTCACCTTCTACAATGCCTTGGACGGACCAAACTGGGAGGAGAGCGGAAACTGGCTGACCGACGCTCCGTTGGGCGAATGGTCTGGAGTCCAAACCGACGACAACGGCCGCGTCACTTATTTGCAGATGGGGGGGACAGGGACTAGACAGGAGTTGAGCGGGGAGATACCCCTGGAGCTGATTGACCTCGGAGCCCTGGAAGTACTGGGCCTCGACGACTATAGCGGCGGTTTAAGGGGGGAGATTCCACCAGAATTTGGCAATTTCCCCAACTTGGAATACCTGTCCCTCAGTGGTGACGGATTAACGGGGGAGATACCGCCGGAGCTGGCCAACCTCGCCAACCTGAGGGATTTGTCAATCGGCGGGAACGGGTTGACCGGCGAGATTCCCCCCGAACTTGGCGACTTGGCAAAAATACAACACCTGAGGATTACGGGTACTCAGGTGAGCGGTGAGATTCCGCCGGAACTGGTGGAACTGGCGAATATGTCCACCCTGTACGAGTTGAACCTCGCTGGGAACCAATTGAGCGGTGAGATACCGTCAGGGTTGGCGAATTTCACAGGGTTGGCGAATTTCACAGTGACCGTGAGCATTCTAAACCTCGCTGGGAACCAATTGAGCGGCGAGATACCGTCAGGGTTGGCGAATTCCAACATGCTCGAGCTAAACCTCAGTGGGAACCAGCTGAGCGGGACAATACCGCCAGATCTGGCTATTAACTGGGGCGACTACCACAGAGTGGAAAGCATCAACCTCAGTGGGAACCAGCTGAGTGGAGAGATACCCCCAGAGTTGGGTAACTATGAAACCCTGACAGAGCTGTACCTCAACAACAACGCCTTGAGCGGGGAGATACCTTCAGAGTTGGGTAACCTCGATAACCTGAAGAGTCTGACTCTACACGAAAACCAGCTAAGCGGGGAGATACCTTCCGAGGTGTGGAACATGCTTAAGCGGGAAGTCGAGATTGAGATCCATGGCAATGATTTCCCGTGTCTAACGGCTGGGCGCCACCTATATTATGAACAACGGGCCAACTGTTGAGTCCCAGGCGTGCCACTTCTCTCGACTCTGCGGGGATTGCACGTGGTTTGCCCAGGGGAGATACCGGCGGAGTTGGGCAGCCTCTCCAACCTGAATTCGCTGAGCCTCCGCGACAACGACTTGAGCGGGTGCGTGCCAAGCAGCCTGGAAGACCAGTTGGACCACTCTGACCTTGGCGGCCTGCCCTTCTGCTGAAGCCACGGGCCCTCAGACGGGGACGGACGGCTTATCGTCCTGGCGGCGCTCCCAGCGCGTGTCGGCTATGGCGCATGGCGGCGCCGAGAAACGGGCCTCTCCCTTCGTCGGCCTCCCGGTTGACGGCGGTTTGACCGCTCCGGCGCATGCTGACGCCCTTGACCGCCAGACCTTCAGCCAACGTTGAAGGGTGGAGGCCAGGTCCAGAGTGAGTCTCCTCTTATTGGCTTCCATGCCTGCCGCTTCCCCAGATGGACCATCTGACGCAGAAGAGGCCGAACGAAGAAGAGGAATCAATGCCCCACCGGAAAATGGGCAAAAGAAAAGGGCCGCACACATGGACGTGCAGGAGGCCGTCGCAACTACTCGCAGCGACGACCTCCCTCTTTTCTGAGCGATCTAGGGTCCCGCGCCGGCCGGCTCCTTCTCCCGCTTCTGCTCAAGGCTGAACGCCCAATCGAACAGGGAGGCGGTTGGGGCTGAGCCTAGCTGCTACGGCCCTTGGGCTTCACCGGCTCCTCTGCCATGAGAACAGCAACCGATGTTCTCTTATACATCGACCCTGATATGTGGCGGCAGACCATCACGCCAGTTCTTTGCTACTCTTGATGCATGGCTCTCACCGACCGAAAGCTGCTCGACTCCCTCAGCCGGACACCCTTCGTCGATTCGACGGAGCTGGCAGGCATCCTGGGCGAGCCGCACGCCACGGTTCACCGCACGCTGGCCAACCTGCTGGCCGACGGCATAGCTGGGAGGGTGAGCCACGGCACCGCCTACCTGCCTTCGAGCCAGAGATACCACCTGACCATCACTGGCATCAGAGAGGCTACCGGGGTCCTCGGCTACGAGACGCCTTCCGACTTCGTGCGCGCCTACCCTGTGTCCGGGGAGTGGCCGACGCTGCTCATCCGCAGGATGGACGCGGTGGCCAGCGTCTACTGACTCGCCGCCTCGATGTCCCCCGGCATCGACGGGCTACGTTCGCACGTGGAGTTCCACCGCAGGGGGCGCTTCGACGCCACAATCACCCTCCACGACGGCCGCAGCTTCGGCGTGGTGCGCCAGGGCTTGGCCCTGCGGCGCCGGTCTCTCTACGACCGGCTGAGGGCCATCGCGGGGTACGACTACACCCGCCGTCCTAGCGCCGTCCTGATCCTGACCCCCAGCGTCTGGGAGGAGAGGCTGACGACGAGGTTCACCGAGCGACTGAACCTTGACGACTGCTACGTTGCCGTGGAGTCGAGGAACGCGCTCGAAAGACGGGACCTTCGCCTTGGCACAAATACTCGTGGGTCGGCAGCACGTACCGCACGCTGGAGGACGTGAGTTCGCACGGCAGCCCCGGCGGAAGGCGTTCCACCGCATCACCGGAGCGGAAGCGGGCTTCGTTGCCACGTCCCGAGCGGATGGCGCAGGCTGCGCCGGCCTTCGGCATCAGCCCTTCGGAGAAACGGACGCTGGACCTCATCACCGACCACCCGATGATCCTCCGTGAGCACCTTGCCACTTGGCTCGGCGTCTCGGAGGGCCGGGTCAGCCAGATGATACGCAGCCTCGTCGATAGCTGGGGCCTGGTGGAGCGCCGAGGCAAACGTGGAGACACCCGCTACACCCTGTCCGCCGAGGGCATTCGCTACGTCACACACAGGGACCGCGCCCAGCTCCCGACCACGCAGGGCATCTGGAGCACCGCCCTCACCACTGACCGCCAGGGCCGGAGACGGCACGTGGGCCACCGCATCGAGACGTGGGCGAGGCAGACGAAGCACGCCGACGGCATCACCTGGTTCCTCTCGAAGCTGGAGGCCGAGGCCAGGGCCGACCCTCACAGCGAACTTCAGTGGTCCGTCCCCACCGACAGGTCCGACCGGGCCTACAACTGGGGCGATTCCGCCATCGCACCCGATGCCGTGGGGCAGATGACCGCCCAGGGCCTTCGGATACCGTTCTACTTCGAGTACGAGCTACGCGCCAGGCATCCCCAGGGAGTCATAGCCCGCCTGGAACCCTATGAGAGCTACTACTGGTCAAACGAGCATAAGGACGACCAGCCGCCATACCCCGTCACCCTCTTCGTCGTGGACACAGAGGAGGTCGAGGCAACCTACGTGCGCACCGCTGCCCGGATGAGCCGGATGTCGCTGCCCATCTTCGTGTCCTGCATCCCCGTGCTGTCCACCTCAGGAATACTGGGAAGGTCGTGGCGTCCACTGTGGACTTCGGAGTCCCCGAGGTTGCCCCTGTCCGGGCTGAGCGCCTACCAGTGGGACAGTCTCTATCACCGGATGCGTCATGTCCTGTAGGAGGGAGATAGATAGCGCCGATGCGTCGCTATCTCCCCTCTATGCTGGCTGGGGGGTACAAAATGGGACAACCGGCCCGATTTCCCGGGTCCGCCGACGGCCAAATCACCCCTGTTTCAGCTACGAAACGGGGCTGACGTGTCGCCTGACCGGTCAGGGACAAAATTGGGAAGCTGCGCTAAAATAGAGGACGCGTCCGAGTACATTTTGTACCGCCGATACAACCGCTGACGTGTCAGCCGATAGGAGGGGAAAAGCGATGGATGGGCCTGTCCGCTGGGTGACGAAAGCGGAGGCAGCTGAGGAGCTGGAGATATCCTTCTCGACCCTGGACCGGAAGATCAGGAGTGGAGAGGTCGAGGTTGTCAGGGAGGGCCGCCGGGTCTACGTGCGGATGCAGGGGCCGGATTATCTGAGCGACGCGGAGCTGCTGCGCCGTGCCGTCGCCAGGGAGCAGGAGCTTGAGCGGACCGTGCGCCAGTTGGAGCAAAACGTGTCCGAGTTGAAGCTCAGGGCGTCCGAGCTGGAGCGGGAGCGGGATGAGGCCAAGGAGTCCGCATCCGCCGGCAGACGGCCGCATCAGGAGCTGGAGGAGGCGTACCGGAGGGAGCGCACCGAGCACAAGGAGACGAAGGAAGCGCTCATCGCGGTCCGCGTGACCGCCTTCGTGCTGTTGGCGCTGCTGATCGCCAGCGTTCTTCTGTGGTGGTTCGTGCTGAGGTAGGGGGCCGCCCCGACACTCCGAGAATGTCCGCTTCTGCCCAGAGTCCCATTTCCGTATACATCCCCTGACTGCAATCGGCGGCCAATCCGATGGGCCAACCTGGGCCACCGTCCCCGTCGACGCGCCGGGAACCCGTGCCGGGCTGGAGGTCCTGGGAGACCGGCTTCGAGACCCTGAGCGACCCGACATCAAACCCCGCAACGTGGTTGCGTCAACGCCTCTCAGAGGGCCGAAGATGCCTCTGACAGCCGCAAAACCGCCACGTCCTGCACCCCCATTTCAATCGCCTTTTCCGGGGCCTAATGTCATTGAGACGCCGCTCCCACGGGCCTGCCGATGGCATTCCCCACGTTTGGCAATGTCATTGCGGTCCGGAACGCACCCTTTCTAAAAGTGTTCACTGTTTACGTCCTGTAGAGGGGCGATTTACCCTCGTTTCGGCTACGAAATCACGACTCTGTACGCTCTGTTACGGAACTCAAACTCCTGTACACCCCCAATACTACGTTGAAGGGGCCGAAAAAAGAGAGCCTGTAGCACCCCGCATCCCTGCGCAGAGCTATGAGAGGTCTTATTCCGCGTTGCGATTGTGCACACTCTCCTGCGAGAGCCGCGATCCGATGAGTCGCGGCAAACCACAGAGGGGGAAAGAGTTGGCGCGGAGACCATCGAACAATCGCCGGGCGACGGCGCACTCCGCCGAGCGGCAGGAGGCGGTGCGGCGCGGGCTTCGCATCCTGGCCCGAATGATCGCCCGCGCTCACCTGCGGCGTCTGGCGGCCCGGTCCGGGACTGCGCCGGAGCCGCCGGCGGAGGGCGAGGACGCAGACTGAGCGGCTCACGGGAACCGGCGTCGAGCCTTCAGACCATGCTCTCAATTCACGCCCGCAAACCCCACCGGCATTTTGTCCACTCTCGTAGCTGGCGTTGTCCACTTCCGCCCGACTCGCCGACCGGCACTTTGTCCACTCTCGTAGCTGAGGCTGTCCTACAGGAGTGGAAGGAGCTACGGAATCGGATTGCTTGCTCCGATGTGGCAGGCAGCGCCGTTCACCCCGATTTCAGCTATGGAATCGCCCACCCTGCAACTTGCCGCCCCCCGCATTCTCCTGTACACGCGTAGAGCACCCCAAGCAACACCGCGAATCCCGCGCCCTGTAAGGGGAGTCTGTGCGCGTGCCCTGTCTGGCCCCTTTTCACCGTGGGGCTTGCGCTGAAGTCACTAACTCACTACAATGTAGTGGGCGCTCAACTGCCACCCAGGCTAGCCTAGACGGGGGAGACACGAGATGGCCGTAGACCAGAAAGACAAGTACCGAGATATGGTAATCCGGGGCAAGTACCAGAGACTGTACACGTACCTGGGCAGCCTTCAGGTCTCTGAGTGGAGGACCTCCTTCAACGAGGTCGAGGCGGTCATTGGATTCGAGCTGCCTCCCTCCGCACGGCTGCACCGGCCCTGGTGGGGAAATCAGAGAGGCGGGAACGGACACAGCCACGCCCTTGCCTGGAGCGTGGCCGGGTGGGAGACGGCGGAGGTTGACATGGACGCCGAGACGCTGCTGTTCCGGCGGACGCACTCCAAGCCCATACCCAGGCTTCCCCTCGACGAAGCATGGCCCGTCCACCCCACGGCGGTGTGGCCGGAAGGCTTGAGTCTCCGGCGAGAGGACCTCTACGAGGAAAGGGTTTAGGCCAGCCATGTTCATAGACACCAACGTGCTGGTGAATTCCCGCGTCCCCGGCGCGCCGGACCACGATGTGGCCAGGGCGAGCCTGGAACACGCTTTTCGAGAGCCTGAACCGCTGAGGATCAGCCGTCAGGTGATGCGAGAGTACCTGGCCGTGGTCACGCGCCCGCAGACCTGGCCGGTGTCCATCACCCGCGAGGAAGCTCTCGACGACGTGAGCAGGCTTATCGGCAACTTCGAGATACTTGAGGACGGCCCCGTGGTGACCGAGTTCCTGGTGGCCCTATGCCGAGAGGTTCCCGCAGGGGGCCGGCAGATTCACGACGCCAACATCGTGGCGACCATGCTGGCGCATGGGGAGCGCAGGCTGCTGACGTTCAACACCGCAGACTTTCGGCGTTACGGCGACCGCATCGAGTTGGTGGACAGCTAAGCAGGAGTCGATTGAATGGACTTATTGAAGGAGGACAGAATGACGACGAAGAAGCACCTACAGCCGCTTACCCCCGCCGCGCTGTACGCCAGGGTGTCCAGCAACAGGCAGGACGTGGATCTGTCCGTGTCCGCCCAGTTGAGGGCGCTCAAAGAGTACGCCAAGGCCAACGGCTACTCCGTGGCCCGCGAGTACGTCGACGAGGCCGAGAGCGGCCGAGTCGCCGACCGGCCCCAGTTCAGGGAGATGATCGAGGAGGGAAGCAAGCCGAAGGCCCCCTTCGACGTGATTCTCGTATGGAAATTCAGCCGCTTCACCCGCAAGCGGGAGCACGCCGTAGCCTTCAAATCCCAGCTGCGGCGCAAGGGCATCCGGGTGGTGTCCATCACCGAGCAGGCCGAGGACAACGCCACCGGCAGGCTGCTTGAGGGCATCATCGAGAGCGTGGACGAATATTACAGCGAAAATCTTGCCCAGGAGGTCGTACGGGGGATGCGGGAGGCCGCGTTGCGGGGCTTCTTCCTCGGCTCCAAGGCCCCCTTCGGCTACAGGAAGGTCAAGGTCAGCGACGGGGCGAAGGAGCGCCCCACGCTGGAGGTGGACCCGGCCACCGCCCCGGTGGTGGAGGAGATATTCGAGAAGTCCCTGCGGGGCAGCGGCCTCAAGGAGCTATGCAAGGAGCTGAACGAGAGGGGCGTCACCAACCGGGGCAAGCGGTGGAACAAGGGCGGACTCCACTACGTGCTGAGGAACGAGGCGTACACCGGCACAGCCGTATGGGGCCGGATATCGAAGGGAGAGAAGGCCCAGGACCCTATAAGGGTGGAAGGAGCATGGCCCGCCCTGGTGTCGAGGGAGCTGTTCGACGACGTGCAGCAGGCGATGAGCGACCGAGCCCCGAAGGTGCAGAGGCCCGCCAGGGTGGGCAGCCCGTACCTTCTGAGCGGCCTCCTGCGCTGCGGGGTGTGCGGCAAGCCCTACTCGGCCCAGGGAGCCAAGAGCGGCCAGTTCGCCTACTACATCTGCGGCACCCTGTTCAGGGAGGGAGCGGGGACGTGCAGCGCCCGCTACCTGAACGCACCGGGGCTGGAGACCTTCGTGGTGGAGAAGATCAGGGAGCGCATCCTCAACGAGGAGACCATCGTGGCCCTGGTGCAGCTGGTGGCCGAGGAGATCGACGCGATGGCCGGGGAGCTTTCCGGCAGGCTGGAGGTCGTCGAGGCGGAGCTATCCGACGTGAGGAAGCGGCTTGAGAAGCTCTACGAGGCCATTGAGACCAGCGAGTTGACCCTGGAGGTCCTGTCGCCCCGCATCATGTCTCTGAGGCACCGTGAGGAGCAGCTGGAGGCTGCGAGGGACGATGCCGAGACCCGCCTTGAGCAGCGCAGGGTTGTCCTGCCCGACACCGAGGAGATAGTGGAGTACGTGGCGGACTTCCGAAACTTCCTGAAGGACGGGACGATCCCCGAGCGGAAGGCGCTCATCCGCAACTTCGTTGAGGGCATCGAGGTGGTGGGAGACGAGGCGACGCTGACGTATACGGTCCCCATGCCGAGCGACGGAGTGACGTCGGAATCGGCCTCGGTTCTTGATTTCGTCAAGTCCAGCCCACCAACGCATACGGTAGATACCACCATCTTCGAAATGTGGCTCGGCAACCTATCGACGCACCAAGGTCTCTCAATTCCTGTAGCGTGACGCGTCGGGACGCAGGGACGCTGATGCGACGTGACCGGGTAGTAGGCCGACACGGATGGTAGGTGGGGAAGTCTTCCAGATGTGGCTTGCGACCCTAAGTAGGCCCGAAGGATCGGTTCGATCCTCACCAAGTGGGCCTAAGGGGATGGTAGGTGGTACCATCTTCGAGATGTGGCTGGGGGCTCTGTGGTCCTTGGCACAGCGATCCTTGCGGGGAGTTCGAGCCTCTTCAGGTGGGGCTAAGTTGACGGTAGGCAGAACCATCTTTGAGTTGTGGTTGGGATTGTGATCCTATCACTACCTCTTGCCTACCCGCGCTTGACGGCGTAAAGGGGCTGAGATTCAACGCCGCATTGGCATCGTGTCTGCACTGCTCGGCGACCCGTCTGGCCTCTCGCCTTCCCACCACGATGGAACTGTCGGAGGTTGGTCCCCCACGGTACTTGAGGGCCATGACTTTGACTCCCCCTTGATGCAAAACCTTCCCTCAGACCTTCAGGAGGGCCAATCGGGGTCTTTCAGGGTCACATGGCGAGCCAATCGACGTCCCATATTCACCGTTGGGCCGAGTGTGGCGACGCCTGCCGCCTTCAAGATGTCTGTGATGTTTTCTCGATGTAGGAGGTCGGCGTACTTGATGCCGAACAACATCAGGTAGGTCATCTTCTCTCCAGATGGAGCGCAATTGGCTAGGTTGTGTTGACATTTCATCTGAGCCATATGAGAGCACCGACGAAGTTCAAGAATCCCAGGAAACGCGATGACAGCTTGTCAAAGCGAGAGAAGATATGCCGGTAGTGCTTGATCTTGTTGATGAAACACTCCACAAGGTGGCGCTCTCGGTAAAGGTACTCATCATACTCTCGTGGCGTCTTTCGATTTGACCGAGGTGGAATCACAGGTAACGCGCCCCTGCCCAGGATGCATTGGAGAAAATCCATCGAATCGTATCCCTTATCAGCAATCACATGCTCGGTTTCGAAATCAGCTATCAATGCCTGTGCCTGGGTGATGTCGTGACGTTGACCTGCTGTGAGCTCAAAGCGCAACGGGTTGCCCAATCCATCCACGCTCACGTGGATCTTGGTACTGAACCCGCCTCGGCTCCGGCCAAGAGCTTGGGCCGATTGGCCACCGTTTTTTTGGAGGCTCCAGCAGCACAGGGATGAGCGCGAACCACAGTGCTATCACAGTGCTATCACAGTGCTATCAATGATGACATGCTCCATATCGGGGTCTTGCACAAAATGCTGATGCATTCGTTCCCATACACCCTTTTCACACCAGCGTGCGAAGCGCTTATATACGCTGTTCCAGTGACCGTAGTGCTCAGGCAGCAGTCTCCAAGGAGCACCACTTCGTGCCATCCACAGGATGGCCTCGACGTAGCGCCTGCAATCGTCCTCCTCTCCAACGTAGAGGTCTGGGCATGAGCGCAGAAATTCAAGGATTTTCGACCATTGTTCATTGCGTAATTCAGTCGTTGACATGTATCCATTATGCACCAAATGTCAACACAACCTAGTGGTCCAACATCATTGAAATGAATACCATGATAGTCATTGTTCCTCTTGGGGGTTCAATCGTAACGTTGAACCGAGGAGGAACCATGATGTCTACCAAGAAGTACCGTATCAGACTGACTACCGACGAACAACAGGAACTCAACGCCTTGGTCTCACGCGGTCGGGCTGCGGCGTACAAACAGACCCATGCGCGCATTCTGCTGATGAGCGATGAGTCACGCTCGGACGGGGGAATGAAGGACGCGGACATCACCAGCGCGCTCGGTGTGGGACAGTCAACGGTCGAGCGAATACGCAAGCGCTGTGTGGAGGAGGGGGTTGAGTCTGCGCTGAATCGCAAAAAGCAACTGCGTCGGCGTCAAAAGAGACTGGACGGCGAAGGTGAAGCACGGTTGATAGCGATGGCCTGCGGGGAACCGCCGGAGGGGCGTGCCAGTTGGACCCTGAAGCTGTTGGCTGACCAGTTGGTCGAGTGTGAGATAGTCGGGACCATTAGCACCGAGACGGTTCGCCAGGCGCTTAAAAAAAAACGAACTGAAGCCGTGGCTGAAGCAGAGTTGGTGCATCCCGCCCGGTCAGAGCGCGGAGTTTGTGTGCGCGATGGAAGACGTGATGGAAGACGTACTGGAGGTCTACCAACGGCCGTACGATGGGAATGAGGTTCTGGTGTGCATGGATGAGACGAGCAAACAGCAAGTCAAGGAGACGCGAGTGCCGCGTCCCGCAGCGCCCGGCTTATCGGCGGCATACGACTACGAATACGAGCGCAATGGAGTGAGCAGCCTGTTCATGCTGTTTGCACCGTTGGACGGATGGCGCCGAGTCGAGGTCAGAGAGCGTCGCACGAAGGTGGACTGGGCGCATGTGATAAAGAAACTGGTCGACGAGGACTACCCTGACAGAGACCGGATCGTGCTGGTAATGGACAATCTCAACACTCACAAGCTGTCCTCGCTATACGAGGCATTCGAGCCTGCTGAGGCGAGGCGTATAGCTGAGCGACTGGAGATACACTACACTCCCAAACACGGGAGTTGGTTGAATATGGCGGAGATAGAGATCGGTGTGCTGGCTCGACAGTGCCTGGACCGACGGATTGCCAATCAAGACATCCTGCGCGGCGAGGTCAATGCTTGGCAGAATCAACGCAACCGGGATGTGATACGAGTGGATTGGCGCTTCACTACCGAGGATGCGCGCATCAAGCTAAAGTCACTCTACCCATCAATACAAAAACGTTGAACCACTAGAAACTACCTCGAAATTTACCGCAGAGCACGTCCTTCCGCGGAAGGACGGAGATAAGAACAGAATTAAGAATAATTCTCTGCGAACTCTCCGACACCTTAAAGAAAGGAACTGGGTCGGAGTCCGTCTCCTCTACGGACAGCGTTCTCATCGGTTTTGAAATAATTGCTTGCAGGTGATGTAGCAACCAATATAATCTGATATACTCCCCCACGCTAGACCTAGATTGAGGAGGATTACTTATGTCTTACGAGTTCATCAACTACGAAAAGAAGGGGCGTATCGCATACGTCACAATTACTCGGCCTGAGAGATTGAACGCGCTGCATCCTCCCGCGAATGCAGAGATGCACGAAGCCTTCACTGACTTTCGGGACGACCCGGACGTTTGGGTCGCCATCGTCACCGGCACAGGCGAACGAGCGTTCAGTGCGGGCAACGACCTCGTATATACATCCGAACATCAGGGAGAGCGAGACCAACCTGGGCCGAGAGCGCCCTTCGGCGGCATTACTTCGGATTTCACATGCTGGAAGCCGATAATAGCCGCCGTAAACGGCTACGCCCTCGGTGGCGGCCTGGAGCTTGCGATGGCGTGCGACATCATCATCGCCGCCGATCACGCGCAGCTAGGCTTGCCTGAACCGCGCGTCGGCTTGATAGCAGGAGCAGGCGGTGTTCACAGGCTGCCAAGGCACGTGCCCCTAAAAGTCTCTATGGGCATGATGCTCACCGCACGGAGGATTCCCGCTCAAGAGGCGTACCGAATTGGGTTGGTCAACGAGGTCGTGCCTCTTGCCGAGTTGATGCCTACCGCCGATCGTTGGGCCAACGAGATACTTGAGGCCGCGCCTCTTTCTGTCCGCGCCAGCAAGCAGATGGCAATGAGCGGCCTGGACTGGCCTTTCGAGATCGCATTCAGCCGCACCTACAGCGAGCTTCAAAAGTCTGTAGCGTCGCAAGACCGCGTCGAAGGCCCAAGGGCATTCGCCGAGAAACGCCAGCCAAACTGGACGGGCGTGTAGTCGCCAGATTTGCCAGTCTAATCAATTTCGAGAAGGAATTTTATGCCTACATCCAATGCGGTCATGTTGCCAGCCAGCGTGCGGCCTGTCAGATATCGGCTGACCCTCGAACCCAATCTGAGCGATTTCACCTTCGGAGGGGAAGAGTCTATTGACATCGAGGTGCTTGAGCCTACCTCAAAGGTCGTCCTCAATTCGGCAGAAATCGCCGTCCAGTCGTGCAAGTTGACGCTTGCCGATGGCAGCGCCGTAACACTTCAAAGCATCTCCCTTGACGAGTCCGAGGAGACGGTCACATTCGAGTTTGGCTCGACGATACCGACTGGCCCTGCGCAGCTCGACATCGAGTTCACGGGAGAGCTGAATGACAGGCTGCACGGCTTCTATCGCAGTGCTTACACCGATGTCGACGGCAACGAGCGATATATGGCGGCAACTCAGTTCGAGTCTACCGACGCTCGCCGCGCCTTCCCCTGCTGGGACGAGCCTGCGCTGAAGGCTACCTTCGACGTTACGCTCAAGATTCCTGCAGACCTGGTCGCTATATCAAACATGCCGATCGTCAGCGAGACCGAGGAGCAAGCAGGCGCGAAGGCTGTCCATTTCGCCGAGTCGCCAATAATGTCCACGTACCTCCTGGTCTTTATCGTCGGCGATTTGAAAGCTGTCGAACAGGAGGCCGACGGTGGCACTCTGATTCGCATCTGGGCGATTCGCGGAAAAGAGGAACAGGGCCGCTTTGCACTTGAGACCTCGGTAAGGCTCCTGACCTACTTCAACGACTATTTTGGCATCCCCTTCCCTCTCCCGAAGCTCGACCACCTCGCCATACCGGACTTCGCCGCCGGAGCGATGGAGAACTGGGGCGCGATAACCTATCGGGAGACAACGCTGCTGGTCGACCCTGAGAATAGCTCGGCAGTGACGAAACAGCTTGTAGCTGCGGTCATATCGCACGAGATGGCCCACATGTGGTTCGGCGACCTGGTAACGATGGCCTGGTGGAACGACCTGTGGCTCAACGAGAGCTTCGCCTCATGGATGGGCGACAAAGCAATAGACAACCTGTTCCCTGAATGGGAGATGTGGACCCAGTTCCTCACAGCGGACACAAACACCGCTCTGAGCCTCGATGGTCTGAAAAGCTCTCATCCCATTGAGCAAGAGGTCAACAACCCTGCCGAGATAGGCGAGTTGTTCGACGCCATTAGTTATAGCAAGGGCGGCTCGATATTACGTATGCTGGAGACCTTCCTGGGCGCGGATGCGTTCCAGAAGGGACTGCATCAATACCTCACCGCCAACCAGTATGCCAACGCTCGAACCGAAGACCTCTGGAACGCCCTGGGGGACGCCTCCGGCCAACCCGTCGCCACGATCATGGACACCTGGGTCAAGCAGGTCGGCTACCCTGTGCTGGACGTACAAGTCGACCGACAAGACGAAGGCATAGAAGTTAGCTTCTCACAGAGCAGGTTCGTGTACGAGGACATTATCGGCGAGCAGGAACCGGACGATTCCTTGTGGCAAGTGCCTGTCAGCGCCAGAACAGCAAGCGACGCCAAGCCAGTCTCGACGTTAATGGAGGGGTCACAGGCGAGTATGCGCCTGACGCCTGCCTCGACAGACGAGTGGATCAAAGTCAATCCGCTACAGACCGGGTTCTACCGCGTAAAGTACCCTGGCGATGAGCTAGCCAAACTGACCTCTCCTATTCGTGACCTCACGCTGCCCACCAATGACCGACTAGGAATCCAGAACGACGCCTACGCTCTTGCGAAGGCAGGTCATATCCCAGCAACCGATTTTCTAAAGTTAGCCGACGCATACAAAAACGAGACGGACGCCTCGGTGTGCTCCGACCTCGCGTCGAACCTGGGAGGAATGGACAGGCTTCTCTGGGATGCGCCTTTTTACGACAAGTTCCAGGAGTACGCCCTGAGCATCTTCCAGCCTATAGGCCAACGTATAGGCTGGGACGCCGGGCCAGATGAGGGACACCTGGACGCTTTGCTCCGCAGCACGGTACTTGCGCAGCTTGGCAGCTACGAAGATGTGGCTACTCTAAACGAGGCGAGCCGTCGTTTCGAGTGGTACGCCGATGACTCTGCTAAAGTGCGCCCTGACATTCGCGGCCTCGTGTTCCAACTAGCGGCGAAGCAAGGCAGTGGCTCAACTTACGAGACGATGTGGGACATCGAACGAAGAGTTGCGTCGCAGGAAGAGAAGGTACGCCTTCTCGTCGCCCTGACGCAGTTCGAACAGCCCGGCCTTCTACGAGAGACGCTTGAGAAGTCGCTTTCTGACGACGTACGTGCGCAAGACACTATAACGATGGTTGTCTGGGCAGCGTCAAACAAAATTGGACGCGATCTTACCTGGGAGTTCGTCAAGGACAATTGGGCCGAGTTCGACCGACGTTACGGCAAAGGCGGCTTCCAAATAATGCGTCTGGTGTCTATTACGTCGAGGTTTTCGACACCGGAAAAGCGCGAAGATGTCGAGCGTTTCTTTCAGGACAATCCGACGCCCTCAGCCGACATGAGCATCAGGCAATCGCTGGAGCGCATCCGGCTCAACGTCGCGTGGCTGGAGCGAAACGGAAGCGAGCTTGCGGCGTGGTTCGGAGGATAGTATCTTGACCAGCGTAGAGTAAGGCTCTATGCAGCCTTTCGAGCAACCGCTATGCTCTCTCCGCTAGGTAGAACGACGCGCTCAAAACCTTGAAAACCCGCTTCGGTGAGCCAGTCCCGGTGCTCCCGTTCGGTGTAGGCTTGGCCTTCGTCAAAAACATTCGAGAAGAATAAATTCATCCCAAGTGTTTCCAGGGGTGTGATGCGTGTATCGTCGATGATCTGGCCCAAGATATATATCGTGCCGCCCGGCTTGATGACCTTGCTGACGTTCAAAATGGCACGCCTCGCGTCGTCTGCGGAAAGCACCTGAATAAAGTTCCTCAAGACCACCACATCAAAGGAACCCTCTAGGGACTCATTCACAACATCGGCTGTCATAACATGGACTCGATCGGCGACTTTAGACTCCGACACGATGCGTTTTGCGAGCGGCGTCACCGTAGGGAGGTCTACCACCGTGGCTCGTAGGTGAGGATAGGTTTCGGCAACCAGAATACTAAGATACCCTGCACTCCCACCGACATCCAAGAGAGTCTGGTAGGATGAAAAATCATACCTTTCTAGAAGATCACGACCTGATGCTACAGTTTCCGTTTCCCTGCCTCGAGCAAGTGCTTCCACTCGTTCTACCGACATAGTCGTAAAGTCGATCTTTGCCTGTGGCACTCCGGTTTGTATGGTCTCTACAGTCTTCATCACTCCCTGCCATCGCGTCCATATGGATTGGTGCCTCCCGCCCTCGTAAGTCGTCTTTCCACGTACCAGAAATTGATCGGCTTCGGGCGTATTGGAAAAGAGGTCACCTTCCAGCATCAACAACTCTGCGGCTACCAGGGCATAGAGCAAGGGTCTCAGCTTGTCGGAACCCACGCCGAGAGCCTCGGCAACCTGCTCGGTGCTCATCGGGCCATCTCTGAGTGGGGTAAACAAGTCAAGCTGCATGCCCGCTAGCATTGCAAAGGATGGATATACTGCACTTGCGAGCTTATCAATGGTCTCCGGCCTGGGCGCTGAACTTGTCATGTTGATGTCTCCTTTCCAAAGATGCAACCCGCAGATAGATAGCCTCGTATCATAGAATGAATAGTTCCTCTTGATGAGTTAGGTGTCTCAAAACCACTCGCTCCGTAGGAACACCTCTTTCCCCAAGCTCATCAAGAAGCTGGTAAACATCTGAGGCATGTCCTACCACTTTCCCCTTTAGGGATGCTCTGAATAAGTCCCGATGGCTTGTGGGATAGTAAAATAGGGCCAAGGCCTGAAGACGGGGGAGGAGAGGCAATGAACCAGCCGACGTTTGCGGACTTGGACTACGAGAGCAAGAAGCGAAAGACTCGCCGGGAGAAGTTCCTTGAGCGCATGGATGGACTGATCCCTTGGGAAGAGTTGGAAGAGCGCATTCGACCGTTCTATCCCAAGGCCGGTCGTGGTCGGCGGCCCTACGAGTTATCGGTGATGCTACGGATACACTGCGTGCAGTTGTTTTACAACCTGAGCGACCCTGGGATGGAGGACATGCTCTATGAGGTCGAATCGGTGAGGCGGTTCGTAGGGCTGAGACTGCCTGGGCCGCTGCCGGACGAGACGACGATTCTGAACTTCCGCCACCTGCTGGAAGAGCATGAGTTGGGCGCGGGTCTGTTCGAGGAGATCAACCGCTATCTGGAGTCCAAGGGTCTCCGTCTTCAGGAGGGGACGATAGTGGACGCGAGCATCATAGCGGCGCCCTCATCGACGAAGAATCGGGCTAAAGAGCGCGACCCAGAGATGCACCAGACGAAGAAGGGTAACGAGTGGCACTTCGGGATGAAGGTGCACATCGGTGTGGACTCGCAGACGGGAGTGGTGCACAGCATGACCACGACATCTGCGAACGTGCATGACCTGACTGAGTTGCCCCGGTTGCTGCACGGTGGGGAGTCCTCAGGTGTGGGGAGATGCTGGGTATCAGGGAGTTGACAAGAGGCCGGGGAACCGGGGCTTGGACGTGGAGTGGCAGGTGGCGATGAGGCCCGGCCAGCGTCGGAAGCTGGAGCCTGGGAGCCCTGAGGCGGTGTCGGAGAAGCGCAAAGCGTCGGTCAGAGCTAAGGTGGAGCATCCGTTCCTGTACATCAAGCGGCACTTCGGCTACGCCAAGGTCCGCTACAGGGGGCTGTCCAAGAACACGCAGCGGCTGATGACGCTGCTGGGGTTTGCCAACTTGATGAGGGCCGAACAGTACCTGGCGGCGTGAGACCTTGTATAAGTGCGCCCAAAATCAGGGCTAAGGGCGGCGAAAGGCCCTGTCAGGGCCGGTTGTAGGCCGACAATAACCCTCACCACGGTGCCATGAGGCAATTTAACGCCCCCAAAACCACTCCGGTCAACTCGGCCCAGCCTGAAGCCGATTGTTCAGAGCATCCTTAGGACAGCAACCCACTGTTCAGGATACTGATTCAGCAGTTCCTCTCGATGGGTTTCTGAGTATTCAATATCCCTCTGAAACTGGCCGAATTCTACTTGCTGCTCGTTCACACCGCCTCCTGTAAATGTGATTGGCACGTCTTTCATGTTCTATTTCTTTGTACCATGCTGAGAGAATAAGTCAAGTAGACCGTCAGTCAGACTCCCTCCTGCTATTGGACAGAATATGTATTGCGCACAGCGAGTATTATTTCCCCTCATAGACCTCTTCTGAGAGGCGTTGGTCTTGCAGGGCGAGGTATTGGGCCTTGGTCATGTTGGATGGATATCTGGCAAGCACCTCTTTGCCCTTCTCCGCGTCGCCGTACAGCAGGTCGATGACAGACATCGCCATAGCTTTGGCCGGATTGATGACCGCCTGCTCGTAGTCCTGAATAACGTAGTCGGTGCCATGTCCTGATCCTGTAGCGGCCTTCGTATAGGGATGCACGACTGGCATTATCTGGCTGAGGTCTCCCATGTCTGTCGAGCCGCCTCGGTTTCTGTCGCTTGGATGCGTCCCAACCTCCGCCGCGCCGACAAGCTGGGTCGCGTTGCCCTTGAAGGTTTCCATTAGAATCTCGTTGTTCACCATCGGCAGGTAGCCCGGAATGGTGACGATTTCGACATTCGCGCCCATTGCCAACGCGCCAGCGCGAAGGCAGCGGTCCATCTTCATGTTGGCGTCAGCGATTACCTCGGTGTTCCTTCCTCGCACGCGGCCTTCGTATCTGACATCGGCTGGTATCGAGTTGACGGCGACGCCGCCTTGAGTCAGGATGCCATGATATCTGATGGTGTCCTCATTCTTCAACGTCTCCCTCTGCGTGTTCAGGGCGTTCAACGCAATCATCGCCGCCTGAAGCGCGTTTATGCCCTGGTCGGGAGCGCCGCCCGCGTGGGATGCCTTTCCTATGAACTTGATGTACTTAACTACGTGACCGTTGCTCGTACCGCCGATTGCGAACTTGGCTTCCTCATTTGTGGACGCGGTATGCACCATCATCGCCATGTCTACGTCGTCGAAAGCGCCCAGCCGGATGAACTCTTGCTTGCCTGCCATCAGACCGAGCTTGCCTTCCTTGTGCAGATTCCAGCGATACTCAACGTCGATGAATTCCTCGGCTGGCAGGGCCATCAGGGCAATATTGCCAGCGAGAGCCTCTCTAACCTCTGGCACCATAAGTCCGACTGCCGCGCCAATCATCATGCCAATCTGACAGTGATGGCCGCAGGCGTGGGCCGCGCCAGTCTCAGGGTCGGCGTGGGCGTGGTCGAGGACTCTGAGGGAGTCTAGCTCTCCGATGATGGCTACCGTTGGCCCAGGTTTCCCGCCCTGCAAGCGGCCCTTGATGCCGGTGAGCGCGATGCCGCTTTCATGATCTATTCCAAGCTCGCTCAGCTTCTCGCTCACGAATCGGGCAGTCTTGTATTCATGAAAGCCTGGCTCAGGATTGTCCAGTATGGTCTTAGAGATATTGATTAGCCATTCGCTGCGCTCGTCGATGGCCGCCTGTACCCTGGCCTTCAAGTCTTCGATGCTCGGCATATCGCCCTCCTGCTTACTGGCTAGTATGAAATTAGAATGTGATATGCTACCCTAAAAGAGGAATTTCACTGCTCCATATCAGGAATGGCAACCCTCATGAAATTCACTCGGTGTATGTGTTTTCGCTGAACATGCTTCTCATCAGCGAGAGGTATTCTTGCTTGTTCATGGGAGCTTTATAATTGCCTTTGATTTCGTTTGCACGCCGCCCGCCGTCCGCGAGCAGGTTTATTACGGTCATAGCCATCGCCTTCGCACCGGTTAGCACGCCCATCTCGTAGTCCTGCACCACGTAGTCGTTGCCGTGACCATTGCCCGTCGCGGCAACAACGTAAGGATGGATGACTGGCATAAGCTGTGACACGTCGCCCATGTCTGTCGAGCCTGTGCGATGCCTCAGTCTGACGATGTTTTCCTCACCGACTAGTGCAGCGGCGTTTGCGCGGTAGGTGGCAAGCATCCCCTCATCGCTCTGGATGGGCATGTATCCGGGCAGCGTGGTAATATCGACGCTTCCGCCTACAGACATCGCGCCCGCCCTCAGAGCGCGGTCAACCTTTTCACTGGCAGAAAGGAACGCCTCGACGGACCTGCCCCGGACGTAGGTCTCCATGCGAACGTCGGCTGGCACGGAGCTTACGGCGACACCGCCCTGAGTGATGATGGGATGGATGCGAATCGTGTCGTAATCGCGGTAGGTCTCGCGTTGGGCGTGGATGGCTGACAGAGCGATCATGGCTGCGTTCAATGCGTTGATGCCATTGTGGGGCGCTCCGCCCGCGTGGGAGGCACGACCATTGAACTGTATCCGCTTGGCCACGATACCGTTGTTCGTACCACCAAACGCAATCTTGCCCTCGTCCGGGTTACTCGACGTATGGGTCATCATAGCCAGGTCTACGTCATCGAGCGCGCCTAGTCGAATGAATTCGGGCTTCCCGCCGAGAAACTCGATCTTGCCCTGCCTGCGAAGCTCGTCGCGGTACTCGACCTCGATGTATTCCTCGGCAGGAACCGCAATCAATGCGACCCGGCCTGCCAGATTTTCCATCACACCAGCCGCCTTGAGGCCAAGGGCCACTCCCAGCATCATTCCGATCTGGCAATGATGGCCGCAGGCGTGAGCGGCGCTGGTAACCGGGTCGGTGTGAGGATGCCCGATAACTTTGAGCGAATCAAGCTCGCCCATGACGGCGATGGTCGGCCCGGACGTTCCGCCGTCTAGCATACCTTTCAGACCTGTGATGCCGATCCCATCCTGGTATGGGATGCCGAACTCACGAAACTTCTCGGCCACCAGGCGGGAGGTCTTTTCCTCGCGAAAACCAGGTTCCGGATTTTCCAGTATAGTTTTGGCAACTCGGATAAGTTCGTCACCTCGACGGTCAATCTCGGCCCGCGCGCGCGCTTTGAGTTCCTCTGTCGTTGGCATAGCGGCTCCTGCTTGATGTTATAGCTTGGCTTCATGTTATTTGACGGCCCGATTCTACCAGAGCATCGGAAGGCTGGCTAGTGCTTCGTGATTCTGGTGGTGGTGGCGAGAAATGCTTGGGCATGATGCGGGCATAGGCAGTCGCGAAGTGCCAGGCACCGTCATCCCATCGTTAAAAGGAACCGACCGCTACTATTTCGCGGGAAATAACTGTCTAAAGGAGCTTGTCAAACGCGGCGTTATACTACGACGCTTCGGTCGGGATTCGGGACCATCGGCCTACGAAAGGGAGATGCGCTGGCGCGCCGAAGGGCGGGAAATGGCTAAGACGGCAGAAGCAACATGTCCTACGGAAGACAACCATGCAACTCCGGAAAGGTCAGTCGCGGATACTGAAGCTGCCCCCAAGCAAGGCCCTCCCGATCTGTTTCCTACGATTATCATAACCCAGGATTCCGAGTACCTTCAGGCTTTCGTATGCATTATTACAACCCCTGGCACTTTAAGCTTCTGGGGATGGGCTAAGGAGGCTCGGTACGAGGAGGTGTGGCGGAGAGGCGGGGAGCGTGGATTGCAATTATAGTCATTCCAGATAATATACATACGATCTCACGATTTCGTCGATTGTGGTGTCGGCAGGAAGAAACTGCCTTCGTCTTTTCATGATTGCAAAGTCCTGTTCGATTGGATTGAAGTCTGGCGAGTACGGCGGCAGAAAGAGGAGAGTGTGTCCAGCTTGCTCAATAATTTGCCTTGTTGCAGCGGTCTTGTGAAAGGTTGCATTGTCCATGATTAACGTTGAGCTTTGGGCCAGTTCTTTGAACAAGTGGCTCTGGAGCCAGTAGTTGAACAAGGTAGCGTTGGTGCTGCCTTCGAACAGGATAGGAGCGAGCAGCCTTTTGCCCTGTTTGGCAGAGATCAGGCTGGTGCGAGGACGCCTTTTGCCACTGCGTTCACCGTATACCTTCTTCCCCCGAAGACCCCAACCATGCGCTCTGTGAGTTGTGCGCTCAAATCCACTCTCATCCAGATACACTATGTGCTCACTTCCTTTGTCCTTGACAACCTGGCGCAGTGTCCTCAGATACTCGATACGCTTTTCATGGTTTCTCTCGCTGTAGCGCATCGCTTTTTTTGTGCGTCAACTCCATCTTACGCATCATTGACCACACAGCGTTGATATGCACCCCGAATACTTCAGCACGCTCTCTCAGTAAAGCATCAGGATAAAGTCGTACGTGCCGACGCAACGCCTCTTTGTCTATCTTGCGATGCCTCAGTGATTGAACTTTTGGTGCGAGGTCTTCACGCTTACACCAGTCGTTGACGCACCACAGGCTGACCTCAAAGCGACGTGATGCCTTCGTCTTGCTTCCACCTTCGTTTACAAAGCCAACCACTCTTTTCCTCAAGTCCATGCTGTAAGTCATAATGTCGTTGATCATACCATATGGTTATAAAGTGGATTGACTATAGAAAAGGTCAGGCAGGAACGACAAGATGCTCTAGGCCTCTGCATTTTCAGGGCTTGGGACGATGCGTGCTCCAAGCTACCACTTGGAGATCAGTCGCTTCAACTATTGAAAGCCACTGATGGTACTCTTCTGGGTCTGAGCGGACTTGATGCTCTTATCTCGACGCTCAAACTTATTGGAACGAGCAACGCTGTTCATCCACTCATCTCGACTCTGAGGAGCGGAAATCTGACCGACAATCAGGCTGATCTTAGAATTTGATCAGGCGCTTTGAGTCTATGAGCAAGGAGGTAACGACGTGGAAGCGAAGGCATCTACCATTAACGAATTGCGTGAACTCGTTCGAAGGGCCTGCAGAGACAACCCTCACCTGACATCGCGACTGGAAAAGGCCGCCTTATGGTCAGAGAGCGGCTATTGGCTTTGGGAAAAGACAATATCTATAACCTCACAGGCCTGGTTCGTGCCTTTCCTCTTGACTCGGAGGACTTACCCAGTCTGGAGAACCAGTTTATGTTCTATACGCACTTCCTTGGACGGGCCGAGGAGTTGGCGCTGAAGTACACCGGGGCGAGCGACCAGGATTTTAGTGCAGCAATGTGTAACCGCGTCACCTCAGCCATCCTAGCTGTTATGCTGGGCACCCTTCAGCGGAACGACCAGGTATTCTCTCTGGTAGCCAAGGGACGATCTCATCCTTCAGTGCAGCAGGCTGTGGAGTTGGTTGGAGCTGTCATACCTGAAGACGTAGCGGAGTACCACAAAGGACACAACGAGCGCTCGAAGCCACACCTGCGAGCAGCTGGAGTATCGGGCGATCTGGAGCCTACGGGGACACTGGAGCTTGGGAAAGATGTAACCGAAAAACTCCGTCACAAGGCGCGCGAGCTGGGATTCGGCGAGGTGGGTTTCACGAGATTCGACCACCGGTACGCCTACGCCAGCAGAAAGGCATGGGTCAAGTATGAGCACGCGATCTGCCTCGCTTTGGAACAGGACTACAATCAGACCCAAACTATCCCAAGCCTGGAGGGTGAGCATGCTCATTACGGAACTTATGAGACAAAAGCGGAAATGGTGAAAGACTTGACAGACTACATTCGTTCTCTGGGTTATCATGCTCAGATGCACATAGACAGCGCGGACAGCGCCGCATACATTCCCATGTTCGTCAGCGCCGGTCTGGGCCAACTGGGAGCCAACGGTCAGCTATTGTCGCCTCACTTCGGATCGAGAGCAAGGCTTGCGATCGTCACGACTGATGCGCCCGTGACATATGATGGGCCGGTGGATTACGGAATATCCAAATTCTGTCAGATTTGCCAGGTCTGTTTTGCCAGGTCTGTGTAGACCGGTGTCCCGGTAGGGCACTGATAAAGGACAAGGTCTGGTGGAGAGGTGCCCAGAAAACAAGGTCATATACGAACGCTGTCGCCCTGTGATGGCCCGCTACGAAGGCTGCGGTGTGTGCATGAAGGTATGCCCAATCCAGAAATACGGCATGAAGCCGGTGATGGAGCACTACGTTGATACAGGCGCGGTACTTGGCAAGGGCACTGATAACCTGGAAGGCTACACTCTTCGAGACAAAGGATATTTTAGCTCTGAACAGCTGCCCGTTTTCAGCCATGAGTTCTTCGAGATTCCGAATGCTCGCCCAGAGCAGTGGGTCTTTGAGCAGTTCAAAGAAAGATTGAAAGGCGAGGAAATACCAATGCCGGATGAGCTAGAAGACTTCGCAACCAAAGTCAAAGATGGTCTGGACAGGGGCAGGTCGTTCTACGACCATGATGGGTGATGCTCTAAGTAGGCGTTCAGACCCCTTACTAATGGGGTTAACAAACGGCATTGGACGACTTCTAATTATTGAATGAACGGCTCCCGAGGTCGCTCCTGACGTTGCTTCCATAGAAGGCCCCGAGGGCGGCGATGACGAGGGCGGCAGAGAAGGTGCTTACGATGTCGAACGAAACCGAAACGTCGTAAGCGGGGTAGCTGACGATCCCGACGACGACGACGTCGCTGACGATGCCGCCAACGAAGAAGTCGATGAAGCCGAGGATGCCGAAGAAGCCGAAGAAGCCGATGGCGAGGATGATGGAAACAAGAATATCGTTATTCTTCACATTATCATTATCATCTCGTATAGCGAATACTCTAGGAGTGCCTCCTTGGTTGTCCCAGCATCAGCATGACATTTTCGGTAAACGTTCACCCCTCGGGACGGGGATTGTCGAACTGCCTTGGACAATGTGTAAGCGTTCAGCTCCTAGTGGTTCAACGTTTTTGTATTGATGGGTAGAGTGACTTTAGCTTGATGCGCGCATCCTCGGTAGTGAAGCGCCAATCCACTCGTATCACATCCCGGTTGCGTTGATTCTGCCAAGCATTGACCTCGCCGCGCAGGATGTCTTGATTGGCAATCCGTCGGTCCAGGCACTGTCGAGCCAGCACACCGATCTCTATCTCCGCCATATTCAACCAACTCCCGTGTTTGGGAGTGTAGTGTATCTCCAGTCGCTCAGCTATACGCCTCGCCTCAGCAGGCTCGAATGCCTCGTATAGCGAGGACAGCTTGTGAGTGTTGAGATTGTCCATTACCAGCACGATCCGGTCTCTGTCAGGGTAGTCCTCGTCGACCAGTTTCTTTATCACATGCGCCCAGTCCACCTTCGTGCGACGCTCTCTGACCTCGACTCGGCGCCATCCGTCCAACGGTGCAAACAGCATGAACAGGCTGCTCACTCCATTGCGCTCGTATTCGTAGTCGTATGCCGCCGATAAGCCGGGCGCTGCGGGACGCGGCACTCGCGTCTCCTTGACTTGCTGTTTGCTCGTCTCATCCATGCACACCAGAACCTCATTCCCATCGTACGGCCGTTGGTAGACCTCCAGTACGTCTTCCATCGCGCACACAAACTCCGCGCTCTGACCGGGCGGGATGCACCAACTCTGCTTCAGCCACGGCTTCAGTTCGTTTTTTTTTAAGCGCCTGGTGAACCGTCTCGGTGCTAATGGTCCCGACTATCTCACACTCGACCAACTGGTCAGCCAACAGCTTCAGGGTCCAACTGGCACGCCCCTCCGGCGGTTCCCCGCAGGCCATCGCTATCAACCGTGCTTCACCTTCGCCGTCCAGTCTCTTTTGACGCCGACGCAGTTGCTTTTTGCGATTCAGCGCAGACTCAACCCCCCCTCCACACAGCGCTTGCGTATTCGCTCGACCGTTGACTGTCCCACACCGAGCGCGCTGGTGATGTCCGCGTCCTTCATTCCCCCGTCCGAGCGTGACTCATCGCTCATCAGCAGAATGCGCGCATGGGTCTGTTTGTACGCCGCAGCCCGACCGCGTGAGACCAAGGCGTTGAGTTCCTGTTGTTCGTCGGTAGTCAGTCTGATACGGTACTTCTTGGTAGACATCATGGTTCCTCCTCGGTTCAACGTTACGATTGAACCCCCAAGAGGAACAATGACTATCATGGTATTCATTTCAATGATGTTGGACCACTAGTCAGAAGGCGCAAAGGGTGTGAACGCTTACAAAGTTTGAAAGAGCGCTGATGCGTCTAACAATCACATTGAGGCGACCTCGCGAAAACCGTTATCGAGAGTGAAGCGCTATCCCCTACGAATATTTAGATGTAACCGCAACTGGATCGGACAAGTAGTTGCTCTTCAGTTCATTTGAATTCATCCTCGGTTACCTACCAATCACATTAGCTGGCTTTTACCTGGCCAGGCGATTTGGTGGCGCGCGCCTAGCGTTGGGATGGCTGACGGCTGCGTCTCTTTTCTTCTACGGCTGGTGGAATCCTACCTATCTACTTTTGTTGGTGGGATCGGTTGGGATCAACTATATATTCGCTCATGTGCTAGCCGCGCGCGGATCGAGTCGTTTGCTGCTTGCATCGGGCGTTGCGTTCAATCTGGCGCTTATCGGCTACTTCAAGTATGCTGGTTTCCTTTCTGCCAGCCTGAGTAGCACCACCGGAATAGACGCCACCATCGAAGGTATCGTTTTACCGTTGGCGATTTCCTTTTTCACGTTCCAGCAAATTGCCTACCTAGTGGATGTCTACAAAGGCAGAGGTCTGGAACGAGACCTTCTACGTTATTTCCTGTTCGTCAGCTTTTTCCCACAGCTTATAGCTGGCCCGATTGTCCATCATAGGGAAATGCTTCCCCAATTTATCTCAAGCAGGTTACGCAACCTTGGCTCGCGAAATCTGGCTATTGGCGGCACGATCTTCGTTCTGGGTTTGGGTAAAAAAGTAATCCTGGCAGATGGGCTGGCCCCGTTTGCGGATGGTGTTTTCGATGCTGCGTTTCGTGGTGAGGCTCTTACCTTTTTTGAGGCCTGGAGTGGGGCGCTTTCATACACATTTCAAATCTACTTTGACTTCTCTGGATACTCTGACATGGCGCTGGGTCTTGCGGCTATGTTCGGCATCCGGTTACCGATCAACTTCAACTCCCCGTACAAGGCGGGCAGCATAATCGAATTCTGGCGGCGATGGCATATCACTCTATCGCGTTTCTTGCGGGAATATCTTTATATCGCGCTTGGCGGCAACCGTAAAGGAGTGCCGCGAAGGTACGCTAATCTGATGATAACCATGTTGCTGGGAGGTCTGTGGCATGGCGCAGGTTGGACATTTGTCGCGTGGGGTGGATTGCACGGCCTGTTTCTTGTTACCAATCACGTTTGGCTTGGATTGCGCCCAAGGGGTAGAGGCGGCCTACCGTTATCCCCGTTTACGGGGCGCGCCCTCACCTTCTTCGTTGTGGTTTTAAGTTGGGTCTTCTTCCGTGCCGAAAACTTCGATGCGGCGCTTGGCGTATTGACAGGCATGGCAGGCTTGAATGGTATCGTGCTGTCGGAGACGTTACCAATTCATATTCAAGTTCCAGGACTTAGGTATGGCCTAACCCCGTACTTCGCCGAGAGATACGCCATTCCAATGATCTGTCTGGCAGCATTCATCTCGATGGCGATGCCAAATGTTCAAGAGATAATGGGTCGATTCTCGCCTGCGATAGAAAGGCTGACCATTTACAGAGGCTGGTTAGCTACAATGTTATTGTGGCGACCCAATCTACGCTGGTCGATTGTGACAACACTTGCGAGCGCCGCTGTGCTATTCAGAATCCTTACCAGGATTGAGCCGATTGAGTTCCTTTACTTTCAATTCTAGAAGGTACGTGATAACAGTCTTCGTGTGTGTCGCGTTGCTTTCAATCGCGTTTTTGGCAACTACAGAATTGCTTATTCGTGTCAGGGTAATTCCAAATGACAGATCAATCTGGCATCGCGACCTGTTTTTCAGAAGCGACTCGCAGAACGTAATATTCGGCGATTCTCACACTTCCTTTGGAGTTCATGGCCTTTCGGGTTTCCTCAATCTTTCATTCCCATCCGAGAACGTTCCTCTGATCGAAATCAAGGTGCGGCGTTATTTTGCCGATAAACAGCCTGGCAAGGTGATCTTGCAAGCTACTCCCAACATGTTTTCCCCCGACCGAGACAACTATGATGAGCGTATCGATGCTCGCCCATACATCACCAAGAATTGGAAGCCCTACCTGTGGATGTTCACCAGGACGCATCAGGAGAAGATATACACCTACTGGAAGCTATTTCTTTCTGGCGCTGGTTTTGAGAACAAATATACGTTTCAGCCAGATGGAGCGCTCACCCAAAAGGACTACTGGAGCACATCATCCGCAAGTCAGCGCCATTTCTTAACTGAAAGGCGCATCGATCAACAAAGGCCTTATGCTGAGCCTGCGGAGATTAGAAGTGCGCAATCTTACGCGCGCATTCTGGAATTTCTCAAATCGCGCGGAGCAGAGGTCTGCATGGTAGACATGCCAGTGACACCGCTTTATCGAGAGCTAAGCTCGAACTATGAGGAGTTCGAGAGCGCCATAGTCTTATTTCGGTCGCTCGCTGCCGATCATGAAGTCCGTTACACGGATATGTCTGCCTCGATCACCGACCTCGAATACTTCTCGAATCAAGACCACCTCAATGAACGAGGCTCATTGAATTTTGCTCCCCTGCTCGAATCTGCCTGCTTCGGATAGCACGGCGCCAAGCCTTTAATGGATAACCTCACCAGATAGGTTTGTACGCTACGATGAGGGCTTTATTATCGCCTTAATCGATGCCAACATCAGTACGACCCTGGCGGTCACATCCTCCCGGCAAATTAGCCGTTCAATCTAAGGTTTCTTTGAACCAGTGGATGGTGATTCGTCCCTTTGACCATCTGGATAGCACCGAAAATTATGAAATCGCACTTGTACTTCAACCCAACCCATTATTGGCATTAGGACATAATTTTAAAGAAGAGTTCCAGTGAATCGTAGCTCAACGTGATGTCGACACGTTGGATGGTTGGATAACAAAAGCAGTGCTTTCCGAATCGAAGCCCTTCCAGTCCCTCGGCGAGGGCATGACTCATGATCTGGAAGCTGTACGGAACGGATTGACGATTCCCTGGAGTACGACCCAGTGTGGAGGGCAGATTTGTAAGGTGAAGCTCATCAAAGGGCAGGCCTATGGCAGGGCCAAACCACGCTTACCGCGTCAGCGAATTCTCCATCGCAGCACGGTCGCTTAGCTTGATAGAACTGCCCGAGATGCTTTATTACCCTCACATCTTTATCACCAAAATGTCGGAAGAACCTTTTTACTGCGCCCCCGACAACCGTGATCTGAAGTTGTCAACTGCCATCAGCCACGCTCAAATACACCTCATTTAAAGGTCGATAACCCGGGTGTTTTGCGCGCTGAGGCTCCAGTGCGAAATTTGCTGTTGGGGATTCACGCCAAAGACCCTGTCATACGTAACGATGTTTTGCAGTATAGCCTTGACTGATCAAGCAGATTTCAAGCGCTGTGTGCACTTATGATGTTCATCTAGCCGATGGAAGAGCCAGGAGCAGATGAAAATTCTAACTTCGTTTGGAATTGGCATGAGAAATCCAGGCTCACTGGACGGTAAGGGTTCCCACCATGCCTAGTAGCTCGTGGGGTATGCAGATTGGTTCAAAAGTCCCAGGTGTATCGAAGGTGAAAGTTAGTGTCACAGTCTCGCCTGCGCCCACGTCCTGATCGATACCGAGTTCGTCAACTGTGAAGGTGTGAAACTCGCCCTCCGCAATCAAAGTGAAATTGACAGTCTCACCTACGCTGAACGTTAACTCGGATTGAGAGAATGTGTAGCTCCTACTTCCGCTGGGGTCTTGGAGAGTAATCACCGTTGGGGGCACGACTGTCAAAGAATCAACGTCGCTGCCGCCGCAGGCCGTTAGAATGACCGATATAACGGCTACCAGCAAGATTAGTGCTATGAGTTTTCTGGGCATAGAGTCTCCTTGTCCATTTATATTTGGGACATGATAAGCTGGGATTTCCCATTTCAACCTAAATTTCCCATACGGAGTCCAGTGCTTTCATAAACGCACCATACTGCGATGGCACATCACTGTACGGTCACTCGCTGATGCTGTCAATTGCGATCCAATATGCTCCATCTTTAGATCCATAGTGCCGTTAGCCACTCAGAACCACCCACAAAGTCGATATAACGCCTCACTCAGACCGAACCTCACTCTACAAGTCGCACATCTTGCCCAGGGCAGCCATGACATGATCCCGATTCCCAGACCAATGTGTCTTGCTATCCAGGATTGAAACGAAGCCTACCTATCCTTTCCAGCATTTCATCGAACATATCTCTCGTCACCATCACCTCAGCAAGCTGGATCGCAAGCCTCCTGACCTCCTTACGCGGAAGGAGGTTTACCCCCCATCTATGCATACTCAAACCATTGCCATGCGGCTCACGTCGCTTCGCCAACTATGTCGATTCTTCAACTCCATAGCGCATAGGCTCAGAGTCGTATCCCCTGTCTCCCTGCACTTGAAGAGGACGCTTGCGAGGTCTACCCCGCTTGCCCTTGATAGCAGGTATGGCATCCACCAACTCAAGGGCCTGGGTAACATCGTGAGCGTTCGCGCCAGTCAACTTTATCGCCAGTGGAATGCCTTGGGCATCGGTTATGATATGATGTTTGCTACCCGCTTTCGCCCTGTCCCTGGGGTTGGGACCCGTCTTCTGACCCCCAAAACTGCTCGCACTGAAGCGCTGTCCAGCACTGCGCGAGTCCAGTCTATGTCCTTCCGCGGAAGGACGGCTTGCAGGCGCTCAAGGCATACCAGATGGATGCGCTCCCAGACTCCCGCCTGGTGCCAATCTCCGAGGCGTCTCCAGCAGGTCATCCCACTGCCACAGCCCATCTCCTTGGGCAGATCTTTCCAGCCGATGCCTGTCTTAGGCACGAATATTATCCCACTGAGAACCTGTCTGTCAGCTATCCTCGGCCTTCCTCCTTTAGGCTTTGGCGGTTGTGGCGGCAGTAGCGGTCGTACCAGTTCCCAAAGTTAATCGCTTACAAGGGCTCAGACACTAGAATATCCTCCTCCAGAGAATATCCTGACTTTAGCCCTCTTTACTAGGTTTTGTTAGACGGTCTTAGAGCGTCTAACAAAACCATTATTGGAACAGAAAGCGAGAGCAGATGATGGCACAACCTATGGCCAAGAAAGCCTCATGTATGTCTGCCCTGCGCTCATATCGAACCCGTAAGCGTCGGAACTGATGAAGCCAACTCAGGCTTCTCTCAACCACCCATCTATGCACACCCAACCCGCTGCCATGCGGCTCACCTCGCTTGGCCAGCAGCGGCCAGATATGTCGCTTCTTCAACTCCTTGCGAACAGGCTCAGAGTCATACCCTCTGTCTCCCTGCGCCTGAAGAGGACGCTTGCGAGGCCTGCCTCGCTTGCCCTTGACAGCAGGTATGGCATCCACCAACTCAAGGGCTTGGGTGACATCGTGAGCGTTCGCGCCAGTCAACCTGACCGCCAGTGGAATGCCCTGGGCATCGGTTATGATATGATGCTTGCTACCCGCCTTCGCCCTGTCCGTGGGGTTGGGGCCTGTTTTCTGCCCCCAAAAACTGCTCGCACTGAAGCACTGTCCAGCACTGCGCGAGTCCAGTCTATGCGCTCAGCTGCTTGCAGGCGCTCAAGGCATACCAAGTGGATGCGCTCCCAGACTCCCGACTGGTGCCAATCTCTGAGGCGCCTCCAGCAGGTCATCCCACTGCCACAGTCCATCTCCTTGGGTAGGTCTTCCCAGCCAATGCCTGTCTTTAGCACGAACAGTATCCCACTTAGGACCTGTCTGTCAGGTATCCTGGGCCTTCCTCCTTTCGGCTTCGGTGGTTGTGGCGGCAGTAAAGGTTGCACCAGTTCCCAGAATTCATCGCTTACAAGGGGCTTAGACATTAGGTCATCCTCCTCCAGAGAATGTCCAGATTCTAACCCCTTTTATTAGGTTTTGTTAGACGCTCTTAGTACCGTTCCAACTCACGGGACATTGCGTTCGCTACGCAGCGGGCGAACCACAGCAGTACATAGGCCAGTTGGACGAGGTGATACCAGACTCCTCATGTTCGACATCAGGAGTCTGGTATCTGGCCAGTAACAGCCGCTGTTTGCAAAGGCGGAAGAAGTGCCCCAGGTGGTAGCGTTGCGTATAGGTCTGATGTACCTCAAGCAAGGATAGTTGGTAGCGTCGCTTATCCACCACCACAAGCCACATAGGGCGCTTGAATACGGGGCGGCCATCTGGATCCAGCATGCGAAATCGCTCCAGGGTGAAGGGACGGTCGTGCATGGGACAGTCTCGCTTGCTCCTCATCAACAGATTAAGCCAGGCCTGAATGTGCACATTGTAGGTGTGACCACGCCTAGTCGTATGGGTTGTCTGATTCGCTACATCCGGTTCACCCCAGTTAGTGGGATCACTTAGACAAAGCACTCTCCGTACCACGTTAGGTGGCTTGAACCTCGCTCCGATTGTGTCTCACTTTCGCTGACGTTCTACAGTCTGGCTCTATCCAAACGGTATTTGGGATGAGCGTCGAGGGCGCAATAAATGCGCACCGGCTGGATGGAGAGAACAGTTTCTGTTGTCAAGTATCAGGGTTACCGTAGAGCGTTTTCTTACCTGATGTTTACCATTTATCCCATTCATTTTCACCAAATAGTCCCCTGTTTAGTCTATGCCTCTGGGCTAAAATCATAATTAGATTCACATCAAAACGGTACGAATGATGGGTGTTTAATGGCTAGCAATATCCTTTCTCACGGTCTGCGACGACGTGCGATTATACCTCTGATAATCGCGGCGGCGATAGTAATTTTCCTTGTATTTACAGGTCTATCATCAACTCCATTGCGCGCTGTGGGCCGATCGTCGATTCCCGGGGTAAGCAAGGTTTCCGCGAAGCTTGGCGACTATGAGTTCCCCTGGACGAAACCTAATATCGATTGGGCATCAGCATCGCCTGAGAGCCTGGGGATGGATGGCTCAAAGCTCAAAGCGTTGATAGAGAATCTTTCCGAAATAAATACCGAGGCTTTCCTTGTCGTTAAAAGCGACCGCATTGTGTCAGAGTTGTATAGAAACGGTCTGAGCGCAAACAAAACATTCTCTATTTCTGCTCTAGCTAAGGCAACCACGGGCAGTGTGGCGCTCATGGTAGCAGTCAACGATGGCCGAATCAGCCTGGATGACCCCGCCTGGAAATACATTCCAGACTGGGAGGAAGATATACAAAGATCCAAAATAACTATAGGCCAACTGGGTTCGCATACATCCGGGCTTGATAACGTGAAATTTCGGGACGACGTAACTCCCGAATGGAAGCACAACTATTACAAAATACGTGAGGTCCGATTTTCCATGGCACTCAATGATGTGCCCGTAATTATTGATCCAGGCACTCGCTATTCCTACAGCGGCGTAGGATACTACGCCCTTGCGTACGCTATTGCCAAAAGCCTGCAGGACGCGCCAGAGCCGGACATTTTCACGCTTCTAGAGACTCGAATCATAGAGCCACTGGGAATCCCCGATGAAGCATGGAGGCTGAGCTACGGGGAACATTATGAAATGGATGGTTTGAAGCTCTATGCCGCTGGAAGTGGAACTAGGTACACTTCGCGGGCAGTTGCAACGATGGGGCAATTTATACTAAACAACGGTGAATGGAATGGCCGGCAATTGATAAGGCCGGAAGTCATCAAGGAATTTCTTGCGCATGACAGCTCTGGAGAGGAACCCAGCACGTTAGTTGCAAGTATTGGCTGGAAAACAAATGTCGATGGGCGCTTTGCTTCTCTTCCGTCCGATGCCATCTGAGGTCACGGGACCGGCGACCAGATACTCTTGATCGTTCCAAGTCTAGACCTCGTCCTCGTGCGCTTAGGCGGCTCTCTTGCAGATGACCCTGTCAGCAACGACTCAGCCAGCACACAAGAGTTAGAGGATTACCTATTTAGTCCGCTTATGGAGGCTAATAATTAAGCTCGCGGCCTCTGATTGCGAGATATAAGGCGACGAAGGTATTCACCCAACATTCCCTCAGTGCTCCTGAACGTAGGCTGCTCCCCTGCCCGCCTGCTACTCCTTCACACATCCGACAGCTTCACGGCAACGCCGTAGTCCCAAACGGATCTTGTGACCATATTTGACTTGCCCACAACCCCCTTCTCCATGCTATGCTCTACACAGAGCCAATGACGCTCTAGTCCTACCTTTCCATTCAAAGCCCCTCCAGCCGTTGCTGGCGTGAGCACAGTATGAAGTTCAAGCAGCGCCCCCTGTTTATTTGCATTGCAATCCTGATGACCGTCATCCTCGAGTTAGGATGCGCTAGCACACCTCCGCCGCCATATCCACCTAGCGATCTTATGACCGGCATATCATTCAAATGGTTCACTCACCAGCAGCTAGCACCAGGCAGCGACAACTGGGCGATTACCTGGGCTGACGACGGCAATCAGTACGCGACATTCGGGGATGGAGGCGGTTTCAGCGGAACAAACCGCGAGGGACGTGTGAGCCTTGGATTCGCACGCGTGGAAGGCCCGCCGGACGACTACGAGGGCTTCAACGTCTGGGGAGGCCGCAACGCCGAAAACCCGGCGCAGTTCGAAGGCAAATCGTATGGAATCGTGTCCATAGATTCCACGCTGTATATGTGGCGGTGCGGAGGCAGATCAGACGAAACCGCTTACGACTTCCAGCAGCTTTATCTGTCGACAGACCATAGTGCGACCTGGGAGCCTGTGGGAATCGAGTTAACCAAGGACTCATTTCCGGCCTCAGAGGGGTTCTTCTGCCCTACCTTCCTGCAGTTCGGCAAAGACTATGAAGGCGCGAGGGATGATTTCGTCTATATGTACGCCCCGGAGATCAAGACCAATAAATGGGACGTTCAAAAGCCGGGAGAGATAACACTGATGAGGTCCACCATAACAGGGCTGACCGATTTCGCAAGTTACCAATACTTCGCAGGAACCATAGCGGATGGAACTCCAATCTGGACATCGGACATCGAGGCGCGCAAGCCTGTTTTCGAAGATGCGGACAACGGGGTAATGCGAACCAGTGTCAACTACAACTCCGGGCTAGGCAGGTACTTTCTGGTCACCGAGCACACGAAAAGGTCAGGATCCTCAGGCGGGGGAAATATTGGAATATACGAAGCGCCTGAACCCTGGGGGCCTTGGAAAACTGTGTTCTTTGAACTTGGTTGGGCGCCGCATCTGAACGGAAAGGGTTCCTTCTTCTGGCTTTTCTCGAACAAGTGGGCAAGCGCGGACGGAAGACGTTTCGTTATGTTATTCAACACCAACGACCAGTGGAACTCGGTTGAAGGCGAATTTGCTATCCGCTCTGACACAAAGTAAAAACGCACCCCCTGCTTGGAATCGGCAGGGGGTGCGTTTAATTAAGGTCGGTTCATCTATTTATGCGCGGCTTAGTTGCTGTCGCCTGCAACAAATCCGGGCACCGTCGCGCCTTGAGTATCGGTTGGAATGCCGTCCGACGCCGGAGCGGTTTCAGTGCTCGCCACCATCTCACCAATTACGGAAAGGTAGTCTCCCAGTATGCGAGGAGTCAGGAATTTCTGGCGAACGGACTCCCTGGCGGCGTCGCCAATCTGACGCGCCTGTTTCGGGTTCCTGATCAGGTGAAGCATTCTCTGGGCGCACTCTTCGACAGAATCAACCAGATAGCCGGTGCGACCATCTTCGATCTGGGTGCGAATGCCGCCACAGTTGCCTCCGATGACCGGCGTGCCCTTCCACATGGCCTCCGTGACTGTCAAGCCAAAGCCCTCGCGCAGCGACTTCTGAATGATAACGTCGGCACCCTTCTGCACAATGCCCACCTCTGGCTGCCCCACCTGAGCAGGATCAGAGTAGAGGTGAATGTCGGGGTCGTCTCCGGTGTACTTCTTGACTGCATCAAGGACATCAAAGGCTTCGGGGTCGTCTTTCGCCTCGATTACGCCCAACATCGCCAGTTGAACTTCAGGTATTTCATTTTTGACGATCCTATAAGCATCAATTACACCCCAAGGATCCTTCCAGAAATCGAACCGCGACACCTGTGAAAGAAGAGGACGGCTTGTATGAATTCCAAGCCGGGAAAGCGTTTGTTTGATGGTCTCAGCGTCCGCCTCTACATTCTTGGGAAGCAAAGGGTCAATGGCCGGGGGTATTATCCGCACGCGGCTGTCGTCAATTCCCGGAACGACATATTGAGGCAGTGAGAAAACTGCGCGCCCCGCCTTTTGCATGAAAGGCAAAAGCTGCTGGATAACCTGCTGGTTTGGCAAAGTGGTGTCAATATGACATATCCAAATCACCTTCGCCTCTGGCGGCAAGAATGCAGTCAAAGGAAGTGTCTGAGGATCATGCAACACCCATACGTCGGGTGAGATTCCTTTGGCCTTAATCTCCTCTGCCACACGCCTGTTATGATCGACATAGCGATTCAACTCATCGTCCGACAAAGTGCCTTCCGCTCCCTGGAGCAGGTTGTGAAGGCGTTTGGTGATTTCGAAGAACTCAGGATTTCCTTCAATGACCATCCACTCGGTGTCAGGCCCAGAGTCGCTCATCATGGGTACCATGCTTTTTAGTATTTCAGCAACTCCCCCACCAACAGCCGTGGAGTTGACATGAATCACTCGCGCGTTTTTTAGGGATTTTCCGAGTGTGAAGACCTTATTCATCTGATCTGACAGCGCAATCGCTGTGTAATCGTCGAGCCTCTTGGAGGCTGTTTTCACGAAATCAAATGCCACTCTACTACTCCTTAGATGATCATTCTGAACGATTTGTATATATAGACTTTAACAGTCCAAAGACAGAGTAGGCCAGCCAGTAAATACATGAGTATCAACGCCTTGTAATACTTCTTAACCTAACTCCATCTAAAAGGAAACATGCGCTATCAATTAAGAAATTGATAACCTGTAATTCACATTATTCAGGCGTGTTCAAAGCTTAACAGTTGAAAGGGGGAATCTGAGGGAATATTTGGTCACTTATTGGGTAATTATGGTGACAAAACATGAACCGCGGGGAAGAGGAGCTTAACGACCAGGAATAACCTTTTTTCCTGTCCAAAGGTAGGAAGCTAGTGTCTGAAGCGGCTTCTAGTCGTTTAGTGTATCGAAGATGGCCAGCAATTCACTGATGATCGGTTGAATGTAAGGTCTGCAATTGGACTAATAAACCCACTGGGCTAACGCCACGCATCCTGGGTACTCCACTACGTTGAGCCGTTGATGCATTGCGTTAGGAAATAATGCCCTGAATTAATTTCACCCCCCAGTTACCATATTCCTACTGCTATTAAACAAATCGGCGATCTGATAAGTCAAAAGGAAAAATAAGGGATAAAAGAGACTAGGCCTCGAATAGGACCAGTCTGTGACGGATCGTATGTTTATGCTCTTAACAAGGAAGATGTTTCCAAGTAGAGCAACAGTCATTCCGATAATTGCTCCTGCAATAATGTCAGTTGGGTAATGGAATCCTAGGTATAATCGTGGAAAAATAATGATCAATACAGTAAAGGAAAGTGCAAATGCACCTAAGCGCTTCGATATAAAAAATAGACCAGTTGATAGGGCAATAAATAAAACAGCATGGTCACTTGGGAATGAACTCAAGCCACCTAGCGTAGTCGGCGGGCTTCCAAGTGGAAGTAAAAAGTTTAGGCTTTCCACTTCTAGCGGCTTGAGGCGGAATGGTAGAATTAATGCCAAAGCTCGTGACAATATTGTCGCGACAACGCAACTAAATAGAGTCAACATTATGTGTTCACGGATGTATGATTGATGTTTTTCACTCTTGAACCATGCCCACCAAATAATGATTACTAGAACGCCCCCTTTTAACAAACGATTGCCTGCTAACAACGTAATGAAATTGTCAAAAAACCACGAATGCTGAGAAGCCTGGTTTACATAAGTTATTATGTTATAATCAAAGAAATTCATACTTTCTCTTCAACTCTGCCTTACGCCTAACTGATGGACTTATTGATTCATAGGCAAACATCTATGGCGATTTGATGTGTAGGCGTGGATATACCAAACAGAAGTATGAGAGTTTACTAGGTTGTGTTGACATTTGGTGGATAATGAATAGATGTCAACGATTGAATTAGGCAATGACCAATGGTCGAAAGTCCTCGAATTCCTACACTCATGTCCAGACCTCTACGTTGGAGGAGAGGTCGATCGCAGGGGATCAGTATCTCAATGACAGGTCGGGGAGACCTCCAGGCACAGGCCTATTCTTTGTAGAGAAACCGCTGTACCGACGTCGTACCAAAGGGGGTAAGGCAGCTATCAAGGTGTCAGCGATGGGACGCTGTGTTCCCAGTCACTTGTTTACGTTAAGCAAGATGAGCCTGTGTTCGCCAGGGCGAAGACCGAATACTCCTATGGCGAGGCGTTGCTCCGGCGCGGCTTTAACGATAGTCACGAATCCTTTCGGCTCTAATAAGACGTTTTCACTGCCCCTGCTGTCAACATACACGCCCTCGTCGTCTTCATCCACGACGAGATAGGTCACTTTGTCCCAACTGCCGACGATCAGACCCGGATCCAGACCTAGGTTGCCAGCCCATTCGATCCCAGAGGAACCCTTGCCATCAAGAATCCATATAGGATGATCTGTTCTGCGTTCCTTGACACTATAGGTGCCTTCGTAAGGATAACCGTAGTTGGCTCCCCGCTTGATCTGCAAAACCTCTTCCATGCGCCAGTCACGCGCAGTTAATCCATTATTGTCAACGCCATAGATCCGACCTTTCTCGTCCATGGTAATTCCGTATACATTGCGCAGCCCACTTGCGAAGGGTTCGAGCGAAGAACCGTCTGGCTCAAATGAAATGATCGTCCCTATCAGGTCAAGATTCGGCCTTTCGATTGATTCCAATATCTCAGGTAAATCATCCTCATGCGCCATGACCAGGAGGTCAAGATTCCCTATAGCCACATACAGTCGCTTATCTGGCCCCACGACGATCCCATTCACAGCATGGTCTCCTGTCGAGACCGGAAGGTCGGTGACAATCGACCTTCTATTCTGTAGCGTCCCATCTTGCGATATATCAAAGGCAATCACGCCTCCACGTGTCGATTCCAATATCTGAATCTGGGAATCGCGCACTGACATCCCTGGCAGCTTTGCGCACCTGATACCTGCGAAAGCCCCGGCCGCCTGTGCATCAGAGCAATCAAATGGCCCTTGTTCGGTTACATATAATGTATCGTCAAGTATCGCTAATCCGTGCGGATATGAGATCTCCTCGGCTACAGTCTCCAGCACAAGTTCGCCCTCTGTTTGTCTCGGCAGCTCAAACCTCGCTATCTGTCCCTCTCCAAAGGCTATATAGCCGTCGTATTCCCCTCTGAAAACAAGTGCCGTGGGCGCCTTAGGTAAAACATATACTGCTTCGGTTTCCGCTGTGATTTCGTCTTTGGGTTCGTTGGGCTGAAGCCGAAAGCCTAAACCAATCATCACGATTATCGAGATGCCCAATAAAAGCAACCTGGTCAAATCGGGTATCCACTTGAGATTCGAGTTGCCCCGTGTAAAGGTTTCATAGCCGCGTCTGACAATAAAATGGGATATGTCTACTAGACGGCTTGAGACCAAATCTCCCATAGCGACAGCCAAGAAAATTACAGCCCCAGTAGCTGCTATCGCTTTAAGTCCATCGGCTGAACGTCCTATTGAGTCAATAGAATCGTCAAAAAAGAGAACTATAAGCAGGATTATCAAGGCTATTCCGGCAACTGCCGGGACAACCAGCGCGACACCGATCCTAAGCCCGTCTTTACTCGCCCTTATGGAGCTTGCCAGAACAAAAGCGCCATACGCATATGCAAAGATCAGAAGTATGTCCAGTTTTGTCTGCGATATATCCATAATTGCTTTCTTCGCTATTCGTGACGCTGATCAATCCTGGCGTCATCGCAAGCCAGCGTCAAACAATTCTTACGGAATCCAATAGCTCCGAAAGTCAACATACCACAACATCTTTGCTGTTGGCATAGGCATAATCA
The DNA here is from genome assembly GCA_965206395.1 of Dehalococcoidia bacterium. GTDB lineage: Bacteria > Chloroflexota > Dehalococcoidia > Lucifugimonadales > CATOSD01 > CBDBJK01. The sequence continues at coordinate 41,617 of CBDBJK010000006.1, forward strand.
GGCGCACTTAGAAGGAAAAGAAAAGGGGCCGGTATAACTACCAGCCCTTCGTGGCTTCTATAACTTTCGCCTTATTCTAGGCGCGCGCAGATGTCTGTATGCTCATAGTGATGGCGATGCTTGATTATCCGCGTTCAATAGCTCGCCCTCATGTGCATGAAGTATCTGCCGTCGGTCGAACCAGACGTAGTGAAGCGCCCACGGCAACGCAATCAAGGTTAGCAGAACTCTAGTAATCAGGCTGACAAGTATTGCCTCTGAGGGCGCGACTCCTACCAGTGCAAAAAGTCCTACGTATAACCCTTCCTGAACGCCTATGCCATCGAAAGAAATTGGCAGCCTTATTGCCAGTATGATCAAGGGTATAATCGCAAGAAGCTCAAGAGTAGAGACCTCGATTCCAAGCGCTCGGAACAGCAGGAAGTTTGTCGCTACCGGGACGAGTTGCTCTAGGAACGTTAGCCCGAATACCCTTCCCACAGTAGGCAGATGATTCCTATATTCGTAAGACAGCTCATAGACGCGGTACAGCTTTGCCGCAAATGAGAACAACGTTAGTCTGCCTACAAGCCTGTTCAGCCGCAATCTCACCGATGGGTGCAGAGTCCCCATAAGGCCCAGAACGAATACTCCTCCCACGCCAAGGGCCAGCCAGATTCCTTGAGCATATGGCAGCCTGTCTTTCAGGAGGTAAGAGGCCAGACCCAGGCTGATCGAGGCTAAGATCAGCAATGCTATCAGTCCAAGCGCCCTCTCCACGATTATGGATGCCAGCACATGCCTGGTGTTCGCCTTGAATCGCGATACTGCGTAGAGCCTGAAAACGTCGCCCCCGACTGTTGAAGGCAAAAGTATACCGGCAAGGGAGGACATCGAGTACATCTGTGTCGCGCTCAGTAATGGCACTTTGATTTTATGCACCCTCAAAAGAGGCAGCCACTTGTACGCCATAAGCGCGCGATCAAGCTGGGCCAGCACGACAAACGCGATTAGATACCAGGGGTTGACGCCGAGCGCTACCCTTGCGGCTTCGCGAAGATCAACGAAGTAGATCACCAGTGCCAGCACGCCCATGCTGAACACCAGCTTCAACATAAGGCCGCCGTACTTCAAGTTTGGCAAGGTTATCTTGTTCAGGGTAATTCTGTCCTTAATTTCGATAACTAGATCAGCCTACCAGCGCCCCGGCGTCCATGCCAGTTGGTTCCTCAGACAACTCCAACCCCTCAATGGTCATCCGATACCAGACCTCAGCGTTGTAGAGCAGCCACAAGCGATTGCCATGGTCAACTTTCCTGCCGAGATGCTCCCCCAGCAACACGTTAACAGGCTCCTGAGTGAGATAACCATCGCGTACTAGTGGTCCAACATCATTGAAATGAATACCATGATAGTCATTGTTCCTCTTGGGGGTTCAATCGTAACGTTGAACCGAGGAGGAACCATGATGTCTACCAAGAAGTACCGTATCAGACTGACTACCGACGAACAACAGGAACTCAACGCCTTGGTCTCACGCGGTCGGGCTGCGGCGTACAAACAGACCCATGCGCGCATTCTGCTGATGAGCGATGAGTCACGCTCGGACGGGGGAATGAAGGACGCGGACATCACCAGCGCGCTCGGTGTGGGACAGTCAACGGTCGAGCGAATACGCAAGCGCTGTGTGGAGGAGGGGGTCGAGTCTGCGCTGAATCGCAAAAAGCAACTGCGTCGGCGTCAAAAGAGACTGGACGGCGAAGGTGAAGCACGGTTGATAGCGATGGCCTGCGGGGAACCGCCGGAGGGGCGTGCCAGTTGGACCCTGAAGCTGTTGGCTGACCAGTTGGTCGAGTGTGAGATAGTCGGGACCATTAGCACCGAGACGGTTCGCCAGGCGCTTAAAAAAAAACGAACTGAAGCCGTGGCTGAAGCAGAGTTGGTGCATCCCGCCCGGTCAGAGCGCGGAGTTTGTGTGCGCGATGGAAGACGTGATGGAAGACGTGACTGGAGGTCTACCAACGGCCGTACGATGGGAATGAGGTTCTGGTGTGCATGGATGAGACGAGCAAACAGCAAGTCAAGGAGACGCGAGTGCCGCGTCCCGCAGCGCCCGGCTTATCGGCGGCATACGACTACGAATACGAGCGCAATGGAGTGAGCAGCCTGTTCATGCTGTTTGCACCGTTGGACGGATGGCGCCGAGTCGAGGTCAGAGAGCGTCGCACGAAGGTGGACTGGGCGCATGTGATAAAGAAACTGGTCGACGAGGACTACCCTGACAGAGACCGGATCGTGCTGGTAATGGACAATCTCAACACTCACAAGCTGTCCTCGCTATACGAGGCATTCGAGCCTGCTGAGGCGAGGCGTATAGCTGAGCGACTGGAGATACACTACACTCCCAAACACGGGAGTTGGTTGAATATGGCGGAGATAGAGATCGGTGTGCTGGCTCGACAGTGCCTGGACCGACGGATTGCCAATCAAGACATCCTGCGCGGCGAGGTCAATGCTTGGCAGAATCAACGCAACCGGGATGTGATACGAGTGGATTGGCGCTTCACTACCGAGGATGCGCGCATCAAGCTAAAGTCACTCTACCCATCAATACAAAAACGTTGAACCACTAGGTGCGAATCAACGAGGTAGTCCTCAAAGAGACGCCTGAACTGATCGTCCAGCAGGTAGGGAAGCGCAGAAGAGAAGCCCTGTTTTTTGCGATTCAGCACCTCGTTGGGAAGATACCTCTCTGCGATTCGCTGTTGAACGTACCTGAGCGTGCGCCCTTTTATCTTCAGCGATGCCGGAATACGCGCGCAGAACTCTGCGAGCTTGTGATCCATGAACGGCGATCTGGCCTCAAGGCCATGAGCCATCGTCGTTCTGTCCAGTATCATCACTGAATGGTCTGGCAGGCGTATCATGCTGTCCGCGAACAGCATTTTGTCCACCTGTTCAGCTGCATTATCGCCAGCGAAGTAGTGGCATATCGCCTCTTCGGGGTCGAATCTATTCACAGCCTGTTTTAGCTTGTCGCCATACAGATCACTCCGAAACTCCTCGTTAAAATAGAAATGACCGAGGCTCCGGGCATACCGCCGATGGCTGTCTACCATTGAAAGTTGGTTTATCCACTTGAGTTTCTGGCTCATGCTTTTGTACCAGAAACCGTCCGGGAACATTTTGATTGCCCGCCCCAACACGTGCTTTCGTATCGCCTCTGGCATCAGCGCGTAGTAGTTGACGTAGCGGTTCGCGTAGTAGCGGTCGTACCCTCCGAAAAGCTCGTCTCCACCATCGCCTCCCATCACTACCTTTACCTCTTTGCGCGCCATCTCCGATATGTAGTACATGCACGCTGATAGAGGATCAGATGGCTCGTCCAGATGGCGGACCAGTTCCGGCATCACCTGAAGGAGAGATGGGTAGATGGTATCCTCGTAATGCTCTGTTTGAAATTTCTGCGATACCGCACGTGCGTATGGAAGCTCGCTGTAGTTTTCGTAAGGAACCTCTACGGAAAAGGTCTTTATGGGTTGATCCGAGACCTTGCTCATCATCGCCACGATGAGGCTAGAGTCCAAGCCACCACTAAGAAAGGCCCCCACCGGAACGTCGCTGACCATGTGGTAGCGGACGGTCTCAAGCATCTGATCCTCTAGCGCGTCTAAAAGGTCTGCCTCGCTGAGTGGATGCTTTGGCTCGTAGTTCAGCGTCCAGTACCGCTCTATTTTTAGCTTCCCGTCTTTGAAGAACAAAGTGTGCGCAGGTGACAGCTTATGGATTCGCGAGAACATCGTGCGCGGAGGAGCGATGATTCGCAGAGTCAGGTACTGGTGCAGCGCCTCGGCGTTCATTTCTCGTAAAGACGGGGCGTCTGCCAGCAGCGCCTTGATCTCAGATGAAAAGGCGAGGCTGTCGCCATCGTGAGCATAAAAGAGAGGCTTCTGGCCCAGGTGATCCCTTGCGATGAATAGAGAGCGCTCCTTGGAATCCCAGATGGCAAAGGCGAACATGCCCCGCAGGTCGTTCACGCAAGCTTTGCCCTTTTCCTCATATAAGTGCAGGATGACCTCGGTGTCGCTATTGGTGGCGAACTGGTGAGAACCCTGAAGACTTTTTCTCAGTTCAGCGTAGTTATAAATTTCTCCATTGAAAACGATCTGGAGAGTGCCATCGTGGGCGCTCATGGGTTGATGGCCGCCGCCAAGGTCTATGATGGACAGGCGTTTGTGACCAAGCCCAACAGTCTGGTCAACAAACACTCCCTCGTCGTCCGGCCCACGATGGGCCAGCGTATCAATCATCTTCTGGATTGCCGACCTTGACACGCCTTTTCTGTCAACCTTCCCAGCGATACCGCACACAGTACACTTCCTCTATCAGCTATTTGTTTTGCGCCAGATACGCATCAGGCGAGACCTGAGCGGTTGTGTCAAAATCTTCCACGTGGGTTGCCAGTCCACACCCTTGAAGGATGAAAATACTTTCACGCGGGTAGCCTGATCCCACATTTTCACAGCAATTACGATGGGTAGTAAAAGAATCATCTCAAGCGCGATCGCGGCCACGTTGCGAAGGCTCAACAGGTTTCCGGCCCATTCTTGTATTCCACTTGATGCAGAGGCCGCATGCCGTGCTCCAAGCAGAATAGACACCGGCGAGATGAACGTCTGACCACTCAAGGGCCAGAAAAACGGTATGCCATACGGTGGCCGGCCATCCGGGCCAAGCATATCGAGCGCAAGATGCGAAATGTACGCTGTCACGGCAAGCAGGAATATCTCCTTTGAGGGTTTGCCGACAAGCCTATAAGCTACTGCGATTGCCAGGCTCAACGCTACGGCGAAACCCAGGCTGTGTGAAATCCCTCCATGAAACCTTGCGGGCGTGCCAAGAAGCAGGCCAGGAATAACGTCCAGATCAGGGGCCAGCGCCGCAAACGTGCAAACGAGGGCCAGCGCGATTCTCTCCTTCCTGGTCTGCGGCTTTGAGACGCCTGATATGACAAGACCGGCTACGGCATGCCCAATAGGAGTTGCCAACTACCTAATCTCCAGTATCACAAGCTGACGAGAAGACTTTGCCCAATTCTCATAAGCACTGAGGAATCACGGAGCTGACCACAATTTCAAAGACTTCCTCATACATCCGGGCGCAGTTATCTATGTAATAATCATTGACTGCCTGCCTGTTGTGATCGCCCAGTCTGCTTCGCATCTCGCCATTATCGATGAGCTGACGCAGACGCCCTTTGAAGGCCTCTTCATCGTTTAACTTGACGACGAAGCCCGTCTTATCGTCCCGAAGAAAGTCTGTCTGTCCTCCATGGTCATAACAGACAATGGGCAGGCCGCAGTGCATGGCCTCGAGAAAGACAAGGCCGAACCCCTCGTGCTGGCTCGTAGACACATAGATGTCCGACATTTCGAGCAACTCGAACTTCTCGGTGTCGTCGACAAATCCCATGAAGCTGACACGGTGGCTGACGCCTAATCTCTGGGCTTCCTCTCTCAGAAACTCCTCTTGAGGGCCAGACCCCATGATTACGAGGCGCAATGCTTCGTTTTTCAGCGCAGCCATCATCGAGATAAGCTGTTCGTTGGCTTTTCGCGTCACCAGCCGACCCAACGTAGCCAGAATGACCTCATCTTCTCTAAAGCCATACTTGCTGCGAGACGAGGGGGAGAATTCGGGCTTCTTGATGCCTAGCGGAATTCGCTCTGAGGAAACGTCAGGTGTGAAATAGTTGCGCAGGTTGTCGATAGTATTGCTCGATTGCCCGACTACAGCATCGGCACGTCGAGCGAGCCGCTTTATCCACCAGCGCAGCAACGGATGGCGGTGCGGCGAGGTGAACTTGCTCGGATCGTAGAGGTCGCCTCTATGCACCGACAGGATATTGGGAATGCCGGCGGAGCGAGCCAAGGCGTTACCCACAGGGCCAGCCGGCAGGGCGAAATGGGTGTTGATAACGTCGAACCTCTCCTTTTTCAGGAGTCTCTTCCCTAGCCTGATGCCCATAGGAATAAACGCTAGCATTGAAGGTAGGTTGGCCGCCGCCTTCTGTTTGCGGAAGAAAACCGGCGCTCGCACAACTCGCACGCCCTCTTCGACGCTTTCGGAGGGCAGTCCCAGCCCTTGCGAAGTTAGCACTGTTACTTCGTGTCGCCTCGCCAGTTCCTCAGCAAGCAGAGCAGTGACTACGCCACCACCACCGCCGAGTGGAGGATACTCGTAGTTGCATATCAAGATGCGCATCAACCCGGCCTTAGAACCCTTTTCGACCAATGGCGGCAATCTTCTTGGTGAAAATCTTGTTGGACTTGCCGTAGAACTTGAAGGCAAATCTAAAAAACAGCGTGAATGCAGTGTCTACAGCCATACCCACATAGTTTAGCGGGTTGGTGTAGAACACGTACAGCTTCAAAGGTATCACTCTGACGTCCGAAAATCCCGTGTAATCCAGGATTTGCCTCATTGAGTATTCGGTGAATGTGTTGTAATGGTCCAGGTTCAACGCCAGTCCCTCAGCGCCCGTTATCGGGTTTGCGCCGTTCATGGAGTGAAATACAACTACGCCGTTGGAACGCAGACTATCGAGACACAGACGCAGGAAATCGAGAATCTCGTCTTTTGTCAGATGATTGATCTCTGACTCGCAGAAGATAACGTCGAACTCCTGCTGATGCTCTTGCAAGAAGGGGAACGCCTCTTGCGTTTCACAGTTCAGCCCTCGCCTCTTGGCCTCCTCCGCCTTGGCAGAATCAGAATCGATACCCAAAACGTTGGTATAGCCTTCCGCTTTCAGCATATTAACCATGTAACCTGGCCCGCAGCTTATGCACAGAATCCGGGCATTTTTGTCTTTGGGGAAGAATTTCAGGTAATTGCGCTTGTAGAACTTGGAAAAGGTTCGGAACCCCTTTTCGATGTCCTCTGGCCCTTCCAAAAAGGAATCGAAGGGTTCCATCTTTGCCGTGAGTCTCATCTTGGTTGTCATTATGGTTCCCTTCGTTTATCTAATTGAGATACCCTTGCTGGCGATACCAAGTCGCTGTTTCGCGCACGCCCTGACGGAAGCTGTACTGGGGAGAAACCCCTAGACTCCTGGTTGCTTCTCTAGGAACGAAGACAAAGCTCTTTCGGAAGAAGTCCATCATCCTCGGGTGAATCGGCGGTTGAATTCCGACAGCGCCCAGGGTTTTTGCAGCAATCGTGGCGATGACAAGCAGCGGGAGCAGAGGCGCGCGAAGGCCACGAGTCTTGGCTCCTAGCTCCTCGGCTATCGTGCTTACCATCTCGTTGGTCGTGAAATAATCCTTCCCTGACAGCACAAAGACGCGGCCTAGAGCCTCATCAGAGGTCGCTGCGAGATGCAGCCCCGCAATCAGGTCGTCAACGTAAATTGGATGGTGAAGGTTTTTGCCTTTGCCAACCATGAAGAACTTGCCCTTGTTGATGGCGCGAAAGAGTTTCAGCAGCCGACGGTCTCCAGGGCCATAGGTCTCCGAGATGCGGACGATGGCAACCGGAAGGCTCTCAGAGAAAGAGAGCACAAGCTTTTCACCTTCGAGCTTTGTGACCCCGTAGATATTTTCAGGTCTAACAAGCGAGTTTTCATCCAGGGTACCTTCCAGAGCAGAGCCATAGACACCTATTGTACTTCCGTGCACGAACCGCTTGACGCCCGCGCTAACACTGGCTTCAAGCATGTTCTTCGTGCCAGTGACATTGACATCCCAGAAATGCTGGTCGGGCACGTTGGCCTCATGCTGCGCGGCAGCCAGATGATAGACTATATCAACGCCCTGCACGGCTTCGGTCACGCTGTCTATCTCCGTGACGTTCGCAAGCGTGACCTCGCCTCCGCAGGACTCGATAAGCCGCCTGTTCTCGACCTCTGCCTCGTTATTCTCCTGCCCAAGAACCTGCACGTCGTGGCCGCGCTCCAGGCAGTCGATGGCAAGCCGAGAGCCGATGAATCCGGTTCCGCCTGTAATCAGTATTCTCATTTATGCTTCCATCCCTGCTCGACCATGCGAAAAGTGCACTCTTTCAGCATTAGACAGACACCGTGACCTTTTCCTTGGCGACCGCTTGTCGAGTTGCCACGCCTTTTTTGTCCAGATACGAATTAAACCTGGAAGAGTCTGCGTTTCGCAGCTGAGGGTTAGGATTCCTGGCAATCCAGTTGCCGATAGCCAGGTAGTCGAGCTTACCCACCTTGAAGGCCCTGATAGCATCGAAAGGCGAGCAGACGATAGGCTCCTCGTGCATGTTGAAACTGGTGTTGATAAGGCAGGGTATGCCCGTCAGCTTCTCGTACTCCGCAAGAACTTTGTGCATACTTGGATTGTCGCGCTCGCTGACAAGCTGAGGTCTCGCCGTGTTGTCGATGTGAACAACTCCGGGGCACGTCTGCGCCATCCAGTCGGTGCAATCGAAAGTTACCGTCATAAACCTCGCGGTGTCCTCTGCCCCAGCGACGTTCTTGAAGCACTTTTCGGCGTGCTCCGCCAT
>CBDBJK010000007.1:0-76643 GCA_965206395.1 Dehalococcoidia bacterium
AGACCCAGCAGCCTAGACCCGAATCCACCGAATGACGGCCTTGGGGACAGCCCATGAAGAAGCTAGAGGGTGCTCCTCTGAATCTGGGATAATGGTTTTGGAACAGAAACCCGCGCGGAAACAAGGAGCACCCAATAGATGCTGCCACAGAACAAACCCGACCGTATCCGCATCCTCTTTGACGACCATCGCCTGGTGGCCAATGCCGGCCTGCTCCTGCCGGCCACCCTCGCCCGGCACCTGGGCCTGCGAGAACTCGTCGACCATCACCTTGACCTCGGCGGAGCGCCGGGACGGGCGAACACTGGGGACAAGATGCTGACGCTGGTCGCTTCCGCGCTGGCTGGCGGCGACTGCATCGACGACGCCGATGCGCTGCGCGCTGGTGGGACGGTCGGTGTTCTAGGCTGCGTGGTCAAGGCGCCATCCACTCTGGGGACCTTCCTGCGCAGCTTCCGGTGGGGGCATGTCCGTCAACTTGACCGCGTGAGCCGCCAGTTGTTGGCCCGGGCCTGGGCCGCTGGGGCCGGACCCGGCGACTCGCCCCTGACCATCGACCTGGACTCGACAATCTGCGAGACCTATGGACTGGCCAAGGAGGGAGCGCGCCACCACGGCTATACCGGCAAGCGGGGCTATCACCCCCTGTTGGCCGTCGCCGCCGGCACCGGCGACGTGCTGATGTCCCGGCTGCGCGAGGGCCGCGCCAACACCGCTCGGGGCGCCGCCCACTTCCTGCGTGAAACGGTGAGCCGGGTTCGCCGTGCCGGGGCCAGCGGGCAACTTACGGCGCGGGCCGACAGCGGCTTCTACGCCCACGCTCTCGTCGCCGCCTGTCGTGAGATGGATGTCCGCTTCTCCATCACCATCCGCCAGCACAAAAGCCTGCGGTACCTGATCGAGGCGATTCCCGATGCAGACTGGACGCCGGTCCCCTACTGGATGGACGGCGCCGCCGATGTGGCGCAGACCACCTACACCCCCTTCCGGACTGAGCCCGGCGCCGCACCGGTGCGGCTCATCGTCCGGCGGGTGAAGCCCACGCCCGCCTACCGTGCGGAAATCTGTCGGTAGAGGGTCGGTCGGGGGTGCAAAAGGCAGCAAAAGAACGCCCTGGGGACGCCGATATACGACCTCCGGGCGCTCAAGGGCCGGACGGCCTTTGTCAGGACGCCGAAGAACTGGGGCAGCGAAGAGGGGAAGGTCTCCGCAGGCGTTCCGGGCGAGTACGTCCAGCGGCGCATCGGGGCGGTTGTGCCTGAGCCGAACATTAAACTACGCTCCGACGCGGGCATGGACCTTGTGAGCTCCTGCGGCGTCCCCGCGGCCTTGATCCGCTCCGATGCGGACGGCACGGCAAGCAGGGCTGCGACGGCGCGGTATCTGGATTTCTCCGTTCAGCCGGTCGCGGACGCTATGGCCGCCGAGTTCAGCCGCAAGCTGGGTACTCCGGTCACGCTGGGCTTCGAGCACCTGTGGCGGGCGGACACGGTGTTGACGATGGCCAGGGCAGCCGCGCAGCTGACCGCCAGCGGCGTTTCGATCAAGGACGCATTGGACGCCGTGGGCCTCGGCGAGGACTAGGGACCTTCACCCCATGCGGTGAATCGTCTCCATGCCGCACCTGCGACGGGCGCGCCTACATGGAGCTATTGGTCCGAAGCCTTGGAGTACCCAGCTAGAAGGGTAGGGGGTCCAGGAAGTTGCACCACTCTTGATTTAGCTCCCGCCTTTGTTCCAGCAGGTCGCTTCGGAAATATGCCCTTTCTACTGCGCTACCATAATCGTGGACCAGTGATATCTCTATGGCAGCGTGGCTTCCGCTTGAACATTCCTCTGCCCAGTCCCGGAAGCTTGAGCGAAAGCCGTGAGGTACGGCTTGTATCCCGCATTTCTTGGCCCGCATTGGCAGGGCATTTTCCGACAATGGGTTGCCGTCAGGTGATGGGAAAATCAGGCCAGACTCGGTGCCCAATTTTTCTTTTGCAGTGCGCAACAGGACTGTGGCCTGAATCGAAAGGGGTACCCGGTGGGGTTTGTTGCCCTTCATTTTGTGTGCGGGCCGAGTCCAGGTATCCCCGTCAATCTCGGCCCACGTTGCGTACCTAACCTCACCACCACGGGCAGCAGTCAGAATCATAAACTCAAACGCCAGTTTGGTAGCGGCCCACGCTTCCGAGTCCCGAATCTTTTTGATCGCGGCCGGCACCTCTTGATAGGGCAATGCCTTTAGATGTTCCTGAACCTTTGGCATTGGCACCAACGCGCCGTCTATTACTTCACCGGCGGGATTGAACGGAATATAACCCCAAGACACCCCCCACTTGAAAACCGCACGCATACGTTGGCGAACGCGGCGCGCCGTCTCGGGCTTGGTACTCCAGATCGGTTCCAAAACGGTCAGAACGTGCGCCTGGGTTATTTCGTCAATGGGCATATCTAGGATCAACTTGGCGTGGCGTTCCAATGTTTGCAACCACGAGATGGTGTGCTTTCCGTTGCGCCAACGCACGGCGTTGGCCTCGTGGACTTTGTAAGTGACATCGCGGAAGGTGGGGATTACCTTTAGTTGTTCAAGCCTGGCCGCCTTCTCCTGTTCCTGCTCACTCCAAGGATTGCGGCCCTGCTGTAGGGCGTCCCTGTTAGCCGCCGCTTTCTTGCGCGCCTCGGTAAGACTAACGTCCGTAAGGCTTCCCAGGCCTTTATCAGTCCGCATGCCGTCAAGCCGTATCCGTTGAATCCAATACCTTGAACCGCCCGGCGACACCACAAGGTAGAGGCCAGCACCATCGCCATAACGTCCGGGTTCGTTGATTTTGCGTAGCTGCGCTGCGGTGAGATTGCCCATTGTTGCTACCCCCTTTGCTACCACCTACCACCGACTTATACCACCAGTATAAGGCAATTATAGGGTAGAAGCTAACTACGGGCAAGGGGTTTGGGGAGAGGATTTGGTGGAGCTGGAGGGACTCGAACCCTCTGCCTCTTCAATGCCATTGAAGCGCTCTCCCAGATGAGCTACAGCCCCACGAAGTGTCGGCGAACTGCGTCACCGACCTTGATAAATATAGCAAATGCCCACCTCATTCGCAAGCAGTCTTGCATCGTCTGCGCCTCTGAATCCGCTGTGACCTGCGCTTGCCTCATGTGCACAGTACGTAGATAATGGGGTACGTTGCTCCGCACGACTTCAACCACATTGAGCAAAGCTCCAACGCTTATGAGTAATCACGTGCAAGTAAAGCTAGTCGAAACACAGGCAGAGTCCGAGTCGATCAAGGACTTGCGCGTTCAGGTCTTCGTACGGGAGCAGGGCGTGCCGCTTTCGGAGGAGTTCGACGAGCATGAGGAGTCTGCCGTCCACGCCGTCGCGCTGATAGAGGGTCGCATAGTCGGCACAGGACGAATGTACGAGCTTCCCTCCGGCGAAACGCAGATAGGACGCATGGCCGTTGAGCCACGCCATCGACGCGACGGCATCGGCGGGCTGGTGCTCGCGTTCCTTGAAGCGCAGGCGGGGCAACGCGGCGTCCGAGAGGTGATACTGCACGCGCAGACCTACGTGCAGTCGTTTTACGAGCGGCACGGCTACGTTGTAGACGGCGAGCCATTCATGGAGGTCGACATAGAGCACGTGAGGATGGTCAAGAGGCTTGGATAAGCCGGGCAATGCCAACAATCGAAGGAAAGGAAATTCAACATGGCGAACAGTCAAAAAGTATTGTTAACCGGTGCGACTGGATACATAGCCAATCAGCTTCTTCCGACGTTTCGTGAGACATACGAGATGGTGCTGATTGATGTCAAGGTGGAAAATCCCAGAGGCGAGCGAGTGGAGGGCGTCGTGACCGCCGACCTGATCGACCCCGACCGCAGCAAGTACGCCGCCCTCTTCGATGGCGTGGACGCGGTCGTGCATCTGGGCTACAAGCGAAGGGCTGGCGAGCCGTTAGACCACTTCTTCGACGAAAAGGCAAACGTCGAGATGGCCTATAACGTGCTTCGTAGTGCCTACGACGCTGGTGTGCCTCGCGTTGTCATCGCAAGCTCCAACCATGCCGCAGACTGGTACGAGCACAATCTGATTCACACACGCAAAATGGAGTCGCTCGACCCCTACAGGCTGCCTCTGTCCGACAACTTCTACGGTTGGGCCAAGGCGACCTACGAGCATCTGGGTTTCCTGTTCGCCTGCGGACTCGCTGGCTTCGGCGATGGATTCAGTGGAGAGCAGCATACGAGCGGCACGCCGTCCGGTCGAAAGATGGGCGTAGTCATGGTGCGAATCGGCGCGCCGAGAGAGCTTGACGTTAATATATACAAAGGCGACCCGGCTGGGTACAAGCGCGACCTTGGCGCATACATCAGCCCCCGCGACCTGACGCAGCTTTTCCAGAAGGGTATCGAGGCCCCAAACATCGATAACGAGCACGGAGTCCCCTGGCAGGTGGTATACGGCATCAGCAACAACACCCGCGCCTTCTGGTCGCTGACGAGCGCCCGCGAAGCGTTAGGCTACGAGCCGCAAGACGACTCGGAGGTCAGGTTCGCGAAGGACATCCAGGGCTTCCTCGTCGGCGAAGGCGTAAGCGGTGGCGTCGGCAGGGTGGGGCTGTCGTAAGAAGGGCGTATTCTCCTTCCTTAACCCATTTGAAGCTATAATAGAATGAGAGCTTTGCGGAGGCATCTTTAAGTGAGCGCCAGACCACCTGTTACTCATTGCGACCCTGAAATCCTGAACGGCATTCCCGTGTTCGTTGGCACACGCGTGCCCGTGCAGAGTCTTATCGATTGCCTTGAGGCTGGCGATACCGTTGATGACTTCCTCGATGCGTTTCCTTCGGTGAGCCGCGAGCAGGTGACTGCCGCGCTAGAAATCGCACGCGATGCTCTAATGGCCGATGCGTATTCTGCGAGATGAGTGTCTGCTTCGCCAACTAGCGCGTGAACTCGTTGGTCATGACGTGTGCACTATAACGCAGGAAGGATGGTCTGGTATCAAGAATGGGGAGCTTTTGCGGCTTGCTGCGCAAGAATATGAGGTCTTCATAACGATAGACCAGTTATTGGCAACGGAGCGACAAATACCTTTATCGCTTGCTGTCATTACCTTGAAGGCATCTACAAACCGGATTGAATCTTTACGGCCAATCGTGCCAGCTATTCTTCAAGCCATTTCTACCGCGAAACCAGGTGAAGGTTTACAGGTATCAGCATAAACAGGTCATTTTATACTGATACCTGCCCAACGTTAGGTTCGCATTGTAAAAAGACCCTTGCCTACCGTCAGTAGCGGGCGACGGTCTCCTCCTCCTTGGTAATTATCTCGATGACGGCTGGCTGGCTGTTCTGGGTTGCGGCGAGGCCCCTCTGCAAAGCCGGGCCTATCTGGTCGGGCGCGTTTACTTTCTCGGCGTATGCGCCCAAACCCTCGGCGACCTTGGCGTAATCGCCTCCGAGCTTGTTGCTGCCCCAGTGCTCCGCCGCGTGGGGGAAGTGGTCGTGATAGTGGGTCATGACTCCGTTGTTGAGTATCACCGTCAGTGTGCCGATGTTCGAGCGGGCGGCGGTCTCGATGTCCATCCCTGCCATGCCGAACGACGCATCTCCCATCAGGTTGATGACCGTCATGTCGGGCCTTGCGATTTTGGCTCCCATCACAAGGCCGAGTCCGTAACCCAACTGCGTGGACTTGCCCCACCCTATGTAGCCTCTGGGTTTCACGGGCTGCCAGAAGGGAACGATCTGCTCGCGTGGGTAGCCGGAGTCGTGCGTGATGATGGTGTTGGCAACGTCCACGTTGTTCGCTATCTCGTTGATGACACGATACGGGCTGATGGGAACCTCATCGGACGTAAGCCTTGGCCCCCACTCGGCCATGAACTCGGCCTTGACCTTGCTAATCTCATCAACGACGCCGTTTACATCGCCACGTCCGTGCTCGCCTAGCTGACGCTTGGCCTCCTCGATCATCTGTTGCAGCACGATCTTGGCGTCGCCGATTGCGCCGTAGCTCACTCTGTAGTCCTTGTTGACGTCTTCAGGACAGTTGGTGGCCTGGGCGAGGGTCACGCCCGCCGGCATGGGAGTGTTGAAGCTGGATATGGTGAAGCTCGTCCCCATGCCGAGAACGAAGTCGGCCTTGTTCAGGAAATGGCGGACCATAAGGGTGCGTGATGACCCGCCTGTACCAAGGGCGAGGCGGTGATTTTCAGGAAACGCGCTCTTGCCCGCCAGCGTCGTCATCACCGGAACGCTGATTAGCTCGGAGAACTCGATTAGCTCCGGCGTCGCCTCTGCGTAGAGGACGCCCTGTCCCGCGTTAATGACCGGATTGGAGGCCTTCAGAAGGGCAGCCACGAGGTCACGCACGTCTTCCTGAGACGCACCGGACTTGTATTGCTTCACAGGGGTGTAGTCCAGCGTATCTAGAGGGTACTCCGCGTGAGCGACATCGCCGGGAAATTCGAGCATCACCGGGCCGAGGCGTCCGTGCTTCATATGGGTGAAGGCGCGGCTCATCATTTCGGGTATGCGCTCGACCATGTTGATAAGGCCCGCCCATTTCGTCACGCCCTGGTAGTTCGGGACAGCCTCGAAGTTGGGATGCACTCCCATTCGTCCAGAGGGTTGTCCGCCCGGTATCAGAAGAATTGGCACCGAGTCGGCATAGGCTTGCGCGACGCCACTGAAGGCGTTCTCAGCGCCTGGCCCGGTTTGCATGGTAAAGACGCCTATCTTATTGCCGTTGTTCACGCGGCTGAAACCGTCTGCCATGTTGACTCCGGCGCGCTCCTGGCGGCACAGGATAGGCCGTATGCCTTCCTTGGACGCCTCGTTAATCAAGGTCTGGGCCGGAAAGCAAGATATCCACTCTACGCCCTCGGCCTTGAGTATTTTCACGATAGCCTGGTCGCCGTTCATATGCAATCTCCTTATGAATTTTATAACTGATTCTTGCGTGAATTCTTCCGTGGGAAGACATCCTCACCTCTGCAATAGAGGGGATGTAAATAACAATTACGTCACGATGTGTTCGGCGTCACGCCAGACCTCACCCCACGCAATCAATAAGAAGCCTGGTTTCTAGTCACCCCTCTCCGTTCACGGAGAGGGGACGGGGGTGAGGTCAAGACAAAGCTGACTATTGCCGAACGAACTTCTGGATGCGTTGGCCTTGCAGTACCTCGCCGATGTAGATGTCGCCGCGCGAGTCGATGGCAACACCGTGCGGGGCAACGAACTGCCCTGGCTCGTGGCTGCTTTCGTCGCCCCACTGTGCCAGTATCTTGCCGTCGCTGTCCATGATCGTAAACCTGTGGCCCAACTCGGACACGTAAATCGCGCCGTCTGGCCCCACAGCCACGTCGGTGGGCTGCTGGAAGCCTTTTCGCAAGAACAAGAATTCGCCTTCCTGGTCAAACGCCTGGATGCGGTGGTTCTCGCGATCGCAGACGAGCAGCCGCCCCTCATTATCCAACGCGATGCCGTGAGGCAGGTGAAAATCCACCGGGTTCGCGCTGCCAGGTGCGCCCCACGACGCAATCAACGCGCCGGTGCTGGTGTACTTATGCACGCGGGAATTGCCGTATCCATCGGCGATGAAGATTTCTCCGTCCGTGTTGACCGCGATGCCAGTCGGTAGGTTGAACGGCCCCGCCGCTTGCTTGACTACCCTATCCTCAGAGGTGTATCCCGTGTCGGAGGGAGAGTTTCGCGTGCCTAGTGTCAGCAGCAATTTCTCGTCGGGTGAATACTTCAGTATGACGTGCGCGTCCCTGTCCGCGAGAAAGATGTTGCCTTCCGGGTCGATGTGGATGCTGTGAGGATTCGTGAATTTTTCGTTCCACGACTTGATGAAATTGCCCTCCCTGTCGAAAACCATAAGTTGATGGCTACTGCGGTTGAACAGATATACCTGGTCGTCTTTGTCCACCGCCACGCCCGCCACCTGATTGAACTCGTAGCCTTCAGGGAGCTTTCCCCACCCTTCGGCCAATTCGTACGTGTATGCTCCGCTTCCGAACGTCATCAGATCCAGACCTCCTACGCAAAATATACTCAACGCTATGGTTTGATAGCCCCCGTTCTCGGATAACTACCAGTTGGGGCCTAATATACGAGGTCAAAGGATGGGGGTCAAGCTCAGAAAGCAATTGCGTGCATCTTGGCGGCGATATGAACCTCCTTTTCTGTTTCGCATAATCTGTCCATATATAAGTAAATACGAAATTGACTAGGTTGTGTTGACATTTCATCTGAGCCATATGAGAGCACCGACGAAGTTCAAGAATCCCAGGAAACGCGATGACAGCTTGTCAAAGCGAGAGAAGATATGCCGGTAGTGCTTGATCTTGTTGATGAAACACTCCACAAGGTGGCGCTCTCGGTAAAGGTACTCATCATACTCTCGTGGCGTCTTTCGATTTGACCGAGGTGGAATCACAGGTAACGCGCCCCTGCCCAGGATGCATTGGAGAAAATCCATCGAATCGTATCCCTTATCAGCAATCACATGCTCGGTTTCGAAATCAGCAATCAATGCCTGTGCCTGGGTGATGTCGTGACGTTGACCTGCTGTGAGCTCAAAGCGCAACGGGTTGCCCAATCCATCCACGCTCACGTGGATCTTGGTACTGAACCCGCCTCGGCTCCGGCCAAGAGCTTGGGCCGATTGGCCACCGTTTTTTTGGAGGCTCCAGCAGCACAGGGATGAGCGCGAACCACGAAGTGCTATCACAGTGCTATCACAGTGCTATCACAGTGCTATCAATGATGACATGCTCCATATCGGGGTCTTGCACAAAATGCTGATGCATTCGTTCCCATACACCCTTTTCACACCAGCGTGCGAAGCGCTTATATACGCTGTTCCAGTGACCGTAGTGCTCAGGCAGCAGTCTCCAAGGAGCACCACTTCGTGCCATCCACAGGATGGCCTCGACGTAGCGCCTGCAATCGTCCTCCTCTCCAACGTAGAGGTCTGGGCATGAGCGCAGAAATTCAAGGATTTTCGACCATTGTTCATTGCGTAATTCAGTCGTTGACATGTATCCATTATGCACCAAATGTCAACACAACCTAACCTGACGACTACCAAATCTTATAAATTCAGAATCATTTATTTGATTCAAATGCTAAAGGCGTCCGGCAACGAGCCGGGATATTCGTGTTGTTTCGCATTTATGGCTGCTAATGGACACAGTTGACAGGCTTAAACGCCAGCGTTCTTGGATATTCGTCGTCGTCGGAGTTGGAATCGCGGCTGTGATGGGAGCTTCGCTCGTATTCACGTCCGGCGAGCCTGCTCCAATAGGCTTGTACGTGATTTATTGGACGCTTGGGATGTTAGCGAGTGGGGGGATTGTTCGGCTTGGATATGCTCAGGCCATCAGGTCGGCGAATCGTCTCAAATACCTTGCTGATATTTCAGACCTTTCTGATTCTCGACCAGATGCCACCGCTCTAATAAGCAAGCTGAGCGATATTGCAAGGGACTTGTATAAACTAAGAGCGTCTAACAAAACCTAATAAAAGGGGTTAGAATCTGGACATTCTCTGGAGGAGGATGACCTAATGTCTAAGCCCCTTGTAAGCGATGAATTCTGGGAACTGGTGCAACCTTTACTGCCGCCACAACCACCGAAGCCGAAAGGAGGAAGGCCCAGGATACCTGACAGACAGGTCCTAAGTGGGATACTGTTCGTGCTAAAGACAGGCATTGGCTGGGAAGACCTACCCAAGGAGATGGACTGTGGCAGTGGGATGACCTGCTGGAGGCGCCTCAGAGATTGGCACCAGTCGGGAGTCTGGGAGCGCATCCACTTGGTATGCCTTGAGCGCCTGCAAGCAGCTGAGCGCATAGACTGGACTCGCGCAGTGCTGGACAGTGCTTCAGTGCGAGCAGTTTTTGGGGGCAGAAAACAGGCCCCAACCCCACGGACAGGGCGAAGGCGGGTAGCAAGCATCATATCATAACCGATGCCCAGGGCATTCCACTGGCGGTCAGGTTGACTGGCGCGAACGCTCACGATGTCACCCAAGCCCTTGAGTTGGTGGATGCCATACCTGCTGTCAAGGGCAAGCGAGGCAGGCCTCGCAAGCGTCCTCTTCAGGCGCAGGGAGACAGAGGGTATGACTCTGAGCCTGTTCGCAAGGAGTTGAAGAAGCGACATATCTGGCCGCTGCTGGCCAAGCGAGGTGAGCCGCATGGCAGCGGGTTGGGTGTGCATAGATGGGTGGTTGAGAGAAGCCTGAGTTGGCTTCATCAGTTCCGACGCTTACGGGTTCGATATGAGCGCAGGGCAGACATACATGAGGCTTTCTTGGCCATAGGTTGTGCCATCATCTGCTCTCGCTTTCTGTTCCAATAATGGTTTTGTTAGACGCTCTTAATGTGATTGCCTACCATCTTGGTGATGAGACTCAAAATCCTGTTGCGTTGCAACCGGCCCCTGGCGTCGAGCTTACAGAAGAGTATCAGGGCAGCATCGAGGAGTTGATGAAAGGAGCAGCCGACGAAGCTCTCGACTCGCAAGCCCCGGTTCTGCGACGCATGGATGAGCTAAATCAGACTCAGCAAGCGACGCTTGCATCTTTGCAGAGCAGTTCGTTTCTGATTCTGCCTCTCATCTGGAGGAGTACGTCGTTAGGGATGCTATGCTCGACAAGCGAGTCGTCTCACGGACTGGGCGAAGATGATAATCAGTTTCTGGGCCTTCTTGGTCAGCAAGTCGCCAGGTCGCTGCACGCCGACGCGCTTCTGAATAGCTATGAAGAGCTTCGGCAAGAGGCCAATGCCTACCAGGAGGCGGGCCATCAGACAGACCTGAACAGCGTTCTTATGAGTGTCATTCGCTGGGCAGATAGTCGGTTGCAGGCAGATGGCACGGGCGTTGTGCTGTTCGACCAGGAGACCAGGGCAGTCAGCGCAACCGCAGGGGAAGGTCGACTACAGAGTTGGGGACATGAAGACGCCTCCAATAGCATGGACATAACGATAGCAAACCGGAATGTCATCGAGCGAGGAGAGGTCGTCAGAATCAACACTATTCAGGCCTCGCCACCTGGTGCGCCAGTCGATAAAGAAGTGGCGGAGCGGATGGGAATCAGTGGTGTTCTAGCTGTGCCGCTGAAGTCCCAGGAGCGTGTGTTTGGCGTCATCGTCGCGGTCAGGTCTTCATCCGAAAGCGCGCTCACCGATGAGGACGAGCGACGGCTGACGGCAGTCGCTAACCGTGCCGCTGCAGGCATAGACAACGCGCTCGTATACGCAAAGGAACGAGACCGCATAGTAAGGCTCGACCAGGTGGCAAGCTTCAAGTCCGGCCTCGTCTACAACATCTCCCACGAGCTTCGGACATCGCTTGCGGCGCTCAAAGCGGCCACTGACCTGCTACTTGGCGAGGAAGGAATTGAGCCGGGCGGGGAGTTCTTCGAAAGGCTTATGCAGAGCATCTCGCGCAACGTGGCGCGGCTGGAGGCATTGGTCTCCAATGTCGTGGACATGGCGAGTCTGGACAGTCAAAGCATCACGCTGAATCTTGAGCAGTTGGGGGTCGGAGATTTCGTTGCCGAGACGACTAGCATTGTCGCGCCCTTGATTAGCAAAAGAGACCAAACCCTGTCGCTGTCAATTCAGCCGGACACGACTCACATTGTCGCAGACCGGCAGCGGCTGTCGCAGGTTCTAGTGAACCTGCTGTCCAACGCCAACAAGTATACGCCAGAAGGGTCGGAAATCTGGTTGAGCGTAAAAAATCAGAATGATAAACTGATATTCTCGGTCAGCGACTCTGGCCCCGGAATCCCCGCTGAAGATAGAGAGAGGGTGTTCGAAGCCTTCTATCGCGTCCAGGGAGGCAGCGATGTCGGTGTGCCAGGGAGCGGGCTAGGATTGGCGATATCCAAATCTTTGGTAGAATTACACAAGGGAGCCATCTGGGTTGAAGACAACCCTTCGGGCGGAGCGACGTTCGTGGTCTCCCTTCCAATTGAGGGAATGAATGAAAATCCTGCTAATTGATGACGAGCCTGACATCTGCGAGGTTATCACGATCAGCTTCAACCTGCGCTGGCCTGATGGTGTGGTGCTGTCAGCGACGCAGGAAAGAGGGGCCTTGAGCTTGCCAGGAAGGAGTCCCCGGATGTCATCATCTTGGACGTTGGGCTTCCCGACATGGATGGCTTCGAGGTCTGCCAACAGCTTCGTGACATAACCGACGCGCCTATCATGATCTTGACCGCACGAAACTCTGAGGTAGACAAGGTAAAGGGCCTGGAGATAGGCGCCGACGACTATCTCACCAAGCCGTTCAGTCATCTGGAGATGCTCGCTCGCGTGCGGGCCATTCTTCGGAGGCATCGCTCGCCGACCGTGGGTGATGCCGAGCCTCCGTATCAGAAGGGAAATCTATACATCGACTTCGGAGCGCGGGAAATAAAAGTCAACGACGAGTTGATCAAGCTTCCTCCGATTGAGTATAGTCTGCTTTATCACCTGGTGAAGAACGCCAACAGAGTCGTGCCGCACAAAACCATTCTGGCAAAGGTATGGGGGCGGGAGTACGTAGACCAGATTGATTACCTGAAGGTGCATATCCAGCGTCTACGCGCCAAGATGGAGGGCGATCCCCAACACCCTCAGATGATAATGACGGAGAGAGGGATTGGTTATAAATTTGTCGAGCCGCAAGAGCGCGCGGCATAGCCGATTAAACCAGAAGATGCAGTCCTGCTTATACTTGATATCACTTAAACCTAAATATTCGTCTGGATAGGCGTCGGTATTGACCGTTGACACGACCGCTATCCCCATATAACGTAGAATTACCGCCTGATTCATAGTACGTCGGGCAGCGTGGACAAGGGGGCCGCCAATGAAGGTGCTGTTCTTTAGCCAAGACAGTGCTAAAGTAGAACAACTCGTGCTGGCGCTCCGGCTGAGGTGGCCGGACCTTCACCCGCTCATAGCCTCCAGTGGGGACGTGGGTCTTCAGGTGATTGAGCAAGAGGAGCCTGAGTTGGTAATGCTCTGTGACGACTTGCCAGACCTCGGTCTGTGGGCCTCGATCAAGGAGATTCGACGCTTCTCAGACATCCCCATTATCGTCGCCATTGAAAGCGAAAACGAAATGGAAGTGGTCAAAGCCTTGGAGCTAGGTGCAGACGATTTCATACGGCTGCCCTGCAACCTCATGGAGGTGATGGCCAGAGTAGTGGCGCTGGTGCGGCGTGTTGGCCTCACCAAACAGCGCAGCGACGAGGCGCCCATCCGCTGTGGCGAGTTGTTGATAAATCCTGCGACCTATGAAGTATACCTGGGTTCCAGCCGTTTGGTGCTCACTCCCACTGAATTCAGATTGCTGCATTTGCTAGCGAAAAACAGGCACGTCACTTTGAGGTGGTACCCAAAAACTAGACAACTGGCTAAGAGAGAGTCCAGCTCCTAAAATAACCGGCAACTAACCGACGTGAAGGAGCAGGACATGAAGCAGACGAGGAATAAGCACAGTCCGGCGTTCAAGGCCAAGGTGGCCCTGGCCGCCCTTGCGGGGGAAGGGACCATCGCCCAGCTGGCCAGCCGATTTGAGGTCCATCCCAGTCAGATTCACGCCTGGAAAAGGGCCCTGGTGGAAGGAGCCCCGGAGCTATTTGCCACCAATCAGAAATCCCAGGAGAAAGCCAAGGAAGCTCAGATTAACCACCTCTACCGGCACATCGGCCAGCTGAAGGTGGAACGCGATTTTTTGTCGGAAAGGTCCGGTCTATGAGTCGCAGCATACGGCGAGCCATGATAGACCGAGACCACCAGCAGCTGTCTTTGGTGCGTCAATGTATCCTGCTGGACGTCAGCCGGGCCTCGGTGTACTACCGGCCGGTACCGACCCGGGCAGAAGACCTGGAGTTGATGGCCCTGATGGACCGTCAGTATTTGAAGACCCCCTTCTACGGCTCCAGGAAGATGAAGGCCTGGCTGCTGCAACAGGGCTATCTGGTGAGCCGAAAAAGGGTTCGAAGGCTGATGCGGTTGATGGGTCTGGAAGCCATCTACCGGCGTCCCAACACCAGCAAACCAGCGCCGGGACACCGGATCTTTCCCTATCTGCTGAAGGGAGTGGAGGTTAATCGGGTCGACCAGGTCTGGGCCGCGGACATCACCTACATCCCCATGGCGAAGGGCTTCCTGTACCTGGTGGCCATCATGGACTGGCACAGCCGGCACGTGCTGGCCTGGAAGCTCTCCAACACCATGGACACCAGCTTCTGCGTGGCGGCGTTGGAGGAAGCCCTGGGTAAGGGACGACCGGAGATATTCAACACCGACCAGGGGAGTCAGTTCACCAGTGAGGCCTTTACCCAGACGTTGCAGGAGCAGAGGGTCCAGGTCAGCATGGATGGTAAGGGTAGGTGCCTGGACAACATCTTCGTGGAGCGGCTGTGGCGGAGCATCAAGTACGAGGAGGTGTATCTGAAAGCTTACCAGACCGTCGCCGAGGCCCGAACTGGGATCAATGCCTACCTGGAGTTCTACAACCGGCAGAGGCCTCACCAGGCTTTGGGCTACCGGACCCCAGCAGAGGTGTACCAACATGGCCAGGAAGAAAGGGGAGCAGCAGCTGAAGAAGCAGGGCTGCCATCGGGCTTGGTGAAACCTAGCGCAGGGGTGGGAGACTCTCTTAATTTAGCCCTCGTGCTGTCTTAATAATGGGGTCCACCTTACTTTGTCCCAAGACTTCATACAGCGCATGATCTGGTCTGACGACGTGCAGGCAGGGGAGACGCTAAAGAAATACATTCAGCGGTTGCGCCGAAAACTCGGCGACGACGCTCGAAACCCGATCTGGATCAAGACTGTCCACGGCGTCGGCTACCGTTTCAGTTCGCCTACTACGACCGCCGCCTGATACCTCAGCCGGGACGCATCTTTTTCACCTGGTAATCACGTCTTGTCACTCTGGTTTCCCCTTTTCGGAACCTGATGTTCCCCCCTCTGTTCACGGCAAAGTTATAGTGTCTAATTATGCCTTCTTATGTTTTGATTCTGGAAACCGATGACGCTATTCGCCGCGCCATGGTAGAGTTGTTCCAAAATGAGAGTTTTGACGTTGTGGAAGAAGTGGACAGCGGCGGGGGGATAACTCGGATCATCCAAAGCAACCCGGGCATCGTTGTTATGGCAGAGGATATGCCATCCCTGGATGGTGTGGAGTTGTTGCCGCTTATGCGCCGCTTGACCAGAGCGCCGATCATCGTCCTGGGCCTGGTGGGGAGCTTGCGGTCGTAAAAGCTCTTATGGATGGAGCTGATATGTACTTGCAGAAGCCCCTCAACTATCGAGAGCTACTAAGCCGCGCGCGCGCACTGTTTCGTAGGACAGAACAAAAGTTCATAATCCCCTCATTCGAGGTCAGCCAGGTCAGCTTGGAAGACCAGTGCGCTCAAGAGTTTGGAGTATTGTTGACTGATACAGAGGCGAAGCTGCTGAGGTGTCTTGCGGAAAGGTCTGGACGGGTAGTAGGGCACGAGGAACTGATGATGAGAGTATGGGGCGGGCCTGTCGGCAAAGGGCGACTCCGCTTTTACATCCACAGCCTCCGGCGAAAACTTGGAGAGGCAGTCTCTATCAGCCTGCACACCCAAAAAGGCATTGGATATCGTCTGCTACGCTCCCCTTCTCCTCTATAGCTATCTCATACCCGCTGATCTTTCCTCGTAACGAAGAGTTCGCTGCCTAAGCATCGTCATATATTGAGGGCGGTCGCAACTCATACACTATCACCAGTGTAAACCGCTGAATTCCGCTGTTAGAAGAAATCTGTACCACGTCTGTAGGCATCGCCTGCACCAGCCGAAAGTAGTCCTCTCCACTGCGCCACTTCAGCCACTCGTTGATCTGCTCTTCGACTTCAGATGGAGTAGAGGCGGTAAAAAGCTTTATTTGATACATCCTCGCTCACGACTTTCGACGTTGCAGCCAGCCTATCTATCTTCACGTACCATTAGAATGCGGATTCAGAACCTCGTAAACCGGAAACTCGATCCTATATCTAGCCGCCAATCCGTAAGAGTTTCGGTTTGAAAAGACCTCTAAGAAACATATATAAACCATATGAACTAAGAGCGTCTAACAAAACCTAATAAAAGGGGTTAGAATCTGGACATTCTCTGGAGGAGGATGACCTAATGTCTAAGCCCCTTGTAAGCGATGAATTCTGGGAACTGGTGCAACCTTTACTGCCGCCACAACCACCGAAGCCGAAAGGAGGAAGGCCCAGGATACCTGACAGACAGGTCCTAAGTGGGATACTGTTCGTGCTAAAGACAGGCATTGGCTGGGAAGACCTACCCAAGGAGATGGACTGTGGCAGTGGGATGACCTGCTGGAGGCGCCTCAGAGATTGGCACCAGTCGGGAGTCTGGGAGCGCATCCACTTGGTATGCCTTGAGCGCCTGCAAGCAGCTGAGCGCATAGACTGGACTCGCGCAGTGCTGGACAGTGCTTCAGTGCGAGCAGTTTTTGGGGGCAGAAAACAGGCCCCAACCCCACGGACAGGGCGAAGGCGGGTAGCAAGCATCATATCATAACCGATGCCTAGGGCATTCCACTGGCGGTCAGGTTGACTGGCGCGAACGCTCACGATGTCACCCAAGCCCTTGAGTTGGTGGATGCCATACCTGCTGTCAAGGGCAAGCGAGGCAGGCCTCGCAAGCGTCCTCTTCAGGCGCAGGGAGACAGAGGGTATGACTCTGAGCCTGTTCGCAAGGAGTTGAAGAAGCGACATATCTGGCCGCTGCTGGCCAAGCGAGGTGAGCCGCATGGCAGCGGGTTGGGTGTGCATAGATGGGTGGTTGAGAGAAGCCTGAGTTGGCTTCATCAGTTCCGACGCTTACGGGTTCGATATGAGCGCAGGGCAGACATACATGAGGCTTTCTTGGCCATAGGTTGTGCCATCATCTGCTCTCGCTTTCTGTTCCAATAATGGTTTTGTTAGACGCTCTAAGATTCACCGGTTCTTAACCCTTTTGTTCCCTGAATTTTGCCTATCGCGTGCCAAAATGGACTTAATAATCAGTGCGCAAATGAGATATGGTAAAGAATCCTGAATGTTACAATTGCTTTGAGGACATTCCCTGGACGCCAGTGTATAGCGACGGGGAAGCCTACTGCTGTGACGGTTGCGTCATGGGCGGGCCGTGCATTTGCACCTACGAAGGCCCACCGCCCAGGCTTGATATCGAAAACATTCTAGCGCCTGAAAATCTGTCCGCTGCAACCGAGTGTGCCAACTGCTTCGAGGAGTTCCGCAGGCCGCCGGTGAGCTACAACGGGCGGGCGTACTGCTGCGAAGGGTGCGTTCGCGGCGGCCCCTGCATCTGCACCTATGAATCCTCCCGTTCCAATCCCGAAGACATAGAAGACCCTGACGTTACGAGCCACACATCCCCAGAGCAAGCGCCCGAAGCGCCGTCAGCAGAGGCAGGGACTACTAGGAAGGCGAATCGGCTATGGGGTGATACGCCAGAGCAGGTCTCCGCTCCGTCAGCCAGTACAGATGAACCCACGAAGATGAACCGTCTCTGGAGAGGACTGAATCAAGACTCTGAGCCTTCTCATACAGACGAAGCCGCGCCCGCAAAGGCCAACCGCTTGTGGGGAGGTCAAGAGCCGTCAGATTCCGAAGTCCCGACTACGGCTAGCGACGAATCGTCCGGTACCGATCAGGGAGAAGGCCAGCGTAAAGGCGTGCAATCGAACGCCCTATCTCTGCGAGATTCGGAACTCGAACTAGAACCCGATTTCGAGGGCACTCCCATCTACACGAAGTTTCAATTGACCGTCTCCCCGTTGATAGAAATGGTAGAGGTGAGCCTGTTCACCACGCAGCTGGAGAGCATTACTGCGATAGACAATGTTGCTCTCACCCGTTTCGATGGAGATCGCGCTACGTTTGAAGTAGAGACTACGGTAGTCAAAGATGTCGTCAAGGGCGTAATGAACGTGAGCCATTTTCGCGTTCAAAGCCTGCGCATGACACCAGATGGTCTGGACCTGCTTCTCAAGACCAGCGGCGCGGACACCGACGAAGAACAGCCTCAGGACATGGTGATTACGCTTAGTGCGAACGAGTCCGGCTCCGAAGAGCATGATATTCATCCAGTGCCAAGACGACGATCAGCCGAACAGGAAGCCATTGCGCGAGTCGGCGACGAAGGCGAGCTTCACGCGTTCAAGTTCGAGATGGGTGTGGATGTCTTTTTCAACGGTCGCCACCAGGTAGAAATCGGCGGCGTCAAAGGCCCGGTACATATGCACTCGTGGCGGGTGCAGGCAATTCTGGTGGGCGAATCTGCGGACGAGGCAGGCTCGATTATGGGCACATCCCAGGTCAGAGATGTCATCTCCGAGTTCGTGACGCCGTTCAACGAGAAGCTGCTTAACAATACGCCTCCTTTCGACGAGATTATACCTACAGCCAACAATATGGCGAGAGTAATCTACGACCACGTTGCAGAGGAGCTTAGAGCGCAGGCCATCAGGGTGAAGTCTATCCGCTTGTGGGAGTCTCCAACCAGCTACGTGGAGTATTCCGGGACGGGGGGCAGTGCCTTCTAAGGCAAGATACCTCGTCGCCGCCCTTCTTATCACGGCTGTAGCTCTGGTAATGTACAGCGACGTTCTTTTTCTGTCAGACCCTAATGTCCGCTATCCCTGGTCTTCGGATGCATGGGGCCATCTTATCAAGGCCGATTACCTGCTGGAGCAGATTGAGCAGGGCGACTGGTACCCAGACCTGTTTCCACAGTGGTATAACGGCCAACAGATGCTAAGATATTACGCCCCATTGCCCTACTATGGCCTCGCAGGTCTGTTGCCCGTGTCCGCTGACACCTTCGCGGCGGGGAACTGGTTCCTGTTTCTCGCTGCCCTGGGCGGCGGACTGTCCATGCTTCTGTTTGCTCGCAGATTCGGCCTTGTATTCGCCACCATTGGCGGCATAATGCTGTTGCTGCTGCCCGACAACATCCGGGTCGCGTTTGCAGAAGGCAATCTGCCGAGAGTGCTCGCCGCGTCGCTCCTGCCCGCGATGTTTTTCTTCTACCTGAACCTGCTGACTGGCGAGCGATACCGAAAGCTGTCCTTCGTTGGAACAGCAGTCCTCGTGAGTCTTACGATACTCTCGCACGCGATGATGGGCGCTATCTTCGGCGCATGCATGGCGTTGTTTGCCATCGTGTACTGGCTTATCGCGGGCGGTAGCGTGAAGCACGTGGGACTGGCGATTCTGGCGATCTTCACAGGTGCTCTGCTGGCTGGATGGTGGCTGCTTCCAAGCCTCACAGGAGGAATTACCGACCTCAACGTCGAGGCTGCCAGCGAGGCGTTGGCCCGATTCCCCTGGAACGTCTCGTTCAACCCCTTGCTTCGCCTGTCCAACAAAGAGGCCTATTACATAGGCGCTTCCTTTCTGATTCCCCTGATATTGCTGATGTTTTACTGGCGCAGTGTGGACGGTCTGGTCAAATCCCTGTTTGTCGCAAGCTTCATCACTCTATTGATAAGCTCTACTCTGTTCAACGACCTTTACGACGCCCTGCCTTTTCATCAGCTTTTCTGGCCGGTGCGGTTCATGAGCTTCACCGGATTCATCCTCGTTCTCTCCTCGATTGCGCTGCTATCTAACATGTGGAGACTTAGCGGCCCCAGAGAGCAGAGCATTGGGCGATTCGTTGTGGCTGGCCTGGTGCTCGTCGTTCTGTTGGATTTCTGGCAGTCCGCTCCCCTGATCAGGACGCGTGATGTCCCTCCCGAAGTCCAACAAGTGGCAGAGTTGCTTAGCGAATCTGATGGCTGGCGGGTGGCTACAGCGGACTTGAGTCAGCTTGGCTCGTCTCCATCGTACCTGTTTAGCACAGTAGGCGGAAAAGAGCAGGTGTATGGCTGGGCCTACCAGGGCGCGATTACGTCTCCGGTGCTGGCGATGATTAACCAGGCTATCGAGAAAGGCTTCCCCGCCTTTGCCATCGATCGGCTGGAGCGGCTGGGCACGGACACTATCGTGGTGCTAAATACCACGCCGCAGACAACCTACAAGATTTCGCCGGAGTTTCGTCAGGCGCTTCCAGAGGCTGGATACGAGGTCAGGTTTCGAGGCAGTCGCGTGAACGTGTATCAACGGGATGGCGCTCCTCGCGTTTACAAGGCAGACACGAGCATCTTTGCTATCGGCTCAGGCGCGCAGAACCTCGCCCTGCTGTTTCCCGAAGTTCTTGCGGCGACCGATACGACATTGGACAATTACAGCCTGGATTTCCTGTCAGAGTTCGACACTATTGTGCTCACTGGCTTCGACTGGAAAGACAAAGAAAAGGCAGAGGAGATGGTGCGCGAGCTGGCTAGCAGGGGTCATCGCATTCTGATAGACCTCACGGGGTCGCCTGTGGAGGTATTTTCGCGGATACCCGAATTTCTGGACGTTTATGGCGAGCGGGTTTTGCTGACTGAACGCCCCCTCCTGTCCTTTGGTGAAACGATGAACGGGCGAACCGAGCTTCTGAGGCCGTTTGATCCTTCGCGGAAGGACAACCGTCGTGGAAGGCTGTTGTTCCGCAGAACTTGGATGCCGAAGACATAACCTTCGATTTTCGAGGCGTTACAGGGGCCGTGATTGGCGGTAAAAGCGTCGGAGATAAGAGCGTGAATTTCCTGGGATTGAACCTGATATTCCACGCCATTCTTACCAGCGATCCCGTCGCGATCAACATCCTGGAGCGCGAACTAGACATTCAGGTAAACCGCAGACCGCCGACGACTGCCGTGCCTATGGTCGGCTACACGGCGACACAGGAAGGTTACCAGTTCTCGCTCGACGTATCCGAGCCGGGCTTTTACATCGTGCCGGTGGCGTATCACACTGGCACGGTCGTTTACGTGGATGGTGAGGAAACAACAACAGTTGCTATAGACAACCTCCCTCTCATCAGGCTATCGGCAGGAGCGCACAGCGTGGAGATCAAGTCCTTGACCACACGAGTGTACTTACTGGGGCAGGCTGCAACTGGTCTGGGCGTGTTATTGGTGGCTGCCACGTTGTTAGCGGGCACAAGAATTCTGCACAATGGAACTGTCTTGTTGCAGAGAAAGCCACGCGCACGGGAGTCGAGGTTGTAAAAGCAATGTTGAATTTGCCTCAGAGGAGGCAGAATATTTCCTCTCCCTTGATGGGAGAGGATTAAGGTGAGGGTGAAGCGCAAGTGTATAACCACGTTCCCCCTCATCCTAACCTTCTCCCACCAGGGGAGAAGGGACTCGCCGCCACGTTCACTCAGAGTTGGCACATAAAAGCACGCCGTGCTCCAACCAGGCTGATTATAGGCGGATTGGCGGCAGCCGGGCTGTGGATAGCTCTACTGTCCGCGATTGCGTTTGCCGCCACCATAGCCACCGACGACTTCGAGAGCAGCACTTTCACCGGTGGCACGGGCTGGCTTGCCGATTGGCAGGCTTCAGGCAATGTTGATATCGTGCATAAAGGCGATCCTCAGAACGGATCGTGGCACATGCGCCTTCGAGCAGGCAACGGAATCGCCTATCGAGACGTTGACCTCACCGATTGGAGCGACACGGAGCTAACCGTCTGGGTCAGGGCAGAATCCTTTGAAGATGACGAATACGCGACACTTCTGCTCGGCCCGCCCGGGTCTCTGGTCGAGGCCAAGCGATGGGATGACGACGACGATGAAGATGACGACGACGATGAAGACGAGTACCACCTCTACACCTTCGAACTTTCGGCATTTAACCCCAGCGGTGTGTTCAGAGTACAGTTCGAGTCACACATGGGCAGCAACAGCGACGAGTTGTTCGTCGATTCGCTAGCAATCTCAGGAGACCAGCCCGAATCCGCGCCTGTATTGCCAGTGACGCCACTCCTTGAGTGTGTTCTCGACAATGGCGATGGCACATACACTGCGTTTTTCGGCTACGACAACCAGAACGAGACGCCCTCAGCCCCCTCCGTCGGCGCTGACAACGGCTTCAGCCCGACGCCGCAGGACAGAGGCCAGCCGACAACATTTGAGCCTGGACGCACTGCCCTTTATCCCGATGCAGCGTTCAGCGTGGCTTTTGATGGCAGTAACCTGACGTGGACTCTGAACGGAAGCGTTGTGTCGGCCTCAAGCGCATCCGCGCAATGCTCACAGCCTCCCGCACCATCACTATCGCTGGTCGTCCTCGACGGTGAGTTTGACGACTGGGCAGGTCGGGCCAATATCGTGGATTCTTCAGGCGACGCATCCAAGCAGCGCGGCGACATTCTGCGCTTTTACTGGGGCGACAACGAGAGCGAAACGATATTCTGGATGGTGGAACGCCCTACGGGAGAAACGAAGAAGGTCAGATATGCCGTTCACCTTGACATGAACAACGACGGGGACTTCATCGATGACGTTGACCGCATCGTAGAGGTCAAATACCGCCCTCGCAAAAAGGACTCCCGTGTTGACGTGAAAGTGCGACGCGCCGACAACAACAAGAAGCTCACTGAATACAAGAAACAGGACTGGGGCGAATCCAAGCAAGAGGGAGGCTCTCGTGTCGAGTTCGGCGTACCCGCGGAAGACCTGGAGTTTTCGTTCGGCGCGGCCTTTCGGATGTACGTCGAGAGCAACTTTAACGACCGCGCCCCGGATACAGGCGAGATCCAATGGTCGCCGATGCCAATCTTTGGCTTCATAGGCATGAGGCTTGCGTTGGGGCTTGGTGGGGTCGCGATATGGTGGTTCCGGCTGCGAAAGTACGAGGGAAGTGAGGTGCCGAGGACGTGACGTGGGGATTGTGGGCGACGCTGATAACTCTCTGGGTTTTGCTAGTCTTTTTCTTTCGAGTGAATCGCATCTGGCTGCCATACTACCTGATTGGGTCGGTCGGCCTGGCGTTCATCGTCATATTCGTTGGGCGGGCGACGGCGATACAAGGTCTTTTGGAGACCGGTGTCGCATTCTCTACCTTTCAGGTGTCCAATCTGCTTGGCGTGCCTGCGGAGGTCTTCCGCGCCGCGCCCGGCTCGCTGATGATTTTCGTGGTCGGGCAGGCGGTAGGCCATGACAATGGCTGGACTATGGTGCGTGTCACAATCGAGTGCTCAAGCCTGCTTGAGACGGGCGTGCTGAGTGGGATGGTCGGCTTCTACCCTGGCTGGTCAATGAGAAAGCGGGCCGTGCTTCTGACCCTCGGCATCATCGCCACGTACGCAGCCAATATCATCCGACTTACGGTGATAATCGGCACCCTGCACTGGTTCGGCAAGGACTCGCTGTTCATCGCTCACACCATCGTCGGGCGGGCCGTGTTCTTCATACTGATAGTAGCCATTTTCTGGTTCGTTATCACCGCGCCAACGATGCGAAGTGTAGCTAAGAAACTGCGAACGGACATGGCAACGTGACCAGCACGCTCATCGGATTCTTCATATTCTGGGGCGTCTGGTTGTTTGTGCCTCTGCTTATCGACGGCACGACTGCCATAAGCTACTTCTTTGGCGCGTGGAAGTACGACCGCACCATAAGAAGAAAGCGCGAAGCCTTCATCCTTCCGCGGAAGGGCGAGGCATTTCCTAGCGTGACTATCATAGTGCCGGTGCACAACGGCGAGTCTTATCTGGCTACCTGCCTGGAATCTCTCCGAGGCCAGACCTATCCCCATGACAAGCTGCACGTAATCGTCGTGGACAACCTGAGCAGCGATCGCACCCCTGAGGTCTTCAGCGAAGAGGCCGCCAAGCCGTTTGGCGGTAGGATGGAGATGATCTCGCTGTCGTTCACGGGCAAGTCGTGGGCACTGAACGCGGGCATCCACGTATCCGATTCGGAATTCATCTTCAACGTTGACTCGGACACATATCTGAAAGAAGACGCTATCTATAACATGGTCAGGGCCTTCGTGTACCATCAGGACCTGGCAGCGGCTACAGGAACCGTTGAGATCATGTCTGTCGAAAGCGCGAACATGCACCCAATTCGTTACGCGATGGTGCAGGCCGAGTACGTGGAATACTACGTTGCTTTCCGCATTGGCCGACAGTACCAGAGCCTGACGAACAGCCTGTTCACCATTGCGGGCGCATTCTCTGGCTTCCGAAGGGAGGTGTTGTCGCAGACCTCGCTCTACAACAACATGACGGTCTCAGAGGATACGAACCTGACCTTCGAGATCCACGAGAAGTTTCCGCATATGCGCGTCATGGCTATCGCGGAGGCGGTGGCCTATGTCGAACCGTCGCCAACGCTCGGCGCGCTGTACTCGCAGCGCGTACGCTGGATGCGGGGCGAGCTTGAGGTCATATCGCTATTTCCCGGCTTCCTACGCAATCCGATGCGGGTCAAGGGCGTTAGCTCGGCGAAGGCCCTGCTCATCGATCACACGCTTGCGTTTCCGCGAGTGGTGTGGACGTTCCTGTTCCCACTGATGTACTTCATGGGCTATCCCCTACGTCTGGTCGTCTCGGCAATGCTGACCATGTACGTTGCCTACATAATCTTCGACATCCTATACATGCTTGTTGGCTACGCTTTGGCCGACGATGCCTCTCGCAAGCGGTTGAAGAACGTGTGGTGGGTGTTCATGGTTCTGCCTGCGTTTCGCTACGTCACCTTCTGGTTCCGGTTCGGCGGCTTCCTTGAGGTGCTGATGGAGCCTCCTGCGTGGCGGGTGCGCAACCCGTGGGTGCAATCGGCTGACGCGCTGCTGCAAGTCAAGGTGGGGATCGTCTCGGTGCTAACGCAGATGTCCCACTCGCGGCTCGTATCTGTGCTGGTGCATCTTTTCAGGGGCGGGTAGCCAGGGGTGTGAGAGGGGCAGTTGCGTGAAGCGGGAAATTCGCGGTTCTCATATGCAAACCTTAGACCTCACCCCCGTCCCCCCTCTCTGCGAGCGGAGAGGGGGCGCACTAGACCGACGCCGAGCCTTAAACGGCGCGGGGGTGAGGTCGTCGCGCTCTGTGAACAACTCGTCATGCCTTCGCGAATAGGGAGGCGTAGCTGATGGCGCTCTCACCGCTGCCAACGCGTACCGCACAGCCGAGCCTCTGGCCTGAAGCAGGAGACTCTGCGCTGACGAAGGCCTGGCCCTACCTCATATTTCTCTCAGCCCATCTGCTGACTGGCCTCGTATTCCTCATCAATCGCAGTCCGGGCGGCCCGCCTGGTTGGGGCCTTCTGCCTATCGACGACACCTGGGTAACGCTGGTGTACGCTCGGAGCTTCGCCGACTCGCTGACCTTTACCTATAATCCAGGTATCCCAGAAGCAGGAATGACAAGCCCACTCTGGATTGTCATCCTGGGAATCCTCTTCAGGCCGCTGTCCGCGCTGGGCGTCAGCCTGCCGGGTCTCTCGCAGGCGGCTGGAATCTTGCTGGCGGCGGGCGCAAGTGCATTCGCCTATCTGATAGTAAAGCATATCACTGGAATGAGACTCGCGGGAATCCTGGTCGGTCTCATCATCGCTATCGACCCGACGTTCTCATTTGCCAAAACATCCGGCTCTGAAATTGCGCTGTCCTCGATGCTTTCCCTGGGCGCAATCTGGATGTTGCTGCGCGGAAGGCATACCAAGGCGAGCATTCTACTGGGCCTTGCGACGCTTGCCCGCCCCGAAGGTCTTCTACTGGTTGGGATTGTCATAGCGGGGTCGCTCGCAAAAAGGCTCTGGGAGCGCGAGAAGCTGCAAATCTTCACGGCTAATTACGCGCAAGACCTGTTGCTGCTGGCTGCCCCGTCTGCTATCGCAGGGGCAGCGTGGATGCTGTACAACCTGTCGATAACCGGTATGCCTCTTCCGAATTCCTTCTATGTCCTTCACGGGAATCTAGGAGTTTTCGACGGCGCGAATCTAGGGAACCTCTGAACAACTCGGCGCAAGCGTGGATGGGTAGAGTGGTTCCGTTCTTTGGAGATGTTCAGGCATCTTTGTGACGTTCCAGGTCGTGGTTGAGGCGTTCAGACCGTGTCTGTTGTGGCCTCGAAGCGGCTTTTCGGAGCCATCGCGGCTCCCCGGCCGTGATTTGCTCACTGCGCCCCTCTCATGCCGCCAGACGGCGCTCTGCCGTCATCAAGTTGGCCAGCCCCAGTAGCAATGCCAGCCGTTGCGCGTTCTTAGCCAACCCTCGGTAGCGCACCTTGGCGTAGCCAAAGCGCCGCTTCACGTACAGGAACGGATGCTCCACTTTCGCTCTGACCGACGCTTTGCGCTTCTCCGCCAACGCCTCGTGGCTGCCAGGCTCCAGGTGCCGTCGCCGGCCGGGCCTCATCGCCACTCGCCACTCCACATCCAACTCTCGATTCTCCAACCGCTTGTCCACTCCCTGATACCCCGCATCCCCCCACACTCGTTTCTCTCCACCGTGCAGCAATCGGTGCGCTTCTGTCACATCATGCACGTTAGCTGGCGTCGTAGTCATGCTGTGTACCACTCCCGTCTCAGCGTCAGCGCCTACGTGTACTTTCATCCCGAAGCGCCACTCGTTCCCCTTCTTCGTCTGGTGCATCTCAGGGTCTCGCTCACCCGCACGATTCTTCGTCGATGACGGCGCCTCTATGATGCTCGCGTCCACGATCGTCCCCTCCCGAAGCCGCAGTCCCTGGGACTCCAGATGACGGTTTATCTCCTCGAACAGACTCTGCCCCAACTCATGCTCTTCCAGCAGATGGCGGAAGTTCAGAATCGTCGTCTCGTCCGGCAGCGGGCCCGACAGCTTCAACCCTACGAACCGTCTCACCGACTCGACCTCGTAGAGCATGTCCTCCATACCAGGATCGCTCAAGTTGTAGAACAACTGCACGCAGTGTATCCGCACCATCGCCGACAACTCATATGGTCGACGGCCTCGGCCCGCCTTGGGATAGAACGGACGGATGCGCTCTTCCATCTGTTCCCACGGGATCAGAGCATCCATGCGCTCCAGGAATATCTCCCGGCGGGTCTTGCGCTTCTTGCTCTCGTATTCCAAGTCCGCAAATGTTGGCTGGTCCATCAATTATCTCCCCGAACACAGTGCTATTCTCTATGCTACTATGCCCAGACTTGTTCAGAGTATCCCTAGCCGCCATCTGGACTGGTTACTTTCAGCAACGGGCTATATGTCGGGGTTCCAACCCTTTGTTACGCTTGGGGTCATAGGCGCGGGGGCCTACCTTGCCATAAAGCGGGCCGGATTTGAGGCTGCGGCCCTCATTCTGTTTCCGCTGGTGGTTGTCTACGCGCTGTCGATATTTGCTCCGCTTCCCGGTGACAGATGGGGTTTCACGTCACGCCAATACCTTGACTCGCTTTTGCCATATGTAGCAATCCTCATAGTCCTGGGTGTGGCAGTAGTATGGCAAGCGATGGCTCGCTATGTCGAATCACAACGCCACCTTGACCCCGACTGGCTGCGACAGCTTCGCCTGACTCTGCTCGCGGTGATTGCTGTCATCGTGCTTTTCTCGATTGGAGGATTGCCGCTCAAATGGTCATGGCTGGTGTCGGAATACTCCTGGAGCGCACGCAATGTATCCGACGTTAGCGTGCCTATGGCAAACTGGATTGACGCTAATCTTCCTTCGGACGCAACGGTTGGTGTAGATAGGCCGGGAGCGGTGAAGTTCTTCGCAAACCGTCCTATCATCGACCTGACCGGGCTTAGCTATCACGAAGGCATCGGCAGCAAATCCACATTTTCATTGTTCGAGGAGATACGCGGCGACTATCTGATCGTGTCCAACGACCTGTACGCCAGAAGCTGGCCGTATGGTAACAGGATCGCCTCGTTTGTGGCCCCAAACAACCCCGTATCGAGTGTCACAAGGCTGGCTGTGTACAAGAGCGACTGGAACGTGGAGTTTGCGTTCAAGCACTTGCCGTTGAACGAGCCGCTATCAGGGCTTCGCCTCGTGGACTCGCTGGACACAGGCAGTTTATCGGAAGAGCTTGAGCACAAATGGGAAATGAGTCCGCTTATCTTCACTGTGGAACGGGCTTTTCGGACGAATTCCGCTGCAAATGTAAGGGATGACGCTCGCGTCACCATCGGCTACGAGAGCTTTCGGGTTGACACGATTTCCGGGAAAGGCTTGTCAATAGTCAAGCGATACGATTCAGGCGTTCGGGGCGCGGTTCACGTCTTCATCGACGGCCAGGATGCCGGCGTCTGGCAGTTCCCGGCCAGAGAATATCTTTTCGGGGAAAGTCGATTCGACGTTCCGGCCTCACTCATTGTGGGCGATTCCGCTGTTCTCAGGTTCGAGCACATCGCGGACACGGAGAGAGAAACGAGTCTCAACAGCTTCTATTACTGGATTTTCGTTTCTACGGAAGACGAGTAGTCGCTAGGGCACGTCCATATTGCGCAGGCGGCGTATCATCAGCCAGAAGAACACCACTGTTACCGCGATTGCGCCCACAATCGCGGTAGTTAACCCGATAGTACCATTTCCAAGTGATTCAAGGTCGTCTTCCGCGATGCCGTACATAATGGCTATGGTGTAGCCTCTTACACTGAGGTAGCGTATTCCAGGAAGGAATGAGCTGAGTAATCCCTCCCATAAGAAAGCGTAGACGAGCGCGAATCCAAGAGCGCGAGTAGTCATAAGTCCTGACCAGGTGAAAATCGCGGAGTAGGCGACGACTCCGGCCAAAAGCGCCACCCCTACGGCGACCGCGACCTTGGTGTCGCCCTCGAATCCTATCAGTGTTGCGACAACACCGCTCGCAACTATTAGAGGGCCGCCGACAATCATTACCGCCAGGAACTTCGGCAGAACAATGCGCCATCTCGAAATCGGCTTCATCACCAGATAGCTCAATGTCCGGTCTTCAAGCTCGTTGCCAAACGCGACGGTAGCCAGCGCCATCATCACTATTGGCAATATGGCCGCGACTATCAAGAGATCCACTATACGCGAGGTGGCCTCTTTGGTGTTGCTGTCATCCCCTGCGACCATAATCAAAGCCATTATTCCAACTGGCAGCAACCCGATTAACCCGATCAACACGAGTCTCCATCGGCCAGTCAGTTGGTGTAACGAAAGCCGAAACAGTGTTCCCATCAGGCATCTGCCAGATAGCTGAATACGCTTTCGAGAGAATCATCGAGCGGTTCAACTCTCAGCAATCGCACATTCTCGTGCTGAGCGAGGCGGGGAACAACTCTCTGAAGAGTGGTTACGTTTTTGCTCAGCACGATCAAGGTACCATCGGGGTCGACGTTGACTGATTCCACTTCGTCTTCCTTGATGAGCGCCGCTGCCATAACACGCGGCTCACCACAGACGATTCGCACCCTGTATGGCCGCTCGTCTAGCTTTGCGCGAATGGCGCGATAGTCTCCGGCGGCGGCCAGTTTCCCGCTCACCATGAGCAAGATGCTTCCGGCAAGTGTCTCGACCTCTTCGAGGATATGGGACGATATGAGGATAGTTCGTCCCTGCTTGGCTAAGTCTTGAAGGAGGTCCTGGAACTCGATTCGCTGGCGAGGGTCTGTGCCATTGAGAGGCTCGTCCAGCATCAGTATCTCCGGGTCATGCACAAGCGTCGCCGCGAGCCGGATACGCTGCCTCATTCCGCGAGAGTAGGTGCCGACAGACCTGTCCTGAACGTCTACCAGATTCACGGCGTCGATTGCGCGGTTCACGGCGTCGTCAAGCTGACCAAGGCCCTGCAACTGGGCCGAGAACCGGACGAACTCGCGCCCTGTGTAGAAATCATACAGGGCGTCGTGCTCAGGCATGACGCCCACTCTGCGATATAGCTCTGGGTTGTCGCGCACTGGCTCGCCGAGCATGGTCACTTCGCCTTCCGAAACCCTAGCAAGGCCAGCCATCATATGCAGCAGCGTGGTCTTACCTGCCCCGTTTGGCCCCAGAAGTCCGGTGATGCCTGGATACACCTCAAGTGAAACGTCGTTAACGGCAACTACGCTGCCGAACCACTTGGACACACCCTGAACGGTGATGGTTGGTTCGCCTTTTTGAAAGCTCATACCCTGAGCCTCCGATAACGCCACCAGAGTAAGAAGCCAGGCACGGCAATAAGCAGCAAGTACCAGCCGATGATAATGGCGTTTGGTTGCTCGCTGGCGAATCTGCCAATAGCCTCGGATTGGTCAAACATCTTGTCGAAAATCATGTCGTTTATGTACACCGGCATGCTGCCAATGTCTATCATGGCAAACCACTTTCCCGCGCTGCCTTCGATTGCTTCTTTGAGGATAGCGCCGGTGGCGGCTGTAATAAACCAGAGGCCTATGACG
Source organism: Dehalococcoidia bacterium (assembly GCA_965206395.1). GTDB lineage: Bacteria > Chloroflexota > Dehalococcoidia > Lucifugimonadales > CATOSD01 > CBDBJK01. The sequence continues at coordinate 30,290 of CBDBJK010000007.1, forward strand.
ATCACGGCGGCGTAAGCGCGGCGAGTGGTATATGCTGCGGCGGCAAGGGGCATTGTAGTCGTGAAGAGGGCCAGCACCGCGCCAGCGCCGATGAAGCGTGGAATATCAAGCCAGTTGTCACGAAGGTAGTCGAGTGAGTCAGCTGCGCCAAGAATAAATCCAATTGTCAGTAGTAGTTGCGGCATATATATCATAACCAGCGTTACAGAGAAGAAGGCCAGCCATCGACCCACTACATAATCGGTAGTCGTCAGCGGCCGGACGAGATAGAGGTTGATGACTCCATTGCGTCTATCTGCCACAAGCAGTTCAGGCGCGATGATGGCTGAGAAAATTATCAAGGGTATTATGGCACCCTGATAGTATTCGGCCTGGCCCGGTAAATCTTCGACGACGCCTCCGATAGTGGATGCGAGCAAGGTGAACACCAGCGCGGGGACCATTAATGCGAGGAAGAGCAGGCCAGGCAACACTTTGGACACCATACCGCGACCCAGGCCTAGCGAGGTTCGGATGCCGTTTATCCACAGAGCCTTTCGAGCGCGAGCGCGCCCTTCCCGCTCACCTGTGTAGCGCTGATAGCCAATGTCGAAGACTTCGCCGCGAGACTCGGTCATCTGGGATTGCCTCTGAATATGTCGGTCAGTTGATGGCGGAGTGGCGCTAGCCGACGCAGGCGGGCGTCTACTTCTACGATGGCGTCTCGAATAGCATCGTACTCATCTTCGCTGCTCTGCTCGACGACTATTGCAACGCCATCGATCGTCGATTCGATGCCTCTCGCCTTCAGCGCGACCACAAGCTCGTCGCGGTTGTCATCAACCTCTATATAGATTGTTTGCGTCTCCTGAATAAATCCGGATACTTCGCCCTCTTCGATGACCTGACCGCTGTCTAGCACGATGATGCGGTCGCAGACGCGCTCGACGTCGCCCATCAGGTGAGAAGAAAGCACAATGCTGATACCGAACTCCTTGCCGATGCGCCGTATGAGGTCTAGCATATCTTCGCGGCCCATCGGGTCAAGCCCTGCTGTCGGCTCGTCTAAAAGCACGATAACAGGGTCGTGAACGAGCGCCTGAGCCAGCTTCACCCTCTGTTTCATCCCAGTAGAGTATTCGCTAATGGAGCGGTATCGCTCCTCATCAAGCCCAACGTGTCGCAGTATGTCCGCCGCGCGAGTGCGAGCCTCGGAGGGCGGAAGGCCGCTTACTTGCGCCATGTGCGACAGGAACTCAGACGCGGTAATCGCGGTAGGAAGACAGTCGTGTTCGGGCATGTATCCAAGACGCGCCCGAACCGTAATCGACTCGTAAGGCTCCTCGTCGAGTACCTTCGCGGAGCCTTCGGTAGGCTTCAAAAGCCCCAGAAACAGCTTGATGGCGGTGCTTTTACCAGCACCGTTAGCACCGAGCAGTCCGGTTATTCCCTCATGGATTTCAATATTCACCGAGTCCAGTGCGGTAGTAGCTCCGTATTTCTTGGTAAGGGCGTCGGCTTTAAGTAGAGGAGGCATGAGGAGAATGTACAGCCGTGATAACGTCCTTGTCAAGCCAGTTTCGCCACCGTCGTGAACGCTCGCGTGGAATTCACCCCAAGGCGGTTTTCAATCACATAGGCATGCGAACGAAGCTAACCCCTTCCTCCTTGGTGGTCTAATCGTGGTCTAACGAAGGTAGATATGCGGTTTGGATGGTACAATGGACATTGTCAGCGCATCGTAGTGTATTTTGAATTTACGTTGTCCTAGCACAGGGCTGTTACTATCCCTTTTCTTAGAATTTCGATAGAATTAACCCCCTGAAACCCTTCACATTCCGAGAGCATCTCTTTAGAATAACTTGATGTCGATAGTGACTGAATGTGGCCCGTTCCCGTTGCTGACGCCATTGGCAAACTATGTGAAACTTGACACAATATAGCGGATAGCCATAGAATTACACTTTGAGCGGAGTCTGTAACACGTTGGGGAGGAGTGTTCATATGCGTTTTAATGTTTCGCAGATGTTGAAAGAGAGCATCGGCTCCACTCGCTCATATGAAGTCGACGAAGACCTCTCACTAGACGATGAAGCTTCAGCAAGTCATATAATAGGAAAGGTAAAGTTGCTTCGCACGGATCAAGGCATATGGTTGACCGCAGAGTTGGAATCTACGATGGTTTGCAGTTGCAGCCGCTGTCTTAGCGAATTTGAACAACTTATATATATGTCCATCGATGATGAGTATTTACCCACAGTGGATGTCGCTTCTGGTGCAAAGCTGAATTACTCGAACGAGGACGGGAATTTTCTCATCGATCAGGGCCATGTTATTGACATGGCCGAGGCTGTTAGGCAATACTTTACCCTCAATCTTCCGATGAAGCCTGTTTGCAGAGAGAACTGCGAAGGCATGTGCCTGACGTGTGGGGTCAACCTCAACGAGGCTGGCTGTACCTGCGATAAAATGAGAGGGGATGCGCGTTGGGGCGCCCTTCTGGAGGTTGTCTCGGCTAACGACAACGATGATTAGAACGATGCTATCCGTGCCGCGAGTCCTGAAATTGCGTCGGCAAGGGTGATTAACCAGGGAAACGGAGTAATCAAATGCCACCACTACCCAAGAAAAAACACTCTAAGAAGCGCAAGGGCGGGCGCACCGCGCACTTCGGCCTGACTCCAGTCAGCCTGTCCGAGTGCCCTCAGTGCCGCAGCGTAAAACTGCCTCATCGCGCATGTCCCACATGCGGATACTATAATGGCAGAGAGGTTGTTTCCACCGAGTAAGAATACGGGCGATTTGCCAGTATCTATTGTTTGCCTTATCTTCATCAGGCTCAGGAGATTTTGATGACACTTAGGTTCATGACAGAAACCAGAGGCCCCAAGGTAGGGTATCTATTTCCCGGTCAGGGCGCTCAGGCTGTTGGAATGGCTCGAGAGCTGTACGATAACTCTCCGGCGGCGCGTTCCGTGTTCCATCAGGTTGATATGGCGCTCGAACGTCCGCTAACCAAGCTGCTATTCAACGGGCCGGAAGAGGAGTTGCGTGAGACCGCAAACGCACAGCCTGCTATCATGGCAGTTAGCCTCGCGTGCATGAAGGCTATGGAAGAGAAGCTAGGCGTGGAGGCCATGCCGCAACCCGTAGTGATGGCGGGGCACAGCCTGGGAGAGTATACGGCACTGGCTGTTGCGGGTGTTCTTGATATCGCGGAGACAGCGCAACTCGTGCGGGCAAGGGGCGAGCTTATGCAAGAGGCCTGCGATAGCAACCCCGGCACTATGGCCGCCGTTCTGGGCCTGGATGAGATGACGTTGGAGGAAATCGCCAGAGAAACCGGCACATACGTCTCCAACATCAATACAGCGGAGCAGATTGTCATAAGCGGCGAGAGAATGGCAGTCGCGGCGGCGATGGACCTGGCTTCGGCTAGAGGAGCCAAAAAGGTTATTCCCTTGAGCGTCGGCGGCGCTTTCCACTCGGGCCTGATGGAACCGGCCAGGGCGGGCCTGATAGAAGTAATAAACAGTCTTCCTTTCAAGGACCCAGAGGTTCCTATTATCGCCAATATTACCGGCAAACCACTGACGACCGCCGAGAGCGTAAAGCAAGAGCTTGTGGCTCAGATATGCGGATGTGTTCAGTGGAAGCAGTCTATAGATTACATGATAGGCTCTGGCGTGGCAGATTTCGTTGAGGTTGGCCCAGGCAAAGCCCTTAGCGGTATGGTCAAGCGCATCAACAAGAATGCCACCGTGACCTGCGTAGGTGATATCGACTCGATCTTGAGCCTACATAGGAACTAGAGTTCTTCAAAACTGCGTTAATTTCCTTAAAGGCTTTGGTATGGTAACCGCAAGTCTCTCGACCAAGAGACGCAAGACACGAATGATAGCCCTGCAAGTGCTGTACGAGGCGAGCGCAGTTGCGCACGATCCGTCGGTAATTCTTCGGCAAGTCGCAGAAGAGGAAGCCTTATCACCATCAGCAGAAACATTTGCGCGGAAGCTCATTGAGGGAGTGCTTGCAAATCGAACAGAAATCAACAAGATAATCACTACCCTCGCCCCAAGTTGGCCTATTGAGCAGATGGCCCTTGTGGACAGGAACATACTCAGTATGGCTATTTATGAGATAATGCTCGGGGGTGAAACGCCCCCCAAAGTTGCCATTAATGAGGCGGTAGAAATAGCCAAGGTCTTCGGCAGTGACAGCTCTCCAAGGTTCATAAATGGAGTGTTGGGCTCCGTGATGGAGTCCACAAAAAAGTAGAATAACCAGAAGGATACCGATTAAGGTTCAAAGCGCCTGCTCTGACCATGACATATATTAATAATTTTATCTTTTCGACCACGGAGGTGCCATAATGGCGACAGTGCAGGAGCGCGTACAAACGCTCGTTGCCGACAAACTGGGTGTAGCGATGGACGAGGTAGTGCCGGAAGCCTCGTTCACCGAAGACCTGAACGCAGACTCGCTTGATCTAGTGGAGCTAATCATGGCCTTTGAGGAAGAGTTTGGCTCTGATGACAGCCCGCTAGAGATTTCCGACGAGCAGGCCGAGAGCATTACCAGCGTGCAGTTGGCAATCAGCTTTCTGAAAGAGCAGGGCGTTCAGGACGAGTAAAGGTGTGCGATCTAGCACACACCTCGGTTCCCTCGGATAGTCAAACAACAGGGCAGGTCGTAAGGCCTGCCCTTAAAACGTTACTGTATACTGCATAAAGATGGGGTTTTGCCTCTTCTGATGTGGCATACTCACGCCTACCCCTTCTCCAACTTTCCTCCTCTTCCGGGGAAAGATGCCTTGTTAAAAGACTAATAGGCCGCTCCGAATTCACGGAGCGGCCTATTGTTGTCGTTCGTATCTAGTGGTTCAACGTTTTTGTATTGATGGGTAGAGTGACTTTAGCTTGATGCGCGCATCCTCGGTAGTGAAGCGCCAATCCACTCGTATCACATCCCGGTTGCGTTGATTCTGCCAAGCATTGACCTCGCCGCGCAGGATGTCTTGATTGGCAATCCGTCGGTCCAGGCACTGTCGAGCCAGCACACCGATCTCTATCTCCGCCATATTCAACCAACTCCCGTGTTTGGGAGTGTAGTGTATCTCCAGTCGCTCAGCTATACGCCTCGCCTCAGCAGGCTCGAATGCCTCGTATAGCGAGGACAGCTTGTGAGTGTTGAGATTGTCCATTACCAGCACGATCCGGTCTCTGTCAGGGTAGTCCTCGTCGACCAGTTTCTTTATCACATGCGCCCAGTCCACCTTCGTGCGACGCTCTCTGACCTCGACTCGGCGCCATCCGTCCAACGGTGCAAACAGCATGAACAGGCTGCTCACTCCATTGCGCTCGTATTCGTAGTCGTATGCCGCCGATAAGCCGGGCGCTGCGGGACGCGGCACTCGCGTCTCCTTGACTTGCTGTTTGCTCGTCTCATCCATGCACACCAGAACCTCATTCCCATCGTACGGCCGTTGGTAGACCTCCAGTACGTCTTCCATCACGTCTTCCATCGCGCACACAAACTCCGCGCTCTGACCGGGCGGGATGCACCAACTCTGCTTCAGCCACGGCTTCAGTTCGTTTTTTTTTAAGCGCCTGGCGAACCGTCTCGGTGCTAATGGTCCCGACTATCTCACACTCGACCAACTGGTCAGCCAACAGCTTCAGGGTCCAACTGGCACGCCCCTCCGGCGGTTCCCCGCAGGCCATCGCTATCAACCGTGCTTCACCTTCGCCGTCCAGTCTCTTTTGACGCCGACGCAGTTGCTTTTTGCGATTCAGCGCAGACTCGACCCCCTCCTCCACACAGCGCTTGCGTATTCGCTCGACCGTTGACTGTCCCACACCGAGCGCGCTGGTGATGTCCGCGTCCTTCATTCCCCCGTCCGAGCGTGACTCATCGCTCATCAGCAGAATGCGCGCATGGGTCTGTTTGTACGCCGCAGCCCGACCGCGTGAGACCAAGGCGTTGAGTTCCTGTTGTTCGTCGGTAGTCAGTCTGATACGGTACTTCTTGGTAGACATCATGGTTCCTCCTCGGTTCAACGTTACGATTGAACCCCCAAGAGGAACAATGACTATCATGGTATTCATTTCAATGATGTTGGACCACTAGTGGGTGTGGCCGAAAACTTCCACTGAGCCTGTCTCACAAGTCTGGGTTGGCGTTGAGTATGGGTCAGGTGTACGTTTGAAGCGATATCAAGGTGGGAGATATTGAGATGCCGCTTCGACCGATGGGCCGAGAGCAGATGTGGATGTTGCCGCCGACGCTTGACGAGTCGTTGCCGCTGGATCATCCGGCGCGGTTCGTCGCCGAGTTCGTCGATGCTCTAGATCGAGATGCATGGGCGGAGCTTGGCGTGGACATAGAAGGTGACTCGATGGGAGCGCCAGCCTACCATCCACGTGCGCTGTTGAGCGTGTGGCTGTACGGCTTCATGACCGGTGTGCGCTCGTGCCGGAAGCTGGAGGCGGCCTGCCGGGACCAGATACCGTACCTGTGGCTGACCGGGTGGCAGCATCCTGACCACAACACCCTGTGGAGGTTCTACAAAGGGCATCGGCAGGCTATGAGGAAGCTGTTCGAGCGGACGGTGCGTACGGCAGTGACGATGAAGTTGGTGGACCTAGCGGTTCAGGCGGTGGAGGGTACTAAGGTGGTCGCCAACGCGTCGCTGAACAGGAGCTACGACGCCGAGGGACTGCGTGGTCTGTTGGAGCGGCTGGAGAGTGCGATAGCCGACCTTGAGGCTCAGAACGAAGCGGGAGAAGACACTGCTGTTGCCCATCTGCCTGAGGAGTTGGCTGACAAGGAGGTCTTGGGAGAGCAGGTGAGGCAGGCGATGGACGATCTCACGAATCGGAAGTGCCACAAGCGCATCAACCTGACCGACCCAGACGCCAGGCTGATGAAGGGTAGGCAAGGCATCGTGGCTGGCTACAACGCTCAGGCTATGGTCTCACCCACAGAGACGGATGGGGGAGCGACCGGCATGTTGGTCACCGCCGTGGACGTGGTGGATGCGGCCAATGACAATGCCCTGCTGGTTCCGATGGTCGAGCAGGCCGAAGAGACGACCGGGACAAGAGCACAGATGACATTGGCCGACGCCGGATATTTCGCCGCAAGTCACCTGGCAGAGTGCACCCGTCGAGGTCAGCAGGTGGTGGTGTCCGAGTCACGGCAACGGTTCCTCAAAGACCCATATCACAAGGACCAATTCACCTACAAGGAGCCGAGCGACAGCTTTACGTGTCCGCAGGGACAGACGCTCAAGTTCGTTCGTATACAGCACGCGAACGGAGTCCCGTTGCGACTGTACCGGGCTTCCGGCGCCGTCTGTCAGGCATGCCCAGCCTTCAGAGCCTGTACCAGGGCCAAGGAGATTGGGCGGAGCTTAGCGATAGGACCGCATGACGCAGTGCTGCGCCGTCATCGTGCCTGGATGTCCACCTCAGCAGCTAGAGAGGCGTACAAGCTGAGAAAGCAACTGGTCGAGCCTGTCTTCGGGATCATCAAGGAGCAACAGGGGGCACGGAGGTTCCTGCTGCGAGGCCTCGTTAACGTGGCGGCCGAGTGGACTATGCTGGCCACAGCCTTCAACCTGCGCACTCTCTGTCGGGTGTGGAGCTCCAGCCCCTTCATCGGTCTATTCAATGGCCCGGAGCCTCATCCCGTCTCCTGACCTGCAGTGATGACAGCAGCTGACCCATCGCTCCCTCGCCTGTCCTAACCGCTCAGGCCAAGGCCTTTCAGCGAACCCTCTGACCTCTATCCGCTCCCCCTATCCGCAATTTCCACTTCTGGGACAGGCTCAATTGCGAACTTTTCGGTGGGCCGTCTCAATATGAAGGCCGGATCGTAGAACGCTACCTAGTGGTCCACCATCATTGAAATGAATACCATGATGTCTACCAAGAAGTACCGTATCAGACTGACCGCCCGGTCAGAGCGCGGAGTTTGTGTGCGCGATGGAGACGTACTGGAGGTCTACCAACGGCCGTACGATGGGAATGAGGTTCTGGTGTGCATGGATGAGACGAGCAAACAGCAAGTCAAGGAGACGCGAGTGCCGCGTCCCGCAGCGCCCGGCTTATCGGCGGCATACGACTACGAATACGAGCGTAATGGAGTGAGCAGCCTGTTCATGCTGTTTGCACCGTTGGACGGATGGCGCCGAGTCGAGGTCAGAGAGCGTCGCACGAAGGTGGACTGGGCGCATGTGATAAAGAAACTGGTCGACGAGGACTACCCTGACGGAGACCGGATCGTGCTGGTAATGGACAATCTCAACACTCACAAGCTGTCCTCGCTATACGAGGCATTCGAGCCTGCTGAGGCGAGGCGTATAGCTGAGCGACTGGAGATACACTACACTCCCAAACACGGGAGTTGGTTGAATATGGCGGAGATAGAGATCGGTGTGCTGGCTCGACAGTGCCTGGACCGACGGATTGCCAATCAAGACATCCTGCGCGGCGAGGTCAATGCTTGGCAGAATCAACGCAACCGGGATGTGATACGAGTGGATTGGCGCTTCACTACCGAGGATGCGCGCATCAAGCTAAAGTCACTCTACCCATCAATACAAAAACGTTGAACCACTAGGTGATCGACCGGACTTTGGCTACTTCACGCGCTCGACGACGATCAATGCTCCTGGGTTGCGCCAGTCGTGCATCGTGGGGTCAAGGTCTTTGATACCATGTACGCCATTGTGAATGTAGACGTATCCCTCAGCGCCATCTTCGGCCCGCACGCCACCGTTTCTGCAGGCAGGCCCGGGGATGAATCCGCAATCCTCGTTGTTAGCCTCGCTGCCCGAGTCGTAGACTGCGACAAGATACCTGCTGGAGCCGCGCCTTGGAAGGTTCGCGCCATTGAGAGCGCCAAAAGCGTCGTTGGTGTTTACGAACATACCAACCAGCGAGAACATCTTGGACCTGCCACTGACCTGAATCATCACCGACGCCGTCTTTCCGGGGGGAATCGGCCCCCCTTCGAATAATATGGTCTGAAGGTCAAGCACGTTCTCGTTGTCTACAGGGTCAAGAATTTCCATCAAAGGGCCGTTATCGGCGTCCTCCGCGACTGCGGCAAGAGCATCGCTGGCAGGCTCGCCAAGCGTGAACAATGGATCAAGATTCTTGTTATGCGTTGCCACCAGCACGGGCGAAATTGGCTGACCCTTCGTGAGATTCGTTATCGACACCCTGTACATCATTGACGAAGACTTTTTCTCGTCGTTGTCGGCGGATGCGGTGAGAATTCCCACCGACAGGGCGGTTAACGCAGCTATGCCCAGTATGACTATAGATAGCTTCTTCCTCATTCTTCGATAGACCTCCTTGTGATAATTGGGGTAGTTTACTGGCTTGCCTCACGCCAGGAACGAGTGCTCGTTGTTTATCGGGCTGAGGCATCCTTGAACACAAAATTACAGGCCACTTATTAAGGAAACCTTACGAATCTATATAGAGTATGAATTCTGGTTCGGAATCGAGATAACCTCTGTGGGGAAGTCTGTAGACTGTTTAACGGATATTATTGGTGTGCCATCTCCGGGCTGCTGTTTTGCCAGTGAGCTTTTGACTTTAGCTGTTTCTCTGTGTCAAAGTCTCACCCATAATCAATGGGCTATCAGACCAGGAAGCTCACGAATATCAAGGCTATGTTGCCATGATACGTATTGGAAAGGACTGCTCCAATGATCCTCAGCAAGAAACTAAATCCTCCTTCAAAAAAGCGCGACCATCTCCTCAGCAATTCCCTAACAAGGCTGATGCTTCTCGCCGTAACACTGCTGGTATTGCCCTTTGCTGGGACGCTTTTGGTCCAGAAGCCTGTTTATGCCGATGCCCCTTTCGCGCCCGAGAAAGCGATCACCACAGGCGCTTTCAAAGCCACCTCGGCGTATGCCGCGGACATGGATGGAGACGGTGATATCGATGCCCTCTCCGCTTCACAAGCGGACGATAAGATAGCCTGGTACGAGAACACCTCGGGCGATGGCTCATCCCGGACGCCTCACACCATCACCACTGCCGCTGACGGCGCCCACTCAGTCGACGCTGCGGACGTGGATGGAGACGGTGACATGGACGTCCTCTCCGCTTCACGCTGGGACGACAAGATAGCATGGTACGAGAACACCTCGGGCGATGGCTCAGCCTGGACGCCTCACATCATCACTACCGACGCGGACGCCGCCCACGAGGTGCATGCAGCAGACGTGGATGGGGACGATGATATCGATGTCCTCTCCGCATCATGGGGAGACCACAAAATAGCCTGGTATGAGAACACCTCAGTGGTTGGTCCTGATTGCACCCTGGGCTTGGAACTTGGTTATGTGGACGGCACACTCACTATTGACTTCAATTTAGGCATCGTAGAGCCAGCGATCTGGGGCGTGTGGTTGTTCATTCCGGACACAGGTGTCTTTCCTTTCTGGTTAATACCTATCTCTGATGTTGAACCAGCTGAGAGTTTTTCAGTTCCTATCTCGGGATTCCCCTCCATAGGACCGGTCGGGTAATAACCGTCCTCAATGCGTCACAAGGGAATCCATGCTTTGCCTTTGCGTCCGTTGATACTGGCCCATCATCGGCTGGGGTATCGGCGGAGGAATTGCGAGAGCTTCTCGCAGATGCTGACGGCGTTATGCCGAACATCGGGGAGTAGCGGCCTTGGCTGGCTCGTAGACCGGGTTCGATCAAGTGGATGAGGGTCAGCATAGTCGCCATCGCAGGGGAATAGCAGAGGATAGGGAATCGAACGTCCTAAATGGCTGATGCCCCTGTGGTGGCCTTGGGCACGGAGAAGCTGAACCGGCTGCCTTTGCCGGGGTTGCTTTCGACCCAGATGCGGCCTCCGTGCGCTTCGACGATGCCCTTGGCGATGGCAAGGCCCAGACCGGCCCCGCCGAACTCCCTGGAGCGGGATTTTTCACCTCGGTAAAATCTGTCGAACACGTTGTTGATGTCTTCGTCGGGGATGCCCTGCCCCGTGTCCGCGACGTACACTTCCACCATCTGGCCCAGGTCTGAGCCTCGACCAGAATCGTTCCGTCGGCAGGTGTGTGGCGAATCGCGTTCTGAATCAGGTTGTACAGAACCCTTTGCAGCTTGTGCGGGTCTACCAGCACCGGCTCTGGCTGCTCGCCCAATCCGCTTTTCAGATCGAGCGCCCGATTGCCAGCCTGCGATTTCATGCTCTCCAGCGTGTTCGCCAGTATCGCTTCCAGCGAGCTAGGCTGAAGGCGAAGTTCCAGCGTTCCCGCGTCGATTCTGGAAAGCTCGAACAGGTCGTCGATCAGATTGGAGAGGTGCGCTACCTCGCCTTTGAGCGTCAGCCAGTATCGCTCGATCGTGGCCTGGTCTGACACTACGCCATCGGTTATGGCCTCGATCATAGCTCGCATGGACGCAAGGGGGGTCCGCAGGTCGTGGGACACCGACGCGATGAGGTCCCGCCGGGCCTGCTCCATGTCTTGCTGGCGGCGAAATGACTTCTCCAACTCCTCAGCCATCGTATTCAGGGCGTTTGCCAGGTCGCCGACCTCATCTCTTGACGAGGTTTCGAGGCGTGTCGATAAATCCCCTTCAGCCAGTCGTTGCGCGCCGCGAGTCAAGGCCTCGATCGACGAGGTGATGCTCCCTGCAATGGCGAAGCTGAAGAATAGAGGGATGACGAGCGAAAACAGAGCCAACACCACCAGAAGGGTCAGATCGTGCGACGAAAGGAACATGAGCAGGGCTGTCACGATGATGTTGACCAGCGCGATGCCGCCGCCCACCGCGCCTGCCAGCGCGATTTTACTGCGGATTCCAACGGCGCTGCGAAGCCCAAGGTTTGCCGCGCCAAGACCGAGGACAAGCGAGGCCGAACCCGATAGCAGTAGATAGAAACCGATGAGGCCCACGTCTCCACTGCTCATGCCGAAATACAGGAAGGCTACGGCCAACGCGATGGCGAGCGCGCCGACAAGACCACCGAGGGTGATGCCGCCTACCTTGGAGATGTCCTTGATAAACGAAGACCTAGCCATCGAACTTGTACCCTACTCCCCAGACTGTCAGTATGTAACGCGGCCTTGCCGGGTCAGCCTCAATCTTCTCTCTCAGGCGGCGTATGTGCACAGTAACGGTGCTGGTGTCGCCAGCATAGGAGTAGTCCCAAACATCGTTTAGAAGCTGCCCACGGCTGAACACTTGAAGGGGGTGTTGGGCGAAGAAGCAGAGAAGGTCGAACTCCTTGGCAGTCAGGTCAACCTCCTGGCCGCGCGCTATCACCTGTCGCATCTTGGGGCTGATCGAGAGGTCTTGGAACCGGAGCGTCTCGCCTTCTTGTCCAACAAGAGACGGGCCTCGTCGCAGCACTGCCTTGACGCGGGCTACCAACTCCTTTGGGCTGAATGGCTTTGTCATATAATCGTCTGCGCCAAGGCTGAGGCCGACGAGCTTGTCTGTCTCCTCGCCCTTGGCAGTCAGCATGATGATAGGCACAGAACCCTGGGCACGAAGCAAACGGCATACCTCCAGACCATCAATCTGCGGCAGCATCAGGTCCAGCACTACCAGGTCAGGATAGTGCGCACGTGCGCGTGCAAGCGCATCTGCTCCGTCGAGTGCAATATCTACGTCGTAGCCTTTCCACCTCCAGGTAGCGGGCTACGACCTCTGAAATCGTCGGATCGTCGTCCACAACCAGTATGCGCTGTCTGTCCAAGGTAACCATTTCGGCGCTATTTCGCTCCTTCAATTCCGCGCTCTTGCTATATGTGTTATGTTAATTATATCATGACCTTATTACAACAACCTTTCACTCATTACAGAACTATTAAATCTTTCCCTATTCACGGGTGAATTTAAGTCCGCTCAAGCAGCATGGGACGCACAGGCGGACTCAAAACTCTCGCAAAAAGCTCTAAGAACGCCTTGCGCGTATCCCATGCTGGATTAGAAGATGTAGCTACCCCCTGAATTGCCGGTCACTCCGAGCCAGTGGCGTCAAATTCCCGCTTCCCGCTGGTATCAACGGAGCGCAGCCGACACGAAGCGCCGCATTTCCAGCATACGCACGGATGCGGAATAATCCTCCAAGGACGATATTATGACGGGCATAGCTCACACATCGACTGACCCACCCCAGGAACGCACCCCCTTTAGCGAAGGCAACGAGAAGGTGGCTCTCACCTCTGGAATGAGACGGCCTGACGTAGATTACTCATCATTGATATGGCAACAACCTGATGATACCGCGCTGGTAATCGATTCCCATACGCCGGAGTTCAAGACAGGGCCTTCTCTGATTTCCCGCGCCAAGACCCTACCCCCAACAGTCCCTCAGAAGCTCGAACTGCTCATTCTCGCCACGGTCTTAATCATCGTTGCCTCGATGTTATTCGTTCCTGGGACGGTGGACCTTGGGAATTGGGGTTATCCGGGCGCGTTTGTGATTAACGCGCTTAGCACCGCCACCCTGCTTCTACCCGCGCCCGGGATAGCCCTCATCGTGTCGATGGCGAACGAATTGAACCCAATTGGGCTAGGCGTCGCTTCGGGTCTCGGCGGCGCGATAGGGTCGCTTACCGCGTACTGGGCGGGCGCTCAAGCGCGGCAGGCGCTTGAGGGCAAGCGATTTTATGGGTTCATGCTTTCGTACATGGAGAGGTTTGGAGGCGCGGCGCTGTTTCTGTTCTCCGCGCTGGCAATTCTACCGGGCGATATCGCCAGCGTCATCGCGGGGGCAACGAGGTATCCACTAAAGAGGTACATGCTTTACGTAGGGGCCGGAAACGTGGTCAAGATGGTGCTCATCCTGTACGTCATGACGAGGTATTTCGGCTGGGCGGCAGACTGGCTTGGCCGGTTTATGTGATGCGTCTGGAGTCCAGGTAAGACTGAAGCACGATTGCCGCCGCCGCCGAGTCCACACGGGCCTTGTTTTTCGAAGGCTCAACTCCCGACTCCCTGAGCATCCTCTCTGCCTGAACAGATGACAGCCGTTCGTCCATCGATTTCAACGGGATGTCGGTGCGCTCGGCCATAGCTTTCACGAACGCATCAACGCGGCCTGCCTGTGGCCCCCTTCGTCCTGACATGGACAGAGGAAGGCCGATCACTATCTCACCGGCTTCGTGTTCTTCCGCGAGACGCAGCACCTCGTCAATATCGAAATCCTGCCCCTTGCTTTCTATTGTGGTCAGCGGGCTGGCTAGCAGGCCCGTAGGGTCGCTTAACGCGACGCCGATGCGCTTTTCTCCGACATCAAGGGCAAGGATTCTCAATTGGCCTCGCTCTTTTCGCGGACCAGACCCGCGACCAGACCAAGAGCTTCGTCCAGCTTGTTGGCGTCTCGTCCTCCAGCCTGGGCCACGTCTGGCCTTCCGCCTCCCCCGCCCTGAATGGCCTTTGCCGCGCCTTTAGCGATTACGCTCGCGTCGAGGCCCTTCGCTACCAGGTCAGACGTTACCATAGATATCAGGATGGGTTTATCATCGATTACAGAACCCAGAACTATGACGCCGCTGCCCATCTTGTCGCGGAGCCAGTCCCCAACCTCTCGCAGCGAGTCTGCGTTGGAGGCCGACATCTTGACGGCCAACACGCTTACACCGTTCACGTCCTGCCTGGAATCCAGCAAGCCCTCGGCTGATTGTAAGGACAGCCGGCTTTCGAGGGCGTCCCTCTGATGCGTGACCTCGTCAAGGCTATCGAGCAGGCCCTGGACTTTGCTCTCGACTTCGGGCAGCGGGGTTTGCAGCTTGCGGGCCATCGCATCCTCGCGCTTGAATCGCTCCCAGACGAGCTTTTCCGCGGCCCTGCCGCTAACGGCCTCGATGCGTCGCATACCCGCGCCGATGCTGGACTCGCCGAGAATGTATATCGCGCCAATTTCGCCCGTTCTAGCAACGTGTGTCCCGCCGCAAACCTCGAAGCTGAATATCGCGCCGTTGGAAATCTCTATCAGCCGCACGCTATCTCCGTACTTGTCGCCGAAGAAGGCTAGCGCGCCCCGGCTTATTGCCGAGGTGTAGGCGTCCTCGCTCTTGATGACAGTGGCGTTCTGACGCAGCTTCTCGTTGACCAGTAGCTGAACTTGCCACATCTCGTCCTCTGTTACGGCCTGGACGTGTGAAAAGTCGAAGCGCAGCCGGTCTGGTGTCACAAGTGACCCCGCCTGCCGGACGTGCGGCCCCAGCACCTGTCTCAGCGCGGCATGGAGCATATGGGTTGCCGTGTGATTGCGTCCGGTGTCCTCGCGCCGGATGGAGTCAACGTAGGCTTCCACGCTGTCGCCCAGAGTTATTATCCCCTGAGTCACCTTGCCGAAGTGGACGATAACGTCCGGCATGACCGTCTGCGTGTCGTGTATCTCGATCTTGCCGTTTGGCCCGATTAGCTCGCCCGCGTCGCCAATCTGTCCCCCGCCCTCTGGATAGAACGGAGTCTCAACGAGCGCGATTTCCACGTCCTGCCCTTCCGACGCTTCGTTGACAAGCTCGTCTTTAGAGATTAGTCCGATAACAACGGACGAAGCCGTTAGTTGCTCGTATCCAAGAAAACTGGTAGCGCCGACTGCCATGCTTTCGTACACGCGGATCTTGGCTCTATCGCCGCCGAACTGGGCCGTTGCCCGCGCCCGTTCTCGCTGGGCCGACATCTCGCGCTCGAAGCCTACCAGGTCTACCTCGATGCCTCTCTCACGGGCTATTTCCTGTGTCATCTCGACGGGGAAGCCGTAGGTGTCCCAGAGCCTAAAGATCACTTCTCCCTGCAGCATCGCCACGCCTTCGAGGGCATCGGTCAGCACGGAGTAGCCGTTCTGGAACGCCTGTTGAAATCGCTCCTCTTCCAGCCTGAGCACGGTCAAGATGAAGTCCTGGTGGTTGCGCAGTTCAGGATAAGCATCGCCCATCTTTTCGATGACGGCGCCTGCGATTTCGCCCAGGAAGGAGCTATCAAGGCCAAGCTGTATCCCCTGACGTATGGCGCGTCGGATTACGCGGCGTAGCACGTAGCCCCGGCCCTCGTTGCCCGGCACAACGCCGTCCGCGATAAGAAAGGTCGAGCTTCGGGCGTGCTCGGACACGACGCGAATCGCGTAGTCCGATGCGTAGTCCGATGCGTCGTCCGAGCCGTACTCCTTGCCGGTCAATTCCTCGACTTTTTGAATCATCGGCCTGAACAGTTCGGTCTCGTAGATTGAGTTGACGCCCTGCATTACCACGGCGGCCCGTTCAAGTCCCATGCCGGTGTCCACGCTTGGCGCGGGCAGGGGTGTGCGGCTGCCATCAAGGTGATGGTAGAACTGCATGAACACGAGGTTCCAAAGCTCAACGAACCGGTTGCAGGTGTCGCCTGCCTCGTTCATCGGATGGGTGCAGTTGGGGCCGCAGTCGTCACGGAGACAGCCCTTGCCCTCGCCGAAGTCGTAGTGAAGCTCGCTGCACGGCCCGCAAGGGCCTTCAAGTCCGGCAGGCCCCCACCAGTTGTCAGCATCTCCGAACCTGTAAATTCCTTCTGCCGGAACGCCCGCCTCTCTCCACAGACCAAAAGCCTCGTCATCGCTGTCGTGAACGGTGATGGCGAATTGCTCTTTTGGCAATCCGAATTTGGTTAGGAAGAACTCAATGGCGAAGTCGATAGCCTCTTTCTTGAAGTAGTCGCCAATGCTGAAGTTGCCCAGCATCTCGAACAGCGTCAGGTGCGTCGCGTCGCCTACCTCGTCTATGTCGACCGTGCGAAACGATTTCTGAGAAGTCGTAAGGCGTTTATTGGGCGGGGTCGCCTCTCCCGCAAAGTAAGGCTTGAACTGCACCATGCCCGCCGTGGTGAGCAGCAGCGTAGGGTCGCCCACCGGAATCAAGGAGGAACTGGCTACGCGCAGGTGGTTCTTGCTCTCGAAATAGCTAAGGAAGGCTTCTCTAATCTCATCGCTTGTCATAATCACGTCTCTCTGAAATTTCTGTGACCGTTGAGGCGGTCAATCACGATTCTCTGACGCTGCAAAGCGTCGCTCTTATCCGTTAACCATAGCCGTCTCACCGCCGTCTAGTGCGATGGCCTGACCAGTCATCCAGTCCGACGCGGGAGAGGCCAGGTAGACTGCCAGTAACCCCAGGTCACGGGTGTCAGTGAGCCGACCCAGGGGCAGGCCATCGATTCTGGACTGGCGTATCTCTGGTATGTCGAAGCCCTTCCTCGTCATTTCAGTGACATACCACCCTGGCAATATGCAGTTGACGTTGATATTGTAAGCACCCCACTCTACGGACAGCACCTTGGTCAGCATCTTCATTCCTGCCTTACTGGTCTGGTAAGGTGCCCCATAGGGATAGGCCATAATCGCGTTGGTGGATGCGATATTGATCACCTTTCCTTGCTTCGCCGCCATCATCTGTGGGCCGACGGCGCGACAGGTGTAAAACACGCTACTGAGATTGGTGTTCAACACCTTATCCCAATCTTCGTTAGAGAGTCCCACCGCGTGCTCGGCGGGATTGTTGTAGTGGGCACTAAACCGAGATGAAGGAGGGTCAGGTAGAGGTGCGACTGGCCCACCGGTTCCGGTGCCCGCGTTGTTTACAAGGATATCGATTCTCCCAAGCTCCCGTGTGGCTTTGTCAACCATCGCGTCCACTTGTTCAGAGTCTGATACGTCGCACTGTATGGCGACACCACGTTGCCCTAACTCTCTCACCTTCTCGGCAACTGCTTCAACATTCTTCATGGTGCGAGCGGCTACGGCTACGTCTGCTCCCGCCTCTGCGAACACCAGGGCGATGGCCTCACCAATGCCGCTGCTGCCGCCAGTGACCAGGGCCGTCTTACCTTCCAGGCTGAACTCCTTCAGCATACGAGTCCTCCTACAGAGTCGTGCTTTTGCTCAAACCATGTGGATTGATTGTACCGCATCTGATTGCAGCATACGATTGTCCAGAGGGAGCAAACCGCATATCTGGAATCCTGATTGTAGAGGACGCTTTCCAAGGGTGTCAAACGATTTCACTCAGTCCACTATGTTGGATATAATGGGATTGTTGGACATGATGTTTCTTATGACCGATGGACGCAACCAATCAGAGCAGGAAATGACCGCCGACGAACACGGGCCTCAGCGCGTGTGGCGAATGGTCGGGCCTTCGGCTATCATCGGCGGAAGCCTGCTTATTGCGCTTGCGATATATTTCGACTTTCTCGGCGGGGGATGGGTTCGCATCGTCGCGGAGTGGACGGCCCGCTGGACGAGCGCCGCGCTTAACCTCCTGGGTTCCTCGACAAGCGTGGACGGCACGATAGTCGCCTCCGACAGCTTCGCGGTGAACATCGTGACCGAGTGCACTTCGCTGGGGCCTCTAGTCCTGTTCATCGGCGCGGTTGTCGCTTACCCATCGGCTTTCAAATCGAAGGGCACGGGCGTGCTGCTCGGAATCGCCGTTCTCACTGCCGTAAACCTCGTTCGAATAGTTAGCCTTTTCTGGATAGGCTCGACCTTCCCGCAATACCTCAGCGTGGCCCACCTGCTGGTCTGGCAGTCGGTGATGATTCTTCTCGCCATCGTGCTATGGCTATTCTGGGTCGAGAGGGTAGCCCGTGTTAGGCACGCATAGACTGCTGACGTTCGCGCTCAGGGCCATCGTTTTGATAGTGCTGATTTCCATTCTCTGGATTAGCGTCGCCCGGCCTTACGACGAGGCGCTGGTATTCTTCGCTCAGCCGCTTGTTTCAAACAGCGTTTCGATGAAGGCCCTGGGTTCGCACATTATCATCGACGATTCCCGGTTGTCGTCTCCGCTTTCCATCGATGGCCTGACCTTGCATTTTGGGCTGATATTGATGGCGGCCCTGGTGCTGGCGGCGGTAGGCATAGGAGTGTTTCCAAGGCTGGGTTGGCTGACGGCGATGGGAGCAGGCGCATTCTTGATGCACGTCATCGGCGTGGCCCTGATAGCGAGAGGCCTGACGTGGGCCTCTGTCGCCGATTCGCCGGACGACTCACGAAGGCTCGTCCTGAGCGCGTTCGCCGTTTTCTGGGGTCTGATTCCCGCGCTGATTGGCGGCCTATGGTGCTTCATGTACTGGATACCCAGGGTTTCCAACGCTTCAGAGAATGGTCAGCAGGCTCATCCTCCGCCTGACGTGTCGGCATCGTCTTGAAGGGAATCGTCACAGCCCACTCCGCAGCCAGTTTCATGCCGGATTTGATGTTTTCGATTACGCAGCACTTGACCGCACCAGCATCACGTCCGTAAACTAAGCCAAAGTTTCGAGCGGAGGTGACGCCCAGGATTATGCCACGCAGAGAGTTTTCGCTTGGACTTTTTACCGACCTCTACGAGCTTACGATGGCGCAGGCCTACTGGCAAAGCGGCAAGACGGCCCAGGCCACATTCAGCCTGTTCTTTCGCAACTACCCGCCTGACCGCGCCTACTTCGTCTTCGCGGGCCTTCAGGACATCCTGGAATATCTAGAGGGTTTTCAATTCACCAGCGACGATATCGCATTTCTGCGCACATTGAAAAAGTTTGACGATGGCTTCCTCAGTTACCTTGGCAAACTCCGGTTCACGGGAAGCGTTCGCGCGATGCCCGAAGGCACAGTCTTCTTCGCCGACGAGCCGGTAATCGAGGTCGTCGGCCCTATCATAGAGGCGCAGCTAGTCGAGACTTTCCTGGTGAATCAGGCGAACGTTCAGAGCATGCTTGCTACCAAGGCCTCCAGGGTGATGCACGCGGCCCAAGGCAAGATCGTAGTTGATTTTGCGGCGCGGCGCACTCATGGCACCGACGTTGCCAGCAAGCTCGCCCGCGTTTGCTACATCGCAGGCTTCGCGAGTACGAGCAATGTTCTGGCTGGTGCGCTTACTGGCATCCCGACCTCCGGCACGATGGCCCACTCTTTTGTCGCAACCTTCGAGGACGAGATAGACTCCTTTCGCGCCTACGCCAGTTCGTTTCCCGACGCCAGCACATTTTTGGTGGATACCTATGATACCCTCGACGGCACCCGCAAGGCCATCAAGGTGGCGAAAGAGATGAGAGGGCAAGGGCACGAGCTTCGGGCCATACGCCTGGACAGCGGGGACCTGCTCGACCTGTCGCTGAAGTGTCGCGCGCTTCTGGACGAGGCAGGCTTCAACGAAGTGCAGGTGTTCGCAAGCGGCGGGCTGGACGAGTTCGAGGTGGACGCGCTGCTGAAGGCCGGAGCGCCAATTGATGGCTTCGGCGTTGGCACAAAGGTCGGCGTGTCTGCTGACGCTCCCTGGACAGACTGCGCCTACAAACTGGTCGAATACGATGGCAGGCCGACGCTTAAACTCAGTTCGGAGAAACAGACCCTCCCCGGCCCAAAGCAGGTGTACCGCATTCGCGACGTGAACAACAACTTTCAGCGTGATGTCATCGCACGCGACGACGAGCCACCTCCAACAGAGGGAGCCGAACCGTTGTTGTTCGAAGTAATGAGAGACGGCAAGCCCGCGAGTTCGATTCCCACCCTCAAGGAGCTTAGAGAGCGATTTGCCTCTGAGTTCGCCTGTCTGCCGGATCAACACAAAGCCCTGAAAACGCCAGAGCATTATCACGTAAGCATCACCGACGCGCTCGAAAGAATGCGCTCAAAGGCAGTCAGCGACGTCAGGAGCCAACAAAGCGACCTCTAGCCACAATTTATCGGACATCGAAGATACAAGAGAGGACAATCATGGCGCGACTGCCTTACATCTCCAGAGACGACCTGCCCTCAGACAAACAGCACATCTACGACAGCATCGCCGAGAAGCGGAGCAGCGCCGAGTCGGGCGGCACGATGCCGCACTCATTCGGGGTGCTGTTCAACAGTCCAGACGCAGCCGAAGCAGTCGGCGGTCTTGGCGAGTACCTCAGGTTCAAATCCTCGCTGGATCCGGTGATACGCGAGATAGCGATTCTCAGCACGGCGCGGGCGCTCGATAATAATTACGAATGGGCGCATCACGAGCCTGTTGCTCGCCGTGTGGGAGTGCGTGACGAGGTGATAGAGTCGATAAGAAGCGGCAAAGCGCCTATGGGCCTGCCCGCGAAGGAAGGCGTGTTCGCGCAGGCGGCCAAGGAGCTTGTAGGCAAAGGAACCCTCACAGACCGGACGTTCCAGGCAGTCCTGCACCTGCTAGGCCCGCAACAGACCGTTGACCTGATAGTGGTCGTCGGCTACTTCGCCATGCTCGGCACCGCACTCAACGCCCTTGGCATCGAGCTAGAGCCGGGGCTGGAATCAGGGCTGCCGTAGATAACCGCTAACACCTCCCCCATTAATGGCGGGGAGAGGATTTAGTCCATTCTTCTGTTTATTCGTTAGTCGTCGGGAGTGTAGGATGCGGGGCTTGCCAAAAACTCGTTGCGGCAGGCTAGGCTGCATAGGTAGTACCACTTTCCCTCGTGGAAGCGCCGTGTGCCCTTGGTGGGGTCTACTTCGGGAGCGCCTCCTGGAACAGTCCCCACCGCCTGATTCATCTCGTCGGTGTCAAGCTCGCGCCCGCACACCGGGTCATTGACTATAGCCATGTTGTCCTCCTTCTACATCCTTCCTCGGAAGGACTGGCTCTGTGGTATCCCGAATGATTGGTATGAAAATACGGTGTCAAGCCGCCCTCATCAAAGATTATGAGGCTTACAGCGCCATCTCCTGGGCGAACACTTCGAGGTGCTCATCTGCCGTGCCCATGCGGAGCACCATGCCTTGCATCTGGCGAGTGTAAATCTGCAAGTCGAACTCCTGCATGAAACCCACGCCAGCGTGAAGCTGATGCGCGGTAAGGGTAACCTCCTGACAGGCGTTGCTGCAAAATGCTTTGGCTAACGCGACCTCTCTGCGCGCGGGTAAGCCATGCGCAAGACGCGAAACCGCCTCTTGAGCGGCGAGGCGCGCTCCGTCGGAGAGGATAACCATGTCTGCAACGTGATGCTGCACTGCCTGCAATGAGCCGAGAGGCCGCCCGAATTGCACTCGCATCTTGACGTATTCGACCGTGCGTTCGAGCACTTTCTCCGCTATGCCCACCATTTGCATGCACAGGAGCGCGGTTGCCGCGTCCAGAACTCGCTGCACGAGGGGCCATCCCTGGTTTACTCCGCCGATGACGTTCGGAGCAGGCACAGCGACGTTATCGAATCTTATCTCCGCCTGCTTGTCGCTCCCAATGGTATCGAGAGAAGTTACCTGAATGCCTGGATTTGAACTGGGAACCAGGAATATCGTTAGGTCTGTGTCGCCCGAACCCGTCCGCGCCACGCAGAGGAAGTAGTCGGCAACGTTGCCGTACTCCACGAATAGCTTCGTGCCATTCAGAATGTAATGGTCGCCTTTAGGCTGTGCCTGCAACTGGATGCTTGCTGGATTAGACCGCCCCGTTTCTTCGAGCAATGCCAGCGAAAGCAATATCTGACCCTGGGCTATCGAGGGTATCATGCCGCGCCTCTGGTCGTCGCTGCCACCATAGAGGATCGTGAGGCTGCCGAGGACGATGGTTGAGAAGAAAGGGCCTATGTACAGGCCACGACCCATCTCGCCGAGAATAACGCCCAGATCCATGAGGTCGCCGCCCGCGCCGCCTAAATCCTCTGGGATGGCCGTGTTAATCAGCCCTGTCTCGGCCATCTTGCGCCATACATCAGAAGAATATCCCTTCTCGTCGGTCTCCATCTCTCGAAGCAAGCTGATCGGAAACTCTTGCGCCAGAAAGTCTCTGGCGAGTCTCTTGAGCATCTCCTGAGTTTCGGTGAGAGCCAGGTCCATACGTTTCTCCTTTAATTTCTTACAGCACAGCGTTGCTTAGAACGCCTAACAAAATTACAATGTCATTCTGTCCGACCCCTTAATTGGAATATCTTCGGACTCCGATGCTTCGGAGAGCAGAGCGAAGAATCTAAGCGCCTAATATCGTGATGGCAAAGGCTTAGATTCCTCGTCGCAGGCTCCTCGGAATGACATTGGTGGTTCACTTAAGCACTGTTCCTCTAGCTAGCGAGGCAGACCCAGGCCTCGCTGTGCGATGATGTTGCGCTGAATCTCGTTCGTGCCCGCCCCAAAGCGCATCAAGGGAACCTGACGGTAATACCTCTCAAACCGCCCCTGTAGGTTCGCCCACTTCGAGCCTCCTTTGAGTTGTCCGGCAGGCCCCATGATTTCAAGGGCGGTGGCGGCGAGCTTCTGCGCTAGCTCCGAAGACCAGATTTTGGCGATGGAGGCCTCTTTGGTCGGCACAAGCTCTTTTTCGATCATCCAGGCGTTCCGGTATGAGAACAGGCGCAGGATGCCGACTTGCACTCCAAGGTCGGCCAGCTTGTGACGAACGATGGGGTCTTCTGCTAGCGTTGTGCCATTTCGCTTCGTATCTTTGGCAAACTGCACAAGCTCATCAAGGTTGCGCTGCAAAGGACTGATAGGCGCTACTGCGGCGCGTTCATAGTCCAGGGCCATAGCGACTACGTAAAAGCCTCGATTTTCTTCGCCGACGAGGTTCTTGCGGGGTATGCGCACGTCCTCGAAGAACACTTCGTTAGTCCTGCCGTCGCCCATCGTCCACAGCGGACGTATCGTGATTCCCGGCGTGTCCAGTGGAACGATCATTAGGGAGACGCCACGATGCTTCGGCTCGTTCGGGTCAGTGCGCGCCGCGAGCCAGATGTGTGTGGAGTAGTGGGCCGCCGAGGTAAAAATCTTTTGACCGTTGATTACGTAGTCATCGCCGTCCGCGACTGCCCTCGTCTGAAGCGAGCCAAGATCTGTGCCCGCCGATGGCTCGGTGTAGCCTAGCGCGAACTCCATCTCGCCGCTAAGAATGCCGCTGAGATACTCCTGCTTCTGCTCGTCTGTTCCGGCCTGAAAGAGGGTAGGCCCCACAGAGGTTAGGCTGAGTCCGCCATATGGCAGGCCGTGGTAGCCAAGCTCTTCCGTCAGAATGAACTGGTGGATGAGAGGCTCGCCCGCGCCGCCGTACTCGGTGGGCCAGCTTATGCCAAGCAATCCCTTCTGCCCCAGAAGCCGCTTGAACTCCATGCCCGCTTCCGTCGCTGCGCCGTCGGTTGCGCTCTGGATTTGCTCGATAAGCTCCTTGGGAACCTCGTCACGGATGAAGGTCCGCACCTGCTCCCTGAACTCCTCTTGCTCTGGCGTGAACTGATAGTCCATGACAACCCCCTGTAAACGACCTGCTATATTGTGGCGCTCTGTCTATGGGTTATGCGTTAACACCCACATTGATGCGGAGATTAGCATCATCCAAAACCGGTGTCAACCCGTTTCCTAGAGGTCACAGCCCTGCATTAGCACTGGTAACGCTGTGCTAGCTAGCCACGAGGTTGACCTCGCAACGAGGTGTTGTTACCCTAGTTCTCATCGCACGCACGATAGTTTTGGGAGATAGTTAATCTGCTTTCAGCAAAATGAGAAAGCAGGTCGGTGTAACGACCTCACCCCCGTCCCCCCTCTCCTTGCAAGGAGAGGGGGCGCTGTATACCTACGTTTAGCCCTCAACGGCATGGGGTGAGGTCGTTGCGCCGCGTGAATGCCTTGGTTTGCCTTCTCCAGAAACTGTCGTTCAATAACCTCACTGTGACGAGAGAAGGAGATCAGCTTATGTCGTTACCAGATTCCCCCAACGGAGCGCTGTCAAACATACGTATCTGCGATTTCACCGGACAGCTTGCGGGAGCAGGGGCAACTCGCGTCTTCGCCGCCTTTGGCGCGCAGGTCATTCGAATTGAAGACCCCGTGACTCAAGGCGGGTGGGACATCTTGCGCGGCAACGGGCCTTTCGTAGACGATCGGCGCGGAAACGAGCTTGGCGGCGCATTCAATAATCACAACGTGGAGAAGCTGGGCATCAGCTTGAATCTACGGAACCCCAAGGCCAAGGAGGTCGTACGTCGGCTTATCGCTATCAGCGACGTGGTTTCGGAAAACTTCAGCGCAGGCGTCCTGGAACGCTGGGGATTCTCCTACAGTGAGATGGTCGCCCTGAAACCAGACATCATCTACGTCTCCAACTGCGGCTTCGGTCATGAAGGCCCATACGCGAATTTCAAGACGTGGGGGCCTATCGTGCAGGCCATGTCCGGGCTGACCTTCCAGTCCGGGCTGCCTGACATGCCGCCCGCCGGTTGGGGCTTCTCCCACATGGACCACACGGGCGCTTACTTCATGGCAATTGCTATTTTGATGGCGCTGTACCATCGAAACAAGACAGGCGTCGGGCAGTGGGTAGACATGTCCTGCACCGACGCGGGGGCCTCTCTGAACGGCCCCGCGATTCTTGACTACACCGTGAACGAACGCCGTATGCGCCGCCCCGGAAGTCCGCACAGCAACCGTAACGTCTATCCTCCGATGGCCCCACATGGCATCTATCGTTGCGACGGTGATGACCGATGGGTTGCCATCGCCGTTCGAGACGAGCGCGACTGGCAGGCCATGTGCGAGGCGACGGGACGTTCGGACTGGAAAGGCGACGCGCGATTCCAGACGATGGAAGGCCGCCTTAAGCACCACGACGAGCTTGACGACCTTATCGAGGAGTGGACGAGCGTCAGGAAGCCGATGGAGGTAATGGAGGCCCTGCAACAGAAAGGAGTCCCCGCGGCTGCCGTGCAGCTTCCAGAAGAGCGAGTCGACCACGATCCCAATACAGAGGCGTGGGGTCTGTTCCCTGAGATTGAGCATCCAGAGATGGGACGCCTGCGGGTTGACGGAATGCCCATCAAGCTATCGGAGACGCCTGCGCGGTTCCGGCGAGGCGCGCCAACTCTCGGGCAGCACAACAAGTTCGTGCTCGGAGAGGTCTTGGAGTTCAGCGGCGTCGAGATAGCGGCTATGGAAAAGGAAGGTGTGGTCTGACATGGCAGAGCAAACAGAAGGCGTCCTGCAAGACGTGCGCGTGCTGGAGGTAGGCCACGAGCTTGGAGCGTGGTGCGGCAAGCTTTTGGCTGATATGGGCGCAAGCGTGACCAAGGTAGAGCCTCCCGCCGGAGACCACACTCGCACCTACCCACCTTTCTATCAAGACCAGCCCGACAAGAATCGCAGCCTCTACTTCTGGCATTACAACACCAGCAAGGAGAGTGTGACGCTAGACCTCTCCACAGAGGCGGGGCGGGACATCTTTCTGAGACTGACGGCTACCGCAGACGTGGTAATAGACGGATTTCCCGCCGAATACCTCGATGGCTTGGGAGTAGGCTACGATAGACTCAGTCAGGCGAACTCGAAGCTCGTGATGGTCGCCGTGACTCCCTTTGGACAGCACGGCCCTTACAAGGACTACGCGGCCACAGACCTGACAGCGCTCGCCTTCGGCGGCCCCGTGTGGAGCTGCGGCTACGACGACCATACCATTGCACCCGTGCGCGGAGGTGGAAATCAGGGATATCACACCGTCGGCCACTTCGCCGTCATGGGCGTCATGATCGCGCTGCTGCACCGGCAGCACACTGGAATAGGTCAGTTTATCGACGCCAACATGCACGCCGCCCAGAACGTGACGACAGAGGTGGGTTCCTACACATGGCTGGTGGCGCGGGACACGATTCAGCGTCAGACCGGACGCCACGCATCCGTTCGCAGCACAGCCGCCTCACAGGTTAGGTGTCGTGACGGTCGCTATATCAACGTCGGATTTGTGGCCCGCACAGAGGAACAGTGGCTACATCTGCTGGTATGGTTGGATGAAGAGGGCGTAGTCGGCGACCTGAACGAGTACCTCAGCCCGCCCAGCCGAAACGCTATGGCGCAAGGCGAGCTCGCCGCTATAGAGCAGCAGCGCAAGGTCTCGGAGTCTATCCACGCCCTTGCCCAGAGGATGGACGCCTACGACATGTTCCGAAAGGCCCAGGAGCTTGGATTCCAGTGGGGCATCATCTACTCGCCCGAGGAGGTCATCGATGACCCGCACTTCCGGGCGCGAGGCTTTGCTGTAGAGGTCGAGCACGCCGAGCTTGGAGAATCCTTTACGTACCCCGGCGCGCCGTACAAGCTGCCTGCCTCGCCCTGGGCGATAAGCAGTCGCGCTCCGCTGCTCGGCGAACACAACGAGGCAGTCTACGTCCGAGAGCTAGGGGTTACCTCCGATGAGCTGGCTGCGCTGAAGACGGCGGGCGTCGTCTGAGGCGGCATGAATTGAGATGAGGCCCCGATTCAGCCCATATCCGTGTTGTTCCAGTTAACTGGCGAGGTTTCTCCGGGAGCAAAGGACAGGCGTCCATCGAACGACGTTTGATAATGATTTGAGCCAGAGTTGTATCGAATACAGCCTGTGAAAGCGATCTTGAAATTATTCTCTTTCCAGACGCGATAACGAGACTCGGTAGGCAGCGGAATATGCCTGTCGGTAGGCTCGTTCGGCAGCACTCCCCCTAGAATGCATGTGCCGTCTATTGGAGTCTTGTCACAGTCTATAGAGTCGTGTTCTTCAGAGGGATAGAGAGACATGTCCAATTCCAACGCCTGTGCGGGCAGAGAGCCGGTGTTGTGGTACATGATGGTCAGCACGCCCTCTGGAAACATGGCAGGGTTGTGAACTTTCCGAAACTCGATGTTAGAGACGCCAATCCAGGGTCTGGTCGCTATCGTGGACTCTTTCGACTCGATTGAGACGACCTCCGCCGCTATTCGCACCGCCTCCGCTCCTCTCACGGCGCGCTCGCCATTTCTGGACGCAAGTTCGGTGCTTCTAATGGCTATGGCAAGCGAGAAGTCTGCGACAGTCCGCGCGGAAATAGCACGACGAGCGAGAACCCCGCTATCACCAGCGCAGCAACACTACCGAAAACCTGAAGCGTAATCTGAATCCAGCCCATTATGTAGTTCCCAATTTGCCGAGTGGTTAGCACATTCATGAAGAGAGCAGCATCAGCCGTTTTGTAGCAATCATCTCAGGAGCGCGCACGGCGAAGAATAGCATCGTTGGACATTCTGAGCTTGAGTAGTATCAGGCTATCACAAACTGGAAGCTCACTTTGTGGGCATCTGGCAGAGACACGGTTTGGGTAACGGGTGTGCGATACCCAAACCATATTCCATAAACGACAGGCTTTCTGGTTAATCGAAGAGGATTACACCGCCACACCGGGGCGCTGCTTCCAGGTTCCAGTTGCCTGCTCGAAGGCGTGGGCGAGTTGCAGCACGCCGAAGTCGTCGCGGTATCGACCGACGATCTGCACACCTATAGGCAGACCTTCCGGCGTGAAGCCGCACGGCACCGAGATTGCGGGATGGCCCGTAATCGTGATGTAGTAGCAGGACTTCATCCAGTCGATAAACGTATCCATCTTCTCGCCGTTGATTTCGGTGATGTAGCGCTCCTTAACGTCGAAGGGCGGAACCTGACTTACCGGGCATATCAAGAATTCGTGTGTTTCCATGAAGGTGCGGACGCGCTGGAAAATCTCCATCCGCTTTAGCTCGGCCCAGCCAACCTGCGGGCCGGTTAGATTGACGCCCTGCTCGATGTCCCAAATTAGCGTTTCCTTCATCTGGTCTCGGTGCGCCTTCAGCATTTCGCTCCCCGTCATCTCTCTGCCCCAGCCGCGCCATATCTTGAAAACCTCGTCTGCGTCCGTGAAATCTGGTTCGCCGTCCACTGTTATGCAGCCCAGCGACTCGAAAGCCTTGCGCTGAGAGTCGATGACCGCCGTCACTCGCGAGTCAACCGGCAGCCCGCCAAGATCGCGGCTCCAGCCGATGCGCACGTCCGTGAAATCGCGGTCCAGAGGTTCCAAGAAGCGACTGCCCGCCTCCGGTATGGAAATCGGCACGCGAGAGTCGGGGCCGGCGATGGCGCTCAGCATCAGCGCGGCATCCTGCACCGTGCGAGCCATGGGCCCTTGCACAGACGTTGGAACCCAGCCGGTGCGGTTCGGCCACGCGGGAACCCTGCCGGGAGAGACGCGAAAGCCTACGACATTGCAGAAGTTGGCCGGGTTGCGCAGTGAGCCGCCTGTGTCGCTGCCATCCGCGATTGGCTGCATTCCGCAGGCCAGCGATACCGCCGCTCCGCCACTGCTGCCGCCGCAGGTCTTCGTCGTGTCGTATGGATTGAGAGTCTCGCCGAAAACCTCGTTATAGGTCTGCGAACCCGCGCCCATCTCTGGCGTGTTGGTCTTGCCGATTGTGATGGCCCCGGCGTTTTTCAGACGTTGCACAATCAGCCCGTCCTCATCAGGCACGTTGTCCTTGAAAATTGGAGAGCCGAGGGTTGTGCGGATTCCCTTCGTAGGCACGAGGTCTTTGTGAGCAACCGGCAGGCCATGCAGCGGGCCCACCTCGTCGCCACGAGCGAGCGCCTTGTCAGCGGCGTCAGCCATGTCGAGGGCCTGCTCCGGCACAAGCGTCACGATGGCATTCACCTTCGGGTTTACGCGCTCGATCTGAGCCAGATGGGTCTCCATAACCTCTCTGGCCGATATTTCCCTCGTGCGAATTCGACGGGACAACTCGGTAGCGGTCAGAAAGCAAATATCTGAATCAGGCATTTCGTACTCCTTTTAGATTATATCTAGCGTTTTACAAAACAGGTGCAGCTTGTTTCTCTAATGATGCAGGGGATGGAGCGCGAGGAGAACGCACCATCATGATTAGCAGCCCTCCCGCTACGTAGGTGAGGGCAAATATAATGAACGACACGCCGTAGCTTTTTTCAGGAGTCCAGAGCCAGCCAGCGAATATTGGGCTGAACGACCCGAAGAACATGCCCACAGGCGTCACCACTCCTCGGATAGCGCCCATGTGCTGCCGACCGAAGTAGGACGCCCAGACCACGTTCATTAGCGTAGGCGCTCCTCCCATCGCAAAGCCGTGGATGACGGCATAGACAAAAAGCATCTGGACGCTCTGCGCCCAAACCAGTAGAAACAGGGATAAGCCACTAGGGACGAAGCACAGCGCGATGACCCATCGCACATGCATCCGCTCGGTGAGGTAGCCCCAGAAGAGCTTGGATACCATCGCAGAAAAGGCGAGCGTGGTAGCGACTGTAGCGGCTGTAGTCAGATCATAGCCTTTGTCTTGAATATATGCTACCTGATGAAACAGCACGGGCATGAGCGACATCAGCATCAAGACCTGGACTGCCAGTACAATCCACAGCGCCTGTGTCTTCAAGGCTTGCCGCAAAGTCCAGGAGTATTCGACCTCCGAGGGTCTGTTTTGGAGTGCCGCCGATTGTGTCGTGGGCGCGGCGTCTCCATCGGGAAGAAGGTTCACGTCTTCAGGGCTGCGCCGCATGAACAGGGCGGCTGCGGGTGCGACGACCAGAATCAAGACAAGGCCCAGCACCACCCATGCCGTGCGCCAGCCGTACTCACCTACCAGCCAACCAGCCAGGGGCGCGATCACGACTCCTCCGGCAGAGATGCCCATCGTGCCAATAGCCATGGCGCGGCCCCGCTTCTTGATGAACCACTTGGATATGACCGCAGGCCCAACCAGCTGCCCGCCCATCGTCATCGTGGCCAGGCCGAATATCACGCCAAAGACTATGTAGAACTGCCAGAGGCTATCCACCCTAGAGGTGAGCATCAGCGCGATTCCGGCGAAGATGCTGCCAAAGACGAGCATCAGGCGCGGGCCGTGTTTTTTGTCTACAAGGATACCCATTAAGGGCATCAAAGGAAGAAGCGCCAGACGGAAGATAATTATCCCTGAAAACTCTGTCCTTGAGACGCCAAGCGCCTCGCTCATCGGAATGACGAAGAACGACAGGCCGTAGCCGCCAATTCCGGCGGTAATCATGCTCGTAGAGAAGGTGATGAGGACGATAGTCCAGCCGTAGAAGAAGCGTTCGGTAACAAGTCTTTCAGAGAGCCGGTCTATTCTTGTTATCTGAAATATGGGATTTATCATGTCAGTTGGCATATGCAGTGTACTCGCGGCCCTTTCAGCCGTCAACGATTGTCGCTAGCCAGTGGAGTACGCCTGATAGTTTCAACAAATAACGGCTACATGTGCACCTGACAAGCCGAGCAAGAATTGAAACAGAATGTATGCACAAGAAATCGCAACCAGGAAAGGTTTGAGCAGAGCAGCATGAAGGCATGGGGCGTATTCATTGGTCTGATAGGGTTTGCCGCGCTCCTCTTGGGGCTATTGCCCGGAGGCAGTACACAGGCGTCCGAGTCCCTGGGAATAGATAACGATTTCAACGACGGCTTGATTGATTTCACAAAGTGGTCGCTTGTGTTTCGGCGAGAGGGTGAGGAAGGCGCGACAGTGGGGACGATTCTAGAAGCCGACCAGCGATTTGTCTTCGTCCTGAATCCTTCTCTCAGGGAAGTCCACGCCGACGCTTTTACGGCCTGCTCGCTTGACGGAGATTTCGATGTCCAGGTCGATTACGCGCTTCTGGACTGGCTTCCAGATAACAAGATCAAGCTTGGCCTCATGGCTCACGACCTGCTTTTTGGCAGGACGGCGGGAAGCGTGCAAAGAGTGAGCGAGGCCTCGTATGGGGGTGAAGTGTACCTGGCCCACTTCCTAAACGGCATGGGAGGAGTGTCTCCCACATCCGATCTTTCTGGCAAGCTCAGGCTAACGCGGACAGGCTCGACAATGACGGCGTTTGTGTTCGACGGCGATGCTTTTGCTGCCATTCACTCCGGCCTGACAACTGCCAATCCCGTGCGCCTCAGCCTGGCCCTTTTCACTTCGAAACCTACGCCGGGGGGGCAGGTCGCTTTCGACAACCTGAGCGTGAATAGTGGTAAGCTGGTTTGTCCGCAAGCGGAGTGAGGTTGCGTTCCTCCCCCTCATCCCGGCCTTCTCCCGCTAGGGGAGAAGGAGATAGCTTCCTCTCCCGTCAAGGGAGAGGACTGTCCGGCCCCTTAAATCTGTATAACGCCGGACTCCGCCTCTGCGGAGAGGTGAGGGTGAGACTCTAGCCGAATTATTCGACTGAAATGTCAGCAATCAAAGTAAAAGTCAGTTCAGTAAAGAGCGAAAGAACACCCTATATCGGCTGAACCGTATCGCTTTTCCAGCGATTGATGGCAGCTTGACCTCGTGGGCTGACCGCTCGTTGCACCTGTATGTTTATCAAAGCCGGACGATCTATCTTTAGTGACCTCTCTATCGCCGATGGCAGCTCTTCGGGATTTTCCACGTGTTCGCCGTGACCGCCAAACCCTCGAACCACGAGGTCGTAACGGCTTGGCAGCAGGTCGGTAGCGACGGTCTTGCCGTAGACCCCTAGCTGAATCTGGCGATCTATTCCCCAGGCAGAGTCGTTGCCCATGATGGCGACGACGGCGAGATTGTGCCGGACGGCTGTGTCAAATTCCATGCCGTTGAACCCGAATGCGCCGTCGCCGGTGAGCATGATAACCCGCCTGTCGGGATACGCGACCTTGGCGGTAAGGGCCGTAGGCAGAGTCGTGCCCAGCATCCCTGATGGAACCACGTAGAACCAGTTTTTGGGGCTGACGGCTGGCAAGTACGCCCTGCCGAAGTGGCAGAAGTCTCCGCCGTCGAACACCAGGAAGTCGTCGGGGCGCAGTTGTTCTCGAAGCGCCTTGTGAACGAAGGAGGCGTGCATCGGCATGTCGGGCACGGCCAGCGACTCCAGTTGTTCTGCCTGCGCGTCTTGCTCGGCCTTCAACTCGGAAAGCCAGGGTAGGTCGCTCCAGGTGTGTTTCGCGGCCTCCTGCGTCAACTGTCCGATAACAGTCTCGATGTCCCCTGCGATGCCTACCGCGACGCCTCTGTTGCGGCCTATCTCCGCCGCCGCCGGGTCGATCTGGATTACCTTTGCGTCAGCCGAAATGGTGGGAGGCATGGCGTAGCCGATGATGAGGTCTTGCTTTCGACCAAGCAGCACTACCACGTCGGCCTGACGTAGCAAGCGTGCGGCCCGGTTGAGGCCGTTGTCGAAGAAACCGAAGCAATACGGATGCTCGTCCGAAACCAGTCCTCGCGCATCACCCTCGGTCATCAACGGCAGACGGGTCGTCTCGATGAACTGCGCCAGCGCGTCGCCTGACTCTCCGACTCCTTGGAAGGAATCAGGTCGGAGTCCGTCCCTACGGACCGCGTAGGCGGCTGCGCTTCCGGCGACGATGAGCGGCCTGCTGGCAGTGCGAAGCAACTCCACTATCTGCTGTATCTGGTCGGGAGCGGCCAGCGAGGGGGTCATGCTTCGGTATTCGGACGGCTGGTAATAGCTAACCTCGTCCTCGGACACCTCTTGCTGTTGAATATCCACCGGAATAGTCAGGTGAACCGGCCCTCGGCGTCCGCTGTAGGCAACGCGGAGAGCGTGGGCAATCATGTCTGGAATGCGGCGGGCGTCCGTGACCATCCACGCGCCCTTGGTGGTCGCGCTCGCCATGCCAATCTGATCTATCTCTTGCATCGCGCCTTGACCAAGCTCGTGGAACTCGGCGCAGCCACTGATGGACAGCAGAGGGCTTTCGGAGTGAGTCGCATTCGACAGGCCGGGAATGGCATTGGCAAAACCGGGCGTGGTGTACATGGCGACGCCGGGCTGTCCTGTGATGCGGCCCCATCGTCGGCCATATGCACAGCCGCCTGCTCGTGGCGCGTGTCGATGAAGCGAAAGTCCATGCCGCCCATCACGTCCAAGACCGGCAAAATGTGGTCTCCGGCCAGCGTAAAGACATTCTTCACGCCTTCCATCTGAAGTGCCCTGGCTATAAGTTGGCCGCCTGTAAGCGTCCTGGATGTGCTCATTCGTTCCTCCTGGGAGCGGGGTTTAATTGCGAAGTTGCCCATGACATTGTAGCCACAGAGGTTATGGTGTCAAGCGCGACAGGCGTTGACAGGTGCGGCGGCGTGACCTAGCGTGGAGTTTGGGAAGGCTTGCGTCCAGCCTGATGAGTTCCCTTGCGGATCATCCAAGAATTTCCGAGTCGCCAAGGAGGACAAAATGCCTACGAGTTGGAAAGCGAAGGTGAAACGGCTTGTGCCTGCCTCGGTGTATAATCAGGCGATGCTTACGCTGCCCTTCCTGTACCGAACAGACCTGCTCAGCTACGAGACCAACCTGCAAGACGGGCATGGGATAGATGACTTGCTGTCTCAGCTTGCCATAGTCGCTCGACTGCCTGGGGATATCGTCGAGTGCGGCAGTTCACGCTGCGGGGCCAGCATAATCATGGCAGATTACCTTCGGACGAAGGGTATCAAGAAGACGATTTATGCCTTCGATTCTTACGAAGGCTTTGACCTTGCCGAGCTTGAAAACGAGAATGAATCGAACCTCACAAAAGCGCGCTCGAACGCGTTTACGTCCACTTCATACGAGTACGTCGTCAAAAAGATAAGCCGCCTTGGGTTCGCGGACTACGTTACGCCGGTCAAGGGTTTTTTCAAAGATACCCTGCCGGGACTCACGACTGAAAAATGGTTTAGCATGGCGTTGATTGACTGCGACCTGTACGATAGTATGCTTTACTGCACTAATGAGGTATGGTCGAGGCTATTGCCCGGAGGACGTATCGTGTTCGACGATTATATGTCCGAGGATTTCAAAGGCTCGAAGCAGGCGATTGATGAGTTCGTCGCGGCCAACGCCGATGACATAGAGCAGCATAGCCTTCTGAACCGCCTGTACTATGTGCAAAAGCCATCGGGAGCATAGACTTCGCTGGTATGTTCTATAATAGACAAGGCCGTATATCATTGGCATGAAAATAAACAGAGGTAACCCACCCTCGTCATCTTATCGCGGAAGGATGTGGTGAGGGCGCCAACCCTTTTAGAAAAAGAGAGCGCGCAGAATGAGCATTCTAGTAACCGGTTGCGCTGGATTCATCGCATCAAACGTGTGTCGGCTGCTGCTTGAGGAAGGCCACATCATACATGGCGTGGACAACCTCAACGACGCCTACGACGTGCGTTTGAAGCACTGGCGTCTCGAACGGCTTGAAACCAATCCCAAATTCAATTTCCACAACATGGACATCTCGGATTATCCCGCGATGCGCTCCCTGTTCGTAGGCGAGGAGTACTCAAGCGTCATCAACCTGGGCGCGCGGGCGGGCGTGCGCTACAGCGTGGAAGACCCCTGGGTGTACTACCAGGCCAACACCATCGGCACGCTAAACCTGCTTGAATTGTGCCGCGAGTTCGAGGTTAAGAAATTCGTGCTGTCGTCAACCTCCAGCGCGTACGGAGCAGACACGCCACGACCTTTCAATGAGGACAGCAACACCAGCAAGCCTCTGTCTCCCTACGCCGCGTCAAAGATGGCCGCCGAGACGCTGGTGTACACATACCACCATCTCTATGGAATCGACTGTACCGTGTTGCGTTACTTCACGGTGTACGGCCCGGCAGGACGCCCGGACATGGTAATGTTCATATTCATCCAGGCAATCGCCGAGGGGAGGCCCATCACCGTGTTCGGAGACGGCAGGCAGGAACGAGATTTTACATACGTCGATGACATCGCACGGGGCACGGTGGCTGCGCTTAAGCCCGTCGGCTACGAGATAATCAATCTGGGCAGTGACAATCCGGTCGTGCTGGCGGACGTTATCACCATGATGGAGGATTGCCTGGAGAAGAAGGCGAAAATCGAATACGCGCCAATGCACGCGGCGGACGTTGTCGCTACCTGGGCCAATGTTGACAAGGCGGAGAAAATGCTCGGCTGGAAGGCGCAGATGTCCATAGAGGAAGGTGTCAAGCGCACTGTTGACTGGTACACGAAAAACAGGGAGTGGGCCAAAGGCATCAAGACGTAGGTAGTTAAGGCGTATCTGACGTGTTGATTGCCGACCTTCAAGCCGAATAGTCAATCTACGTTTAATACAAAAGGCTCCTGCAGCTGGGAGCCTTTTGTATTATGGGTTAACTGTATGGTACCTGCCGGGTACCATTCGTAGGGTTTCATATCTGCCCGTAACGCCCCATAAAGTGGCAACATTGGCCTGATTTAGCTACGACTTACCCCGATTCTTGGCCCTTGACGTTTTAAGGCGTTCCATGTAACATCTCTCCAAACGTGGTAACAGAGAGGGGAATATGGAACGCCCTAAGAAGCTATCAGCAACCTTTGTCAAGACGATCTCTGCCCCAGGGCGATATGGAGACGGGCGCGGCGGGCATGGCCTGTCATTGCTGGTGAAGCCTTCGTCAACTGGACGGGTCCGGCGTATCTGGTGCCAACGTCTGAGGATCGATGGCAAGGCGGTTGACCTGGGGCTAGGTTCGTTCCCGGTGACGACGTTAGCCGAAGCACGGGCAAAGGCGTTGGCCAACCGCCGATCCATCGAACACGGCCAGGACCCGCGCACCAAGGCTCGCACAGTCCCGACGTTCTCTCAAGCTGTTGAGACAGTGATAGACCTCCATCAAGCCAATTGGAAGAATCCCCGCGTTGCCGGTCAGTGGCGGGCCAGCATGAAAGAGTACGCCTTGCCGAAGCTGGGGCGCAAGACCGTTGCCGCTATCACCACGTCGGACATTATGGCCGTGCTGTCTCCGATATGGTTGGAGAAACGGGAGACGTCCTGGAAGCTACGCCAGCGGTTGGGGATGGTAATGAAGTGGGCGGTTGCAGAAGGCTATCGGGATGATAACCCGGCTGGTGATGCAATCGGCGCGGCCCTACCCAAGCCAACCCAACAAGTGGTCCACCAAAAGGCGTTGCCATTCGCGGAAGTGGGCGCGGCCTTGGCTGCCATCCGAGAGACCGGCGCTTGGCCAGCAACGAAACTTGCCTTTGAGTTTTTGACACTCACAGCAACCCGGTCTGGTGAGGTCCGTCAAGCAACCTGGTCTGAGATAGACCTTGAGAATCGGGTATGGGAGATTCCAGCGGCGAGAACGAAAACCGGCAAGGTGCATCGTGTCCCTTTGTCTAATCAGGCGATGGACCTGCTAGAGCAAGCGCGGGAATCGACCGGCGGCGAGGGCTTGGTGTTCCCGTCACAGCGTGGAAAACCGTTGACGGATAGCACCATTAGCAAGCTCGTGCGGGAAAATGGCATCGGTTGTGTACCCCACGGTATGCGCTCCAGCTTCCGAGATTGGGGGGCTGAATGTTCGGATGCGCCAAGAGAGATAGCCGAGTTTGCCTTGGGCCACGTCGAAGGTTCGGCTGCGGAACTGGCCTACCGGCGAACAGATTACTTCGAACGCCGTAGGGAATTGATGCAAGCCTGGGCTGACTACCTGGCCAGCTAACCGCAACAGCACCGATCGTGACCCTGGACCGCCTCGATGAAACTTCGGGGCGGTTGCCATTTGACAACAAGTACAAACACTATTATAATAAATTCAGGACAAAACATAAACCGGAGGGTTGTTATGAGTTTCGAGCGGATCGTTCTTTCTTATCTCAAGGCCGCGCACATGGCGGGAGTGCAGCCGCAAACCATCAAAAAGGCCGTGGACCGCGAGCGGCTTACCAAGGTGGAGAACGTCACCGATGGCCGTGTTGTTGTTGGCGTGTTCCTTTCCGAGTTGGCTGAATACTACGGTTGGAGCCAGGGTACACTTGACGACCTGACGGATTGGCTGGCCATTGGTCACGCGGACTTTGACGAGATGCAGCGCAATGGCGCATACATCCTCGACTTCGACGAAAAGATAGAGGACGTAACCGAGGGATAGGGGGGCGTAATCGTGCAGAGGCAGATTCTCCGCTTAAAGGACGTTGTCGAGCTCGTCGGCCTGAGCAAGACAACCATTTGGCGACGGACGCGGGCCGGTGAGTTCCCGCCGGCCCTACGGCTGGGCGGGCCATCAACGCGGGCCGTCGGATGGAAGGTGACAGACGTGGAGGCATGGCTTGAGCAGCGAAGGGCAACTTAGGACGGAACTAATGGGAGACAAAAAGAAAACCGGCCCTTCCACCTCTCAAAGTCTCGGGCCGGTTAGCACAAGGGGTGAACCTTGCGTAAGGATGTTACCACGAGCTACGTCCTGTCCCTCGCCCATCTGGATGTCCAGATGGCTGTTCGGTAGGTGAATCTGGATTCGGGGGTGAATGTCGGCAAGATGTAGCCAGAGAAAAATAGTAGGCTCACCGGCGACGGCTGCGGGATTAGTCCTGCCCTGGCCGCCGGTAACCATCATGGTGGGGAGCGATTGGCACGGTGCTACGGCCACCTTGCGCCATGGTTGAGCAAAGCGGTTACTCGGGGGGATTTGGAGCATAGCCGCATGGTGGCCCGTAGGGTAGGCACCAGCTCCACGCCGGTCAGAGGCGTCAATTCCTACCAGTGTCCGGATCAACCGCCGGGACATCGCCCGTCTGATGGGACCCGAAGGCAAACGGTAAATCAGAACAGGGCGCGGGGGGATTAAACCCTTTGCGCCCTATCCCCAAAGGCTCCGGTTTCCCCTTAGCTTACCTCAGCTTACCTCAACGTTAGCTTTAGCAATAAGGGTACAGGGTTCGGTTTTTTTTGGAATTTGGTTCTTTTTTTAGAAACAAGGGGTTGGTGAAATGACAGTCAAAAACAACGGTTCTCACGGAAAGCTAGATTTTATCGACCTAGCACCTAGCACCGCAAAACAAGAAACGGTCTACAAACGCCGAGTTAGACGGCCTCAGGGAGCGCATGGTGCGCATTGCGTTTGAGTTCAACCCCCTATCTGTCCGTAACCTGTTCTATCAGCTTACGGGCGACGATGGGACAGGTGTCACAGTTGAGAAGACAGAACCCGCCTACAGGCAGGTAATGCGTCTCAAGAAATGGCTATGCAGGGCCAGGGCTATACCTTGGAACTTCTTCTCAGACAGCAGCCGATTTGCTTACGACAACGACGGCTTTGATGGCCTGGGTGATGTTGAGTTCATTAACCGTGTAGCCAACTTCTACAGGCGCAACTATTGGGCCAGCACGGATATCTACCCCCAGCTATGGGTTGAATCTCGCAGCCTCTACCCCACCTTGGCAGGTACAGCACGTGAGCTGGGCGTAAGCTTATACCCTTCTGGTGGTATGGCTAGTGATACGTTCGTCTATGGGGCTGCTGCTGAGGCTGTACACAATGGACGTGAGCACATGGTGGTCATGTACGTTGGCGATTACGATCCCTCTGGCCTACAGATAGCAGACAGCCTTGAGACCAAGCTAGGCGAGCACCTGAGCTATGCAGCAGAGGATTACGGCATGGCTGCGCCTGAGCTTACATTCCAGCGTGTGGCTATCACCGAGCAACAGATCATCGACCATGCCCTACCTACCAAGCCAGTCAAGGCCACACAGTCCAGGAAGAAGTACGACATACCCGAGACAGTTGAGGCTGAGGCCATGCGACCTGATACGTTGAGGCAGATAGTTGCTGACGCCTTCGAGCCAATGATAGACCGCCAAGCCTTAGAACGGTTGCGAACCATCGAAGCGGCTGAGCGTCATGGG
Source organism: Dehalococcoidia bacterium (assembly GCA_965206395.1). Lineage (GTDB taxonomy): Bacteria > Chloroflexota > Dehalococcoidia > Lucifugimonadales > CATOSD01 > CBDBJK01. The sequence continues at coordinate 69,655 of CBDBJK010000007.1, forward strand.
CTGCGGCAACGGATGGCGGAGTTGTATAAGGGTTAGGGATCCCTGTCGCGAGCTGAGCGCGGAAGCCCCACCACGTCGTTGGGTATTCCGTGTGAGCAAAAAGGAGGTTTTCGATGACTGAGCAACTAAGGACGTTTCAAAAGCAGTTTATCCGGGGCGCTCTAGCTCCTGGGGTTGACGTTGCGGGCCTCAGCATCCCGAGGGGCAACGGCAAGTCTTGGCTTGCGGCTCACCTACTCAGGCGGTGTCTCACTCCTGGGGATGATCTTCACGTTCCAGGTTCGGAGTACCTTCTGCGCGCGAAGGCACCTTGGCGAGTACAGCGTGTGTCCATAGAGGAAGGTCTGCCATTTACTTGGGGTGGGTGACCTTGAATTATTTGTGCAGACCGTTGATTATTTGTGCAGGATGCCTTTTATGTGCAAAGCCGGGCAACCCCTAAGATAACCGATCGAGCATCGGTATTATCCAACTGATGGGAAACTGCCCAATCTGGGGAGTAGCACCACTGCCATGTCGAAACTACTGTATTGCGCGCTCTTCGTCGCCCTGACGACCCTATTGGCCTGTTCCGGCCCGGAGACGAGTTCATCCCCAACCGCCGTGGCCCAGGCCCCGACGTCCGCATCCATTCCGGCTCCAACCGCCGCTCCGGTAGAAGTCCCGGCTCCGACCGAGACCCCAATCCCCACCGCGATGCCGGTGCCAACCGACGCGCCATCGGAAACAACTCCAGAGCCGGGAATGCCCGGCCCCACCGGTATGAACAACACGGGACTCCTCACATCCGATCTGTCAGACGCCGAGCTGTCCTGCCTGTCGGAAATCGGAGACCCCCAGCAGTTGGTGACTCTGATGAACAGCCCGGATCTCGCGTCGCCGCAGGAAAGGGACGCAATGGTCGGATGCCTGGAGCACGAGACCCTGCTGAAGCTATTCCTGAACGGATTCACAGACCAGACCGGACCGCTGAGCGATGACACCTCAGCCTGCGTCAGCGCCGGGTTCCAGAACTTCGACCTGCGCGCCATGATGCTCGCCAACCAGGAAGGATCCGTCGAGGAAGCCGCCATGGTCCAGGGCATGGCGGGATTGTTAATCACGCTCAGCTGCCTGAACGAAGAGGAGTGGCAGGCTGCCAGTCCGGCCCTGGACCTGACACCTGAAGGAAGGGAAGCCATGCAGTGCGTCATGAACATGCTGGGCGGACCCGAAGGAATCGCGGCATCTCTGGAATCCAAAGAGGGAGAGCCGCCCCTGGCCCTCTTCAGTGCGGCAGCCGAGTGCGGGATGATGATGGGAGTACCGTCAGGCTAAACCCGAGAGCCGCAGGACGCTCGACGGCACAGAGGGCAGTAGCCGAATCCCGGCCCTACTGTCTATCGGCAGCCCCATGCCTTGGGTCAGCGCCGAGCCGTTGCTTGGCCCTGTGGACTTCCGTCCCTATCTTGGCGACGGAGGTTTGCGGTGGATCGTGAGTGGTGGGGAGTCCGGGCCTGGATACCGGCCTTCCGATGGGGACTGGTTCCGGGATATCCGTGATGCGTGTGAGGCGGCCGAGGGTGTAGAATCCTACCATAAGCAGGGGTCAGCCTTCCGTCCTGGACAAGATCGTATCCTTGACGGACGGACCCATGATGACTATCCTGAGGTGAAGCACCAGCAGGAGGCCATGGCGATTTGAGCCCCTCGAGCGTCCAGAAGCAGCACGGAGAACACCCGGCGCGTAAAATGTGGCTGCGCCGGGCTGTTCTCGCTGAGGTAGGAGACGGTGCGGCCTACGTGCCGTTCATTGGCAGTGGGGACATTCCTTTGGCCTGCTACCCGGAGCGCACGATCTACGGCATCGACCTGGACCCGGCACGGGTGGCCGATGCTCGGGCAGCCCTGGCGTTCGCTTCGGTTATCGTTGGGGATTGTGACGAGGGCTGGCCGTTCCCCGGCGTTGACGACACTTCGTGCTATGCGACGCTGACGCCTACGCCTATCCCTACGGCGCGATTCGAGCCTTCTGGAAGCACGCTCGCAAGGCGGAAGCTGTGGGGTTACTGGGCACGGATGCGCAGATGCAGCAGCATGGCCTCAATGCGTACTTTCGCCACCCAGACGGTCGTTCTGTCCACAATGTGCTCCCGAAGGACCGGAGCCGGACACGAGCGACGTATTGGGTGCGCTTGATTAAACCCTGGCTGGCGGCCCTCGTTGCGCCGGACGGCTATTCCATTATCATGACGAAGCACTTCGAGCGTGCCGGGATGCACTACTGGGGCGCGGTGGCCAAGCGATGAACCTCTGGGAACGACAACCGAGCGAGACGGCTAAAGCCTACGCTGCATTTCTCCTGTATCGTGACCTGCCGGCTATAGACCGGTCCGTAGCGGCAGCGAGGGATGGACAAGAAAGGGACAAGAAAGGGACATTGCGTCAGTGGAATGGCTGGAGTATGCGCAATGGCTGGGTGAATCGCGCCGCGGAGCACGATTCAGATTTGGCATCCCGTCGCCGCGAGCACACGGCGAAGGAGATGGAGCGGTCCCAGGACGATGCTCTGATACTGATTAGGGCGGCGCTGGCCAAGGTCGCTGAGCGCATCAAGGGGATGGACGTCGAGGAGTTGGCGGCGGGTCAGATACCGGCGGCGCTGCGGACGCTGATTGAGCTTGAGCTCAAGGTGCTGGGCCACGAGGACAGGGTTGCGCTTACAGGTAAGGACGGCGGCCCGGTCAAAACTCAGCATGTCTTCCAGCCAACGCAGGAAGCGTGGGACGAGGTAGTACGGATACGGACCGAGTACGAGAGGCTAAGAGATGGCGACACAGAAGAAGCTTAACTGCATCCAATGATTCGGACGTTCGTCCTAGCATCAGAGAGACCACGATGGCCCAATCACCGTTTGAACCACGGCGGAGACCAAAATCCTTCGTGGACTCGAGAACGGTCCTGGTTAGGTCAAACGCTTTTTGCAACATGCTCAATGCTCCGAAGCGGTGCGAGTTGGATGATACCGTAGGGAGGCCCCTGTGAAAGGGGCCTCGAAAGGCTAAACACGATAGTGGAAAACGCTCTTCCAACTCAGGAGATAGAGGCTGAGGACATGTCGACGTGTAGTAAAATGCCGAGCCGGACACTGACCAGAAGGGAGAATCCACCGACATGGCGAAACTACTATCGACAGCCCTGCTAGCTCTGCTGATCCTGGTTGCCTGCTCAGAGACAGTACCGACATCCATTATCACACCCACAGAAACTCCGCTGCCGGAAGCAACAGCACCATCAGATAGCCAACCTGTTCTGACGCAACCTGCGAACCCAACCCAAGAACCAACACCAGTAGCAACGCCCCCGGCCACTGCGACCCCCACGCCGACCCAGATGAATACAGCCACACCACCACCGCCAGCAACCGCCGCGCCCAACCCAACACCCACCCCTATTCCCACAGCAACCCCGAGTCCCACTGCGACTTCCACCCCTATTCCCACAGCAATCCCGAGTCCCACTGCGACTTCCACCCCTATTCCCACAGCAATCCCGAGTCCCACTGCGACTTCCACCCCTGTTCCCACAGCAATCCCGAGTCCCACTGCGACTTCCACCCCTGCGCCAACGCAGCCGCCCGCGCAACCTTCGAACTTGTGGCGCGGGATCACCATAGCGCCCGAGAACAGGTGCTCGCCCTACGACTCAGACGAATACCGCTATTCGCCGTCAGTCGAACCCCGCATCGTCGCGGCCCAGGGCGGCATTTACGGCCCCTACACCGGCACATGGTTCGAGAGCATCAAGGAAACAGACATCGAACACATCGTCGCCCGCTCCGAGGCCCACGACAGCGGCCTCTGTGCCGCCGGCCCAGCAACCTGGTCGGAGTTCGCATCCGACCTCCTGAACCTCACGCTGGCGTCGCCTAGCGTGAATCGTCACCAGAAGAGCGACAACGACGCGGCTGAGTGGCTCCCAGAACTGAACCAGTGCTGGTACGTCCACCGCACCGTCCAAGTCCGCCGCGAATACGGGCTCACCATCGACCGCGCCGAGGCGCAGGCGATTGACAGAGTCCTGGCAGGTTGTCAGTCAACTGACATGGTCGTGCTGGCGCCCGGAGCCTCGGCAACCGCCACTGCCACTCCGACCCCAACTGCTGCGGCAACCCCGACGCATAGCCCCGACGTTGACGCCCTAGCCCTGTGGGATGACAACGGGAACGGCCGCATCACGTGCGCGGAGGCCCGTGCCCACGGCATAGCTCCGGTCCACCGCGGACACCCGGCTTATCAGTACATGCGCGACGCGGATGGAGACGGTGTCGTGTGCGAATAGGCAAGGATAGAGTCCGAGTCACCCTTGGATCGGCACCGTAACATCCGTCTGCCGAACTCAGGAAAGCCAGCCCCATGAACGCGTCACGTGACGACGCAGCCGGGAAAATCAGGGTCCAGAGCAACCGAGGTGGAGGATGTCAATGGCGCCGAGAAGTTGGGCCACCGTTGCGGAGCTGCTCGCGGCTCTTCGTCTGAATGACAGCACCGAGGAGACCGCCGAGGTAACCAGATTACACGCCTACGCTAGTGAGGCCGTGGTCAAACACGCGCCGGAAGCTACCGACACGGCCATGAATGAGGCCGCGCGGCGTTGGGCCGGTTATCTCTTTGATATGCCAGAAGCGGCCAGGACCGACGCCTACTCGAACGCCATGCGGAACTCGGGCGCGGCCAGGATGCTCCTGCCCTACAGGGTACACCGGCTGGGGCTTTCAGACGCCGTAGCAGAGGCTCAGGCGGCTGTCGGGAGCGTGAGCAATCCTGTGACTGGCCTTGCCGTACAGGGCGGCCAGCTCGTCGTTACATTCGATGATGGGAGCATCGACGCGCTGGACCTGCCTGCTGGAATGGGCGACCAAGAGGCGCGGGATGCGGCGGCGGCGGCTCAGGCAACGGCTGACGCCAACATAGACGCCATAACAGCGGCTCTACGCGAAGCGATCGCATCAAACAAAGTCGGGATGGATGCCCAGACTACGGCGGATGCTGCCCAGGAAGATATTACCGACCATGAGACTAACCACCCGGACGGTACCGACCAAGTGGCCCGGGACTCTGCGGCTACTGCCCAAGGTACTGCTTAGACTGCCCAGACAGAGCTTACCGACCATGAGGCTAACCACCCGGACGGCCTACCAGTCGGCACGAGTCAACGGCGCGAACTCAAGTGGAATCCCAATGCGTCGGCTTGGGACGCGGTATCAGACGTGCAGACCGTATATTACGGCGCCGCCGCCCTTGGTGACTACACCCACGTTGCCGCCGCCCTTGCTGCTGGACTGAACACGGCTGGTACTCGCATTACTACCACGTCCTACATGCTTTACAAGGGATTCGGAGCAAACGTCTTGCGAGATGACCACCTAACCGCACTGTGGGCGGCTATCAACACCTCGCCTGTGGTGTTCGTACTCGCGCCCGCACATACGGACTGGATTAACAATTTTGGGCTGACAGTTAGGACCGGGCCGCTAGATGCTACCGTTACCGATGATTTTGTCTACATCAACAGCACCGCATACGACATTAAGCTAGCCACCTATCCGGGCGTCGAGGCGGACGCTGGGTCAGCACAATGGCGATACACCACGCCCGCAGCCGTCTATACCATATCGCAGACGGCCGCCTAATCATGCCAGCCGATCGCAGGATCATCGTCAACGTGAGCGAGCCAGGATACCGGGATCCAGCCCTTCAGGGCGAGTGGGTGCCAGGGGCGGTCACGCCTATCGGAGTGTGGGCCAGCCGGCGGGACAAGTCTCTTACAGACATTGCGACAGAGGGCGGGACTAGGAACCAAGGGCGGAGGAACTGGAGGATTCGATGGGATGCGCGAATCGCCAACTCTACGACGGCCAATCTTGAGGTCGTAGACGCCTCGCTTACCTTCACGATCTCGAACATGGTTGAAGTCATAGAGCAAAGGGGAGGCCCGGACCTTCGACGAAGATTTCTTGACCTTCAAGGGATACACGGATAATGAAATTCTGGCCTTCTTTTGGCAACAAACTAGAAACCCGGGCCAGCTACACCGACACGTTGATAGCTGCGTTGGTGTCACGCGTCCAGGGTAAGACCTTGAGCATACCCACGGCAACGGCGGCCTTGGAAGCATGCGCGGGTACCGTGGGCCGAGGCTTTGCGGCCTCGGAAGTCTCCGGGCCGGACTCCCTTACCCAGGCGTTGACGCCTTCCATCATGGAGATGATCGGGAGATCGTTGATCAGGACGGGGGAGCTCGTTCTCCTGATCGACACCACGGCGGGCAAGCTCAGGCTGATACCCGCCGAGACGCATGATGTCGAGGGCGGGCCGTTTCCCGAGGAATGGGAGTATCGTCTCACGCTCGGCGGGCCGTCCAGGACGATCACCTACGACTTTGTACCGGCTCAGTCGGTGTTGCACTTCAAGTACGCCGCCGACCCTTCGACACCCTGGAGAGGCAACGGTCCGATCGCTATTGCTAACCTAGCCGGTAAGCTCTCCGCCGAGACGGTGAGGGCATTGGCCGACGAAAGCAGCGGTCCGATTGGCCGTCTCCTGGGGATTCCGGTCGACGGCGGCGACGCCACTGTTGAAGCGCTCAAGGCCGACATTCGGGATGCTAGAGGCAGGACTGCCTTGATCGAAACCGGGGATTGGGGCAACTCCGGTTCGGCCAAGGTTTCCTTGAAAACCGAACGCTTTGGACCTCAGCCACCGAGCAGCTTGGTAGAGCTGGTGACAGTGGCGAGCAGGGAGATATACGCGGCCTGCGGCCTCAACGCGGCCATATGGGGCGCTGGTGATGCCGCCAGCACACGAGAAGCATGGCGATTGTGCTTGTTTGCTGTTTTAAGTCCGCTCGGCAAGTTGGTTGAGTCGGAGCTGAAGTCCAAGCTCGACGATGAGATCGCCCTGTCTTGGGGAGAATTGAAAGCCAGCGATCTAAGTGGTAGAAGTCGAGCT
>CBDBJK010000008.1:0-125650 GCA_965206395.1 Dehalococcoidia bacterium
GAACGTTGCTGGTATTCCAACTGGTCTTCATAAGACGATTATGCTCAATGACGAGGAGTCGCACATGACGTAAATTACCTACACCCATACCTATTTCTATGGGCGATGACTATTGAGGAACTGCGATAGCGAGTAGGTAATTTCCAGAGGTAAATGGTCGTTCCTAGCGGAGGAGCTGAGACGGAAGGGCCTCTATAAGGCCCTAGGGATACAATTACTAAATGGGGAATATCATACAGTCAGTTCAGAGGCAGGCGTATAAGTTGAGATCACACTAGCCCCTGGCGAGTGGCATAAGTAGATGCCTCGGCTCGATTGACGGCCGCTGTCTTGTTGAAGATACTGCGAACGTGGTTGTTGACAGTCCTGTGACTGATGACCAGTTCAAGAGCGATCTCACGATCAGTCATGCCATTCGCAATGAGCCGAAGTACCCCGACTTCCCGTTCGGTCAGGCCGTCAGGGTAGGCAAAAGCCTTAGTTGGACGTGTCTTGGCCCGCTCCATTAGACTGATTACCTTTTCCATAAGCGGTCGCATACCCAGTTCGCTGGAGATGGACAGAGCCTCTTCAAGCAGAGATATGGCCCGATTATGATCTCCTGACCCATTGCGCCGCACCAGTGAGTCGGCATACCCATAGGCAGTCCACGCACTCTCCGGAGGATAGCCTGCCTGGCGACAGAAATTCAGATCATCCTCGAAGTGGACTATCGAATCGTCTAACTTGTTCATGGTCAGGCACAACAAACCAAGCACATGGTCGACACGCCCCCAAGCTTGGCAAATGAAGATCCCTCGATTAGGCAGTAAAGTGGCATAAAGTGTTTCGGCTGAGTCTCTATCATCTTGTTGGAACGCTATCAATGCCAGGCCGATTCTGGCAAGAGTGGCGGCAACAGGAGTTGCGAACGGCGATGACAGCACGATATCCGCGGATGCCTCGGCGATGTCGAATCGGCTTATGTCTACGGAGATATATGAAGTCGATGCTATGGTCAATACGATACATGAGTGCTCTAAGTTAGGCCCAATGGCAGACTGCCGTACGGTCTGAAGTAGTTGCCCTAGAAGGGACTCTGTTTGATCGAAATGGCCTAGCTCGCACTCCTGTATAGTCAGGTCGTGCAATAGACGTACGTCGCCTGGGCCGAGCTCTAATCCATGCTTGTAATGCTCACAGGCTGCATTTAGATTGCCTTCAAGTCGAGATACTATTCCCTGACAGTAACGCGTCGTAGTTAGAGCAAAGTAGTGCTGCGATTTATCTGCGGTAATAATCATAGGGTCCAAATGAAATCGCAAATTACCAGACCTGCCAATTGATATTGAGGCGAGAGTAGCAAGAAAATGTCCGAGGAAGTCTGAATTTATGTCATAACCGCTAGTACCGGCCAGCCTGATAACATCTTGTGCGACATCCAGACTTTCTCGATAATGAAGCTGGAGCGCCTCAACAACAGCCATGTAACCTAGTGGTTCAACGTTTTTGTATTGATGGGTAGAGTGACTTTAGCTTGATGCGCGCATCCTCGGTAGTGAAGCGCCAATCCACTCGTATCACATCCCGGTTGCGTTGATTCTGCCAAGCATTGACCTCGCCGCGCAGGATGTCTTGATTGGCAATCCGTCGGTCCAGGCACTGTCGAGCCAGCACACCGATCTCTATCTCCGCCATATTCAACCAACTCCCGTGTTTGGGAGTGTAGTGTATCTCCAGTCGCTCAGCTATACGCCTCGCCTCAGCAGGCTCGAATGCCTCGTATAGCGAGGACAGCTTGTGAGTGTTGAGATTGTCCATTACCAGCACGATCCGGTCTCTGTCAGGGTAGTCCTCGTCGACCAGTTTCTTTATCACATGCGCCCAGTCCACCTTCGTGCGACGCTCTCTGACCTCGACTCGGCGCCATCCGTCCAACGGTGCAAACAGCATGAACAGGCTGCTCACTCCATTGCGCTCGTATTCGTAGTCGTATGCCGCCGATAAGCCGGGCGCTGCGGGACGCGGCACTCGCGTCTCCTTGACTTGCTGTTTGCTCGTCTCATCCATGCACACCAGAACCTCATTCCCATCGTACGGCCGTTGGTAGACCTCCAGTACGTCTTCCATCGCGCACACAAACTCCGCGCTCTGACCGGGCGGGATGCACCAACTCTGCTTCAGCCACGGCTTCAGTTCGTTTTTTTTTAAGCGCCTGGCGAACCGTCTCGGTGCTAATGGTCCCGACTATCTCACACTCGACCAACTGGTCAGCCAACAGCTTCAGGGTCCAACTGGCACGCCCCTCCGGCGGTTCCCCGCAGGCCATCGCTATCAACCGTGCTTCACCTTCGCCGTCCAGTCTCTTTTGACGCCGACGCAGTTGCTTTTTGCGATTCAGCGCAGACTCGACCCCCTCCTCCACACAGCGCTTGCGTATTCGCTCGACCGTTGACTGTCCCACACCGAGCGCGCTGGTGATGTCCGCGTCCTTCATTCCCCCGTCCGAGCGTGACTCATCGCTCATCAGCAGAATGCGCGCATGGGTCTGTTTGTACGCCGCAGCCCGACCGCGTGAGACCAAGGCGTTGAGTTCCTGTTGTTCGTCGGTAGTCAGTCTGATACGGTACTTCTTGGTAGACATCATGGTTCCTCCTCGGTTCAACGTTACGATTGAACCCCCAAGAGGAACAATGACTATCATGGTATTCATTTCAATGATGTTGGACCACTAGTATCTGACGCTCCAGTGCCAGGTCACTTCCACATTGTGCGATGACAAGGGCATGCCTGAGGGCTTCCATTGCATTTTCGTATTCGTTTTTCTCAAGTTGCAATATTCTGCCATAGCGCGCTAGAAGACGCCCTGCCCTCTGGGAATCCGGTTCAACTAGAGTCAAGGCTCTGGCAATGAGATCGCTCTCACCTGAATTGCCCCAAATCGTAGCGAATGGAAACTCGGCGATGTCCAGGGCCTGGGACACTTCTCCTATTTCAACAGATAGTTCGAAAGCGGCTCTTACTGCATCCACAACCTCTTGAAGCTGATGGTATTCCAGTGTGGCCGACTTCGCTATTGCCAGCGCAAACAGAAGCCTTGCCTTCTCAGCATCATCTGGCTGGCCTTCTTTAGCTGCCAACGCCCTTTCGATGTGGATCAGTCCTTCCTCATAAGCGTAAGAATCCAGGGCATGCTCACTCGCCAACAGCGAATAACGCACAAGTTTCTCAGTGCCTATGACGTTTTGCGCTTCAGCGAAATGGTACGCAAGCTCGGCAGCATGGGCCTTGACGTTAGCTTCATAAGAAGTTTCCAGTGCCTCGCCAACTTCAGCATGAGCACGTGCTCTGCGACTTGAAGACAACTCCTCATAAATCGCATTCCGTATCAGGGCATGACTGAACTGGTAACGTTCCGTAGTTCCTTGAGCATCATCCATCACTCGAGCTACTAAAGCCTCGTCTATCGCATCTAACAATTGGACTTCACTCATATCAACGATAACAGCCTTCAATTGATTGAAATCGAACTCCCTACCGATCACTGAGGCCATGGTTAGCATTTGATTACACTGCTCTGACAGTATGCCCACACGATGCCTGATTACTTCACGAACACCTTCAGGAATTCCTAGATCCAGGGAGAAGCCGGTCCCTTCTCTGTTCTCTTGAAATTTGTCTTGCAGGAGCCTGATTACTTCATTCATGAAAAACGGGTTGCCCTCAGTTCGGGCGTATATCGCCTCTGCGAGTTCCTGGGAAAGCTGTGTATTATAAGCCGCCTCAACAAAATGCTCGATATCCTCATAACTGAGGCCTCCGAGTGGCACTCTTTGGAACGCTTCCACTCGGGACAATTGGGCTAGTGTCTCATAGAAAGGATGCTGTTGTGACAGCCCCGAGTCTCGATAGGTGCTGACAATAAGCATGCTGCTATCACTGAGTTCTCGCGACATGAACTCCAACAGCAGCAGTGATGATTTGTCTGCCCAATGTAGGTCGTCCAGCATAACAAAAATTGGATGGTTCTGAGAAACTCGTTTCAGGAATGTTGTGATGGAGTCGAATAAGCGGAAACGAGCGGATTCAGGGCTATCCAGGGTAGGAGGCAACTCAAGGCCGGGCAGCTTGTCACGAAGCTCAGGGACTATCTCAGATATGGTCCCTGCGCCAGGCCCCATCTCTGTGCGCAGTTGCTCTGAATCCTTTTGCTGTACATAGGATCGAATGGTCTGCACCCAAGGCCAGTAGGGAGGAGCGCCTTCTCCTTCGTAGCAGCGGCCCCACAAAACCTGAACACCACGCTGCTCAGCTATGGCAGCGAGTTCTCTTGCCGTGCGGGTCTTGCCGATACCTGGTTCACCAACAAGCATGACTAGCCGTCCATGGCCTGCCCTTGCATGTTCAAGGGCAGCCTCAAGCACACCCATCTCTCGCTCGCGGCCCACAAAGTCAGAGCTAACAGGTTTACTGAGGAGTTTTGTCTCAGTAGCATGGGTAAGTGGCAGAAGCGTAGCGAATTTGGCGCTGCAGCTATTACAGAAGCTTGAGTTTTCTGGGTTACCGCGCCCACAGTTTGGACAGTTCATTGAGGCTGCCTCCCTCACTAATGCGGCGAGTTTAGCAAGGGTTTGTAGCAACGTCAATTAGCTATCGAACTCATGATGAGGGTTTCAAGAGGTAAATTTGCTAAACCCGTGTAAAGCGGACAGGGGCGGGAAGCCAATTATAGGGACGCAAGCGTCACGCCGATAAAAGCACCTTAAAGCGTTATTCAGTGTGTAATTCGATCCTCGATCTCAAAGCTCTCACCTGTTCAGAAACTTGCGCCAAGGGGTACTGGAAACCTTAGAGGCTGTCTGAAAAGTTCAGATATGAGCGAGTCGCCTGAGCATCAAGCGTGTCATGGCGATGTATATCATGGCTTCGCTGCTAACAGAGTATTACCACAGCGGTGGGTTTCCAGATTTGCATAGACTCTGAGGTGGTACCCAAAAACTAGACAACTGGCTAAGAGAGAGTCCAGCTCCTAAAATAACCGGCAACTAACCGACGTGAAGGAGCAGGACATGAAGCAGACGAGGAATAAGCACAGTCCGGCGTTCAAGGCCAAGGTGGCCCTGGCCGCCCTTGCGGGGGAAGGGACCATCGCCCAGCTGGCCAGCCGATTTGAGGTCCATCCCAGTCAGATTCACGCCTGGAAAAGGGCCCTGGTGGAAGGAGCCCCGGAGCTATTTGCCACCAATCAGAAATCCCAGGAGAAAGCCAAGGAAGCTCAGATTAACCACCTCTACCGGCACATCGGCCAGCTGAAGGTGGAACGCGATTTTTTGTCGGAAAGGTCCGGTCTATGAGTCGCAGCATACGGCGAGCCATGATAGACCGAGACCACCCGCAGCTGTCTTTGGTGCGTCAATGTATCCTGCTGGACGTCAGCCGGGCCTCGGTGTACTACCGGCCGGTACCGACCAGGGCAGAAGACCTGGAGTTGATGACCCTGATGGACCGTCAGTATTTGAAGACCCCCTTCTACGGCTCCAGGAAGATGAAGGCCTGGCTGCTGCAACAGGGCTATCTGGTGAGCCGAAAAAGGGTTCGAAGGCTGATGCGGTTGATGGGTCTGGAAGCCATCTACCGGCGTCCCAACACCAGCAAACCAGCGCCGGGACACCGGATCTTTCCCTATCTGCTGAAGGGAGTGGAGGTTAATCGGGTCGACCAGGTCTGGGCCGCGGACATCACCTACATCCCCATGGCGAAGGGCTTCCTGTACCTGGTGGCCATCATGGACTGGCACAGCCGGCACGTGCTGGCCTGGAAGCTCTCCAACACCATGGACACCAGCTTCTGCGTGGCGGCGTTGGAGGAAGCCCTGGGTAAGGGACGACCGGAGATATTCAACACCGACCAGGGGAGTCAGTTCACCAGTGAGGCCTTTACCCAGACGTTGCAGGAGCAGAGGGTCCAGGTCAGCATGGATGGTAAGGGTAGGTACCTGGACAACATCTTCGTGGAGCGGCTGTGGCGGAGCATCAAGTACGAGGAGGTGTATCTGAAAGCTTACCAGACCGTCGCCGAGGCCCGAACTGGGATCAATGCCTACCTGGAGTTCTACAACCGGCAGAGGCCTCACCAGGCTTTGGGCTACCGGACCCCAGCAGAGGTGTACCAACATGGCCAGGAAGAAAGGGGAGCAGCAGCTGAAGAAGCAGGGCTGCCATCGGGCTTGGTGAAACCTAGCGCAGGGGTGGGAGACTCTCTTAATTTAGCCCTCGTGCTGTCTTAATAATGGGGTCCACCTTACTCACCCCCTTTTATTCCAGCAACCTCTCTAGCGAACGATCAGATTTGATACTCTCCTCGTTCAGTAGGTCGGACGGGGAGGCGGGGGAGGCCCCGGATCACTCATACCCTACCAACAGCTGAACAGGCCTGCAGGCGGAAAGCAAGGCGCGCAGCCAGATTTACAAGATCTAATGGATTTGCTCATTCGGCGTAGTTCGCTTGGCTTGGGCATCCACCAACGCCAGGTTTCTCGTGTTTGAAATAAATAAGGGGGTCTTTACACCCCTTTCTTGTGCTTATGCATGCATTTTGGCCCGGATGAGCAGGTGGCAGAAGACGTACGGGCATATGATGCGACGGGTGTGACGCACCTGTTCCTTGGTTTGGGAGCCAATGGATTGAACGAGAGCCTTGACCGGATGGAGCAGTTCATGAGCAGTGTTGCCTCCTTAGCCTAATGACTGGTCAGTCGTTCCATACCTCTCGAAAAAGCCGGAGCCAGTTGCTCCCCAAGACTTTTGCAACGTCTTCGGCTTTGTAGCCACGCCTCATCAAGGCCTCGGCTACTTTGGGCAACTTGTCTGGCGTTTCTAGGCCCACAGGATAGGGTTTCTGCCCCGCCAAATTGTCAGGCGTGGATGTGTGGTATGCGATGGCTTTGAGCGGGAAGCTCGTTCCCTGCTGAGAGTTAATGTATCTCCAGAAAGACTCTGTCTGGTCTTGAGTAAAGTCTGTTCCTATTCCCACGTGGTCAATTCCGACGCTTTCCACCATGCCGTCTATAACGTCAATATAGTCTTCCAGCGTCGCCTTCTCTCCTTCACGCATCAAGCCCGTGATACACGTGGCCCCGATAACGCCGCCTTTTTCTGCCAGGAACCTGACTGCCTCCGGAGTCTTGTTTCGAGGGACGTCATAGTATGATTTTAGGTTGGCGTGTGTGATTGCTACAGGCTTTTCCGACAATTCGATGGTGTCCATCGTAGTCTGCACACCTACGTGAGAGAGATCAATCAGTATGCCCAGGCGGTTCATTTCCCTGACGGCATCTACACCAAAATTGGTCAGTCCGTAGTCGGAGCGCTCATAGCATCCACTGCCGAGTAGGTTCCCTTCATGATACGTGACTTGAATAATTCGTACGCCCAGACCGTAGAACAGGGCCAGACGGTCCAGGTTGTTCTCGATGGGAGAGGCGTTTTGAAAGCCTAAGATAACCCCTACCTTGCCATCCTTCTTGGCTTGCAAGATGTCGTCAACAGTCCTGATCTGAGTCAACACGTCGGCGTCCTTTCTGAACCTGGGCATCCAGGCCGATATGTTGTCCATGGCCTCGCCGAAGTTCTCCCATGTAGCAACGGTGGCATTGAAAGCCGTCACTCCACCAGCATACAGGCTCTTGTAAACGGCTGAACTGTCCCAGTTGCTAACGTTCAGACCGTCTATAACGACTTCTCGTTCGTAAAGCTGTCTTGCTGCTTCATCAATCTGAGTTGTCATATGTGCTCACTCCTTGGTCTGTTCTGCCGTCTGGAACCGGCCACTTATCTTGAAAAAATCGCCACAGGGATTCGGTTTGTCCTCCAACGCGTCGGCGATTACCTCGCCTATAGCCCCACCGAATTTGAACCCGTGACCACTTCCTCCGCCCGCCACCAATATCCGCCCTGAGTCCGGCACCCAGTCTATTACGAAATGGCCATCCGGTGTATTCGTGTACAGGCAGGCGCGAGCGCCGACCATTTGGCCCTTTGCCAACTCCGGCATCCGGTCTGCCACGAACCCTTTTACGGACTCTATAAAATCAGGCGTGGCATCCCGTTCCACGTCCGGGTCCACAGCATCGCCGTGTAAGTCCATAGCAATCTTTACGGTTCCGTCGCTCAGAAGCGGGAAGCCATACCAGCCCTCCTCTACCGGGTGGATGGACCAAGCGGGCATGGCCCCGTGCTCAAAGATACGGGGATTTTCCGGCCTGAAGAAGGCCATCTGCTGCTGGGTAATCATAAGACCCATTCCGATTTCAGGCACAAGTCTGCCCATCCAGGGGCCGGCGGCGACAACTATCCGATCAAACGCAATCGAATCCTTGTCTAGTCTAACCTCGGCCTTACCAGGAGCCTCTTGCAAGTCCAGAACGCGAGCGTTTTCCCTTACCTGCACGCCTTCCTTCCGCGCGAGGTCAGTAAGGTCGGATACCGCCTGACCGCTATCCAGGTAGCCGGCCCATGCGTCGTACACAAAGCAGGCTTCGGCCTCCCGGAAGACGAACTGGGGGAACCGCTCGCGGGCCTGACTCAGCGAAAGTAGCTCCATCTCTTTACGCCGGTCTTTCAGGTACATGACGCTTTCGTAGCCACCAGTACCAGGCTCGAACTCTGAGCCTCGATACTCGGTAAGACCGCCTACCTGGTAGTAAATAGACTTGCTCATGTGCTCGTGCCACTCTCTCCACTTTCGGGAAGCCCGTTCTACCAGCTCAATGTAGGGGCCACCTGGAAAGTAATTGACACGCCGTATGGCTTTGGCGACGTCTGTAGAGCTGGCCCGTTCATTGGGCACATTCCCTTGATCGAATACCGTGACGTTATGCTCCCGGCTTCGAAGCTCAACTGCGGCCGCCATGCCGAATATACCTGCGCCTACTATGCCTATGTTCATGTCGTGTTCCTTCCTGTAGGAGTGTATCGGCAATCCCCCCTGTGGTTGCCCCTTAGCCGATACTTCCCTAGATGGAACCCAGTGCTTTCATAAACGAACTATACTGGGATGGCAAAACTGTACGACCAATCCCTGATGTTGTCAATTGACATCTAAAATGCTCCATTTAGCTTTATAGCCCGCTTTAACCAGATAACCATTACTCAGGGAAGGAGAAACGAGATCGCACAGCAGACCGGCAGTGGTGTAGGAGCACAAGGGTCAGGTATGTGCATCGGGTTGCTATAACCCTGCTCATAGGTTCACCAGGAGGCCCTTTTGCAAAAATCAGTTTGTCACGGGCCTATATATATATGTGGAAAAACAGACCTTCGTAAGGAAGGACTCCTGCCTTACGGCATATCCGCCGCATGAAATACTGCGCCCATATTTATTCCGATGTCGTGCGCACAAATAATGTTCCGGCGAAGCCGACCTAAAACAGTTCCGTGGGCACCGTCACTCCTTCAAAATCCCTTTCGTTCAATGGATTAACAGGAGTGATGCCAATCTTATTCATGAACACATAGAGTTGCTTCAGGTGGTGAACTGAATGACCCAGACCCAGATCCATGAGCTGTTGCATGGTCATTGGACCCATGTAGGTGTCCAAGGTCTCTTCCAGTATCTGGGGGGGTGCCTTACTGAGGAACTCCCGTACACGCACCAACACGCCTTCGCCAAACCGCACTATATCGGCCACGTTCTGGCGTTCCAATGCGTCAGCGATGTAGCGGCTCCGGGCCTCGGAGTCATAGCAACCCTTTTCGTAGGCATCAAGCATGATGTTGGGACGATCGAATAAGTGAAAGGTGAACTGCCTCAGAACTCTATCGCGCTCGGGTGATTTCCAGTCTATGAGATCGTCCGGTATCTGGCTAGTAGCACGCGATGCCGCTGATAGAACAGTCTCGAATTTCTGGAGCATCCACGTAGCACTCTGCTGCCTGTCAAACGAAATATCCAACTTCAGAGCGACCGCCAGCGCAACCCGATCAAACCCAATGATCACTTGGTTTCCTATCTGAGTCACTGGAATAACTTTCAGATTCAGAGCATTAAGCTCCTTCAGGGCCTCTGGATCAGCCCCCACGTCTCTGGGTTCATATTCGATTCCATTGGACGAAAGAAACTCTTTCGTACGACCGCATGTGAATCAACCTTGGCGGTAGTATACTTTTACGTTCGCCATATCACTCTCACTTTTCATAGCGTTATGCTCTTACTTCGAACACGAAGCGGTTAATGCCAATGCCTCGCTGGATTTTCCAATAAGCGAACTTTATATTGACGGTTGCCTAATGATGCGGTGAACACACAATCCGATATTTGCCATATGAACCTGAATTTCCCATATGGAAGTTCATCCTATAAAATAAACAACATTCTAGTGGTTCAACGTTTTTGTATTGATGGGTAGAGTGACTTTAGCTTGATGCGCGCATCCTCGGTAGTGAAGCGCCAATCCACTCGTATCACATCCCGGTTGCGTTGATTCTGCCAAGCATTGACCTCGCCGCGCAGGATGTCTTGATTGGCAATCCGTCGGTCCAGGCACTGTCGAGCCAGCACACCGATCTCTATCTCCGCCATATTCAACCAACTCCCGTGTTTGGGAGTGTAGTGTATCTCCAGTCGCTCAGCTATACGCCTCGCCTCAGCAGGCTCGAATGCCTCGTATAGCGAGGACAGCTTGTGAGTGTTGAGATTGTCCATTACCAGCACGATCCGGTCTCTGTCGGGGTAGTCCTCGTCGACCAGTTTCTTTATCACATGCGCCCAGTCCACCTTCGTGCGACGCTCTCTGACCTCGACTCGGCGCCATCCGTCCAACGGTGCAAACAGCATGAACAGGCTGCTCACTCCATTGCGCTCGTATTCGTAGTCGTATGCCGCCGATAAGCCGGGCGCTGCGGGACGCGGCACTCGCGTCTCCTTGACTTGCTGTTTGCTCGTCTCATCCATGCACACCTGAACCTCATTCCCATCGTACGGCCGTTGGTAGACCTCCAGTACGTCTTCCATCGCGCACACAAACTCCGCGCTCTGACCGGGCGGGATGCACCAACTCTGCTTCAGCCACGGCTTCAGTTCGTTTTTTTTTAAGCGCCTGGCGAACCGTCTCGGTGCTAATGGTCCCGACTATCTCACACTCGACCAACTGGTCAGCCAACAGCTTCAGGGTCCAACTGGCACGCCCCTCCGGCGGTTCCCCGCAGGCCATCGCTATCAACCGTGCTTCACCTTCGCCGTCCAGTCTCTTTTGACGCCGACGCAGTTGCTTTTTGCGATTCAGCGCAGACTCGACCCCCTCCTCCACACAGCGCTTGCGTATTCGCTCGACCGTTGACTGTCCCACACCGAGCGCGCTGGTGATGTCCGCGTCCTTCATTCCCCCGTCCGAGCGTGACTCATCGCTCATCAGCAGAATGCGCGCATGGGTCTGTTTGTACGCCGCAGCCCGACCGCGTGAGACCAAGGCGTTGAGTTCCTGTTGTTCGTCGGTAGTCAGTCTGATACGGTACTTCTTGGTAGACATCATGGTTCCTCCTCGGTTCAACGTTACGATTGAACCCCCAAGAGGAACAATGACTATCATGGTATTCATTTCAATGATGTTGGACCACTAGATGCCACAGACTATAATCCTCACCATTGAATCTGTCAAACGCCTTCCAACATGTGAAATTGAGTGCGGTTGGTGGCGATTGACAACTTCAGTAAGCAGCCAAATAGTCCGAGCTATCCTAGAGTGTAGTGTTTTTGAAGGCATTGGATTCCATCTGGGAGATTGCAACATAAATTTGCTCAGGGAAACGACTAGAGGGAGCATTTCCCAGTAGGCTGTCATGAATAAGGCGGATTCGCAGAATCTGAGACAGTAACTCGAATTGCTCAGCCAGCTTATGCATGTGGCTGCCTCAAGCCTGGATCGTATTCGCTCGGACTCGTGCCTGTTATTAGGTTGCAAGTAGCTCCACGGGCCTCGGCACAAATTGCCCATATCCAGGTTCCACGCTGGCTTTGCCATCATCTATCACAATTCGCCCACGCACCATCGTGACTACCGGCCATCCCTTCAATGTAACGCCTGGGTAAAGAGTATAGTCTGACCAGGTCCCGAAAAGCTCGTGGCTCACTGTCTTCTCCAAGCTCATATCGACGATAGCTAAGTCTGCGTCTGAGCCTACTTGAATAGCGCCCTTCTTTGGGTACAGGCCAAAGATGCGCGCCGCGTTGGTCGAGGTGACTTCCACCGCCCTCTCAAGCGTTAGCCTCCCCTTGTTCACCCCCTCACTAAGGATAATTGGCAGTAAGACACCAGTCCCAGGGCCGCCGCGAGAGATCTCCCAGACGCTGCCTTTCTTGGCATCCCAGAGAGTTGGAAAGTTGTCAGAGCCTATACAATCCACCAGCCCCGATGCCAACGCCTCCCAAAGGGCATCCCTGTCGGCTTCATGGCGCACAGGTGGACTGAACTTCACCGCTGCCGGCGAAGTCTCCACATTGTAGAACAGATAGTGAGGGCAGGTCTCGCCATAGGTTTTGGGCCAGTGTGTCCTGGCACGTTGCATGGCGGCGAGTGCGTCCCGTCCGGCTATATGCAAGATGAAAACTGGCACACCAGCCTGCTCGGCAAAGAATGCCGATCGCTGAATCGCCTCTGCCTCCGCGATGCCGGGATTGGCCCTCTCCCATTCGGCTAGGCCGTCATGCTCGGAATGCGTTGCTTGAGACATGGCCCGGTTGATTATCTCGGCGTTCTCCGCATGGACACAGGCCAACGTTCCCTCGTACTTTGCCATACGATGAAGCACGTCCACCATGAGTCCGTCAGTAAGCTCGCTCCAGTCGTCCCCTGGCGGCGCTCCCGCGATGTTGCGGTAGCCGAGGAAGAACTTGAAGCTGGGACATCCCCACTGCTCGATGGACTCTTCGATGAAGGCGGCGGTAGCCTCGTTGATTATCGATGGTGAGAAAATGAAATCGATAGTGGAGCGATTTTCGCCTATTTGCTTTAGCTCTGCAAACTGGCCTGGTTCGATTCGTTGCAGCAACAATGCCGTAGTCACCCCACCGATGGCTGCGGCCCGGCTGTCTGACTCACACTGGACGCCAAAATCGCCCGTTACACCCCAGTGAGTATGGGTATCCAGCGCGCCCGGAAGTACATGAAGCCCGGTGGCGTCGATAGTAGTCGTCGCCTCAACCTGCGCTCCCCGCTCCAGTATGGCGGCGATTCGCTCACCGCTGATGCCCAGATCCGCCTCTCGGATACCCTGTCCCGGGATGACGAGCAGGCCTCCTTTGATTAACGTGTCGTAAACCATGTTGCACCCTATACTGCGATTCGCTCTTTGCTCATGACATCTTTGACTACTTGCCCGTCCTGAACCATCATGACGATATGGGATTTGTCGCGCAGGACACTTATGTTCTCGGACGGGTCACCGGTTACTACCAGAATATCAGCCGCCTTGCCAGGCTCGAGGGTTCCCCATACGTCCTGCCGCCCAATGGCCTGGGCAGCCATCTTTGTGGCGGCGGTGATGATCTGTAGTGGAGGGACACCAAGCTCCTGAAAGTATTCCATCTCGTAGACAACGTCGAAAGGTGGGAAGACATGAGCGCCGTCTGAGCCGATGGCCGTGGGTGTGCCTATCTGATAAGCCTTGACGATAGCCTCTCGGCAGGACTCGTACGCCTGCCGACAGTCCTCGATGAACCAAGCCACCTGATCGTCTGTGGGCTTGTACGCTCGTGTGAATTCTCTCGCGTACTCCTCTTTGATACGAAAGTGGAGCCAGGAGATGGTGGGCACGAAGACGCAGTCCATCTCCTTCATCATATGCAGACCTTCCTCGTCCACAAATTCGCCTGAGTGCAAGGACATGATGCCACTGCGCGCCACGTCTTTTATGCCCGCGGGATCGTGAGCATGGGCATGCACTCTTTTGCCGAACTTGGCAGCCTCCTGAACGGCAGTTACCAACTCCTCGTAAGAGAGGTCTTGAGTGCGACCATTCATGACCCGGCCGCCTGGAGTGCCGCTGGCCGCGACCTTCACGTAGTCCACACCCTGACGAATCTGCTTTCGGACCATAGTCCTCACTTCTTGAGGGCCATTGACGGCAGTTCCAAGGAACACGTCGTTGTCGAAATAACCCCACTCTGACGTATGGTCTCCTATGCCAGCGGAACCCGATATGATCTGACCCGCGGCGACTACCTTTGGCCCAGGGATGAGTCCTTGCTTCACGCCGTCACGTATTGCCATGCCAACCTTGCCGCGACTCGCTCCGTCACCGATGGCAGTGCATCCCGTATTCAGGATGACGCGAGCGCTCTCCGCGGCCTTGAGGGCGTTCATTTCCAAGGACTCGTTCATCTGTTGAAGCATCAGGCCGTACTCGCTGACGTGATAGGTCAGGTGTGTGTGCGCGTCAATAAGGCCAGGCATGATAGTCCGGCCTCCAACGTCAATCACCTGAGCGTCGGCTGGAACGGGCAGCGATTGCGAGGGGCCGACCGCTGAGATACTGGCTCCCTTCACTACAATGCCGCAGCCATCCAAAGGCTCCTTACCAGTGCCATCTATTAATCGGCCATTTATGAGGACAAACTCTGACATCGCACACTCTCCTTACTGGTTGACCTGGGACTCTTGGTTGAGTCTATTGTGACTATTTCAGATTTGTCAAACCTCGACTAAAGAGGTGCACAAACACCTCGTCCGGAGTCCATTTCTAACAATTCTTTCTAGGTAAGATCGCCTCATAGACCGTCTCCCGGTACCGCGACGCTTTGCCAACACCTTGTTCGACTGGGGCTTCGTTTACCAACCGAATACCCTTTGGGGCAACAAGCCGGTCACCATCTATCCCCTGCCTTTCGGGTCAGTCCGATTGTGGGGAGGGGAATTGGCCCACCTTGGCAGCGATTCAAGGCGAATTCAGCCACTAATGAATGGCAGCAGCGGGCGCAGCGGCCCTTTCGTTCACCAAAAGGCCTTCGCGGAACCTGGATAACTTGAAGGGCTTGATGAGGTCTGGAGTCTCACCGGTAGCGATTAGCTCGGCCATGCACTTCCCGGCTATGGGAGCGGCCTTGAATCCCCAACTCCCCCAACCGCATGTCAGAAGAAATCCGGGGATACCATCCACCTCACCCATAATTGGAGCGTAGTCTGGACTCATATCGCACAACCCGGCCCACTGGCGCAGAACCTTCACGTTTCGCAGGCTTGGGATAAGTTCGAGCGTGTGTGTTGCCAACTCCTCAAGGGTCTGAAGAGTGGATCGGTGGCTATACGTTGGGTAATGGTCTACTCCGCCGCCGATAACTACTTCGCCCCGGTCTGTTTGGTACACGTAGGCGTGAAGGTTAGCTGAGGAAATCGTCGTGGTCATGAAGGGCTTGAGCGGCTCGGTGACCATCGCCTGCAATGGGTGAGTTGTGATAGGCAAGTCAAGTCCGACCATCGCGGCAATCGTTGAGCTCCATCCAGCCGTAGCGTTGAGGACGACGTTGGCCTTCACAACACCTTTACTTGTCTCTACGCCTGTTACCTTGCCATTATCTCGCCTTATACCGGTTACCTCTGTAAATGGGTGAAGCTCGACGCCTTGACGGCTGGCCCCTTGCGCATAGCCCCAAACTACGGCATCGTGACGGACTACTCCAGCTGGAGGATGGTAGAGAGCCGCCATTATAGGCAGGGGTTTCCCTTCTCGGAGGTCGAGGGCGGGCACTCGCTTCTTTATTTCATCTGGCCCAATCATTCGGCTGTCAACCCCAAGAACCTGGTTGAATTCGGCGCGAAGCCTTAAACCGTACACCGCCGAGTCGGTGTGTCCGAGGTCCAGCCTTCCCATTTGACTGAAAAGAATGTTAAAGTCAAGTCCTTGGGCGAGATCTTCATACAGTTTGACACTTTCTCGAAAGAAAGGGATACCCTCAGGAGTGAGGTAGTTCGCTCGGATTATGGCCGTGGTTCTCGCGCTGGCTCCTCCTCCCAGGTAACCCAAATCCAGCACGGCGACATCGTTGACGCCCAGCTTTGCCAGGTAGTAAGCCGTCGACAAGCCATGTACACCGCCGCCAATTATGACCACATCGTACGCGTCTCTCAGCGAGCGCTTCTGCCACATGCGAACTTTACGCCGGGCCATTCGCAGCAAATGTATCACGTGCTGCCCTCCCACCCGGTCCCGCGAAAAGTGGTTGGCAACAACGTTGGCTGTTCTACTTTGACGCCACGCTCTGCAGTAATTGCAGCACCTATGATATTGTCTGTAATCGTGTTCAATACGCCTGTTTCAGTCATCTCTGCCATCTCAGGGTTCTCTGCGGTGAGTTACCCGCTCTGTAGGCGTGCCATCGCCTCGATGCCCACGGGTTTTACTTGGTACTCCTCGCCAACCTCGAGCAAGGCATCCCACATATACTCCCCAAACTCCCGACCAAAGTACATCTCGTAGGTCGGCAGGCCTCCCAAATCGAAGCGTAGCAGCACGTTGTGTATCTCAGCGGCCTTGACCTGGGCACAGCTCATATCAGGAAACGCATCAATGACCAAATCAATCTCAGTTATGCTTGTGAGAAGCGTTTTCGCGAATGGGCCGGTGATTCTCACGCCGGCCAGCCCGGATGTAACGTCAACGACGTGAGCACACAAGTTTGAATCCACTGCGAGGTCTTGTGTTGCCAATGAGGACTGGCTCGGGTGGGTCAAGACCATGATTTCGTCATGCGCTAGACGCAACAGCGTCAACGCGTCACGAGCGAGACCGCCGGAAGCTGGATACCGGCTCACGCCACCGATGTTCGGAAGATCAATCCCAGGGAAGGCGGCGCTAAGGAAGGAATCAAGTTCATCCCCCTGGATGTTGATTTTCCCTACTGGGCTGACATCACCAATGCCGACGGCCTTCTGGACATGCTCAATTTCCTGCTCGACTGAAACGTATCGCGCGGGACGCTGCCATCCATCGCTTTCGACAATCGCGGCCCCGAGTTCTAGATGCTTATAGTGCATCGGAGTTAGGCGAGTCGGGTTTGAGGTCGTCATATCATTCTCTCAGGCGCTTTCCCTCGGGATCGTAGAAGGGTTGGAGGGTAACATCTGCGGAATGGGGCGTTCCATCCACCAGGATGTTGATCTCCTTGCCATCCTGGGCTAACTCGATGGGGACCCACGCTAGACCAAACCCCGTACCCAGCGTCGGGCTAAGGCGGGAGCTGGTCACACGACCTACGGGCTTTTTGCCAAGCTTCGCTTCAATCACGGGGTCGCCGTCATCCGGTACAAGGTCGTCTCGCATAACGAATCCGACGAGTTTGTTTCGCAGGCCGCGCTCCCTTGCTCCAACGAGTCCCCCTCTGCCGATGAAATCTTCCTTGTCGAAGCGCACTGCCCACTCCAGATCGCTTTCCAGTGGATTAGAGACCGAGTCGGTATCTTGATTGACGATGATGTGCTTCTTCTCCAGGCGCAGGATTCGCTGGGCTTCGAGGCCGAAGGGGGCGATATCGAACTCCTTTCCGGCGTCCATGAGCATGTCCCACATATGCTCTCCGAATTCGGCCAGGAAGTGCAACTCCCAACCCGACTCACCTACGAAGCCGATCCTAAGAAGGATGGCAGGCACTCCCGCCACCATCCCCTGAGCCGATCTCATGTACCGGAAAGCCTGTGGGCCGAGGTCAACGTCAGTGAGCTTACTCAAAGTCTCCCGCGCCTTGGGGCCTGCTACATTGATCGCTGCGTAGGCCGAGGTCACATTCGTCACATGGGCGCACATCCCTGTCCCGGCTGTCCACCACTTGAACCACTCCTCGATCAGCTCAACGTTTCCGGTCGTTGTGGTGACGAAGTAGTGGTCTTCGGCCATTCGCGTAACCGTGCCATCGTCCAGCATCATCCCGCTGTCTGTACATAGTACGCCATACCGAATCCGGCCGACTCTCAAGTTCGAGAAGTGATGGGTGTAGAGCTTGTCCAATAGAGCCGGTGTGTCCCGGCCTATGACATCGAGCTTTCCCAGCGTGCTGACATCGATAATTCCTACGCGTTGTCGGACCGCGAGCACCTCGTCATGAGGCGAGCCGTAGCTGTAGGCCCTCTGCCAGGGGCCTAGCTCTACCATCGAAGCGCCCAGTTTTCGGTGCTTCTGGTCGATAGGAGTGCGTTTGAGAGGCATGTGCGAAGGACCGGCCAGCGCGCCCAGCGGTACTGGTCGAAGAGGAGGACGCGCGGTGGTCACGCCGGTTTCTTCGATGCTGCGCTCAGTTCGCTGGGCACTAATGCCCACTAAGGACTTCAAGCACATCTTACCCTGGCACGGTCCCATGGTAACAGTGCTGTAACGTTTCAGCGTCTGAATGTCATTGAACCCTTCGTTTATGGCGTCCCCGATGTCTTTGGCCGTAACATCCTCGCAGTAGCATACAAACGCTTTTCTGCCTTGGTCTGAAGCGACAGGTAGTGGACCGGAGTGGATATGGCTGCGGTATTCTGCTTCCGCACTCGCCAGTTCGTGCCGTAGCTCCCTCGTAACAGAGTCGGGCGAGGACCGGCCAATGCCCGAAGCCGCCTCTAGTCCGGCGATGCGTCCTTGAAGGACGGACGCAGGCAAGTCATGGATGCCTGTGATTTCCCCCGCAACAAATAAACCAGGCGGTAGCCTGTCGGGAACGCTCTCTCCCAGAGAGGTGTCGTAGCTCATGCGGCAACCGATTTGCTGGAGAAGAAAGGTCGCGGGTTGAAATCCGCCTGACATACTAATGAAATCGCAATCGAAGCGTTGCTCTGGTCCTTTCGGCTCTCCAGATTCGAGCTTGCGTAGCGTCGCGGACGAAACCCTCTTTTTCCCATCGGCACCCGTGATGGTGTGAGAGCCGAGAACCAACACCCCCCGGTTCTTCAGGGCGTTTGCCGCGTCTAACCAGTCAGGGAAGCCTGGTCTAGCATCTGCCACCACTGCAATGTCTGCACCCGCATCCAGCAGGTCAAGCGCAGCGTTATACCCCTGGTCCGTATTTGTGACAACTACTGCTGTTGCCCCCGGTTTAACTCCATAAAGACGCACCAGCCTTTGTACGCCCGTGCTCAGCATTATGCCCGGCAGGTCGTTCCTCTGGAAGGTCAAGGGGACTTCGTAAGAACCGGCAGCCATCACGACTTGCTTGGCCCGTAGCCTGATTAGATGATCATCTGAGAGCACGGCAATCAGGTTGTCCTGGTAAAATCCAAACGCCGTCGCATTGGACAGTACGTGAATGTTCGATGCCGAACGAACCTGATCGGCAAGGCTTCGCGCCATCTCGAATCCTGACGCATCCGATAGGCCTGGAACGTCTGTGTGGGCGCTTGCATCGAGGCGCAGATGGCCGCCCAGTGAAGACTGTTCATCAATCAACGTGACACGCGTTCCCTCGCCCGCCGCCGCCAGCGCAGCCGACATTCCCGCCGGGCCGCCTCCTACAACCGCAATCTCGGTGTGCAGGTTCTGATGTCCATAACGCGTATCTGGAACGGAATCGATATCTATCTCGCCCAGCCCAGCGATCCGTCGGATGATAGGTTGAGCCATATGCCAGATGAGCTTGGGTCGGTGGAACGTTTTGTAGTAGAAGCCGACCGGCATAAGTTTGTCCATCTTGTCGAGCATAGCGAGGGCATCGTTTTCGAGCGAAGGCCAGGCGTTCTGGTGGCGCACTTTCAATCCGTTTCGCGCCGGCTCTATGCAGATTCGGACGTTTGGTGTGTCATCAACCGTCATCAGGCAGTTGGGGCAGTTGCCCGCGACGCACAGCAGCCCTCTAGGACGGTGGTACTTGAAGCTTCGGCTGAAGATATCCACTCCGGCGGCGCATAGAGCAGACGCTATCGTGTCGCCTTCGTAGGCCTGAATTGGGGTACCGTTAAACTCGAAAACGACCGTTTTAGAACGGTCGATGATCTGCGAAGGATGAGCTACAAGCCTTGCATTGGAGCTTAAATCACGCATCTATCTCATTTCCGCAATGGGACGTATAGATCCTATCTTTCCCCTGACTCTGGCCACGATACTTCTTGCATTGTGTTGCTCACCGTGTCGCGAATGGCTAAGAACCACTTGCGGCACCCGAACCTGTGATACCACCACTCACGCTGGGGGCCAGCCACGTTGCGACGGCCGTAGAAGTAGGCCATCCACACTTCGTTCGACGCGTCCGGCATGGGCCGCTTTTTTACCTCACCGCCAAAGCGGAAATCATAGACGTTGCGCTCCCCACAGTTGGGGCAATTAATAAGCAAAGCCACTATTTACAAACCCACAACTCTAAAACATCGTTAGATACCGGTTTATCTCCCACTGTGAGACCTGTTTGTGATACTCTCGCCATTCGGCTTCCTTCAGGCCGACGAACTCCTCGTAGATAACGCCCAGCGATTCCTGTATTACCTCGTCCTTACGAAGTTCCGCCAGTGCCTCGGCAAGCGACTGGGGTAGAAGCCGGATGCCCCTACGTTGAATCTCCTCCATACCAAGCTCGTACATGTTGCCCAGATTCGCCTTGCCTGGGTCTAGCCCTCGACGAACACCATCCAGACCAGCGGACAAGAAGGCGGCAAAGGCCAGATAGGGGTTGCATGCGGCCGAGATAGTGCGATCTTCTAGATGGCCTGGTCCTGCGGTGCGAATCATCTGAGTTCGGTTATTGTCGCCATATGAGATAAATGCCGGCGTCCAGATGAACCCCGAACGGGAGCCAAACAGTCCCGCACCCATCTGTAATCGCTTGTAGCAGTTCACAGTGGGAGAAGTCACGGCGCACAACGCCGGCGCGTGCTCCAGAATGCCGCCGATGAAGTGGTACGCCATTTCGGAAAGGCCAAGACCCTGCGAGTCGCTTTTGTCCAGGAAACGGTTCTCGTCTGTAGCCGCATCGGCCAGGTGGAAGTGAATATGCCCGCCACTGCCCGTGCGGTCCGTAAAGGGCTTCGCCATGTGGGTAGCGATAGCGCCGTACTTCTGGGCGTACTGACTGGCCATCATTTTGAAGAAGGTGTAGCGGTCGGCTGTAGTGAGGGCATCTGAATAGGCGAAATTGATTTCGTACTGGCCGTTGGCGTCCTCATGGTCAGACTGGTAGGAGTCCCAACACAACCGGTTCATGGCTCCCATCATGTCCTGAAGGTAGCTCATGACGTTGGCGATTCCCTTGAAATCATAGCAGGGCTTGTCGAGCCTGTCGGCGTTGTTGGGGTCCCAAACAGATATGGAGCCATCGTCGTTCCTGGTCACGAGGAAGTGCTCAGGCTCGATTCCCACGTAGAACTCGTAGGCCTGATCTCGCGCATCGGACAGCACCCGCTTCAGGTTCTGACGAGAGCAGTACATGTATGGCTCGCCGTCGACGTACAGGTCGCTAGCGAAGCGGGCGACGCCCTCTTTCCAGGGCAGCGGTGTATAGGTGTCCAGGTCTATTCTGGCCAGCATGTCGTGGGCGTGAGGCCCTTGGCCCATTCCGGGCAAAGCCCCTCCCGCGAATCCGGCGCCCTCATCGATCACATCGTCAAGGTGGGAGACGGGAACCATCTTGGCTTTGGCGGCGCCGTTAATGTCCACGAATTGAGTCAGCAGGAATTCGATTTTATCGTCCTGCAACCTCTTCCTGATCTCTTCTCTTGAGGCCATATCGCCTCCTCAAAAGTTGACGGCTGAAAGCTAATACACCTTGTTCGTTCCCACCAGTGGTATCTGAGCCATAGCTGACGCCTCGATGGTCAGGGCCGCCAGATCTTCTGGCTCGAGACTGTGAACGTCGCCTTTACCCAGCGAACGGGTGAGTAGCGCCATCTCCATAGTCATAGAGTTGATAAAATTGGCGACTCGCTCCGCCGCCTCGTCGGGGTCTAGGCGCTTCGTCAATTCAGGGTCTTGCGTGGTGATTCCCACCGGACACCTTCCTGTGTGACAGTGCCGGCATGCGCCCGCCGGAACCCCAACCTCTTTGACGAAATCGCTCTCGGGTATCTCTTTGTTACAGTTGAGGGCTATGAGGGCCGCTAACCCGATAGCCACGGCGTTCGCACCAAGCGCCAGCGCCTTCGCGGCGTCGGCACCACTGCGCACTCCACCTGAAGCGATGAGATCGACCTTGCCGTACAGCCCTAGCTCACGCAGAGCTTCACGGGCCAAGACGATAGCCGGGACGGTGGGAATACCGCTATGGTCTAGAAGCACTTCTGCCGACGCCCCAGTACCTGCCAACATACTGTCGATCACTATGGCGTCGGCACCGGCCTTGGCCGCCAGTTTCACGTCGTCGGCGACGCGGCACGCCCCCAATTTGACGTGTATGGGAATTCGCCAATCGGTAGCTTCCCGCAACTGCTCGATCTTCACCGCCAGGTCGTCGGGTCCAAGCCAGTCTGGATGGCGCGTCGGGCTGCGCTGGTCGATCCCAGTGGGCAAATCCCGCATTCTGGCCACGTCGTCGAGAACCTTTACTCCCATTAAAAGTCCGCCCGTGCCCGGCTTAGCCCCCTGCCCCACCACGATCTCGATTGCCTGGGCCTGCACGAGATGATGAGGATTGAATCCGTACCTGCTCGGCAGCAGCTGGTAGATAAGCCTTTCAGAGGCATCCCTTTCCCCTTGCAACATGCCGCCGTCGCCAGTGCAACTTGCCGTGCCCACCATGGTGGCGGCCTTGCCCAGGGCGATCTTGGCGTTGGCAGAGAGCGCCCCGTAGCTCATGCCGGTGATGTAAATCGGAGTCTCTATCACCAGGGGATTCTCGGCGTAACGGGCGCCGATCACCGTCCGCGTGTTGCACTTCTCCTTGTAACCTTCTAGAGGCATTCGGGTAAGGCCGGTTGATAGGAATGTCAGGTCATCGAAGTGAGTCACTCGCTGAAAAGTGCTAAAGCCTCGAATGCGATATCGGCCAAGCTCGGCCTTTGAATGGATATCTTCCATGATCCAGGGAGGCCATATTTGGCTGCTGCCCATTACCATTTGAGTGTCATCCCTTCTATATCACGGTTTTTTCAAGGCGGTCCAACGAGTCGAAATGGTATAGCTTCTTGGAGGAGACAATCTTGGCGAATCTGGGCTTATCGTTTATGCCGTGGCCTTCCAGTGTATCCCAGATTCGGATGAGTTCGTCCTCGCCGATTT
Organism: Dehalococcoidia bacterium; assembly: GCA_965206395.1. Classification (GTDB taxonomy): domain Bacteria; phylum Chloroflexota; class Dehalococcoidia; order Lucifugimonadales; family CATOSD01; genus CBDBJK01. The sequence continues at coordinate 23,139 of CBDBJK010000008.1, forward strand.
CATTGAATATGGCGTCGGTCCCCAGGGAGCCGATCTTGCCGGCCACGTATATCGTGCCTTCGTACATCGAATCGCCCACCGCGTCGCCCACGTCGCCGCAAACGATGATTTCCCCCTTCTGCATCATGAATCCCGTCATGAAGCCAGTGTTGCCCCCGACTATGAGCGTGCCGCCCTTCATGGAAATGCCCGCTCTCGCTCCGGCGTTGCCGCCGACGAACACTTCTCCCCCCCTCATGGTTGACGCCACCGAAGCTCCGGCATCTTTGGACAGGACGATCTTGCCGCTCATCATGTTGTCGCCGAGAGCCCAGCCTGCGTTGCCATTGATGCTAACTTCTGGGCCATCAAGAAGGCTAGCAGCGTAGTAGCCAACGCTGCCGGCAATTGTTATCTTGCTGGGCTGAAAAATGGCTACGCCTATATTGTGGCGGGCCTGCGGGTTCAGGATGGTAACCTCGGCGCCGTTCCGAGCTAGCTTCTTTAATCTCTTATTCAACTCGCGAACGGTCAATTGACTGGCATCTAGAGTAACCAAGTCATGACCTCGCCTTCCTGAGGCTCGATTCGGTCTATCTCATGGGACATGACGGTGCATAACGCCACCTCTTCGGATGCGATGGCTATCACATCATCTGTCTCCATTGTGACTAGAGGTTTTGCTGACCAACGGTCTTTCGCGTAGCCCAGGCCGTTCCTGGTGGTTACCAGGTAGGTGAACGTGCCATCCAGTTCATTCACGGAGTCCTGAAGGGCCTGCTCAAGTGCTGCACCTCGAGCCATTTTCTCGGCGAGGAACACGGCGATCAACTCAGAGTCATTATGGGTCTGGAAGCGATGGCCCTGGGCTTCGAACACGCGCTTCATCTTGTGATAATTGGTGAGCTGGCCGTTGTGGACGACGGTAACGTCTGGGAACGGATAGGCCCAAAACGGGTGGGCATGACTTATGTCCACGCGGCTCTCGGTTGCCATACGCACATGACCTATGCCGTGAGTTCCTCTGAGCTGATTGATGGCGTGCTTGTTGTCCATTGCGATGGGAGTCCCCAGGCCTTTGATAACTTCAGAGGCATGGCCGACGCTGTGCAGCTCTATTCCATCTGTGTTTAGCAGAGCTTCTGCCAAAGCGAGAAGCTCGCCCTCATAGTTGACGGTCAGGCGAAGGAATTCATTCCAGCTTTGACTGGACTTGACGACACCGCCCGCCCGAAGCACAGTTTCTTCGGCTCGAGTCAGGATGTCTGAGGCTTCGGAAACTCTATCGGTCCAGATACGGATGATAAGGTCTTCATCTAGGTACTCACCGGCCACTGTGACGCCGCTGGAGTCCTTACCCCGATGGGTCATTGACTCCAACATTTTGACCATGTCCTCTCCGATTGGAGCGAGACTCCCAGGCCCGACATTTTTGTACATGACGCCGCTGATGCCACACATAGAAGCTCAAATCCCCTTCTTTACAATGTCAAACGTCATGGGAAGGGCCCATCAGGAGACGCACGGCAGAAGCGGTCGTTGAAAATCCGATGCTCTCCGAATTGTTGCAAGTGTAACAACGTCTCCATATGCTGTCAAGAACCTCGAAACGTCTCCCAAGCCATTCCTACGGGCAGCCACGGCCTGCGCCTCTGGATTTTCCTTAGCACCTTGAGAACCAGCGCAATTTTCTTTCGCTCGACTGGAAGCATATCTGACACAATACGCCGAACATGCGTTTCTTGGTTGACTGGTCGTTACCGGGCAATTAAAATCAACCCGAATAAGTACCGCTTGCTTGAGTCCGCTATACATCGGTGGTCTGCGGCATTTTCGTATAACAGAGGTTGACATGAACGAGGAGATTTACTACACCGACGCCACAGAACTGGCTGAGCGTATCCGTTCCAGAGCGCTATCGCCCGTGGAGGTGATGAGCTCCCATCTCGAGCGTATTGAAGCCGTCAATCCCAAGCTCAACGCCATCGTCATACCCGTAGATTGGGCCATGGAGCGAGCGCATGATGCCGAAGCCGCCATTATGCGAGGGGAGATTTGGGGGCCTTTACATGGCGTGCCATTTACGATCAAGGACTGCATAGACACCGAAGGGATCAGGACGACCAGAGGCTCAAAGCTGTTCGAAAATCGCGTACCCGGTGCCGACGCCACGGTGGTCGCCCGCCTGAAGGAGGCTGGGGGCATAATGATTGGCAAGACCAACATGCCGGAGTTCGCACTGTGGTGGGAGACGAACAACCTCGTATTCGGACGCACGGAGAACCCGTGGAAGAAGGGTCGGACGCCGGGCGGCTCCAGTGGGGGCGAAGCGGCGGCCATAGCCTCTGGTCTCTCGCCGCTTGGAATGGGCAGTGACCTAGGTGGGTCTATCCGTGAGCCTGCTCATTACTGCGGCATCGTGGGGCTGAAAGCGACTCATGGCCGCATACCGCTGACCGGTCACTGGCCTGATACGCTGCTCAGGTTCATGCACGTAGGGCCAATGGCGAGAACGGTGCGGGATATCGCACTCGCGCTCTCGGTTTTGGCAGGCCCCGACGGGCATGACCACTACTCGGTCCCGATGCCGATTCCCGAGATTCCCGACCTGAGCGCCCCTTTGCCGAAGTTAAGGATTGGCTGGTGCGTCGAAGGGCCGTTTGCTCCCGTTGACGTTGAGGTGCGAGAAACCGTTGCAAAGGCCGCGTCGGCGTTTGAAGAGCTAGGATGTGAAGTTGAGCAGGTCTCGCTGAATTCGTGGGTTGAGTCAGACCCCCAGAACATTTCCGCAACTATCATCTTCGCAGAGGGCAACCACTACCTCAGTCCAATAATCTCCGGGCGCGAAGGCCAGCTTAGTCCGGCAATGCAGCGACGCCTCAGGCTGCCGGGGCCGTCCACCGATGAGTACCAAGAGGCTATATCCAGCTTGGAGGATTTCCGTCGGACTACTCTACACTACTTCAACGATCATGACCTTTTGCTGTGCCCGACAGGCCCTGTTCCCGCGCATCCGCATGACTCGACTGAGCTAACCATCGGTGACCAGACCGTGCCTGCACGGAACGCGTTAAGAGCTACCATTCCAGCAGACTTGACAGGGTCTCCCGCGATTTCCGTTCCGTTTGGTCAGAGCCACGAAGGGCTTCCAATAGGCGTACAGTTAATAGGGCCGCACTTTAGTGAGACCATTCTCATGCACGCCGCCTCCGCCTTGGAATCCTTACGCGCTCATGATAATCCTCACCCCCAGTTATGGTGAGCGATGCCAGCTTGAGCTAATCAAACGGAAGATTGTCTGAAGATACACTATCTGGCAGAAGCTGCTTTGTGATGCTCGCTAGTACTCCAGCTGCACCTATGCTATAAGGGTTTAAAGCCGAATTCGTCGTTTGTCCATCTGAGCAGGGCCAGCTTATACAGTTCTGCAGATACATAGTTATGCTTCCAGCGAATATTGGCACTTGTTAGCTTGGGCTTGAAGTTTTTAATTTTTTACTAGTGGTTCAACGTTTTTGTATTGATGGGTAGAGTGACTTTAGCTTGATGCGCGCATCCTCGGTAGTGAAGCGCCAATCCACTCGTATCACATCCCGGTTGCGTTGATTCTGCCAAGCATTGACCTCGCCGCGCAGGATGTCTTGATTGGCAATCCGTCGGTCCAGGCACTGTCGAGCCAGCACACCGATCTCTATCTCCGCCATATTCAACCAACTCCCGTGTTTGGGAGTGTAGTGTATCTCCAGTCGCTCAGCTATACGCCTCGCCTCAGCAGGCTCGAATGCCTCGTATAGCGAGGACAGCTTGTGAGTGTTGAGATTGTCCATTACCAGCACGATCCGGTCTCTGTCAGGGTAGTCCTCGTCGACCAGTTTCTTTATCACATGCGCCCAGTCCACCTTCGTGCGACGCTCTCTGACCTCGACTCGGCGCCATCCGTCCAACGGTGCAAACAGCATGAACAGGCTGCTCACTCCATTGCGCTCGTATTCGTAGTCGTATGCCGCCGATAAGCCGGGCGCTGCGGGACGCGGCACTCGCGTCTCCTTGACTTGCTGTTTGCTCGTCTCATCCATGCACACCAGAACCTCATTCCCATCGTACGGCCGTTGGTAGACCTCCAGTACGTCTTCCATCGCGCACACAAACTCCGCGCTCTGACCGGGCGGGATGCACCAACTCTGCTTCAGCCACGGCTTCAGTTCGTTTTTTTTTAAGCGCCTGGCGAACCGTCTCGGTGCTAATGGTCCCGACTATCTCACACTCGACCAACTGGTCAGCCAACAGCTTCAGGGTCCAACTGGCACGCCCCTCCGGCGGTTCCCCGCAGGCCATCGCTATCAACCGTGCTTCACCTTCGCCGTCCAGTCTCTTTTGACGCCGACGCAGTTGCTTTTTGCGATTCAGCGCAGACTCGACCCCCTCCTCCACACAGCGCTTGCGTATTCGCTCGACCGTTGACTGTCCCACACCGAGCGCGCTGGTGATGTCCGCGTCCTTCATTCCCCTGTCCGAGCGTGACTCATCGCTCATCAGCAGAATGCGCGCATGGGTCTGTTTGTACGCCGCAGCCCGACCGCGTGAGACCAAGGCGTTGAGTTCCTGTTGTTCGTCGGTAGTCAGTCTGATACGGTACTTCTTGGTAGACATCATGGTTCCTCCTCGGTTCAACGTTACGATTGAACCCCCAAGAGGAACAATGACTATCATGGTATTCATTTCAATGATGTTGGACCACTAGGTCTTAAATTTATTAAAGGTTAGGTTATAGAAAGTCATTCTCTTGCCAAAAATTCACCTTCTAAATAAAGGAGTTAAATATGGAAGTTCTCTTTAGTTCTGATTCGTGGGGCACGCCACTAGTGGTTCAACGTTTTTGTATTGATGGGTAGAGTGACTTTAGCTTGATGCGCGCATCCTCGGTAGTGAAGCGCCAATCCACTCGTATCACATCCCGGTTGCGTTGATTCTGCCAAGCATTGACCTCGCCGCGCAGGATGTCTTGATTGGCAATCCGTCGGTCCAGGCACTGTCGAGCCAGCACACCGATCTCTATCTCCGCCATATTCAACCAACTCCCGTGTTTGGGAGTGTAGTGTATCTCCAGTCGCTCAGCTATACGCCTCGCCTCAGCAGGCTCGAATGCCTCGTATAGCGAGGACAGCTTGTGAGTGTTGAGATTGTCCATTACCAGCACGATCCGGTCTCTGTCAGGGTAGTCCTCGTCGACCAGTTTCTTTATCACATGCGCCCAGTCCACCTTCGTGCGACGCTCTCTGACCTCGACTCGGCGCCATCCGTCCAACGGTGCAAACAGCATGAACAGGCTGCTCACTCCATTGCGCTCGTATTCGTAGTCGTATGCCGCCGATAAGCCGGGCGCTGCGGGACGCGGCACTCGCGTCTCCTTGACTTGCTGTTTGCTCGTCTCATCCATGCACACCAGAACCTCATTCCCATCGTACGGCCGTTGGTAGACCTCCAGTACGTCTTCCATCACGTCTTCCATCGCGCACACAAACTCCGCGCTCTGACCGGGCGGGATGCACCAACTCTGCTTCAGCCACGGCTTCAGTTCGTTTTTTTTTAAGCGCCTGGCGAACCGTCTCGGTGCTAATGGTCCCGACTATCTCACACTCGACCAACTGGTCAGCCAACAGCTTCAGGGTCCAACTGGCACGCCCCTCCGGCGGTTCCCCGCAGGCCATCGCTATCAACCGTGCTTCACCTTCGCCGTCCAGTCTCTTTTGACGCCGACGCAGTTGCTTTTTGCGATTCAGCGCAGACTCGACCCCCTCCTCCACACAGCGCTTGCGTATTCGCTCGACCGTTGACTGTCCCACACCGAGCGCGCTGGTGATGTCCGCGTCCTTCATTCCCCCGTCCGAGCGTGACTCATCGCTCATCAGCAGAATGCGCGCATGGGTCTGTTTGTACGCCGCAGCCCGACCGCGTGAGACCAAGGCGTTGAGTTCCTGTTGTTCGTCGGTAGTCAGTCTGATACGGTACTTCTTGGTAGACATCATGGTTCCTCCTCGGTTCAACGTTACGATTGAACCCCCAAGAGGAACAATGACTATCATGGTATTCATTTCAATGATGTTGGACCACTAGGTATCGGTTTATTCTTTTTCTTTTCTTGCTCAGGAGCTGGAATTTTATTTTGGGGATTATCTCATTTTATACCCGTCGCGTCTGATGAGCGGCGTCGTCAGGCGGTCCTAAAAAGCAATAAAGAATAGAGTAAAGGTACTGGTTAACATAAAATACTTAGCCTTTTAAGTCAGCATAACAACGTCTTTAGATCTGATTGCACAAGTTGCTTGAATTTGGATTTTTCTGTTTTAGCCGATATTTCCCAGATGGAATCCAATGCTTTAATAAACATGCCATATTGCGATGGCACAACTGTACGACCACTCGCTGATGTTGTCAAACGCCATCTGAAGTGCTCCATTTAGCCTCATAGTGCCATTCAGCCACTCGCACGAGTTTCCCAACGGCAGGTCTCAGCCGAACCAAAGCCAGAGGTCTAGAAGTACCTGGAGGAGTGGATGGAGAGCCAGAAGTGTATTGAGAGTGGTTTTCGCAAGCAATGGACAATCAACCGGCACACCAAAGAGTAGTCCAGTAGGCGCGATACGGTATTTGACAGCGTTCTGGAGTGCGAGTACCATTCCCGCCATCAAGGGTTGTGAGTTCTTTGGACGTCCGCTGTTTGATAGGGGAAATGTCGGTCAACAATTTGTAAACCTAACGTCATGTGTGGAGCGTCATATGAAATTGACACCTAAAGAGGTTGAACGGCTCCTGTTGTTCTCCGCCGCTGAGCTTGCCAGGAAGAGGAAGGCCAAGGGCCTTAAACTCAATCACCCGGAAGCCATTGCGTACATCACGGACGCTGTAGTGGAGAGCGCGCGCGAGGGGAAGACCGTCGCAGAAGCCATGTCAGGTGGGGTCTCGCTCCTGAAGAAGGAGGACGTCATGGAGGGCGTGGCGGAGATGATCCCCATGGTCCAGGTGGAGGGCCTCTTCCCGGACGGGACCAAGCTCATCACCATCCATGACCCCATTCGCGAGTAAGAGGAGCATCTATGGCCAAGGATATGATCCCGGGCGAGTTCCTCCCCGCAGAGGGAACGATAGAGATCAACGTGGGCAGAAAGACCGTCTGCCTGCTGGTGACCAACACCGGAGACCGGCCTATCCAGGTTGGCTCCCACTATCATTTCTTTGAGACTAACCGCGCCCTTGACTTCGATCGGGCGCAAGCTTTTGGTATGCGGCTGGATATCTCGGCGGGCACGGCAGTGCGGTTTGAGCCCGGCGATGCCAAGGATGTTCAGCTGACGGAGATTGGCGGGAGCAAGTTTGTGTACGGCCTGAACGACCTCACAAACGGCTCCCTGCTATCCAGCCTGACCAAGGAGCGAGCGCTCAAGCTTGCAAAAGAACGTGGCTTTAAGGGGGCCGACTAAGATGTCGAAGAAGCTGACCCGGCGGGAATACGGCGAACTCTTTGGGCCCACCAAGGGAGATAAGCTGCGGCTCGCGGACACCGAGCTGATCATCGAGGTCGAAGAAGACCTCCTGGTCTACGGAGACGAAAGCGTGTTTGGCGGAGGAAAGACCCTCCGCGATGGGCTAGGCTTGGCTCCGGGCGTCAGCAGCGACGAGGGCGCTCTGGACTTCGTCATTACCAACGTGGTCATTATTGATCCCGTCCTTGGGGTCATAAAGGCGGACATCGGGATCAAAGACAACCGCATCGCTGGGATCGGCAAGGCGGGGAACCCCAACATCATGGAGGGCGTCAGCGCCAATATGGTCATCAGCGCCAACACGGACGTCCGCTCCGCGGAGGGGCTGATTGCCACCGCCGGCGGCATTGACTGCCACATTCATTTCGATAGCGCGGGCCTGCCGGCGGAGTCCATAAGCAGCGGGATCACGACCATGATCGGCGGAAGCCTTGGCCCCACCACTGTGGGCATCGCCTCAGGCGGGAAGCTCAACCTGGGGCGGATGCTTCAGGCCAGTGAGGAGTTCCCCCTCAACTTCGGGTTCCTAGGTAAGGGCAACAGCAGCAAGCCCAAGTCTCTGGAGGAGCAGGTCGTTGGCGGCGCCATCGGGCTGAAGATCCATGAGGACTGGGGCGCCATGCCCAGCGTGATCCGTACTTGCCTAGACGTTGCCGACAACATGGATTTCCAGGTTCAGCTGCACACGGACACCCTCAACGAGTCCGGGTATCTGGAGGACACGCTCCACGCCGTAGACGGGCGCACCATTCACATGTACCACGCTGAGGGAGCTGGTGGTGGCCATGCCCCTGATATCATCCGCGTAGTGGGAGAACCGAACTGTCTGCCCTCCTCCACCAACCCGACCAACCCTTATACGATCAACACTTTTGATGAGCACCTGGACATGACCATGGTCTGCCATCACCTTAATCCCTCCATCCCTGAGGACGTGGCATTTGCGGAGTCTCGCATCCGTGCCGAGACCATCGCCGCTGAGGACGTTCTCCATGACATGGGCGCCATCAGCATGTTGGGCTCGGACTCCCAGGGAATGGGCCGGAACGGAGAGGTCATCTGCCGCACCTGGCAGCTTGCAAGCAAGATGAAGGTTCAGCGTGGCCCCTTGCCGGGTGACGTTGGGAACGACAACACCCGTGTGAAGCGGTACATTGCCAAGTACCCCATCAATCCGGCTAGAGCATTTGGAATAGAGAGCCACATTGGTTCACTGGAGCCGGGCAAATGGGCGGACATCGTCCTGTGGTCGCCTGCCTTTTTTGGCATCAAGCCGGAGTTGATCTTCAAAGGCGGGTTCATTGCCTGGGCGCCCATGGGCGATTCCAGCGCGTCCCTCATGACATGTGAACCCATCCTCTACAAGCCGCAGTGGGGCGCTTTTGGAAACGCGCGGCACGCCACATGCCTGAGCTTTGTCTCCCAAGCGGCGATCAATGACCGGATCGATGAGAAGCTGGGACTCCGCAAAGTCATGGCTGGGGTGAAGGGAACGCGCAATCTGAACAAGGGCCACATGCTCCACAACGACTACTGTCCCACCATTACCGTGGACCCTGAGACTTACCAGGTCATCGTTGACGGTGAGATCGCCACATGTGAGCCGGCGGCTGAGCTTCCCCTGGCCCAGCGGTACGTGCTACGGTAAAACATGGTAAAAAACGCTGGAATGGCTCCCCGCCTCGGAATCGCTGGACCTGTTGGGTCGGGCAAAACAGCCTTGATCGAGTGCATCGCCAGACCCCTCATCAAAGATGGCTACCAATTTGGATTGATCACAAACGACATCATGACCAAAGAGGATGCTGAACGCCTCCAGCGCACGCTCCAGCCAGGGCTGTCTCCTGACCGAATCCTCGGCGTGGAGACCGGCGCCTGTCCTCATACGGTCATCCGTGAGGATCCGTCCATGAACCTGGAAGCCGTCTATCAGTTGGAGGAGCGGATACCAGACCTGGACTTGATCATCCTGGAAAGCGGCGGGGACAATCTTGCCGCCACATACAGCACGGAACTCGCCGATGCTTTCATCTTTGTCATCGATGTCGCTGGCGGCGACGATATCCCTCGAAAAGCCGGACCGGGGATCACCCAGTCGGACCTGCTGGTCATCAACAAGATCGACCTTGCACCGTATGTTGGCGCTGACCTGGAGGTCATGGAACGAGACGCCAAGCTGCATCGCAAGGGCAAGCCGGTACTATTTACCAACTGCAAAACCAACATAGGAACGGAAGACGTCGTTGAGTGGATCAAGCGGAACCTCCTTTTTTGATCGAACCCTGCCCCGAGAGCTTCGGATCTATGAACAGGAGCAGCCGGAGCAACTGAAGGTTGGCGCCGCAGGCAAGGAAGGGGTGCTCATCGTCAGCTTCAAGCGGGACAGCAACGGCAGAACCGTCATCTGTGAGCAGTACGTTCAGCACCCCTATCACATCACGCGGCTCCTCCGCCTGGACGATGGCTTGCCAGACATGGCTTTCCTGTACGTCCAGATGCCCACGGGCGGCATACTTCAGGGTGATAGACTGCGGATGGAAATAGAGTTGCAAAAAGGAACCCAAGTGCACGTAACAACCCAGTCTGTATCTAAGGTCTACCGGATGAACAAGAACTTCGGCTCTCAGACCCTGGACGTGCGGGTGGAGGAAGGCGCCTTCTTCGAGTATTACCCGGACGCTCTCCTGCTTCAGAAGAACGCCCGCTACGCTCAGGAGACACGGCTCATGGTCCACGATGGGGCAACCGCGCTCTACGGAGAGATTGTCCTGCCGGGCCGGGTGGCCAGCGGCGAGGCGTTTGAGTACGACGTTTTTTACTCCTCTCTTGTGGCTGAAAACCAGGAGCGTCAGCCCCGTTTCCGGGAGACTCTACTTCTGGAACCCAAACGGAGGAATCTGAAGAGAAAGGGCTTGCTGGGAAATTGGAATGTCTTTGGAAATTTTTATGTCCTGACCCCGGCGGGAGAGATGGACCGGCTGAGCGATGAAATCCATCAGCTTCTGCAGGAACAGGAGGCCATTTGGGGTGGGTGCAGCCTCCTGCCCTTCCGTGATGGAATCGTTGCCCGGATCATGGGTTCGGAGCACCGTTACGTGAAGAATGCCATGGACAAGGTTTGGTCCGGCGTAAGGCAGTTTCTGTTGGGCGTGCCGGCGCCGCAGATCCGGAAATAGGTGGGCATCATGCTGAAACTCAAAGGTGTGCTGGGCAACATCCACAGTGATGCGGGGCTGCGGGAACAGTGTGAGCGTTTGTCGGCGTTGGGCAAGCAGGAGGTTCTACTGCTGGAAACTCGGGATACGCAGAAAAGCCGGCTCCGCGTAGTCACAGACAAGGGGACGGAAGTTGGCATTATATTGGAACGGGGTGGGGCGCTCCGGGACGGCGATCTCCTTTTCTTGAGTGAGCCGGACTGCGCCATTGTGGTCCAGGTGAAGCCGGAAGACGTGATGGCCATCACCCTGGACTCTATGCCGACACGTGGCGAGCTCATAGCCAACGCGGTACGGTTGGGGCACATCCTGGGAAACCAGCACTGGCCGATTCATGTTGTGGGAGAGACAGTGTACGTGCCCGTCTCCATCGCCCAGAACGTCATGGAAACAGTCATGAAGACCTATCACGTCTACGGTGTCCATTATGAATTCAGGCAAGCGCAGATCGGTGGGTTCCCGCCAGTTGCCCATGCCGCTTCAGAGGAGCACACGCACCGCGATGTGTAAAAGGAAAGAGCAGGGGCCAGACGCCTCAGGGTTACGCGACGATGGATTCTTGCATGCCCTCCAGATCTCGGATTCGTTTTTTCCCACAGGGATGGTCACCTTGTCCCATGCCCTGGAGACCTTTGTTGATGAGGAGCAGGTCACGTCAGAGGAGGATATCGAAGGGCTGCTGGAGGACTACCTGCGTCATCAGTTGGGTGTAGCGGACATAGTCGCTTTGGGTAATGCCCACCGCGCCGCTGAGCAAGGAGACATCCAGGCAGTCATTGAAATTGACCTGACGTTGACTGCCATGAAGCTGGTCAAGGAGTCCAGGGAGGTTTCCGTGAAAACCGGAGGGCGGGTGCTGGCGGTCGCACAGCGGCTTTTGGAGGCCCCAATAGTCCGACAACTGAAAGAAGCTGTCGACTCGGGCAGGAGTCCGGGAAATTACGCTGTGGTGCTTGGAGTGATGAGTTCCGCCCTGAATATCCCCTGCAAGCAAGCTATGATGCTAGAACTCTACTCCTTTGCCGTCAGCTTCCTAGGCGCTGCTGTCCGCCTTGGCCGACTGCATTACCTACAGGTGCAGGAGATTTTGCTGAGAACAGGAACGGTCATCATAGAAGTGGTTGAAGAGAATGGAGACAGGCCCATCTGTGAGATGCGGTCCTTTACGCCCGGCATTGATATAATGGGAATGAAGCATCAGCGCGCAGACCGCAGACTGTTCGTTAGTTAAGCAGGTCTGTTAGGGCAACTGACACCGGATCAAGAATGACGGAGATATTAGTCGATCTCTACCACGATGGCAGCAGCCAATTCGTTGAAACCCTTCGTTCAAACTTCCCCGCCGTGACGTTCGAGGGAGTGCGATCCCCAGTAGAGCAAAAGCAAGTTCATACATGTACGGACAAGTCATATAGACTTTTTTTCTGTCACGTTCTCGAGACTAAGAGCGTCTAACAAAACCATTATTGGAACAGAAAGCGAGAGCAGATGATGGCACAACCTATGGCCAAGAAAGCCTCATGTATGTCTGCCCTGCGCTCATATCGAACCCGTAAGCGTCGGAACTGATGAAGCCAACTCAGGCTTCTCTCAACCACCCATCTATGCACACCCAACCCGCTGCCATGCGGCTCACCTCGCTTGGCCAGCAGCGGCCAGATATGTCGCTTCTTCAACTCCTTGCGAACAGGCTCAGAGTCATACCCTCTGTCTCCCTGCGCCTGAAGAGGACGCTTGCGAGGCCTGCCTCGCTTGCCCTTGACAGCAGGTATGGCATCCACCAACTCAAGGGCTTGGGTGACATCGTGAGCGTTCGCGCCAGTCAACCTGACCGCCAGTGGAATGCCCTGGGCATCGGTTATGATATGATGCTTGCTACCCGCCTTCGCCCTGTCCGTGGGGTTGGGGCCTGTTTTCTGCCCCCAAAAACTGCTCGCACTGAAGCACTGTCCAGCACTGCGCGAGTCCAGTCTATGCGCTCAGCTGCTTGCAGGCGCTCAAGGCATACCAAGTGGATGCGCTCCCAGACTCCCGACTGGTGCCAATCTCTGAGGCGCCTCCAGCAGGTCATCCCACTGCCACAGTCCATCTCCTTGGGTAGGTCTTCCCAGCCAATGCCTGTCTTTAGCACGAACAGTATCCCACTTAGGACCTGTCTGTCAGGTATCCTGGGCCTTCCTCCTTTCGGCTTCGGTGGTTGTGGCGGCAGTAAAGGTTGCACCAGTTCCCAGAATTCATCGCTTACAAGGGGCTTAGACATTAGGTCATCCTCCTCCAGAGAATGTCCAGATTCTAACCCCTTTTATTAGGTTTTGTTAGACGCTCTAAGAAACTTTTCGTACCATTGTACGGTTCGACCGAAATATCGCTTCTGGTTCACGCTTCGCCTTGCGGCTATAGTAAGTCTATTCTGATATTTTTATACAGGCTGGCGGGTGTATGCGCAGCCAGTTGGGGTGGCCGAAACCGGTCCTGTGGCGGGAATTGGGAGACGTCCTTGATACCGAAAGTCAACCCTCTCAATGGCCCATTCAGCGTGCCTTCGAACGCCACATGGTTGTCGCAGGAGAAAGCGCTCAGAGAGTCGTCCGGCGATCCTTGTGCGCTCATCATCGGCTTCGTGCGTTGCCACCTCCGTCTCAGTGTGGCCAGTGCAGTTCTGCCGGCTTGCGGGTGAAGGTCATGCGCCCACGGTTGAATCCCCACAGCGGTTGCACCAATTCGCCAATCGCTGTCGCCCGGTCGTAACAGTCCAGCACGACCAAGTCGGCCCACTTGCCGACTTCAAGGCCATAGTCGTCCAGCCGCATGAGCTTCGCCGCGCGATTGGTGATCATCTCGTAGCACTCTACGATGTCGTCTCGCGCGCCTACCTGGCAGATGTTAGCGTAGAGGTTCGCCATACGGATCAAAGAGCAATCGCCGAACGGTGTAAAAGGGTTCAGGACATTGTTTGTGGACAACGAGCAGTTCACTCCTTCATGGAGCAATCTGTGCACCGGTGTCACGCCCCGCATGATGCTGTGATCCTGGTGCCGGCCCATGAGGAACAGATCCGTCGAGGGCAGCACTGTCAGTGCGACGCCGGAATCGGCCATGTGTTGGGTCTTTTCCTTGAATCGTTTCGAGTCCATGACTGAGAGTTTGTTCACGTGCCCGATGGCCACACGGCCGCCATAGTTGAACTTGTCCGTGAGCTCACAGACATAGTTGAGGTCCAGCTCACTCGGGTCGGGACCGAAATCGAGATGCATGTCAATATCTATGCCGAACTCCTGTGCCATCTGGAAGACGCGGTCGATCTGAGCGTGCGGGTCGCTGTCTGTATATGGTGCGGCGCCGACGACCGAACCGCCTTTCTTGAGCGCCTCGACCATCAGCTCGTCCGTCCCCGGATTGTTGAGTAACCCCTCCTGGGGAAAGATACAGATCTCGATGTCGATGGCCCATTTGTACTCTTCTATAAGAGGCAGGATGCCTTCCAGACCTCGTAGACCGATGCCGGGATCGACCTCGACATGGGTACGCATCTGGGTAGTGCCGTTCAGAATGCATTTCTCGAGAGTTTTCTTGCCCCGATTGTAGACATCCTCGGGCGTGAATTCCTTCTTGGCCTTGGCTACTTCTTCGATGGCTTCTCCGAGATCTCCCTTTTCCGAATTGCAGCGATCGAGTATGCAGGATTTGTCCAGGTGAATATGGGTCTCTACGAACCCGGGCGTGACCAACCGGCCCTCCACGTCGATCTCCTCGCCCTCGGCGGCGAGGTTCGGCTCGATGGCGGCGATGCGTCCTTTGTCGATGCCGACATCGACCGTGGGCTTGTCGGCTCCATCCTCGATTCGTGCATTCCGCAGTATGGTATCCATGGTTTCCTCCCTATCTCGGCATCTGTGGTTGTATCTGTGACTAACCTCACCCCAGTACTGGGCAGAGCAACAACTCCCTTACAAACCAGAAATAATCGGTTGATCCAGTTGCCATTGCTGGACTACGATAATGGACTTCAATACCCTTCCCTTGCTTCATGCTTCGATGACTTCGGTAGAAGTTTAATAGCGTTGTAGAAAGCCAGCTCGTCCACTGATGATATCGGCTCTCCTTTCGGAGAAGGCCAGAATCTTCCAAGCCTTGCGCCGATCTCGCTGGCGGCCAGTGCTATTGTACCGCTCTACTGCACTCTTTAGCACCTCTCATGCGAGTCGCTTCAGTAAGAGGTGAATCATGCTGATCTGGATCATGGCTTCACTGTTGGCAGTTAGCTCCTCGTAATCTCGCCCGCGGCTGCGGTAGTTCAACGGCCAAGCGAAGGCACGGTTCACAGCCCAGCGGTGCTTGACCAGCTCCGGGCAGAAGGGCATCTGATCCAGGAGGAAAGACAACGCGACTGAGAATCTAGCGGTGATCCGTCATATAACTCTCAATCTGCTTAAGCAAGAAAGGAGCCTGAAGGTGGGTATTAAGGCCAAGACAAAAGAACCGTATTGGAAACGAGTATCTTATGAAAGTTCTTTCAAAATAAAACGCGATTGCCCTGTTTGACCAGGTCGTATGTAGTGCCAGCGACATCGATATGATATACTACAGTCGGTTTTCGCATGAGAATTGCTTTTCGTAATTGGCTATGGGCACGCGAAGCTTTTTTTATTCTTCGGTGTGTGGGTGCTAACCCACATGATAAGTCAAATATAAAAGGAATGTTAGCTCTAAAAAGTCGGGGGGCATTCGCTCCGACAACCAAGGAGGGAACATGGTAGTCGAGTCAAAACGCGATCTTGAGCTTATTGCCCATCTGATGCGCCGTGCTGGCTTTGGTGCTACTCGGGCTGAAATCGAGGAGTTCAGCGAAAGAGGTTATGACGCCACCGTCGAGCACTTATTGAATCCCACTGACGTCCGATGGATGGGCGATTATATGGTAAGACGGTTCCATCACGAGCAGTCTGGGATGATGTCTACACAGGCGCCAGGCACTAACTGGTTGTACCGAATGGTAACCACCACTGCCCCGCTCCTTGAAAAAATGTGCCTTTTCTGGCACGGTATCTTCGCAACCGGGATCCCCAAGGTTGCTCATGGCAAAGTATTGTGGAACCAGATTCGTATGTTCCGTCGCCATGGTATGAGCAAATTCAATGACCTCCTTGTCGAGCTTTCCAAAGACCCGGCGATGATCGTCTGGTTGGACAACTACGACAATCATAAAGGTGCGATCAACGAGAACTACGGACGCGAACTTTTGGAACTGTTCTCGATGGGCGTGGGCAACTATACGGAGGACGACGTCAAAGAGGCCTCTCGCGCCTTCACTGGCTGGACCATAGGTAACACCGAATACATGGTGCTGCGGTCCGAAAGAGACTCCGACTGGCCTTACGGCCGCATCTCGTGGTATTCCGATTACCGTACTGAAGACCACGACGATGGTGAGAAGACATTTTTGGGCCAGACTGGCAATTTCAACGGCGAGGACATAGTAGACATTATCTGCCAGCAAGAGTCCACCGCCAGGTTCATTTCCAGGCACATGTACCATTTCTTCGTCGCGGACGAACCACCCGTTCCTGCATGGCCTTACACTCCTCCACGTGATCCCGCTGCGATAGATGCGCTTGTCCAGACGTATTTCGATAGCGGATACGACATCAGAGCCATGCTTGATACCCTTTTCCATTCCGAGTTTTTCAAGGACTCAGGAGTTCGCTACGAGAAAGTGAAAAGCCCAGCAGAGTTGGTTGCTGGCGTCCTACGCCTCACAGGGGAGTTCGACAGGCCCCGTCGAGAGATTCTGGACAGGGGCTCGCAATTGATCTGGATGGGCCAGCACTTGAATAACCCTCCAAGTGTAGAGGGCTGGCATCAGGGCATTGAGTGGATCGACACCGGCACGTTGGTGGAGCGAATCAACTTCGCGTCAGAGCAGTTTGGTAACCTGGACAGTCCGGGTGTCAAATCAATGATAGGCAACATACTTGCCGATGAGCGTAAATCGCCCGGCGGACTGGTGGATGCCTGCCTTGACGAAATGGGCGTTCTCTCGGTCTCGGACGAGACTCGAGACGTCCTTGAAAAGTTCGCGCAACAAAGTGGCGGCTCGCCAGAACTGACCGACAGCGAAAGAATATCGATGATGCTCAGGCTCGCCGCGACTACCCACGACTTCCAAAGAGCCTAAGCCAGTAGTCCAACGTCAATGTGACTCATGGAGGCAGAGGTGTGCCAATGACCACAGTTCAAACGAAGGCAGGAACCGAATTTCTGAGCTATGCTCTGACCGTTGGAATGTCCGCGGACTCGGGTCGTGGATGCTATTACCCGACCGACACTTTGATCGGCAAGAACGGTCGGCTATATGTGATTAATCGGTCGTTGGAGGGCCTCGCTAAAGGCGTGCGCGTCACAATGTGTGATATCGACAGCGAATACTACAGTACCTTCGGTTCTTATGGATGTGGCGACGGCCAGTTCGTGTGGCTCACGTCAGGGGCCATGGATAGTCAGGGACGCATCTTCATTACCGACGAGTATTTGCATCGAGTCTCTGCTTTCGACTCTGACGGCAACTTCCTGTTCATCTGGGGAAAGCATGGAAGCGATGAGGGACGGCTCGACGGTCCGTCAGGGATCGCCTGCGACGATAGCGACAACATATTCATAGCCGACACGCACAATAATCGTGTTCAAAAGTTCACCTCGAACGGTATGTTCCTGTCCGCAATTGGCTCTGCGGGAGATGGCGAAGGTCAACTTTCATTGCCCTGGGGAGTAACCGTATCGCCCGGTGGTGATGTCTACGTGGCGGACTGGGGCAACGACCGCATACAGCGGTTCAAGCCCGATGGCGAGTTCGTGGAATCGTTTGGTGAGCCGGGCAAGGGCAATGGTCAATTCACCAGGCCATCAAGTGTTGCGGTGGACGAAGAGGGTTACATGTATGTGGCAGACTGGGGCAATGAGCGCGTACAGGTGCTTGACCCGGATGGGGGGTTTGTCCAGATGTTGCGGGGTGAAGCGACACTCTCCAAATGGGCGGCAAACTTCCTGGCGATAAACAAAGAAGAAGGTGAGGCCAGGAGCAGGGCTAATCTCGAGCCTCAGATCGAGTTCTTCGACCCCGACGACCCGCATGAGGTTTCATCTAAAATCGAAAAATACTTCTGGTCGCCAATGTCGGTTAAGCTCGACGCTCAAGGAAGGCTGTACGTCACCGAGGGCAATCGTCATCGGATTCAGATATACCAGCGAACGCCCTGATGAAATATCGACTCTGTTCAGGCAATCCGAAAGGCAAAGAGAGCGCCTAATTCCTTGGAAGGAGACCCGAGATGGCTAGCGATGGGCACGGCAAGAAATCCGTAGTGATAGTGCAGTTGTCCGGCGGCAACGATGCACTGAACACCGTTATACCTTACAACGACGGACGGTATTACGATAATCGTCCACTCGTAAATATACCGCAGGACAAAGTATTGCGCCTGGACGACAATTTGGGGCTGAATCCCAACCTGTCTGCCATCAAGGAACTCTGGGACCAGGGTCACGTTGGCATCATAAATGGCATTGGCTATCCCAGCCCGAACAGATCCCACTTCCGCTCCATGGACATATGGCATACGGCCGAGAGTGAGAAGATCAGCGAGGAGGGGTGGCTGGGCAAGGCCATCCGAGACATTGATCCTCATGGAGAGAACACCCTCACCGGTATGAATTTTGGTCGGGGTCTTCCCAGGGCGCTGTACGCGAAAGGCGTACCCGTCGCTTCCGTCGGCAATCTCGAGACGTACGGACTGTTCCCCGACATTAGAGAAGAGGCTTCACGCAATATGATGCTTGAGGCGTTCTCCCAAATCTATGGAGGAGAGGGCAAGCACGCGGTTTCCCAGTTCATAACGCAGACTGGACGCGACGCCTTGAAGGGCTCAGACATCCTGCGGGTCGCCCCCCAAAAGTACTCCTCCAGCATAGAATATGCGGACAATCCCATCGCCCAGAACATGAGGTCGATTGCTCAGGTGATATGCGCCGACCTAGGAACCAGGGTCTGCTACACCCAACCCCACCATAATTTCGACACTCATGCCAACCAGCTGCCCGCCCACGCCAAGTTATGGACGGAGGTGTCCAGAGCGGTCGGTGACTTTATGGACGACCTGAGGGAGCACGACAAGGACGAGGACACGTTGGTCCTGTTGTTCTCCGAGTTTGGCCGGCGCATCAAGGATAATGGTGCTGGGACCGACCACGGCTCCGGCGGAGTCGCGTTCGTGATTGGCAGCTCGGTCAACGGGGGTTTCTATGGTGAAATCCCGTCGTTAGAAGAGGCCAGGCAGTCGGAAGGGGACCTCCAATTCAACAATGACTTCCGTGGCACGTACTCGACCATACTCGAACAGTGGTTGGGGCTCGATCCTGTGTCGGTGACAGGCGCTAACTACGAGCAATTCGACTTCATCCGAAAGTAGGCGCTTGTCGTGCGATCAATCTAGTGAGGCAAGAGCAGTCACCCAATATACTGCCATCCGAACGGTTGCATAGTTGTCGTAGTCTACCATCGCCTGGGCTGAATCTGAGCACGATATAGGTAGTACACGATGGTGTCTATTATTGCTTGTATGGCGACCACAGCATAATCACTCATAGATAAATGCGCAATACACGCCTAAATGCTATGAAATTAGTTTCTAAGGTGGAGTCTCTAAATCTAGAAGATGAAGACGAATCTAGGATGGCCCGTGAGAAGGCCATCCTAGATTCGTCTTCATAGGAAAGGCGGCAAGCGGATTGCAGGCTTCCCAGCATCCCTGGTTTGAGCCCGCAATGCTCGTAGGGGTCAAGGCCCGCAGCTTCACCCTTGAAAATGTTCTAGGGATGCTCTGAACAATCGGCTTCAGGCTGGGCCGAGTTGACCGGAGTGGTTTTGGGGGCGTTAAATTGCCTCATGGCACCGTGGTGAGGGTTATTGTCGGCCTACAACCGGCCCTGACAGGGCCTTTCGCCGCCCTTAGCCCTGATTTTGGGCGCACTTATACAAGGTCTCACGCCGCCAGGTACTGTTCGGCCCTCATCAAGTTGGCAAACCCCAGCAGCGTCATCAGCCGCTGCGTGTTCTTGGACAGCCCCCTGTAGCGGACCTTGGCGTAGCCGAAGTGCCGCTTGATGTACAGGAACGGATGCTCCACCTTAGCTCTGACCGACGCTTTGCGCTTCTCCGACACCGCCTCAGGGCTCCCAGGCTCCAGCTTCCGACGCTGGCCGGGCCTCATCGCCACCTGCCACTCCACGTCCAAGCCCCGGTTCCCCGGCCTCTTGTCAACTCCCTGATACCCAGCATCTCCCCACACCTGAGACTCCCCACCGTGCAGCAACCGGGGCAACTCAGTCAGGTCATGCACGTTCGCAGATGTCGTGGTCATGCTGTGCACCACTCCCGTCTGCGAGTCCACACCGATGTGCACCTTCATCCCGAAGTGCCACTCGTTACCCTTCTTCGTCTGGTGCATCTCTGGGTCGCGCTCTTTAGCCCGATTCTTCGTCGATGAGGGCGCCGCTATGATGCTCGCGTCCACTATCGTCCCCTCCTGAAGACGGAGACCCTTGGACTCCAGATAGCGGTTGATCTCCTCGAACAGACCCGCGCCCAACTCATGCTCTTCCAGCAGGTGGCGGAAGTTCAGAATCGTCGTCTCGTCCGGCAGCGGCCCAGGCAGTCTCAGCCCTACGAACCGCCTCACCGATTCGACCTCATAGAGCATGTCCTCCATCCCAGGGTCGCTCAGGTTGTAAAACAACTGCACGCAGTGTATCCGTAGCATCACCGATAACTCGTAGGGCCGCCGACCACGACCGGCCTTGGGATAGAACGGTCGAATGCGCTCTTCCAACTCTTCCCAAGGGATCAGTCCATCCATGCGCTCAAGGAACTTCTCCCGGCGAGTCTTTCGCTTCTTGCTCTCGTAGTCCAAGTCCGCAAACGTCGGCTGGTTCATTGCCTCTCCTCCCCCGTCTTCAGGCCTTGGCCCTATTTTACTATCCCACAAGCCATCGGGACTTATTCAGAGCATCCCTAGGCTCTGTCGGCGTTGCTCTACATCTCGCTGCGGCCGCTCTTATCACACTTAAGCCGCCAACCGATTCCGAAATGGTAGGCCGCACTATGAGCGTTTGGCCAGTTTCGTGATCCTGCCCCCAATGAGGAACTCTGCCAGGTACAGGTTGCCTTCGGCGTCCATCGCCATATCGTGGGGGCTATTGATTATGCCGGAACGGAGGTCCTTCCTTCGTGTGAGCGCTCCGCTTTCGTCTCTCGAGTTGGGCCAGCCATCTGTGCTCATCGCTTCCGTATTATCGGCGAAGTAGTCCACGAACTCGTCGTCGGCGTCGAAGATCGCCACCCTGGGGTTGAGCTCCGGCAGTATCATGAGACCGTTCTCGATTACGATGCCCCTGCGGGGCGCGCCGAGATGCTCAGCGCCAAAGACTCGTTTGAATTTGCCATTTAGGTCGTAGACCTGGACGCGCCCCTCAAATCGCAGCAGTCGGGAACCCTCCTCTACTCTCCTGTGTTCAGCGACGTACAGCTCCGGCTCCGGCTTACGTCGGTCGATCCAGACGCCGTGAGGAATACTGAACCTGCCGGCCCCTTCATCGCCGTTGATGCTACTGATATAGTTGCCGTTCTTGTCGTATCGATGCACGTAGTACATCCCGTACCCGTCGGAAACCCATACGTCCCCGTTGCCCCCATGTCGCTCCTCGTCGACTGCGACGGCAGTGGGCGAGTATTTGCCCTCTCGATAGATCGCCAGGTCCGGCTGCTGAAGGACTATGGCAGTGCGGCCGTCCAGTGTCTTCTTTACCACCTGCCCCGGTGATAGGCTGTCGGTCGGTTTGTAGCCGTTCTCTTTGACCGACTTGTTCCCGTTGTCCGCTATCCAGAGGTACTCGGTGCTGCCCTCCTTCACTATGGTGATCCCGTGGCCTTCAACGAGGCCGCTATCCCACGACCCGCTCAGGTTACCGTCTCTGTCGAAAGTAAGTACGGCAGGGTCACCCGGGTGATAAATTATGACGTCCCCAGCCTCCGTGACCACTATCCCATGGTGCGCCCAGCCTGCTCTGGCGCTCTCGGTGTCGGGGATCTTGGCCCAATTGTCGATCCACTCGTACGTGTACTTTCCGCTGCCGATAAGCATCCTTGTACCTCCTTCACTAAAATCCACGCTCGTAAATCTGTACCCTATGGCGGTTGCTCTCGGTCACGCAGAGTCTGCCCCTGCGTCGAGCTTGACCGAGATTGGGGACCAGAAGTACTCTTCGACGTAGGACGACTCCTCGTAGACGTCTCGGGCGAGGCCCGTCACGTCGGGCTCTAATTCGGCTCGGCTCCTGACCCCCGCCTCCTCAGGTCTCTGATCCCTTCCTTGGTCTTCTACCCTGCGACCAGGATCGATTACGGCTGTAGGATGACCTTTGTATATCCTTCCTCGCGTCGGTCGAACTTTGTGTATGCCTCGGGCGCCTGGTCCAGAGGCACCTGGTGGGACACAACAAAACCGGGTTTGGCTCTGCCGGCGATGATCAGGTCACGCAGGTGGGCGTTATATTGTTTGACGTTGCATTGCCCGGTACCCAGGCGTAGGCCCTTCTCGAACAGCCTACCGAAGTTAATCGATAGAGCGCCCCGCTTTGCGTTCTCGTCCACTCCACCGGGGTCGGAGGGAACGTATAGCCCTGGGATACCCAGGGCGCCGGTGGGATTGACTACGTCGATCAACTGGTTGAGAACAATGTTGGGTACCTCGTCCTGCTCGCCTCCGACGGCGGAGGAACCTGCCTTGGTCGCCTGGTAGCCGACCGCGTCGATTCCCTTGTCAACGCCGTTACTGTTGCTCAGGTCCTTGATCTGCTGGACAGGGTCGCCTTCATCGTAGTTGATAGGTATCGCGCCAATCTCCTTGGCCTTGTCTAGGCGCTCCTCCACATGATCGACAGAGAATACCTGAGCAGCACCCCTGAGCAGACAGCTATAGGCGGCCATGAGGCCAACCGGGCCCGCTCCAAATACGGCCACACTCTCACCTGGCTTTACACCGGCCAACTCCGCACCGTGGTAGCCCGTCGGGAAGATGTCGGCCAGCATAGCGAAGTCTGCTTCGTGCTCTGTTCCTTCGGGAAGAGGCAGACAGTTAAAGTCCGCGTACGGAACCTGGAGGTACTCTGCCTGGCCCCCGACCCATGGCCCCATAGCGACGTACCCATAGGCTCCCCCTGCAAATCCAGGGTTAACCGTGGTACAGAATCCTGTGAAGCCACGAAGGCAGTTTTTGCAGAACCCGCAGGCGACGTTGAAGGGCATAACCACCCGGTCACCGACCTTCCGCTCCTTTACTGCGGGGCCCACCTCCTGAATGATCCCCATGTTTTCGTGTCCGAACACGATCCCCGGCTCTGCGGATGTCCGACCCTCGTACATGTGCAGGTCGGAGCCACAGATACACGACGATGTGATCTTTATGATCGCGTCATTCGGGTGTTTGACTGCTGGGTCGGGTGCGTTCTCGACAGCCACTCTGAACGGCTCTTTATACACAACTGCTCTCATGACTATGCCTCCTCTCGTCTATTTGTTTCTAACGATCGTCACCCGTCACCCAACAAAGAACTCTCGGCATCCGAGCATCAGATACACCCACCTCAGCCGGAATTCCCCACATCAAATGGGTGCGGTTCTTTTGAGACGATATTTCCCAAGATGATATCCAATACTTTTGTAAATGCAACATCCCGAGATAGCATGGACTATACGACCGCCTGCTGATATTGTCAATCGCCACCTAAAGTGCTCCATTTCGCCTCATAGTGCCATTCAACCAGCCGGATGTCGTAAAGAAAAAGCCCCTGATAATGCGAGGGTGAGGGTGTTGATTGCACACTTTACCCAAAGTGTGCAATCGGTTCTGAGGGGCCAGCGAAGTGAATAAAGAGACCTGTGTGGTCATTTACAGAACATCGCCCTGACTTCAGTTTTGGGAAAAAGTGTATTGGTCAATGTCATATCGAACAATTGTCAAAACTGGCATGATGGTGGGATGGATCAACATTTTCCCAACTAGTCCAGCAACAGGCCAAATCATTGATTGGACGTCCTAACACCTCACCGATGAATTCATCTGAGGTAGTGAAACCTGAAAGGAACAAGAAGCCATTGGCGCGGACAGCATGGCAGAACTCTCCGAATGGGGCACTCAGATGGGAATATAGCTTGAGCTCGATTTCCATACTCTCTCCCTGAGAAGATACTGCTCAGAACTAAAAGCCAACGCCCTCAAGATCACCTCTTGCTCAGGTCTAATCTTTAGCAAAGGTCTGGATGACCAGCTTGCGAGCGGTGTCCTCGGATATCCTGTTGGCCTTTACGCATAGGGCCATCTCAGCCAGCGTTCGCTCAGGGTTTCTTCACAAATGATACATCCTGGAGGTGTCCTCGTACTCGATTCCTAATGCCGCGCGTGATGCGAAGGGTGCGGTGAATCGAGGACGGCCAAGTGGAATGTAAGGTTGCTGCCATGATGCTCTTCGACCGCAGCCATCAAGTTTCTCCAAGCAGTAGCCTACTTACCTCTTCCGGCTTCTGGAGGAGAACGAGGGTGCGCTCGATGACGTTTTCCACGGCCTCCTCAAGCCGATCAATGCCAAAGCGACCACCGTCAGGGTGCATCATTAGTCGAAAGGTAGGGGCGGCTCCCGGATACCCTGTAATGGGTATGGTGATTGCGCCATAGTGTTTCAGGAGCAGGAAGCAAGCGGCGATTGACACCTCGGAGGGTGCCAGTGAGGTCTCGTGATTCGCGGCTCGCTCAAAGACCACCTCCGTAAAGTCCTCTGCGGACATTGCCACACCCGGGCCAGCCTGGTATATACGCTCACCATATTTGGGCCGAAGTCGCTCGAATAGCTCCCTGGCCAGCACTCCGGCTTTTCGTACAGGCTCAGGGTCGAATGCCTCCATGCCTCTTATCATAGCTACATAGTGGCCCGACTGAGCTTCCAGGCCGAACTGAAAGGCTTGGGCCGATACCTTCGTCATTAACTCCTTGCGACCCACGATGGCGGCCCCTCTCGGGCCTGGCACATGCTTATCAAGAGACCAGACAGATAGGTCGATGTCCCCCAATTCGAAAGACACCGGCTCCTCGTAGAAGATGCTGCGAGACATCATGTGGGCGTCATCGACAAATATCATCAGATCGCGTTCCTTGGCGAGAGTGATAGCTCGGCCGACATCGCTGGCCGGAAGATGATACTTAGAAGGAGTCAGGGGTGTGATAACCAACATCTTCCAGGACGAATCTTTAATTGCCTGTTCTAGGGCATCTATCCCTCGGACTTCATCGAAGCTCGCCCCTACCAACTCCACAGCCTGCTGGACCGAAGGGTGGGAGCGCCCCTTGCTTACCAGAGAGAGCACCCTGTCACCTCGCTGTAGGGTTCCTAACACGATGGCTAGCATGGCTGAGGTGACGCGATTACACATAACCGCACTGAAGTCCTGCGGGTCGGCTCCGGTGTACTTCAGGGCCAACTCCTCAGCCCGTCCAAGGAAGTGCGTGTAGAAGGTAAACTGATTCTCAAGGGTAGGCAAGTCTTCAGTGTCCAGGGGGAACGTGCGGACCAGACCCGTGAGGTTGAAGATGCTGTCCTTGCCCAGGGTCATAATCCTTTCTTTGACCATGAGGCGTCCTTGGGTGGACTTTCGAGCCTCTGCCTCTGGGCCTGACAGGATATTTCCCTGTGTGTATAGCTCGGGCCTTAGGGCCACAGTTGACTGCTTTCTTTGACTCATTGCTATCTGCGCTAACCTCCGTTCTCAGAGTCAAACCATCTGCATTCAAGCTGATGGTTCGTCGGTGATGGGCTGAACATTAACACCATCTTCCGATGCGGTCAAATCTTGTTTACGCCCGGCCTGCGGACGTGGCGTCCTTCGCCAGCTTAACCGCTAGTTCTCTAGCAGAATTCACTATTGTCCCATACTTCACTCCAACTTTAGCCCGAGTACTCCAAAAGCTATAGGAACACGTGAGGCGTCCCAGCTTTGAAACGTGGCTGTCTGGGACGAAGTGCTATGCGATAATCGACCCAGCGCTGTTCATCGCCACCCCCAACGCCTTCGTTGCCGAGATACTGGAGCAACGGATGTCGTCACTGATTCAGCAGACTACCGATCAGGTTTTGGGCTTCGAGACATCGGGCGAATTCGTGATCGGCGGGCAAGACGAGTAGTATATTTTGTCAACCCTGAAAGACAGCTCGCAGGCCCCGACTAATTGTCTGGCCAACGACGGATAGGTGAGTCTCGCCATCGAACTTGTCGAATGTGAGGTCGAGGCCGGTGTAGTTTCTGCCCTTCAGCGTCTCAACCATCTGTTCCACGCCGGTTACCAACGGGTGCTCATGGGAGGCGACCGACATGAACAGCTTCACAGGAAGCGATGTGCGACCCACCGCGAATTTGCGTTCGTCTTGGAAAATCACGCCATATGATCCCGACCCAGGGCCGGACTGCCAGCGATGTAGCGATTGAAGGTCTCAGGATGATGCAACAGGGCGTAGACCGAGAACAGACCGCCCATTGAATCACCTAACAGAGTTCGATCCTCGGCATCGGTAGGGTAATTGGAGTCAACGAATGGGATGAGTTCGTCGCGGATGAACCCGAGAAATTTCTCGGCTCCCCCTCCGCCTTGCGGTTCGACCACAGTCGGCCCCATGTGCCTCTGCCTGGCCTCCCCCCACTTCTGTCTCGCTGTCGGGTCGTTCAGAACGGAACCCACGGGGTGCCCAATTCCCACCACTATCATTTCTGGTAGCTCTTCGCCAATCATCATTAACCCGGCGGTTTGGGCCACCCACGCGAACCAGATGTTCGCGTCGAGCGCGTACACGACCGGGAATCGTTTTCCCGTTTCGTGTGTACGGCGAAGTACCGCGACTGAGACCTCGAACTCGTCATCCGCGATCGTTGACCTGAACAAGTGGAAGTCGGAGCCGGGGAGCGCCCCTTGCGTGCGCGATTCAGTCATCGTGTCCCTCCCTGGAACATTCTCTACATTTGGGAACTGAGGCCGAATGCTCTCCTGGCGCTCCCATCGGATTGCGTTGGCAATCAACTATTCGACGTGTAACGACTAAACCGATATTTCTCAGATGGGATTTCGTGCTATTATCAACCCACCAGACTGGGATGGCACAACTGTACGACCGCTCGTTGATGTTGTCAATCGCCGTCTGAAGTGCTCAATTTCACCTAGTGTTGCCATCCATCCACTCAATGCCTCCTACAAAAACGCAACAGCGGCCAAACCTCACCCGAAGGGTGACGAACTTTATCCTGGTCAGCCTCGATAAGGCCGGAGTACCCATCTAACCTTGAATACACAGGTGAATACACGGGTGGATTGCAGGCCGAAAGACCCCTTAACCACATTAACCACATTCCAAAACCAGGGCGCTGTCGCCACTGAGATTCAGCTTTGTTCCGAACCTATGGGACAGGCTTATCAAATGCTCCATCGCGTCCCTTTCTTCATTCACAGTCCGTATGATCGTCCGCCTGTCGGTGTGGTTGTCCTCTCGAACTGGAGAACAGCTAACGCGTGCGATAGCTTTATCCTGGATTTCGGCCCGTACTATCAGTCCGATCCAGTCTGGCCCCATACCTTCCCATCCGAAATGGAAGTTGCCCAGGCTGTAGAAAATCGGTTTCCCGTCGTACACCTCAATTGGTTGAATGACGTGAGGGCCATGTCCCATTACGAGGTCAGCGCCCGCGTCAATGGCGGCGTGCGCAATATCCACCTGATACTGCTGAGTGTCAGCGCTTCCTGAAATGCCCCAGTGATGCGATGCTACCAGGACATCCACACGCTCCCGCAATGCCCTGATGTCCACCTGATAGGCCTTCAAGTATTCAGAGTCGGGCCAGCTCAAGGTCGTAGCCGGGCCAGCGGGCATCTCACCAACACGGGCGTTTGGAAGATACGCTGTATGAGCCTTTATGGTCGCAACGCCAGCAGCGGCCTCCATCGGTAGAGGCGCATCCGGTACCCCTGTTCGAACGTTCCACTGTTTGGTAAGAATGTCGGACTGATTTGCGTCCCTCTTGTCGCTCGCTTGATGCCCGAAGGGCCAGAACACGGACGTATATTGAAGGAAGCCAAAGCGCACTCCTTCGCGCTCAAGGATTACCGGCGTTCGTGCGGACGTCAGGTCTGGGCCAGCGCCGGTGTACGATATTCCAAGCTCATCCAGAACGGCCAGGGATTCGAGTATCGCTTCCTTTCCAATTGTCACGTTGTTGGCGCATCCGACAGCGTCGAACCCTCCGACCTTGAGCGCAGGAGCGCCCGAAGAACCGGGGTTACGCCATCCCGATTTGCTCATGTAGTGATTTGGGTCTATCGCATCGGAAAGGCATCCTTCGAGATTGCCGAATACGATGTCTTCCTGGTGAAGAATATTTGCCACCAACTCAAAAGGCTTGTTGGGGTCAGTCACGTTACCCAGGTTTATGTCTCCGGTCAAGATCATCTTTCACCTCATAGTATCATTCAACTACTCGGAACCACCTACAAAGGCGCAACAGCGACTCTTTCCGACCGAGCCTCACCTATTTGTTTTGTCCCGTGCACCCCTGTCAATGGATACCAATATCAGCCAGCGCCGTAGACTGAGCCTCGCTGCCGATCATGTTATGCGTGGTCCAAACAATAAACCGGTAGGGGTACTCGCCGTTGCTGCCCTGTGGTTAGCTCGTTGACTACGTACACATGGCTGCGCCCAGGGGCGTCTCTTTAACCTTTTTGTCTATAGTATTGGGTTACTCCTCAGGGCAGCAGTCGCGTTTACGCCAGGCCTCTCTCTTGCAGCTTCTCAGGCGTGACAACCTCGTAGAACTCAATAGGGTAATCTTTGATCATCTTTTGCAGCTTGGAGTTGTTCTCTGCTACCGACGCTGGTACCTTCGATATCCAGTTTGGCTCGATAGCATCCTGAGTCCACTCAGCGATTACCTGGCTCTCGCCTGGAAGCCCTCGGCCCCCAATGTATATCTGGGCCTTGCTACGACCATTGTCTTCGTAGGCCTCACATATTTTGGCTAACAGCGCGGCCACCTCCCACTCTGTTCGCGGCTCTGTCCTGGCAATTCTTCTGACGAGGTACATAGAAAATCTCCCTTTCTTGCTCGAAAGGAGTATCTGGCTTCGTCTCACCTTTAAGGCATCGGACGACCGAAGGCTCCTGTTGAGCACAATGAATTCTTCCTGGCTGAGTTCTCTTACTTCTAGTGCTTCCATTCCTCCTTCACGGACACTTACACTACTCTCAAATCTTCACTCGTGTTCTTGCACTAGTATGGGGTTCCAATCGAGGGCTAATAAGCCTATCCACTGATAGCTTAGACTATATGACCCCCTCCTAAAGTCGTCACCCGCCAGCAACCGCACAACTTCACCTCTTCTTCTGAAAAAACACAGTTTCCAAACCACTTGAAAAGGATTCTAACAGCTCATAATGAGGGCTAAAGAACTACTTCGAAGGTGATTCCAAGTCTCTCCCCGAAGTCCACTTTGGTTGGATTCTGGTCCGAGTCAAGGTCTGAGTAGGTGAGTCCAAAACCCTTCTCGTAGTCGGCGATCTGGGTCGGATTCGGCCTCGAGTTCAGGATTACGAAGGTTGCTCCAGGGGGGGAAAGGATGTACCGATTGAGGGAGTGCCAAGTGCCTTTTTTGAACGCAAAACCTTTGGTTTTATCAATCAGGAAGGCCCGCACCTGATCAGGATTGGGGATAGCCTTTGGATCGCTGAGGTCGGTAGGTAGCGCCGCAGCTACCACCGCCGGGGACCCAGCCAGTTGAATGAAGCTTTGGGTAACAGCAAAGTGTCGTTCTAGCTGTGTGAACGTCAAGCCCTGATATGGTTGCCAGATGACGTTTACTGTGGTTTTTCCATCCGCCTGGAAGTCGATGGGGGAAAATTGGCGTTGATCGGTAGGCCGCTCCTCAGCGTCCATCAACTCACCAAAGGGCCGGAAAGACTCCTCTGTCATGGGCTCGATTTTTAACCTATGAATCTTGGGCATGAACATCTCCTTTTCCTGGTCGGTGGACCTTGTGTAGTGGCCTCTATGCTGAACACCTAGCGGCGCTTGGCTTCAAGGGAAACGTACCGACCGTAGCCGGGCTTCATCTGCACTTTCCCATCCTGGGCGACCACCTGACCCCTCACCAGCGTGTATACCGGCCAGCCTTTGATCTTCGCTCCGTCGTACAGGGTGTAATCAGACCACGACCCAAACAGTTCCGGGTCTACGGTTTTCTCCAAATTCATGTCAACGATGGCAAAGTCGGCGTCCGAGCCTACTTCGATGGCACCCTTCCTTGGATACAGCCCAAAAATACGAGCCGCATTAGTAGAGGTTATCTCTACAGCTCGCTCTATGCTGAATCGTCCTTTGTTAACTCCCTCGCTCAGGACCAATGGCAGCAAAATGCCAACTCCACCTGGTCCGCCGCGGGGCATCTCCCATATGTCGTCTTGCTTGGTCTGCCACTGACCCCTTGCGCCGCTATCAGTCCCCACACAGTCGAGAAGACCCGTTCCCAGTGCCTCCCACAGAGCCTCGTTATCCTCCCGGTGCCTCACTGGCGGACTATACTTGACCACAGGCGGGACGCTGTTCACGTTGTGGAACAGGTAATGAGGGCATGTCTCAGTATAGGTGCTGGGCCACCGATCCTTGAGAATCTCCGCGGTCTTTAAGGCGTCCCGACCAGAGAGATGTACGAAGAAAAGCGGTACTCCCGCTCGCTCTGCGAACAGGCTCGCCCGCATCATAGCTTCTGTTTCTGCTATCGCTGGATTTCCCTCATCCCAGCCTGCCAGACCCTCACGCTCTTCAGCCTTGGCTCGGGTCATAAAATGGTTGATGATCTCAGAATTCTCGGCGTGGACGCGGGCCACAACTCCATCGTACCTCGCAAGTCGCTCCATTGCTTCAAGCATCAGTCCGTCAGTCAGTTCATTCCAGTCGTCTCCTGGATGTGAACCAGCAATATTGCGATATGTCATGAAAAACTTGAAGCTCGTGCATCCCCACTGCTCGATGGCCTCCTCTATAAAGTCCGCCGTCGCGTCGTTGAAGATAGTGGGCGAAAATGCGAAGTCAATGACCGAGTTCTCCTCGCCCTCGAGCTTCAGTTTCGAGAACTCACCGGGTTCCATGATGTGCATCACGAGAGCCGTGGTTATTCCTCCGACGGCCGCCAGCTGGCTGCTGGCCTCGCACTGGAAGCCGAAGTTGGCCCTGAGTCCCCAGTGGGTGTGGGTGTCTAGAGCACCAGGGAGTACATACAGGCCAGTTGCGTCTATGGTGGTGCTGGCCTCTATCGAAGCGCCGCGTTCCATGATGGCAGCGATGCGTCCTCCTTTAGTCGTCAGGTCTACCTCTTTGACCCCCTGGCCTGGAATTACAACTTGCCCTCCCTTGATTAGCGTATCATATGGCATGTCTATCCCTCATACCTTGGTCGGCTTCTTGGCCATGATATCTTTCGCTACGCGCCCGTCTTGCAGCATCATCACGATGTGGGACTTATCTCTCAGAACGCTTATGTTCTGAGAGGGATCGCCGTCCACGACCAGTATGTCAGCAGCCTTACCGGGCTCAAGAGTCCCCCAAACGTCGCTCCGCCCTATGGCCTTGGCTGCCATTTTGGTTGCGGCGGTGATAATCTCAAGGGGTGGCACGCCAAGCTCCTGGAAATACTCCATTTCGTAGACAACGTCAAAGGGAGGGAAGACGTGGGCACCATCCGAGCCAATTGCAATGGGCGTTCCAATCCGATATGCCTTTACGATAGCCTCACGACAGGCTTCATAAGCTTCTCTACAGTCCTGGATGAACCACTCGATCTCTTCCTCTGAGGCCTTGGTAGCCCTGGCTGGCTCTCTAGCGTACTCATCTTTGGAACGGAAGTGGAGCCACGCAATGGTAGGCACAAAGACACAATCCATATCCTTCATCAAATGCAGTCCCTCTTCGTCCACAAACTCTCCTGAATGCAGCGACATAACGCCGCTGCGTATCACGTCCTTTATGCCTGATGAATCGTGGGCGTGAGCATGAACCCTCTTGCCGAACTTGGAGGCCTCCTGGACGGCTGCCAGCACCTCCTCATAGGAAAGGTCCTGCGTCTTGCCGTCCATTGTCTTGCTGCCTGGAACGCCACTCGCGGCGACCTTCACGTAGTCAACACCCTGCCGCACTTGCTTTCTTACTGTGGTGCGCACCTCCTGCGGCCCATTGACAGCGGTGCCCAGGAATACATCGTCGTCGACATAGCCGAAAGTAAAGGTGTGATCCATGATGCCGGCGGAGCCACAGATTATCTGGCCAGCGGCGGCTACCTTGGGCCCTGGGATAAGACCCTGGCTTACGGCATCACGAACCGCGATGCCTATGCTTCCCCTGGAACCCCCGTCGGCGATGGCAGTGCATCCGGTTTCAAGGATTATTTTCGCACTTTGAATGGCTTTGATCGTATTCATCTCCAGAGACTCATTTAACTGCTGGAGGAGGAGGCGATACTCACTGTAGTGATAGGTCAGATGAGTATGAGCATCTATAAGGCCGGGCATGATAGTCCGGCCTCCAACGTCAATCACTTGGGCATCGGCAGGAACGGGCAGCGATTGCGAGGGACCGACTGCTGAGATATTGGCTCCCTTCACTACGATGCCGCAGTCGTCTAAAGGCTCCTTGCCTGTGCCATCTATTAATCGGCCATTAATGAGGACTAACTCTGACATCGCTCCCCTTCCTTTATTTCGGATGACTTGGGACTAACAGCTGAGTCTACGGTGATTAGGTTGTTATTTCCCGAACAGCAAGGCCAACTATTGAATATCCTACATCTCGTCAAGGCGGTTCACGACATTAATGATGCTCTTCGTCTGGTTCGGGCCAATTCTGTCATCGGTCAAAAAGTGGTACTTCTTCATCAATTCATCCCAACGTGCGCACATCCTTCAGATGTACTGAGGCAATCTCTGAGGTGTTATCCTATATTTCTCAGATACATTCAAGTGCTCTGGTAAAACCACTATCCTGATTTGCCACAGACTATACGACCGTCTGCTGATGCTGTCAATCGTCGTCTGAGGTGCTCAATTTCACATCGAAGTTCCATTCAACCACTCAGAACCATCAACAAATGCACAACAACGGCTCTTTCTTGCCAAATTCACCCAAAAGGTGACGTACCTTGCCAAGGCGACCTCGATCTGAATTAGCCGAAACTACGAAACCAGTATATATGTTCAATAAGCTCAGTAGCGACTGTTGTTTAATAATCTCAGCCCAGGTGACCTACTCAGTCTGACGCATAGATTGACAGAACAATTCAGTAGGAGTAAATTCCAAATCAGTAAACTAGTGTGAGGTCGATGACATGGTAACTTTGACAAGACGAAATCTAGCCGTTCCTTCTTTTCGAATCTGGGAAGAAGAGATGTCGGACACTTTCATTGCTAAAGCCAGAGGGTTGGGGATCGTGGTAACGGCGCTTGAGATTACTAGACCCACTCAAGTATTTCCCTGGATCAGGACGAATAAGGAGTTCTTGAAGGTATCTTGGCAGAGTAAGCGGTCTTTGTCCATACTGGGGTTGTTCAGGGTCTCATGGACGAGGGCTGGGAGTGGCATCTTCAAGCAGCACCCAGCCGTCAAAGTGCTTATGCCTGTGGAAGGTGAGAAGATAGCCCA
Source organism: Dehalococcoidia bacterium (assembly GCA_965206395.1). Taxonomy (GTDB): domain Bacteria; phylum Chloroflexota; class Dehalococcoidia; order Lucifugimonadales; family CATOSD01; genus CBDBJK01. Next base: position 56,699 of record CBDBJK010000008.1, read on the forward strand.
TCAGCTCAGTGCACTTGCAGAGATTGAGGAGATGGCTGTTTTGGAGGAGAGGCGGATAGACCCCATACTCGCTGTCAGGGTAGCCGATCGCTGGTATGAGGCCTTCCGCTGGTGGGAGTCGCCCCATATATTGCCGGACGACTGTCCTCTGATTGCCTCAGAAGAATACCTGTAATCTGCAATCCAAATTCTTTAGTTATTAGGTAAGCGTTCAACCCCCTCTCCGAGTGGGGCTTGCCGAACGGCATTGGACGATGTTTAATACTCTGCATGAGCAGGCAGCCGAAGTTTCGGCTGCCTGCGAACTTCTGGGCAGTGCTACCCAATCAAGCCCAGGCACTGTTTAGTGCGATGCATTCGCACATTGAAGAGCTTGAAGCCCGGCTGGCCCATCCTTCCGCGGAAGGACCAAAACTCCTCACGGCCTCCCTCCTCTGATTTTCCAAAAGTTAAGTATCCCGAAAGGCCATGTCCCCCAGATCGGCGCAAGCGTGGAGCACAGCCAGGGCATCTAGGCCATCACCGCATTCGATTCTCCCAAGATGAGGTTGATGGGGTGGTGGAGCTTCATCCTCCGCCTCTCGCCCGACGGGACTGTGACGGGGCACACCGTCAGCTATCATGATGCGTTTATGAAGGCACCGAATTCCATCTGGGAAATTCCGGCTAGCTTCGTTCTATTCCAGGCACATGGCCTGTCAATGGCTGGAGCGGTCAAGCTGAGGATTTGTCGTCGTCGTGGGCATGTACTACACTACCTCCATTGACGAGATGCAGAAGATCGCTGAGCGCAAGTGGAGCGAGTCGGTGGTCGCAGATTTCCGGTTGTAAGGAGGTTAGCTATGCATTATCTATCGTTAGTTTGGAGGAGAAGGTCCTTGTCTGTGCTCCTTGCCCTGGTCCTCCCGGTGTTCGCTATATTCATCATCTCGGCTGGCGACTCCGCCGCCGATGATGCGGTCATCATCATCCCCCTTGCTACTGGCAACGCTCACACCTGCGCCCTGCTGGACAGGGGTGCGGTGCGCTGCTGGGGGGCTGGTAGCTTTGGTCGGCTGGGCTACGGCAACACCGACGACATCGGCGACGACGAGATTCCAGCCTCAGCGGGCGATGTGGATGTCGGGGGCACAGTAACCCAGATCGCCGCTGGCAGCGCTTACACCTGCGCCCTGCTGGACACGGGTGCGGTGCGCTGCTGGGGGCCTGGTGACTTTGGTCTGCTGGGCTACGGCAACACCGACGACATCGGCGACGACGAGACCCCGGCCTCTGCGGGCGATGTGAAAGTCGGGGGCACGGTGACCCAGATCGCCGCTGGTGGCGCTCACACCTGCGCCCTGCTGGACACGGGTGCGGTGCGCTGCTGGGGGGCTGGTGTCAGTGGTCGGCTGGGCTACGGCAACACCGACGACATCGGCGACGACGAGCCCCCAGCCGAGGCGGGCGATGTGGACGTCGGGGGCACGGTGACCCAGATCGCCGCTGTCAACAATCACACCTGCGCCCTGCTGGACACGGGTGCGGTGCGCTGCTGGGGACTTGGTGGCTTAGGTAAGCTGGGCTACGGCAACACCGACAACATCGGCGACGACGAAACCCCAGCCTCTGCGGGCGATGTGGACGTTGGGGGCATAGTAGGGCCACTGGTATGCAACGGACTGGTGGCCACTATTGTCGGGACTGACAGTCAAGATGTCCTCATGGGAACCCTTGAGAAAGATGTGATAATGGGCCTGGCTGGCAGTGACATAATCATTGGCCTAGACGGCGATGACACCATATGCGCCGGATCAGGCGACGACATAGTTGACGGCGGAGATGGTGATGACTGGATAGATGGTGACAGAGGTGATGACCGAATAAACGGCGGAGATGGTGATGACTGGATAGATGGTGACAGAGGTGATGACCTAATAAACGGCGGTGCAGGGAAAGACACTCTGCTTGGCAGCCGTAACAGGGATTTCATCCTTGGCGGTCTGGATGATGATTGGATAGAGGGCAATGAAGGGAACGATGAGATAGCAGGGGGTGGGGGAGTTGATCTGATCTTCGGGGATGACGGCAATGATAGGCTACTGGGCGACGATGGCGATGATATGCTGTTTGGCGGCCGGGGTGACGATACGCTCGACTGCGGCGATGGCTCCGATATTGGTGATGGAGGGCGAGATACGGACACCAACCCAAGTGGGGATTGCGAGCTCACGTCAGATATACCTTAGTGCAACTTCATGGCACGTATTCGGCAAAAGGCTCGTGGTTCGACAAGCCTGTCCTGATTTGTAAATCAAGCTAGCGATACTGCTGATGAAGTGAAACTGTACGCGGTTCGTGGCAGTTGACAGCATCGGCATGTGGTCGTATAGTCCGTGCTATCTCACGACGGTGTTTCCATGGAAGCACCGGAATCCATCTGGGAAATATGAGATTGTACACCCCTTGTTAGAGTTACAGCTACAGACGGCACTAAAAGGAGGACAGGTGATGGCAACAATAGCGGAACGTTACGCTCAGAAATTCGGTAAGTCGGTAGAGTGGTACGAGCGAGGTAAATCGCTTTTCGCAGGAGGCATCACACATCAGACTCGGTTCATATCGCCGTTCCCTGTATATATTGATTACGCCGAAGGACCGTATAAGTACGACGTAGACGAAAACCAGATTATAGACTACGTCATGGGCAACGGCAGCTTGCTGATGGGCCACAGCCCTGCCGAGGTCATATCAGCCGTAAACGCCCAGCTAACGAGAGGCACTCACCTGGGTGGCGCGTCGACCCACGAGGTCCGTTACGCCGAGGCCGTCAAGAGCTTGATGCCGTCTATTGAGCGCATCCGATTCACCAGTTCGGGCACCGAGTCAACATACCTGGCCTTGCGTCTTGCGCGCGCTTACACCGGCAAGACAAAGATCGTGAAATTCCACGAGCACTTCCACGGATGGCACGATTACGCGACGCCCGAATCAGGCCAGGCGCTCGGAGGAGTGCCGCAGGCAATTCTCGATTCTGTTGTCGTTGCGCCTGTGGACGCCGCCAAGGTCGACCAGATACTGTCGGAAGACGATGACATCGCCACTGTGATAGTCGAGTGCAACGGAGCCCACTACGGAACCTTCCCGTTGCAGAACCCTGGGTTTCTGCAAGAGCTTCGCGAAATAACCGCCCGACACGGCGTCGTCTTCATAATGGACGAAGTCATCACCGGCTTCCGTCTCTCTCCCGGCGGCGCGCAGGTGCGATGGGACATAGAGCCTGATCTAACGACGATGGCGAAGATAGTGGCGGGAGGGCAACCTGGCTCTGCGGTCGGCGGGCGGGCCGACATTATGGAGTTAATGGCCTTCAAAGACGACCCTGAGTGGGACAGCGTGCATCGGGTCTCTCAGGGTGGAACGTACAACGCCCAGCCCACGACTGTTGCTGCAGGCGTCGCAACACTTGAGGCAATCGTTAACGGGGGAGTAAACGCCAGGGCCGACGCAATGGCGCAGCACCTGAAAGAGGGCCTTAACGAAGCGTTTATCCAGAACGAGGTTACGGGCCACGCTCACGGTATAGCGTCAATCATCCACGTGAACCTCGGTACAGAGTGCAGCTGCGACCGCGACCTGTGCATAATGCCATACGACGAAATCTATAGCACGATGACAAGCGAAAAGACACGCGCACTCAGGCGCGCAATGCTAGTGAACGGGGTAGACATGATGGGCGGGCGCGCCTTTCTTGTCTCCTCGGCTCACGACGAGGAAGTCGTCGACCGCACAGTTGAGGCGTTTTCGCAGTCTCTAAAGGACTTGAGGGAAGAGGGTGGCGGAATCGTTTAGGCCGGTTTAGTTCACCCGAATGCAACCTGTGCAATGAGTCAGAATTATGATGTCGAACACCAAATCCTTCAACTAGAAAATCAGCACTTCCAGGGCCATGACGAATGATGACACTGATGCCTTAAAGCTCATCTTGGCAGGTCACGAGGTGAGAGTATCATGCCCCTAAACTCAGCCATGGGTTGGGCAATCACACGTAATACGGACCAGTGAGAACGAAGCTGCCACCAGCGGCAAAGCACAATGCAACTGGAACAGTATTTCGGTCAACACCTTATAAGGTCTGGGCTGTAACTCGTATGGATCCATGTTGAGAGGAGAACATGTTAGAGACGAACCATAGATTTGTCGAGACCAACAGTATCAGGATGCACCTGGCGGAGCAAGGGCACGGACCTTTGGTTATCTTGTGTCACGGCTTTCCTGAACTCTGGTACTCCTGGCGACATCAGTTACCAGCGCTCGCCGACGCAGGGTTCCACGTAGTGGCACCCGACCAACGGGGCTATGGACAGACTGACCAACCGGAGCCAATTGAATCCTACAACATCCTGGAACTGACGAGTGATATAGTTGGTCTCGTCCATGCCTTAGGTGAGGAACGGGCGATCATCGTCGGCCACGACTGGGGCGCTCCTGTCGCTTGGCATTGCGCGCTGCTGCGCCCGGACGTCTTCTATGCAGTCGGCCTGCTCAGTGTGCCCTACCTTCCGCGCTCCTGGGGAGACATGCGGCCAACAGGCAGGATGAAGCTCATGGCGGGCGAAAACCAGTTCTACCAATTGTACTTTCAGGAAGTGGGCAAGGCCGAGGCAGAACTGGAGGCCGATGTCCGCAAAATAATGACTATGTTCCTCTATTCCGCTTCAGGAAACCCTCCGCCAGAGAAACGCTGGCGCTTCCTGTTCAGCAAGTCTGAGAAGTTTCTGGACACGGGGTCATTGCCGGACACACTTCCTATTTGGTTGACCGAGCAGGATATCGACTACTTCGTCAGGGAGTTTGAGCGAACCGGTTTCCGCGGTGGATTGAACTGGTATCGGAACATAGACAGAATGTGGGAACTGACACCCTTTCTGAGTGGTGCGAAATTGAGCCAGCCAGCGCTGTTCGCGGCGGGGGAACAGGACGCGGTAATCACGATGTACCGGGAGGCGTTCGATGCCATGGAGCAGGCCGCTCCAAATCTAAGAAAGAAGATACTGTTGCCGGGAGCCGGCCATTGGATCCAGCAGGAGCGTCCGGCAGAGGTCAACGAACTGCTCATCGAATTCTGCCTCAAAGTCCAGTAGGAAGTTAGGATAGGCACGTGCTCAAATTCTACTGATATAGAGAATCTCATCTATATCATGGAGAAGGAGAAGATTTATGGTGAATAACCTCGGTCAACATGCCGTTGTCATCGGTGGGAGTTTGGCAGGTCTGATGACCGCACGGGTGCTCGCCGATCACTTCGATCAAGTTACGGTGCTGGAAAAGGACCACATTGAGGATCAACCAGAGGTCCACAGGTCTATTCCTCAGGGAAACCATCTCCACGCGCTGCTGTTGGATCCATCGTTGCCTCGCCAGCTGCCATTGCGAGATTAGAGTGGCGCACCCCAAGGTTTTCAGACTGAGGGCAAGACTATGTCCTTGACGGGGATGGCAGCGTTCTATTAACATCCTTATGGATCATGGAATGCTTCGCTAAATTGGCGAGAGACTCGTGATAACTGTTAAATGGTGGTGGGGTTGAGAGCGCGGAAACTGAGATGCCTCGGGTTTTTAGTAAAGTCTACATGTCTCTGGAGGTATTATGGTTGTTGCTATTAACGAGGATATGTTCACTCAGGAAGTCCTGGCCGATCCGTACACTTACTATGGCCGGCTAAGAGAGGAAGACCCCGTCCACTGGAACGAGAAGTACGAACTGTGGGTAATCACGCGCCACGAAGACCTTGTTTGGCTCACTCGGCATCACGAGATGTTTTCTTCAGCGGTTTTCAAGAAGGATACAAGACCCGCCTATCCTGATATTAATGAGTCTGACACCGGACTATATGAGTACGTGAAGGACTATCAGGGAGATCAGTTTATACAGCAAGATCGCCCCGCACATCTGGAGATGCGAAAGATAGTCAACGGATATTTCACTCCCAAGGCTATGGAAGCGTGGCGGCCTATGGTGAAGGAAGCCGTCAAAGACCTCCTCGACGCGGCGGAAGAGAAGGGACATATGGACATCATGCGGGATTTTGCCGTTCCGCTTCCTCTTCTGGTCATTGCTCAGATGATGGGTGTTCCCAAACAGGACCGGCCCTACATCAGGGAAATTGCCGAAAAACTGCTCAACATTGGACGGGGAGAACCTGACCGTATGCGTCCACTGACGGAAGGCATGAAGCAGATGATTGAATACGTTTCTCCCTTGGTTGACAAGAGGATTGTCGAACCTGAGGACGACTTCATCTCGGTGCTAGCCCAAGGCGAGAAGCAGGGCGTGTTCAGCCGCCATCAAGTGCTGGTGAATACGTCTCTGTTACTGCTGGCAGGACATGAAACCACGATCAACCTCCTTGCTAATGGCACTCTATCCTTCATTCGCAATCCCGACCAGTGGGAGCTGCTCAAGCAAGACCCCGCTGGAATGACTCGGAAGGCGACGGAGGAGTGTCTTCGCCATGATTCGTCCGTCAAGTCCATACAGCGCATAGCCTCGCAGGACGTCGAGATGAGAGGAAAGACTCTCCGCAAAGACGACCGTATAAGATGGTTTATATCCTCGGCTAATCGCGACCCTCGCAAATTCGAGAACCCTGACGAGTTTGATATTACCCGATGGCCTAACCCCCACGTGGCCTTTGGCGCCGGAACCCATCATTGCCTTGGCGCAACACTTGTACGTGTAGAAGGACAGGAGGCGTTCAAGGCCCTGGTCGAGCGATTCCCCAACTTCGATCTGGAGACGGACAAGCTAGAATATCATCCGAGCATCACCTTCCGCTCTCTCAAATCCATGCCCGTTACCTGGAACTAGGCGGTGTTGAATGGCTCGAAAGTTGCGGATAACGGTCGACCACAACGTATGTGTAGGCAACGACATGTGCACCAACATCGCCACCAATGTATTCGCTCTGAACGACGACCTTCAGTCGGCGGTGGTGAATCCAGAGGGCGATCCTGTTGAGAAGGTCTTGGAGGCGGCGGAAAACTGCCCGGTCAGCGCTATCACGGTAGAGGATGAAGAAACAGGGGAAACGCTGTTTCCTTAACTTCCGCTAAGTGGGGCTGAACGCTTACAACCCTTTCTACGAATTTCTGATTCAGATAGCTTGAGCATATCGCTAATTCCCAGAGAGCCACGCTTAATCAGCAAGTTCGTCAATTCTTGCAGACCCTGCTGCGCGCCTTGTCTTCCGACTGCAGGCCTGTTCAGCTGTTGGTAGGGTATGAGTGATCCGGGGCCTCCTCGTCCAGAGGGCATCTTACCTATGGCACCAGGGAGCATGCCTTCCTTACGATACGATGGTCAAATCCGGGTCTGTTCCCAAGGGGTAAAGGGGTAGATAGTGGTCATAATATATGGAAATATGTTGTGGTCGGGGTGGCGAGACTCGAACTCGCGGCCTCTACGTCCCGAACGTAGCGCGCTACCGACTGCGCTACACCCCGACATATTACATTGTAATCGCAGCAACCGCTCTGAGCAAGACTAGGTTGTGTTGACATTTCATCTGAGCCATATGAGAGCACCGACGAAGTTCAAGAATCCCAGGAAACGCGATGACAGCTTGTCAAAGCGAGAGAAGATATGCCGGTAGTGCTTGATCTTGTTGATGAAACACTCCACAAGGTGGCGCTCTCGGTAAAGGTACTCATCATACTCTCGTGGCGTCTTTCGATTTGACCGAGGTGGAATCACAGGTAACGCGCCCCTGCCCAGGATGCATTGGAGAAAATCCATCGAATCGTATCCCTTATCAGCAATCACATGCTCGGTTTCGAAATCAGCAATCAATGCCTGTGCCTGGGTGATGTCGTGACGTTGACCTGCTGTGAGCTCAAAGCGCAACGGGTTGCCCAATCCATCCACGCTCACGTGGATCTTGGTACTGAACCCGCCTCGGCTCCGGCCAAGAGCTTGGGCCGATTAGCCACCGTTTTTTTGGAGGCTCCAGCAGCACAGGGATGAGCGCGAACCACAGTGCTATCACAGTGCTATCAATGATGACATGCTCCATATCGGGGTCTTGCACAAAATGCTGATGCATTCGTTCCCATACACCCTTTTCACACCAGCGTGCGAAGCGCTTATATACGCTGTTCCAGTGACCGTAGTGCTCAGGCAGCAGTCTCCAAGGAGCACCACTTCGTGCCATCCACAGGATGGCCTCGACGTAGCGCCTGCAATCGTCCTCCTCTCCAACGTAGAGGTCTGGGCATGAGCGCAGAAATTCAAGGATTTTCGACCATTGTTCATTGCGTAATTCAGTCGTTGACATGTATCCATTATGCACCAAATGTCAACACAACCTAGTTCAGAGCGGTTGCTGCGATCAGGGGTTCGTAGACGGCCCACGCGACCTTCTGACCCCACGAATTCAAAGAAGCCGGTAATGATGATATAATGAAACTGACTCTGTTCCTCATAATAGGTATGTAGTAGGATGGGAGGCAACCTTTGGCATGAGTGGGGAAGGCTTATGAAAGGAGGAGTGTCTGGCTAATGTTAGGAAAGTTTAAAAAGAGACTCTATGCGATACTGGACGCGGTAGAAGGTGTGAAAACCTCTGGTAATCATATGATGTTAATGCAAGCCGACGTCGACCAGTTGCGGCGGGTAATGATTCATTGAGATGACGAGGATATGGCCGTGAGCGCCATATACGAACAAGCCGGAGTCCGACGGATGCCGCACTACTTGTGATCTGGTAACCTTGGCCTATATTGCGTCGGAGGAGTTAAACTGCCTCCGACGTTTTTGTTGAAGAACCGCCCACCACGCGGTCCTCTGACGGCCCTTTGTCAAGGTATATATGGCCGTGCTTTGCGGTGGATAGCCCATCGCCCTTGACACTGTTGGTGGCCCATAGTAGCATAAATGCGTTCTCACAAAACTGAATAATCGCAGCTCTTATCACGAGAGGCGGAGGGATCGGCCCAGTGATGCCCGGCAACCGGTCGGATTGGCTTCATTAGCCATCGACGCGGTGCCAATTCCGACGAGCTTGAAATGCTCGAAAGATGAGAGTTTTCTTCCAGGCAAAAAGCTTCTCTCATCGTGTCATAGAGAAGTTTTTTTTTGGGGGGGGACTAATGGTTGATTCTCCAATTGAGCAATTACCCGATGCCGAAATATATAAGGCATGGGTACTTCGCTGCGATTTGACGTTACGAAACAGGAAACCCTTTGAGAGAATCTGAGGTAACACCGTGGCATCTGCCAAGACATTGAGCTTCCGGCCCATCTGCTGGCTCGATGATGGCAAGGTCAGGCTGATAGACCAGGCACGGCTTCCCCTGGAAGAGGTCTGGCTTGAGCTTGACGACTATAGAAACGTCGTCGCGGCGATAAAAGAGATGCGCATTCGAGGCGCGCCAGCCATCGGAATCGCAGGAGCTTATGCGGTGTCCCTGGCCGCCCTGGAAATTGATATAGCAGGTGTCGAAGATTTTATGCCTCGCCTGGAAATAGCGGCGCAAGAGATAAGAAACGCGCGTCCGACGGCGGTCAACCTGGAGTGGGCCGTCCTGCGGATGCTTGGCGTTGCGCAAAACGCAGGCTCGCCCGCAGATCTCGTTGCGGAGGCCAAGAGGATACAGGACGAGGATGAGGAAGCCAACCACCGGATAGGCCGATTTGGTGCAGAACTGATTCCATACGATAGCGCCGTTCTGACTCATTGCAACACCGGCGCTCTGGCAACCGGCGGTTACGGGACGGCCTTGGGCGTCATACGCACCGCGTGGAGCGACGGCAGGCTGAGCGGCGTCTTCGCAACCGAAACGCGGCCCCTTCTTCAGGGAGGGCGGCTTACCGCCTGGGAACTGGCGCAGGCGAATATCAGCGCGACTCTGATTCCCGACTCCGCCGCCGGGCAGCTTTTGCGTCTCGGCAGAGCGCAGGCGGTCATAGTGGGAGCAGATCGGATAGCGGCCAATGGAGACACAGCCAACAAAATCGGAACCTACAGCCTGGCGGTGCTCGCCAGAGAGAACGGAGTGCCGTTCTATGTCGCGGCCCCGACAAGCACAATCGACCTGAGCCTCTCCTCCGGCGATCTCATCCCCATAGAGGAGCGCCCTGCTGAAGAGGTTACCCATATCGCGGGCGTCCGAATCGCCTCCGAAGGCATAGACGTGCTGAACACGGCCTTCGACGTTACACCTCACCGCTACATCACAGCGATTATCACAGAGGCGGGCGTCGTCAGAGAGCCGTATTGTGATGGATTGCAGAAAGTCCTGGAGGCTCCGAATGGCTGAGGAGGCGAAGGTCGCTTTTATCGGCGGTTCCGGCCTGTACGATATGGAAGGTCTCTCCGACAGAAAAGAGGTTGATGTCCAGACCCCTTTCGGCTCGCCCAGCGATGCCATAGTTGTTGGCACGCTGAATGATGAGCGGGTCGCGTTTCTGCCGCGCCACGGCAAAGGCCATCGCATCTCTCCTACCGAGTTGCCTGCCAGGGCGAACGTTTTCGCGCTCAAGTCCCTGGGAGTCGAGCGCATCGTGTCTATAAGCGCGGTGGGCAGCCTCAAGGAAGATGTCAAGCCGCTGGATTTCGTTATTCCAGACCAGCTAATAGATCGAACAAAGAGCCGCGTCAATTCATTTTTCGAAGACGGCATCGTGGGGCATATAGCCTTTGCTGACCCATTCTGCCCCGTGATGAGCGATACTGTCGCGCAGGCGGCCCAACGGCAAAGGGTTGATACCCACGTTGGCGGCACGTGCATCGTCATCGAAGGGCCGCAGTTTTCCACGAGGGCGGAGTCGGAGCTTTATCGCTCATGGGGGGCCGACATAATAGGAATGACCGCCCTGCCGGAGGCCAAGCTGGCCCGCGAAGCCGAGATGTGCTACTCGACGATGGCGCTGGTCACCGACTACGACACCTGGCATCAGAGTGAAGAAGACGTTTCGGTAGAGCTTGTAGTCGGCAACCTACTCAAGAACGTAGCGGTTTCGCGGGTAGTCATTCGAGAGGTGCTGTCGGCGCTTCCGAAGACCCGCGAGTGCCTGTGTGCCTCTGCCCTCAAGAATGCTATTATTACCAGTCGAGAGAGCATATCCAAGAGCGCAAGGAGCCGATTATCTTTGATTGTGGAGAAATATCTTTAGTGTTTCGGCAGTTTGAAAGACGCACCCTCATCCCAACCTTCTCCCATCGAGGGAGAAGGTTGGGATGAGGGTGAGAGGTTTGTCCTCAGTTACGCTTGAACTTTAGCTATTTACGCAGAAACCAAAAAAAGAGGAGGGTGCGGAAGATGCCCAGGCAAGAACCAGGAGAACCTTATTACAGGCTTGACTCAGACGAAGCGGCGACGATGCTAGGGGACGACAGCGTTGTATTCGTAGATGTTCGCCGACCCGACGAATATATTGACGGTCACGTTAAGGGTGCTCTTTTTATACCTGTAGACGACGTTTTGGCCCGTATAGACGAGCTTCCAACGGACAAGAAACTCTACTTTATATGCGCGGCGGGCGTCCGAAGCGGGCTAGCCTGCGAGATGGCAGCCGCGATGGGTTACGACTCCGAGTTGCTATACAATATCGAAGACGGTACTCCCTCGTGGATCGAGAAAGGACATCCCACAAGTTATGGGTCTGATGAATAAGGCGCAAATAGGTTCGCTCCAACATAACGGCCAGGTGAATATATGTCGGTTCTGGTAGTAGGCTCAGTCGCATACGATTCGGTCAAGACCTCAGCGGGAAGCCGAGACGACTCTCTAGGCGGCTCGGCGACCTACTTCTCCATTGCCAGCAGCTACTTCACCCCCGTGAGCGTCGTAGCAGTGGTGGGCGAGGACTTTCGTCAAGAGCATATCAGTATGCTAGAGTCGCATCACGTCGATGTCTCTGGTCTGGAACGCAGCCCAGGCAAGACGTTTCGGTGGGCTGGAGTCTATGGAGAGGAAGATGTCAACACCCGCGATACGCTGGACACCCAGCTAAACGTCTTCGCGGACTTTTCGCCTTCGCTGACCTCGGAGCATCGAAGTCAGCCATATCTCTTCCTGGCGAATATCGACCCGGAGCTTCAGCTTGACGTGCTAAAGCAGATGGAACCCAGGCCCAAGGTGGTAGCCCTCGACACGATGAATTTCTGGATAGAAGGCAAGAAAAATGATCTCGCCCGTGTGGTAGAAGGCATCGACATCCTGTTCATGGACGTTGGGGAGGTGCGCTCTTTCGCAGAAGAGGTCAACCTTGTGACCGCCGCCGAGCGCATTCTGAGCATGGGGCCGAGTACGGTCATAGCCAAGCGCGGAGAGCACGGTGTTCTGGTGTTCAACGGAGACTCTGTTTTCTCAGCGCCCGCCTTCCCACTGGAGCGGGTGATCGACCCCACAGGCGCGGGAGACTCCTTCGCGGGCGGCTTCATGGGCTACCTGGCTTCGACCGGAGACACGAGTCCCGACGGACTGCGAAGGGCCGCCGTGCTTGGCTCGGTCATGGGTTCCTTTGCGGTGGAAAGCTTCAGCATGGACCGCCTCGCAGCCCTTAGCCAACAAGACATCGACGAGAGGTTCCGTGCGTTCACACAGCTATCCCAATTCATGCCATTGCAGGACGGCGAGTCCCTGCCCTGGCGAGACAGCCGCTAATGCGGACACCCTCATCCTAACCTTCTCCTCCGACATAAGTATCGGAGTCCGGTGCGTCGGACCGTCAAGGGAGAAGGAATTATCCTCCTCTCCCCTGGCGGGAGAGGATTGAGGTGAGGGGGATACTCAGTTTGGATGTTAATTTATGTACTTTTGAATCAGGAGGATGATTTGACCACTAGAACAGGTAATGGAGATGTAAAAGACCTTTCGCTCGCCAACGAAGGCATTCGCCGCATTGAGTGGGCAGCCAGAGAGATGCCCGTGCTGCGACAGATACGCGAGCGATTCGCCAAGGAACAGCCATTGAAGGGATTGCGTATCGCGGCGTGTCTGCATGTGACCACCGAGACGGCGAACCTCGTCCTCGCGCTGAGAGACGGCGGCGCTGAGGTTACGATATGCGCCAGCAACCCCCTCAGCACTCAGGATGAGACTGCCGCCGCGCTGGTGGCCGAGTACGGAATCGCCACATACGCCATCAAAGGCGAGGACACAGACACCTACTATCGGCATCTGACCGCGGCCCTCGAAGCCAAGCCGAACCTGACCCTCGACGACGGGGCCGACCTGGTGGCTATGCTTCATTCCACCCGAACCGACCTTCTGGAACAGGTTGTCGGTGGCACCGAGGAGACGACTACGGGCGTGATTCGCCTCAAGAGCCTCGCCGAAGCGGGCAAGCTGAAGTATCCCATCATCGCCGTGAACGACGCCGACACCAAGCACTTCTTCGACAACCGCTATGGAACGGGCCAGAGCACGCTGGACGGCATCACGCGAGCTACAAACGTCCTCTGGGCTGGAAAGAATGTTGTGATGGCCGGCTATGGCTGGTGCGGCAAAGGCGTCGCTTTGCGGGCCAAGGGCATGGGCGCTCACACCATCGTCACCGAAATAGACCCCATCCGCGCCCTGGAAGCGGTCATGGACGGACACGAGGTAATGTCGATGCAGGATGCCGCCAAAATAGGCGACATATTCATTACCCTCACGGGCGGCATGAAGGCCGTTGGTCGCGCGCACATCGAAGCGATGAAAGACGGGGCCATCATCGCCAACAGCGGTCACTTCAACGTCGAGATAGACATAGGGGCCATGGAGGAGCTAGCGGACGGTAAGCAAGAGGTCAGGCCATTTGTGGAGGAGTACCTCATGGGCGATGGCAGGCGGCTATTCCTTCTGGGTGAGGGACGCCTAATCAACCTCGCCGCCGCCGAAGGCCATCCCTCGGCTGTAATGGACATGAGCTTTGCGAATCAGGCATTGTCAGTTGAGCATCTAAGTCAGGTGGCACACACGCTGAGTCCGCAGGTTTACGTAGTGCCGCGAGACATCGATGAAGAGGTTGGAAGGCTAAAATTGCAATCAATGGGAGTCACCATAGACACGCTCACACAAGAGCAACAGGACTATCTGGCAAGCTGGGAAGTGGGGACGTAAGGAGGAAATATGGCGGATGCGCGGGTAAAGGAGTACTCGTTCTGCTTCGGCTGCGGGGCCTCTAACCCGATAGGCCTGCACCTGAAGTATCGAACAGGCGACAAATACCTGAAAACCGAGTTCATCCCCCGCGATGAACATCAGGGATGGCCGGGCATAGTGCATGGCGGAATCATCACTTCATTGCTCTACGAGGTGCTGGAGAATTTTCCGTACTACGAGGGCATAGTAGTCATGATGAAAAACATGGAAACGAGATTCCGCAGGCCCGCCAACATAGGCGAAAAGATAATTGCCAAATCGTGGCTCGTGGAACGAGCGGGGCGCAATATAAACATCTCCGCCACGCTTACTACCGAGCGAGACGAGTTGATAGCCGAAGGCAAAGCCGTGCTCGTAGAGCTAAATCAAGACAAGCTGGAAAAACTGGGGCTTGCTTCCTGAGCGCCTTTGCCACGATTCTAATGAGGCCCGTGTAACATTTCCATCGGGTCGTGATAAACAAGGAGGGTAGATAATGGCCTTTAGCTTCACTAATTCACCATCGTATCTTTTTACTTCGGAGTCCGTAACAGAGGGGCATCCCGACAAGCTCTGCGACCAGATTTCGGACGCGATTCTGGACAACATCCTGGCCCGCGATCCTATGGCGCGCGTTGCCTGCGAGGTCTGCGTCACGACTGGCTTGGTGGTGGTAATGGGCGAGATTACCACCGAGACCTACGTGGACATTCCCGCGCTGGTTCGCCATACGATTCGAGACGCAGGCTACGTCGATTCCTCTTACGGGTTCGACCATCAGTCCTGCGGAATTGCCGTGTCAGTTCACGAGCAGTCCCCCGACATCTCTCATGGCGTAACGACATCGCTGGAGGTAAGAGGAAAGGACGGAAGCAACGGCGAATCAGTAGAATCTCTGGGCGCGGGCGACCAGGGCATGATGGTAGGCTTTGCCTCAAACGAGACGACTGAGATGATGCCTCTATCCATCTCGCTCGCCCATAAAATCTGTCGCCGCATGAGCGAAGTCAGAAGAGAGGGACTGCTTCCCTATCTGCGACCCGATGGCAAATCTCAGGTGACGGTCGAGTACGAATTCGGCGTGCCCAAGAGAGTGCACACAGTCATCATGAGTTCACAGCACAACCCTGAAGTGAGCCAGTCCGTTATAGAGCGAGACCTCATAGAGGAGGTCGCCAAACAGGTAATTCCCGCTGAATTGAGAGACCGAGACACCAGATACGTGGTGAATCCCTCAGGACGTTTCGTAACAGGCGGCCCGGTTGGTGACACAGGCCTTACCGGTCGCAAGATACTTGTCGACACCTATGGCGGCTTCGCCAGGCACGGCGGTGGCGCATTCTCAGGCAAGGACCCGACAAAGGTTGACCGCTCCGCAGCCTACGCAGCCCGATACGTCGCCAAAAACGTTGTGGCTGCTGGCATGGCAGACCGTCTGGAGATTCAGGTATCCTATGCCATCGGAGTCGCGGAGCCTATATCCATCTCGGTTGAGGCATTCGGCACAAACAAGGTCTCGGACGACAAGATTGTGGAGCTAATCAGCAAGCACTTCGACCTCAGACCCGGCGCCATCATTCGAGACCTCAATCTGCGTGCCCCGATCTACAAGCAGACTGCCGCCTACGGGCACTTCGGGCGCGACGACCTCGATCTGCCCTGGGAGCGCACCGACAAGGCCTCTATACTCAGGCGGGAAGCGTTCATGGAGGAAACCGGAGAGTCACAGGCCGCAAGCTCGTAGAGAGGGTTTGACATGGCAATCAAGTTCGGGACAGACGGCTGGCGCGCACTGATAGCGGAGGAATACACCTTCGACAACGTTCGGCTCTGCGCCCAGGGGACGGCGGCATTTTTGAAGCAAGCGGGCCTTGCCTCTCGTGGCCTGATAGTAGGCTACGACACCCGCTTTGCCTCCGAGGACTTCGCGGCTGTCGTCGCCGAGGTCACGACTGCCAACGGCGTGCCGACGTTCTTGTGTGATAAGCCCGCCCCGACGCCCGTCGTCTCCTACAACCTCGTCACGCTCAATGCGGGAGGCGGGGCCGTAATCACGGCCAGCCACAATCCGGCGCGATGGAACGGCTTCAAGTACAAGCCCGACTACGGCGGCAGCGCCTCGCCGGAGGTCGTCGAGGAATTGGAGGCGTTCATCGCGGAGGCAGTCGCCACGGGCAACCCGATGAGGATGACTCTCGCGGAGGCCACATCAAAAGGGCTGCTGGAATACATCGACCCGGAACCGGCCTACCTGGGCCACATTGCCAATCTGGTCGACGTGGGCAACATCAGGAACGCAGGCCTCAAAGTAGCGGTTGACTCTATGTACGGCGCGGGAGCCGGATATTTCAGCAAGCTCTTGACGGGAGGCTCGACAGAGGTCGTAGAGCTTCACGGCGAACGCAATCCGGCGTTTCCGGGCATGGCCCAGCCTGAGCCGCTCGCACACAACCTGGGTGAGCTAATGAACCTCGTTCCGAGCCAGTCAGCCGACATCGGCCTCGCCACGGACGGCGACGCCGACCGCCTTGGTGTTGTTGACGAGAATGGCCGGTTCGTCACCACGTTAGAGTCCTTCGCGCTTCTATGCCTTCATCATTTGGAAGTCCTCAATCGCCGTGGCCCCCTCGTGCGCTCCATAACCATGACCAGCATGGTAGACCGACTGGCCGAGATTTACGGCGTGCCAGTGTTCGACACGGAGGTAGGCTTCAAATACCTGGGGCCGGTCATGATGCGAGAGGACGCCTTACTCGCGGGCGAAGAAAGCGGAGGCTACGCCATTCAGGGCAACATCCCTGAGAGGGACGGCATTCTCAGCGGGCTGCTGATTCTGGACATGATGGTGAGGACGGGCAAAACGGTCTCGCAACTGCTTGAAATGCTCGTCGAGAAAGTCGGCCCGCACCACTACGACCGCTGGGACGTCGAATTCGACCCGGAAGATCGGGCCGAGATTCACTCGCGTCTCAGGAGAGCCAGCCCCTCGACGTTGGCAGGAAAGCGGATCGACAAAATCGACACTAGGGACGGCTACCGATTCGTGCTGGAAGGCGGCTACTGGGCGCTTGTGCGCTTCTCAGGCACCGAGCCTTTGTTGCGAATCTACGCCGAAGCCGAATCGCCCGACGACGTTGAAGCGCTTCTGGAAGAGGCGCGCGATATGGCCGGGGTGTAGGCTCGGGTTTCAGTTCAAGGGCATCAGACTGGTAATGGCGATTGCCATTACCCTTCTCTAGCCCTCTCTCCTTTTTCTTCGGAAGGACTATAAGTGAGAGGACAGACCCAACAACCCCTCTCTTTGCCTTGGCGAAGTATCCCCGATTCCGGTTATAATCGAACATAACCTGTGTTTCGGGAGAGCGTCATGACCTCTGGCGGCACTATGCCAATGTTCGAAGAAAAACCCTTGCTCATCCTCATAGACGGCAACGCCCTCGTGCATCGCGCCTGGCACGCCTTCAAGGAGCCTCTGAACGTGAGGGGCACAGGCGAAGAGGTGACAGCCGTCTTCGGCTTTCTGAACACCTTCCTCCGCGCGCTGTCCGACCGGAAGCCGACACACTGCGCCGTCACCTTCGACCTGCCCGCGCCGACGTTCAGGCATCTCGAATACAAAGAGTACAAGGCGCACCGTCCTCCGACGCCGCCAGAGTTGCGCCTTCAGTTCGGTCGCGTGCGTGAACTCGTCGAAGCCTTCGCCATCCCCGTCTACGAGATGGAGGGCTTCGAGGCCGACGACGTTCTAGGCACGCTCTGTCGTCAGGCAGAGGAGCAGCAAATCGAAACGCTCGTCCTCACTGGCGACAGCGACATCCTGCAACTCGTCTCGCCCTGGGTGCGCGTCGTGCTGTCCTACGGCGCACAGAGGCAGAACGTGTACGACGAAGCAGCGGTTAAAGAGCGGTACGGCGGCCTTGGCCCTGAGCTAGTGCCGGATATCAAGGCCATTCAGGGCGACTCGTCCGACAACATTCCAGGCGTTCCGGGAATTGGCCCCAAATACGCGATTCGACTGCTATCCCAGTTCGGCACGCTGGAAGGCATATACGAGCATCTGGACGAGGTCACCCCCGCTAGATTCCAGCAGGCCCTCGAAGACAGCAGGGAAATCGCGAAACGCGGCAAAATGCTGACCACAATCGTCAGAGAAGTGCCTCTAAAACTCGACCTCGAAGCCGCTCGCTTCTGGAACTACGACCGCTCGAAGGTCACCGAGTTTCTGAGGGAGCTTGAGTTCTTCAGCATGGTTCCTCGAATTCCGGCAGGGCAACTGGACAGTGAAACGGCTGAACCTGACCCCGTTGCCCAGGATAAGATGGAGGCTCACTACACGCTGGTAGACACCGAGGAAGCGCTCGAAACGATGGCGCAGGAGTTGAACACCCCCTCCGGTTTTTCGTTCGACACCGAGACGACTTCGACGAACGCTATGGCAGCCAAACTCGTTGGCCTGTCCTTCTCGATTGCGCCTGGACAGGGCTGGTACGTTCCCGTTGGGCATCTTGAAGGCAAGCAGGTTCCTATGGACGTTGTGCTAAAGCGGCTGGCCCCCCTCCTGGAAAGCGAGGAGATTCCCAAGGCGGCCCACAACGCAAACTACGACATGACAGTGCTGGAAAATCACGGGGTTCAGGTCAAAAACCTCCAGTTCGACACGATGCTTGCGGCGCACCTCGGCGGCAGAAAGTCAATCGGCCTGAAGGCGCTGGCGATGGATTGCCTTAACGAGGAGATGACGCCGATATCCGAGCTAATCGGCACGGGGAAGAAGCAGATTACCATGGCGCAGGTGGCGATAGACAAGTCCGCTGACTACGCTGCGGCAGACGCCGATTTCACCGAAAGGCTGCGCGGCATATTCGAGAAAGAGCTTGAGGAGAAAGAACTCAGAGGTCTGCTTGACACGGTCGAGATGCCGCTTGTCCCGGTGCTTGTGCGAATGCAGCGCAACGGCGTCGCCCTCGATGCGATGCTGCTGAACGAGATGTCGAGCGAGCTTGGCGAGCGTCTATTTGTAATCGAGTCAGGCATGTACCAACTTATAGGCCATCAGTTCAACATTAACTCGTCGCAGCAGCTAGGCGACGTGCTGTTCAAGGAACTTAGGCTGCCGCCCACCAAGCGCACGCAGAAAGGCTTCTCCACCGACGCCGCGTCTCTGGACAGCCTCAAGGAGATGCTCGACCAGGGCAAGGGCGACGACGTTGACCCCAGGGCCTACGAGTTGCTTGACCAGATTCTTGAGTATCGTCAGCTATCGAAGCTAAAGTCCACCTATGTCGACGCGCTGCCGTCGCTGGTGAACCAGAAAACAGGACGAATTCACACCAGCTTCAATCAGACAGGCTCTGCAACAGGCCGGGTATCGAGCAACGACCCCAACGTGCAGAACATTCCGGTGAGGACGGAGCTTGGGCGGCGAGTGCGCAAGGCGTTCGTCGCAGAGAAAGCGCCGGAGTGGACGCTGCTCGCGGCGGACTACTCCCAGATTGAGCTTCGCGTCCTGGCCCACCTGTCCCAAGACCCCGCGCTTCTCGAAGCGTTCAAGAACAAAGAAGACATTCATTCTGCTACGGCGTCGTCGGTGTACAGCGTTGCCATAGACGAGGTAACGCCGGACATGAGGCGCATCGCCAAGATAATGAACTTCGGCGTAATCTACGGCCTCAGCCCCTTCGGGATTCGCCAGCAGACCGGCCTTACACCGGATGAGGGGGCTAAATTCATCGAAACCTACTTCGGCAAATACCCCGGCATCCGCGAGTACATAGACGCCATCAAGGTCGAGGTCAAAGAAAAGGGGTATGTGGAGACGCTTCTGGGCAGACGGCGGTACATTCACGAAGTCCGCTCAAGCAACCACAACGTCAGGTCTTCCGGGGAGCGGATGGCAATCAACATGCCGATTCAAGGGACGGCGGCGGACATAATCAAAATCGCTATGATACGCATTCAAGAAAGGCTGGACGCCTTGAAGCTGCGCTCCCTGATGATAATCCAGGTTCACGACGAGCTAATCTTCGAAACGCCAGTCGAGGAACTTGAGCAGATGAAGGCCATCGTCATGGAGCTTATGCCGTCGGCGATGTCGCTTGCGGTGCCGCTCGAAGTAGAGCTAAAGACAGGCGACAAATGGGGCGACATGGAGTAAGCGCGTCTGTTCAGCCAGATTTCTGCGCAAAAAGATGCGCTTCCAGTTGACTACCGAGCCGAGTCTGATTATTCTTAATAGATGCGGGAATAACTCAGCGGTTATAGCTCCTGCCTTCCCAGCAGGAAGTGAAGAGCGCGGGGGTAACTCAATTGGTAGAGTTCCACCCTTCCAAGGTGGCTGTTGCGAGTTCGAGTCTCGTCCCCCGCTCCACTCATCATCAAATTCCGGGAGAGTCGAAGTGGATAGAGAAACAATAGAGAATCAAAAACATACCCATACATTAGGTCTCAGTGAAGGTGAATTGGCAAGTGTCATTACCAAGCAAGTGCGTGAAGCTCTACCCCGTTTTGTCGATGGCCTAGAAGGGGAAATGTCACATACATAAGGTTGCCGCCGTAAATGAACTCAGTGAGGAATTGGGCAAGATAATTGCAGGGGCAATTGCTCTCGCTCTGGCAAACGCAGATGGATAAAGCTATAATAGAAGGTGAAGGTCATCCAGCTAGAGAACAGCCGAATGGAGCAAGTGGTCCCCCCTGACAGGGTAGGAGAAAACATGACCGAGAATATATTACCACTACCCGATCCGATAGGTGGACTGCTTGCTGCCCTTGCCGGTGGAGTCGCTGGTGGAGCCTTAGGGTATGGCGTCGGCCATTCTCAAGGCGTCAATCTGGGATATAACCAACGGGATCAGGAACTTATGCCCTTTATAGATTCGTTGCGAAGGGACATTATCGAGGAGCGCAGGCTGAGACAGATTGCTCAGAGAAACGTCGTTGACTACTACGAGCAATTGGAGGCCGAGCGAAGGGCAATAACCATAATCAATGACAGGGTCGCCAAGTTAGAGGAGCTATTGGCCGAAAACGAGATTGAGATTCCCTGATAACATTGGTTTGGACCGATCTGCTTTGATTTCTGGTAGAAAGCCTTTTAGGGTAGAGCACGCAAAATATGGAAGAAGCCCTCGAAAAACTGACATTAACGGTGGTGGGTGGAATACTCACTTATTTTTGCGTTGCAGGGATTCAGAATATCTGGAGCAAGAAAAAAAAAGTTTGCTGAAATTAGCAAACTAGGTGTGAGACTGCTAATCCGTAGAAACATTCGTTCTCGTGATTGCCCTTAACCAACTACTTAATCAACAAAAAAAGGTGGCTGTTGCGAGTTCGAGTCTCGCCCCACGCTCCCGTTTAGCCTGGAATTACAGCATTGAAGACCACCCATTTGGGTGGTCTTTTTGTTTGCATCCAAAGCGATGCACTACATAGCGGTCGCCTAAAGTGGTAAATTATAGTCGCGCGTTGTAACACTGAAAACAAAGGCTTACAAAGGAGGCTTCAGGAATGCCAGAGCCAGTCGTACGTACACCATTGCCCGGTTGGTCGCATGATGAACTGTTGTATGAGACCGCTGACGAGGGGAAAATTGCGATCATCACCATGAATCGCCCGCAACGCATGAACGCCAGCGACCCGGGGATGACGCAGCGTTGGGTAGATGCATGGACAACTTTCGCGGATGACGAAAACTGTTTGGTCGCCATCGTGACCGGAGCGGGTGACCGGGCGTTTTCCGCAGGACAGGACTTGAAGATCCGCGCTGATCTTGAGGAGGAAGGAGGAGACGCTCCTTACAGAAACCGTGTTCGTTCGGTAGTTCCTATTGGCGAAAAGCTTGGCTGTTGGAAGCCGACTATCGCCGCCATAAACGGCTACGCGATTGCCGGGGGCTGGTCGGTCGCTCAATATTGCACATTCAGGATTGCGGCAGAGCATGCCGAGATGAATATCGCGGAAGCACGCTGGAATCAAGGCGCGGGCTTCGTCGCTACTTTGTCGCGGATCGTGGGCATTGGGACAGCCCTGGAGTTCTGTCTTATGGGCGACCGCAGGTTCACGGCTCAACGAGCGTATGAGGTCGGCCTGGTGAATAGAGTCGTGCCGAAAGAACAGCTTATGGACGAAGCCATCGATTGGGCGAGGACATTAGTGAGAATGGCTCCGAGGGTGATTAGCAACTTCAATCAGCTCGTTCACCAATGTTATTCCATGAGCACGCTTGAGGCGCAGGCCTTCGCATCGGCGCTGGAAGCCAATCTGCGCGGCATGGAGGACTCGCTGGAAGGCCCCAAGGCTTTTGCCGAGAAACGGGTGGCACAGTTCAAGAATCGCTAGCGACTGAGCAGAACCGCAAGTCGATTGCCAGCGAATTGGACGGAATGGCACAGGCAGGTTTATCTTGTCAGGTACTCTTGATTCGTCGAATCAGGAAACGGGAGGCCGCCTCATGTGCCAGTCGGTAGCCTGTTGATATACATGGGCGACTTTGAATACCAGGCCTTCTTCGAAAGGACGCCCCGCAATCTGTAATCCCAGTGGCAAGCCTTCCGAGTTTATTCCGCAGGGAACGGATATCGCAGGCACTCCCGCCATACTTAACGCCATCGTTCCTCCGGCGCGTCCTGATAATGCGTCGATGTAATCCGCCTTGCTGTGAATATCGCTCTCTGTCTGTATCTTTCCCGCACCACCCGGGGATGTGGCTCCTATCAGGATGTCGAAGTTGCCAAAGGCTTCGATAACTTGCCTTTCTACTGCCGCCCTGACTCTAAGAGCCAGGGTTTGCAGCCCCGCTGGAAGGATGGCGCCTACTGCGAGACGCACGCGCGTATTGTAGTCATAGTCTTCGTAACGAGTGAGAAGATGCTCACGATGGTAGCTGGCAGCCTCGGTATCAACAACGGCAGCATGAATGAAAGCAGTCTCGTTCATGAGGGGTATGCTGATTGTTTCTACTTCAGCACCCAACTCGCTCAACGTGTCTACACCGGCCTTCACAAACTGGCGAGTTTCGACCTCGATGCCATCATGGTTGAGCATCTCTTCAACAACTCCAATGCGCACACCGTCGAGGCCGCCGTCTAGTTGGGCAACATAGTTTGGCACTGGCTTCGTGCTTGATGTGGGGTCTCTTGGGTCGTGTCCAGCTATCTGCTCAAGGATTATGGCACAGTCCTCGACGCTCCGGGCCAGAGGGCCTATGCAGTCTTGGGAACAGCATAATGGATAGACTCCATACCGGCTGACCCTTGACCAGGTGGGTTTGAGTCCCGCAATCCCGCACAGAGAAGCAGGGCCTCGAACAGACCCTCCTGTATCCCCGCCTAGAGCGCCACTGCACAGGGCAGACGCCACGGCAGAACCAGAACCGCTAGACGAGCCTCCCGGTGTGCGTTCTACATCCCATGGGTTTCTGGGAGTGCCGAACGGGAAATTGATTGTGCCACCCATGTGGAACTCCATCGTGTTCAAAGTGCCCAGAAGTATCGCCCCGGCTCGGTTTAAGTTCCTTACCACTGTCGCGTCTTCATCCGGCACGAAATCTCTATAGATTTTAGAACCGCCGGTCGTGCGGACTCCATTTATATACATCTGATCTTTTACCGCAATGGGAATTCCATGAAGAGAGCCTTTGTATTGCCCAGCGCCAATCTCTCGTTCCGCTTCACGTGCGGCTGCCAGCGCATCGTCGCGGCACACAGTGATGTATGAATTAAGCTGACCGTTGAACTGCTCTATCCGATTCAGATACACTTCGGTCAGCTTCACCGGAGAGAGTTGCCCTGACCTCAATAGCTCTGCTTGTTCCCTTATGGTGAGAAAAGCCAGGCTTTTATCGTCCATCGTCGTTCCTCCGACCGGGTTGTGGAGGCCACGGTTCTGTATCACCAACATCGAGGCGGTCCAACCCCTGCAATACCTCCACCACCGCGTTGTAACGATGCGTGATCTCTGTCAGGTCCGGGTCGGGAACATGGTAGCCCAAAGATTGGAGAAGTCCCGCCACCTGTTCCTTGGTAAAATCTGCCATGATTTCTCCTCTTTGCTCTTTCTGTATATGAAATGCCGGGGTTCATCTTTTGGGCAGGGTTATCTGTGCCGATCTAGCTTGTCCTTCAGAGCACACCGAGGTCGCCGGTGGCTGCGGCGACCCTACATCGTCAGCGCCACATGAATGCACTCTCTTTTCGCCGCCTCTGGAAACGCCTTGTTGATCTCATCAAGTGGGAACTTGTCCGAGATAATCTTGTGGTACGGATACCGATGCTGAGTGCGCACCAGCAGGTCCAGCGCACGAGGAATAACCCACTTTTCGTATACTACAACGCCGAAGATGGTTCGACTGGCGCGCACCACTGTAGGCGGTATGATCTCGGCTGGTGTCGGCGTGATGCTTCCTATCCACAGATATCGTCCACCGGGCCGCATCATGTCCAGACCTTCCTGCACTACCGATGGAACACCGGTTAGCTCGGCTACTACATCGACGCCATGCCCTCCTGTCCACTCCCGCACCCTGGCAATCCGCTCCTCGGACGATGTTTCGTCAACGTTGATGGTTTTGTCAGCCCCGAACTCCTCGGCAAGCCGCAATCGGGAGTTCATGCGGTCGAGGACTATGATCTGTCCCGCGCCCATCTCTCTGGCGACGGCTGTGGCGTATAGTCCCAGACCACCCACGCCCTGGATTACCACTGTATCTCCGAGGGTTATACCTACCCTGTGCAGACCATACAGCACTTCTGCCAGAGCGCAGTTGACGGGAGACACCAACTCGTCGGCAAGTTCATCGGGCACCTTGAAGACCCAGTGTCCAGATCGCATGTAGAAATACTGGGCGAATGCTCCGTTGAAATGCGGGTACTCGTCGGGAGCTAGATCGCGGTCTCGGTATCGATATGGACATGCGGCGTCGCCATGCATGCAGGCGCTGCACACATTACATGGCCTGAAATAGGAATACGCGATTCGATCGCCTATCTTCAGTGGGTTGCCCATGCTATCAAAACGAACACTATGCCCGATATCGTAGACATCGCCAAACATCTCGTGGCCTGGAATAGTCCCGGTCCCGCCAACATTGCCAGAAGTCCGGCCTTCCCATCCATGCAGATCGGAGCCGCAGATGTTGGCGAGCCTGATTTTGACGAGAATATCGTCGGGGCTAACTTCGGGGACTGTGTATTCACGTATATCGAAGGGCGCTCCAGGTGAAGTGGCAACTGCTGCTTTGCCTTTCATCTCGACATCCTTTCTGCCTCAGTGTTTGAGGTGTCGGCCTGTGACATCAGCACTGGCCCCTGGAGGTTTCGCCTACCAACATGCCGGGGCATATATCCGGGCGGGTCTTTCTGACAAAGGGCTATCGGGCACGCTTGCCAATGAAGATGCCGCCGAGGGAGGCTCCTAAGATCGCGCCAACGACGCCGCCGACCATGAAGCCAACTATGCCGCCAGTGCCCTCGACGATGGCATTGCCAATGTAACCGCCGACAAACCAGCCGACGAGGGCGCCGATCACGAAGCCGATCATGTCGCCTCTGTCGGTGACCATTTTTTTCAGCATGATTCCCTCTCTGAGCAGTTTCGTTGGCATCAACTCGTTCTTAGTTCATACCGCCGTCAACGGCGCAAAACAGTGCGCCCAGCTTGCTCTCGAAGTTGGCTCCGCCAGCCACTTCGCGGATGCCACGACACTAGGTCTGATCTTTATCAGGCAGGCTCATTGCACCAGAAAGCATTGTCGTTGTCAATCAGTATGGAAATACAGGCTACCTACTCCTCCGATACTTTGATGAGCAGCTTGCCGAAGTTCTCGCCGCGCATGAGACCGATAAACGCCCTGGGCGCGTTTTCCAAACCTTCGACGACATCCTCTTTGTACTTGATTTTGCCTTCTTTGATCCACTGAGCAATACGCAGCCTCGCTTCCTCGTGGCGATTGGCGAACTGGCCCACGAGGAAGCCCTGAACCTTTGCCTGCTTGCGAACCAGAAGTCCCAGGTTGCGCGGCCCAGGCTCAGGCTCCTCCACGTTGTACTGGGAAATCTGTCCGCATATGGAGATACGCCCTCCGACGGCGATTTGCTCCATCACTGCGTCCGTAATAGGCCCTCCAACGTTATCAAAGTACACGTCGATTCCCTGGGGGCAGGCATCAGCCAGAGCAGAGGCTACATTTTCGGTCTTGTAGTTGATGCCAACATCGAAGCCTAGCTCGTCTACTATGTAGTCGATTTTCGCTTGGGTTCCTGCGATGCCCACGGTACGACATCCCATGAGTTTTGATATCTGACCAACGATTGCTCCGACCGCACCGGACGCCGCCGATACGACGACTGTGTCGCCGGGATTTGGTTCAGCCACGTCAAGGAATCCGAAGTAAGCGGTCATCCCCGGCATTCCCAGGATGCCAATGGCGGTTGAAATCGGCCCAAGCCCTGTGTCCACCTTGCGAAGGTTGCGCCCGTCGGAGATGCCGTAGTCTTGCCATCCCAGTGACCCTTCTACGATGTCTCCCACCGCAAATGCGGGAGTCCTGGTTTTGACGACTCTTCCGACGATACCGCCGACGACTACCTCGCCCAGCGCCACAGGCGTAGCATAGGACTGTGCGTCTCGCATACGCCCGCGCTGATAGGGGTCTAGCGAAAGCCAGATCGCCCTGACGATGACTTCGCCCTCTCCTGGTTGCGGAACTGGCGATTCGACTTGCTTGAAGTCCGACTCGTTCGGGTACCCGTCCGGCCTTACAGCAAGCGTAATCTGGTGATTGATTTCTGTGCTCATTATCGATTTTGCCTCCTATTCAACTCTGCCCATCTGGAATGTCTAATTTTCCGTGTAAACAGCGGCCTGACGAATGCTCCTGCAACCTAGCTGCGCTTGTCCGAAACAAGCCTGCCTTCTTTGAAAACCATCTCCAGAGAGCGAAGGTGGTTAATATCTTCCAGGGGGTCTTGGCTGACGACTATCAAGTCCGCCAGCTTTCCCACCTCTACCGTACCCAGGTCTTGGCCCATGCCACACAGTTCGGCTGCGTTCTTCGTGGCTGCCACAAGGGTCTGCCAGGGCGTTGCGCCGTCCTTTACCCACAGCCCCATCTCAAGCAACGCAGCGTCTTTGAGAGGGTACAAATCAGACCCAAGGGCCATTTTTACACCAGCATCGAGTGCGCGCTGAAACCACATGCGATGCTCCCCCACCGCATCCTCAGCGCGTTCGACGAGGTCAGGGGCAAGATTGCGGGTTTCCATCCATTCCTTTTCCCACCGGGTTACGTTCTGGCTAGGGGTCATGTGGCTAATCCCAAGGGTGGGCACGTACCATGTGCCGCGCTCCACGAACATCTGGATGCACTCGTTGTCCATGATGTAGCCGTGCTCAACGGTATGAGCGCCCAGGCTTATGGCTGCCTTGACCGCGTCAGGGTTGGCGGCGTGCGCCATGACTTTGTAATCACGTTGATGGCAGATGTCGAAAGCAGCCTCTAGCTCCGACTTGAGGAAGAACGAGTGACAATGGCGGTCCCACGATGGCCCCATAATCCCGCCCGACAGGTTCAGCTTGATGTGATCGACGCCATTTTTGATCTGCTCTCGTATGGCCTTCACGAAACCCTCGGGGCCATCGCATTCCATCGCGTTGCCCGATGTGAGGAAATGGCCCGCAGTAGTAGTCAGAAAATAGCCACTGGCAAATATACGAGGGCCTGTATATCGCCCAGAATCGAACGCCCTTTTCCAGGCCACGTCGATGAAGTGGCCTGCCCCTCCACTGCGGATTCCCGTCACCCCAGATTCGACGAGACCTTCGATGGCGTTGCGACCAGCCTCTACTGTCTGCTCGGTTACAGGGGCGTTTGCGATGCTAGCGCCTCCCAGATGCACGTGTACGTCCCACAGACCTGGAAGCAGATATGACCCATTGAGGTCGATTACCTGGGCGTCCCTGGTACTTGGCGAGTGGCTGCCATCAAGTATCTTCGTGATGCGGCCATCCTCAATCGTTACGCTCGCCGCCTCGATGGTCTGAGGGTTCACGCAGTCGATCAGGTTGGCATTGGTGAGAACCAAGGTCATAACTACCCCCATCTACATAAAGCCATATTACCCACTTGTCCTTCTCGGGTGCTTTGCAATTTGCCGTGGCCGTTTCCTGCTAGCATTGGCATTGTTTTCCATCGCTTGGCTAGCTTCTCGGTATGTTCTCAGCCCACATACTTTCTGGCAGTGCAGGCCGCCCCTATTATACATGCAAGTCAGGGAGACAATCAGAGGCCAATCTTCGAGCATATATTTATCAGATAGCCGCAAGTAGATTCTGGATGGGTTGTTCTCTCTATGCCCTGACTGCTCTCTTTTGCACTATTGAAAATGCATTACTAAAACCGACGTGCATATGGGTTTAAGACCTTGCTAGACTGAATGCGCTGATTGTCAGGGCATGAGCGTTATGCTAGAATCGACGCCGTAAGCTGGCTGGCAAAGTCAGTCGTCCATCAGTCCCTCAATGGAAAGGAGAGAATCATGTTGTACGAATCGGAAAGTGGCGATATTTCAATGGCAGTTACCGGAGAGTCTCTCATTACGCGGGCCATGTCCGTGTTCCGAGAGGAGCGATTCTTGGGAATACGAAACATGCTCCACAACTCCGATGTGCGTTTCTCGAACGCTGAAATGATTTTCCATAACTATGAGAACCCGCCCACTCATCGACCTGGGGGCACCTACATGCGGTGCGACCCGCGCTTTATTAAAGACCTCCAATGGATAGGGATAAACCTGGTTGGCGTTGCCAATAATCACTCATATGACTATGGCGAAGGCGGCGTGCTGACCAACATCAAGAACCTGGACGAGTATGATATGCCCCACGCAGGCACGGGGAAGCATCTCGCAGAGGCCACGGCTCCCACGTACATGGACACGCCCAAGGGCAGGGTCGCGCTCATAGCTGCCACAAGCTCAGGGCCTCCGGGGAATCGCGCGGGTGAGGAACGCAGAGACGTCAAGGGCCGTCCAGGGTCTAACGTCATCCGCTGGACTACCGAGTGGACAATAGACCGCGAGTCCTTCGACGCCTTTCGTCGTGTCTCCGAGAAGATGGGATGGCCTGAGCATATAGCGCAGATGGGGCAGTCGGGCTACGCAGCGCAGTTGCACGAATCGGACTCAGAGCTTCACTTCCTTGACCAGGCTCAATACGTAGAAGACCAGTCCGCCAAGTTTGTGCTGGGCGAGGTCTTCGAGAAGCATACCAAGATCAACGAGGACGACCTGCAGCGGAACCTACAGCGCGTTAGCGACGCCCGCAGGATGGCCGATTGGGTGCTGTTCACCATCCACAACCACGAAGGCGGCGAAACCATAGAGGAGCCTTCAGACCACATCAAGGTGCTGGCACACGCCGTTATCGACGCGGGCGCAGACGCCTTCCTGGGCCATGGCCCTCATAGGGACAGGGGCATCGAAATCTACAAAGGCAAGCCCATTTTCTACAGCCTGGGCGACTTCATTATGCAACAGGACACCGTTCTGCTGATGCCTCACGATAACATGCTGCGACAGGGACTCGACTGGGACGCCACGCCAGCAGACTTCTATGACGCCCGCACCGGCAATGAGACCAGAGGGCTGGGCGCTCTACCGCACATCTGGGAGAGCGCCATTGCCATGACCAGCTTCAGAGACAAGGAATTGACAGAACTGAAACTCGTTCCCATTGACCTTGGCTTCGGTCGGTCAAGAGCACAGCGAGGACGTCCTCTGCTGGCTGAAGGGCAGGTATCCGAGCAGGTCTTTGAGAGGTTCCAACGCCTGTCAAAGCCGTTCGGCACCGAATTCAAAATCGAGAACAACACCGCGATTCTCCAAATCTAGGCGCTGCATAAACGTGTTCACTGCCTTCTCCCCGTCAGCAAACGTAGGTGGGGAGGAGGGCCATGCTCGGAAGCGCAGTATGCCAGAGTCGACGCCATAAGCTGGCAAAGTCGGTTGTCCATCATTCTATCAATGGAAAGGAAATAATCATGCTGTACGAATCGGAAAGTGGCGATATCTCGATGGCAATTACCGGAGAGTCTCTCATTTCACGGGCCATGTCCGTGTTCCGAGAGGAGCGATTCCTGGAAATGCGGGGCATACTCCACAACACTGATGTCCGCTTCACTAACGCGGAAATGCTGTTCCACAACTACGAAGATCCACCCACTCACCGACCCGGTGGCACCTACATGCGGTGCGACCCACGCTTTATCAAAGACCTTCAATGGCTTGGCATCAACATGGTTGGGATCGCCAATAACCACTCCTACGACTTTGGCGAAAACGGCGTTCTGACCAACATCAAGCACCTGGATGATTATGATATGCCCCACGCAGGCACGGGGCAACATCTGGCAGAGGCAACGGCTCCCACATACATGGACACGCCCAAGGGCAGGGTCGCGCTCATAGCAGCGACAAGCTCAGGGCCTCCGGGCGGACGCGCGGGTGAGGAGCGCAGAGACGTTAAGGGACGCCCTGGGGCCAACGTTATTCGCTGGACTACCGAGTGGACCGTCGACCGCCAGGCTTTCGACGCTTTACAGCGTATCTCTGGTGAGATGGGCTGGCCTGAGCAGGTTGCTCAGAGGCGAGCATCGGGCTATGGCGATGACTTCGCTGAATCAGACACAGACGTGCATTTCCTGGATCATGCCATGTACTCCGAAGACCCCTCCACCAAGTTCGTGTTGGGCGAGAGCTTCGAGCGGCACACCAAGATCAACCAGGATGACCTGGATCGGAATGTACAGCGCGTCAGCGACGCCCGGAGGATGTCCGACTGGGTGATGTTCACCATCCACAACCACGAAGGCGGTCAGACTGTCGAGGAGCCTTCAGACCATATCAAGGTGCTGGCTCATGCCGTTATCGACGCAGGCGCGGATGTCTTCATAGGTCATGGCCCTCACCAGGACAGAGGCGTCGAAATCTACAAAGGCAAGCCAATTTTCTACAGCCTGGGCGATTTCATCCTGCAAAACGATACCGTTCTGCTGATGCCTCACGACAACATGATAAAACAGGGCCTGGACTGGGAGGCGACACCCGCAGACTTCTATGACGCCCGCTCCGGCAATGAGACCAGGGGCCAGACTGTTCAGCCCATCCGGTGGCAGAGCGCCATCGCCAGGGTCGATTTCAGCGCCAAGGTGCTAAAAGAGGTCAAGCTGCTTCCTGTTGACCTTGGATTCGGTCGCTCAAGGTCACAGCGAGGCCGTCCTCTGTTGGCTGAGGGAGAGGTAGCCGAGGAGATCATCGAGAGATTCCAGCGCCTGTCAGGGCCATTCGGCACCGACTTCAAAGTCGAGGGCAACACCGCGACTATCCAACTCTAAGTTGTTATTTCAAACCGCAGAGTTCGCAGAGTGTGCTGAGAAACATTCTTAAATTTGTTCCTATCTCCGCGTCCCCTGCGCGCTCTGCGGTAGTTTCAAAGAACGCCCGACGCTAGCCCTGTCGAACGTACTTGTCCACGCTCATGTCGCTGGTTAGCGCAAGGTAGATGTCGCCGCGAGAATCCACCCACAATCCATGTCCCGAACGGGAGTTCCAGCGTGCCAGAACATTCCCTTCCCTGTCCAGCACGCTTACGCGGGGCGGCGACTCATCGGTCGCAAGCTCGCTGAAATAGAATACCCCGTCTCCATCCACCGAAATGTCAGTAGGCTTTTGTATATCCGTCCACATGGTGACGAACTTTCCGTCAGCCGAGAAGACCTGAATGCGGCTGTTCTCTCGATCGCACACGTATACCAGTCCATCGTTGCCCACTAATATGCTATGGGGGAGGTGGAACTGATTTGGCTCGGTCTTGCCCGGATCGCCCCAGGAGGCTATTAGCTGCCCGTCGCCGGAGAAGCGATGCACCCGGCTGTTGCGGTAGCCATCGGAAACGTACAGGTCTCCCGAAGGAGACGGAACAAGCTCGGTGGGATAATTGAAAGGCCCTGACGCTCTGGGAACCAGGTCGCCGGCCCTCTCGCATCCTGTGTCAGAGTGCACGCCCCTGTTGCCAAGAACCTGAAGCGGCTTGCCTTCCAGGGTGAACCTCAGTGCCACAGAATCTGATCGGTCGGTGACATAGACGATGTCGTCGGCGATGTAGATGCCATGAGGGTCGGTGATGACCCCGCTGCCCCATGAATTCAGATAACCGCCGTCTCTATCGAATACCAACACTGGAGGGTCTTTGCGCTGGAACGCATAAACCCTGTCCTGCGAATCGGTGGCGATGGCGCTGACGACGCCGAACTCCTCGCCCTGTGGCAGCTTGGCCCAGTCCTGCACAAGTGTATAGCTATGTTTGCCAGTGCCTACGGTTGTCATTTGATTAAACCCTCCTCCTGAATAATCTACAGGGCCGAGTCCTAGAGAGCCAGGAATCCGCCATCGACGACCAGTTCTGTTCCCGTAATGTAGGACGCCTCGTCGGACGCTAGGAACAGGACTGCGTAGCCCACCTCTTCCCGTCGCCCTTCCCTGCCCATAGGGACTCTCTCAATCATCTGTTTTCTTCTTTCAGGGTCGGCGGTTGTCGTCGAGGTGCGCATTGGCGGCATGACGCCTGGATGCACTGAGTTTACCCGAATGCCGTCTTTTGCGTGCATAACGGCAGCCGATTTGGTCATAATTCGCACCGCGCCCTTGGAGGCGTTGTAGCCCATGTGCGTGTAGTCCTGACCCGCAAAGCCGGAGATAGACGAGATGTTGACGATGGAGCCACCACCTGCGTTCAGCATCTCAGGGATGGCATACTTGATGCCCAGAAACACGCCCTTGGCGTTCACTTCCATGAGCCTGTCCCAGGCGTCCGTGCTCATGATGTCCTTGTCGTGCGACCCGCTGATGCCTGCGTTGTTCACCAAAATGTCGAGCTTACCGAACCTGGACACGGTAGCGGCTACGGTATCCTTCCAGTTCTGCTCGTTAGTCACGTCCAACCGAATGAAAACGGCCTCGCCACCGGCCTCGGCGATTTCAGCCTCTACCTTTCGGCCTTCGTCTTCAGCCATATCCGCGATCACCACCTTCGCGCCCTCACTTGCGAACAACTTGGCCTCGGACTCGCCCATGCCGTTAGCCGCGCCACTAATGATGGCTACCTTACCTTCTAATCTCATGACATCTCCTCAGTTTCGATAATACCTGTTTTACAAAGCCTGATACATAATACATCCTAATGGCGAACGGCTACGCTTTCAGCATCTGATGGGCTGGTTTGCGATTTGGTTCCCTTGAAGAACGACACGGCTATGCCTAATATCAGCACGCTTCCCATCGCCAAGAATGACACTTTAAGCCCAGACGTGAAGGCCGCGAGCAGACCGGCGTCTCCTGATTCCGACACACCTGCCAGGGTTGGAGCATAGCCCTGCGATGCCATGATTCCGGTCACGATGGCAGTGCCTAACGCGATGCTCGTGACGTTGGATGCGTTTCGCACCAGGTTCAGGAACCCCGATATTGTACCGTATTTGCTTCGCTCAACCGCGCTCATGATAGAGCTGTTGTTGGGCGCGTTGAACATGCCCATCCCCGCGCTTTGGAATATCATACCGGTCAACACAAGTGCAAGGGAGGAATCAACTTTCAAAGCTGACAGACTAAACAGGCCGATTGCGCTCAGCGTGAGACCGCCTACGTTGAACCAGCGCCAACCAAATCTGTCGGAAAGCCTACCACTCAGGGGACCTGCTACGATCATGATGAGTGAACCCGGAATAACTATCAGACCAACCTTAATGGGGCTGTAACCCAGAACCGCTTGAAGATAGAACGGCATCAGGAATCGAGAAGCCGACATTCCCAGGAAAGAGATAAAGCTTGCGCTGATGCCGAAGGCGAACAGCTTGCGCTTGAATAGCCTCACGTCGAACATGGGCGACTGAATCCTTAGCTCCCACCAGACAAAGGCGCTCAGAAGAGCCAGGAATGCCAACATAGTCAGGATGATGGCAGGCGATGTCCAGCCCATCCGAGAGCCAGCAGTCATGCCCAGAAGGAACGTCAACAGCGCGGCGGTAGATAGCGCCGCGCCAAGCCAGTCAAAGCTGTCCTGGCGGCCATCCTGAGCGGCGCGCCTTTCTTCCAGAATGATGAGCGCCGCGATGAGGGCTATGCCGCCCAGCAGGACGTTGATGTAAAACACGGAGCGCCAACCGAAAGCGCTGACCAGAAATCCTCCTACGGCAGGCCCTGCCACCCCTCCCGTGCCGACCACACTCATCTGGAAGCCTAATGCCTTTCCTCTCTCGCTGTCAGAGAACGTAGCCAGGACCATCGCCATTGCGGTGCCCTGGGTCATGCCACTGCCGAAGCCCTGGAAGATTTTGGCCCCAATGAGGGCCATGACATTGGTTGAAGAGCCAGCGAGCGCCGCCCCGATCACGAAGATCAGCATTCCAACGATGTAGACCTTCTTGCGACCGATAATGTCCGACAAACGGCCCATCGGCAGGAGGAACGCGCTTATGGCGAGGGCATAGCCAAGCACTACCCATTGAACAGTGGGCAGGTCGGTTTCGAAGTAGTCAGCTATGGAGGGCAGCGCGACGTTGACGCTTCCGTGGTCTGCCACTCCTGTGAAGGTTCCGATTGCGAGCGCGCCGAAGACCCACCACTTGTAATCACTGCGCTGTCTGATCGCAGAAATTCTCAAATCCCTTTACTCGGCATCGGGGTGTGTTGTTATGAATTTCCCCGCCTTTTCCGGGTCCACCTGTGGCGCGCGCACCTCTACGCCTGCCGCTTCTTCTTGAAGCAGGAAGGTAATACCGGCGTCTTTGTCTCCCCAGCCACGGTTCAGGGCTTGAATGGCAATCTGCTCGGCGAGGTTCGCAACCGGCATAGGCACATCGTATTCTTTGGCAAGCTCAGTAGCCAGCCCGATGTCTTTTCGGGATAGCTCCAACGCAAAGCTCGCACGATCAAAATCGCCACGGAACAGACTGCTGGGAATTCCTCGGTGCAAGATGTTCATCTGTCCAAGCGAGCCTCGGCGGATACATTCCCAGAGGGCCTCTGGCTCCACGCCCGCCTTCACTCCCAGCGTCAACCCTTCGGCTATCGCCTGTCGCACTCCGTGACCTATCATGTTGTGAACCAGCTTCGAAATGCTGCCCGCGCCAATGCTGCCCGAATAGAACACCTTGTCGCCAAAGGAGTCCAGTACCGGCTTGATGCGCTCGAAAATCTCCTGCTCGCCGCCCACCATAATCGCCAGATTCCCAGTCGTGGCCCCGGTCTTGCCGCCGCTCACTGGCGCGTCCAGCACATGAGCGCCCTTCTGTCGAAACATCGGCTCAATCTGTCGAATGAGGGTGGGTCGGCTGGTGGAGAGGTCTACGTAAATGCCGCCTTCGGCAATCCCTTCCAGCATGCCTTCAAGTCCGGTAGCCACCTCTTCCACCTGCTTAGGCCCAGGTAGAGACGTGAAGACTATGTCGCTGAGCCGGGCCACCTCTGCCGGAGTGCTAGCCAGGCGAGCGCCTCCCTCCAGCAGGGGCTTGGTGGCCTCCTCCCGGACATCGTAAACCACCATCGAATAGCCTGCCTTCTGGATGTTCCTCGACATTCCCAATCCCATATTGCCAAGGCCAATGAATCCTATAGTCTCCATTTCGTCTTCCTCCCGTTTGTTCTGTTTTGCTTCTTTGCAAGAATTCTCAATAAATAAGCCCGCTGACGAAGGCGATTGTAATAGTGTACACCCATGCCGTCAACGGGCCGTCACAAAGCCTGCTACTGACCTTAGCTACCTAAATGGCTTGTGGAAAACGTGCTGTAAAAACAAACAGGCCTTGAAGGAGCAAGTGGAGTATCAAGGCCTGCGACGTTAAGAACGCCTAAAATCACAATGGTAGAGAACCGTTTTGTTAGGCGCTCTAAGTTTGAGGCTCTACGCGCGGTGGCTAGCGGCGAAATCGATTGGCAACCCTCCAAGGTCGAGTTCGGTTCGGTTCGCCTGGCCGTTGCCTTTCTGAATCAGGAATAGAGACATGCACACCTCGGCATAAGGGGTCTCTGCCATTTCCGAAACGGTATGGAAATAGCCAGTGCCTCTAAGAGCATTCGGGGATGGGTCTAGCGACAACATGAAGTCTACGACCTCGTCCGCGTCGTTTATCGCGTAGGGAACCGTTACAGTGTCACCCTTGCCGTCGTACTTTATCCTGTAGCGTGACTGTTTTAGCTTCTCCGCGCCCTTTACGTCCTTCAAGAGCCGAATGTCGGTGAGAAGAAACCGATTGCACACCCGGTACATTTCGGCCATCAATTCCTGATATCGAGGCTCGTTGACGAATACGCTGGTGCAGTGGACAAGGTCGAACGCGCCGTCGTCAAAAGGGATTTCGAGTCCATGCGTAAGCTCAAATCGCGCTTCGGGGTACCTCTCCCGTGCTATCTTAAGCGACGGCTCCGCGATGTCGATTCCGGTATAATCGACTGCTGGTTCCATGGTGCGCATTATGTTAAAAAGCCCGCCTGACGCGCATCCCACATCCAGAACCTTTATACCTGGGAATAGCACTCTGGGAAGGAATACGGCTTCCGACGGATACAAATCATCGGTGGTATGGCGGTGCGATGCGTAATAATCAACAGCGTCCGGTCTGGACCATGCGCTGGCATAATCTTGCATGTGGTGATCTCCCCTCACATCTTGGTATTCGTATGTTCAAATTCAGTCGAAATAATTTAATTTCACAAATATCGAGGCTTAACCAACCTCGGCTTTTTTCGATATTGGAACGTAAAGCCTTTGAGAAGGTGGCCTGGGAAACAGACGCTCGGCTGCCTTCAGGTCCTCCACCGTATCGACTTCTGCCCAGCGTCTAACCCCCGTCCGGCTAACCGCCATTCGCACCTTGCGCTGATCGATCAGATCGACTAGAACTGCTTCATAGTATTGGTCTGTCAGTCCTTTAGAAACCCACGCGCCAATCTCTGGCAGGAAATGCTCTTTCAGCATCGCTTGAGAGAACTTGTATATATTTACGGTTTTCAGAGCCTTTTCATAGTTGAATCCGACTGGCTGTTGAGACTTTAAGACCATCGATTGCGCCATGTCCCCATTCGCCATAATAACGGTTCCATCCATATATTCTTGATAGCCGTCCACAACGGCGACATTCGGATTGGGGTCATTCAAAATATCGCATATTATGTCGTGGTCAAACAGCAAGTCGCCTTCTAGGAATAGGATATCGTCATCCATATTCGGGCCTGCGAGCCAGAAAGAGTAGATGTTGTTGGTCTTCTCGAAAATCGCGTTATCCACGTATGTGATCCGCATGTTGCGGAATATCTGACCAAATTTACTCTCGATTTGGCTCGCGCGATACCCCACGACTATGACGCACTCGTCAACACCTACGCGTTCGAGCGAGTCTAGCGCGTACTCCAACACGGGTTTGCCATGCATCGGAACAAGGCTTTTGGGCATATCGTATGTGAGTGGGCGCATTCTGGTTCCCATACCCGCCGCCAGGATTACTGATTTCATTAGTGCCTCCCTGTCTCCTGGTTTACCAGGTTTACGCTAAGGGCAAATAGATGTAGCTTCAGATTTATCGCGTCAGGCGATTTGTATTTAGGTTTCTGTTATTGCGCGCGCCGTTACTTTCGGAACAGTGACGGCAATGTCATGCAGGGCCTTGATGAGTCCGGCATTCTGCTCGGCGCTGCACGATGCTATCCTCACGTACCGATTATCTAGCCCCGCTTTGCCGCTGCTATCGTTAATCAAAATCCTGTGGTCATCGAAGAGCCGCCTGGTGAGTTCGGCTGACGTGAGGCCGTTTAGCATGCGGCATAAGACGAAATTTGCCTGGGTAGGATAAGAATGAAGATAAGGAATGGCTTCTAGTTCTGCGGATAAAACCCTGGTTGCGCGCTTCACGGCATCGCACGAATCGACGAACTCTTGTTGATATTTTGGCATCTCCGCCAGGAAGTATTGCGCGAGCGAGTTGATGCTCCATATCGGAACGTCCTGTCTCAACTGGGTCGCCCTGTCGGGGTCGCCCGTCACCGCGTACCCAAGCCTGAGGCCGGGGATGCCGTATACCTTGGAGAGGCTTTTTATGATCACAAGGTTGGGGAATTCGTAGATCATTCCCATAGCAGAGGGGTCCACGCTGTAATCGGCGAAGTCCAAAAACGACTCATCGATCAAAACCATGTCCAACTCGCGGAGTGACTCCAGCAAGTACCTGATCGACTCGTATGGGACGAGCGCGCCTGTTGGGTTGTTTGGTGTGACAACTAGCGCTGCGTTCGCACCGCTTTTCTTCACATGCTGGACAAAGCCTTCGATGTCCAGTTCGAAATCGCCGTCCATAGGGTAGGGAGTGACAGCTTTTCCTTGATCTCTGGCCCGGTTGATGTACTCATCGAATGTTGGTATTGGAACCGCCAGATGCTTTACAAAACGGTTCGAGATGGCGCTGATTAACTCGCTGGCTCCGTTGGCGATAACTACCTCTTTCTCGGTCAATCCCAGGGGTTCAGCTGCCAGGGACGAGATGTACCAGTTGGTCGAAGGGTAAGATTTCACCAATTCCATCAGTCTGGATTGCAACGACTCCATGAATTCTTTCGGAGGGAAGTATGGGTTGGTCAGATAACAGAAGTCCTCAAAATCGAAGTCCCAAAATCCTCCGTACAACGAAGAGACTTGGCGTATATCTTGCTTTTCCAATGATCTATGACCTCTATAGACAGGCGTCTGGGCTAACAGGCTCGCTCGATGGTAGGATTCATCGGCAACACGAGAAATCAGAGTCGCGATTCGTAACTCGCAAGCTCGCCTGCGCTGGCTTACGAGCGAGCCGAAGAATCAGGGTTAAGCGGTGGAAAACTAAGGCTCGCAGACGGTATTGTAGGTTCTGCGACCGATGAGCCAGTTAGTCGTGAAAGGAGTGTTCAGGCAATAGAATGATCGGTTAACATGAAGGCGGGAGCGGATTTCCTTTGCATAAGTTTTACATAACCACATAAACATATCCTATCGTAGACCGCTGAAAACATCTTAGAAGGCATCGGCGGACTTTGAAATACTACTTACAGTACGTATAGTTGTCAAATCCTGTATTCCCTTGCAGTGCATAGTCTCAACTGGGTAATACCTCAACATATTGCAATGATGTCTATTCAATCCAGGGACGAGCTATAGAAAGCATCAGCCCTGTTACGTCTGCGGATGCATCGAATGCCATTCAGTCGCCTGCTCGTAAGCGTATCCGACTCGGCACAGCAGTCGTTCCGCGAGGTGCTTGCCCACAAACTGTAGGCTGAGAGGAAGCCCTTCGCTGTTGAGGCCGCACGGGACTGATAGCGTCGGCACGCCGCTGAAGTCGTATGGCGCTGTGTATCGCTGAAAGGCTGTGCCGCGCATGTCGTCCATAGGCCCGTACGATTTCTCAAGCGTTACGGGATGCGGCGGCGCAATCATGGACGGGCAGGCAAGCACGTCTATCCGCTCGAACACCCTGCGCAAAAGTCCGTTGCATTCGGCTCGCATATTATTGGCCCTTGCGTATTCTGCGCCGGTTACCTTCGCGCCCATGTCGAGCCAGCCCCGGAACCAGGGCCCGTAATCATCTCTCTGGGATGGGTACGTCGCTTGATGCGCGGCAACCGCCTCTGCCGAGCACAGCACAGGCCACGCCGGTACGTAGCTGTCTATATCGGGCATCTGCACCTCGACAATCTCAGCGCCCTGACCTTCCAATGCCTTTATCCCGGCAAGCACGGCCTGAGCCAGTTCGGGATCGACTCCGTTTGTGGCATACTTCTCATCGAGTCCTATGCGGACGCCTCTCACGCCTTGCGCTATGCCATCGAGCATATCCGGCACGGCATCGGACAGCGTTGTTGGATCGTTCGAGTCCTCACCTGCGATGGCTTGCAATATGATTCCAGCATCGGCGCTGCTTCGAGTGAGCGGGCCAACGTGATCGAGCGATTCAGCCAGCGCCAGCACTCCATAGCGGCTTACACGACCCCACGTCGGCTTCAGGCCCACGACGCCGCACGCCGCAGCCGGGAAGCGAATCGAGCCTCCGGTGTCACTGCCGAGCGAGCCGAAGCACAGTCCCGCCGCCGTCGCCACGCCTGAACCACTGGACGACGAGCCTGTCCATCGCTCGGCGTTCCAGGGATTCTGAGGGACGTCGAACTCCGGGTTGTAGCCGCCCATAGCGCCCTCGGTGAGGTTCAGTTTGCCAAGGAGAACGGCCCCTGCCGATTCCAGTTTCGCCACCACCGTCGAGTCGAAGTCGGTGACGTGATTTGCCAACGCCTTGGTTCCGCCCATCGTTCGCACGCCCCTGGTGAAGCAAAGGTCTTTCACCGCAACCGGGACTCCGTGAAGCGGCCCCCGGTAGTTGCCAGAAGCGATCTCTTGCTCGGCGGCTCTGGCTGCGGCCATCGCTTGGTCTGCCATCAAGGTAGCATAGCTTTTATAGCGGCCGTCCAGCTTCTCGATTCGTTCGAGCATCGCGGCGGCAACCTCGACGGGCGAAAGCTGCTTCGACTTGATGAGCGCGGCAACCTCGGTAATCGTCTTGAAATGCAATGGAGCGTCAGCCATTTTTAAGCCCCCTCTACAGCGAAATCGAATGCCACTCAAGTCATATTGATGATTGGCCTGACGTTAACACCGCCTCTTGGCCTTGTCAAATGAAGTTTCTGGTATTGTTCGTCTCGTGCTATGATGTTCCCGCAACTGGAGCCAACGAGAGGCAGTAAGGCTTCGCTGAGAGTACGCAAAACAGTAAACCTCAAGACGAAAAAAAGAGGTGAAGAAATGTCGATCTACATGTACGTTTCTATTTCAGAGGAGGACAGGGTCTCAATTTTCAAGATGGACTCTGAAACCGGCAAGCTCGATTTACAGGGCAACGTTGAGGTTCCCGGTCGTCCGGCTCCTTTAGCGGTTGACCCTGAGCGGCGATTTCTCTACGTTGGACGCAGAGGTGTGCCCGACATATCGAGCTTCCAGATAGATCAGAGCAACGGCGGACTTTCGCTGGCTGGGACGGCATCGCTCGAAGCCGACCCCTGTTTCCTTGCCACGGACAGAAAGGGCAAATTTCTATTTTCCGCCTACTATGGCGCGGGCAAAGCGGCAGTCCACCCGATTGGCGAGGACGGAGTTGTCGCCACCCCGCCTATCGAATGGCTCGACACCGCGCCCGGCGCGCACTCCATGCAAACGGACCCGTCCAACAGCTACGCCTTCGTTCCTCACATCGCGGGAGCGGTAGGCCCCAATCTGATCTTTCAGTTCAGGTTCGACGAGAACACAGGCCGAATCACGCCCAACTCGCCAGCAAAGGCCATCCCTGGGGAAGGATTGGGGCCGCGTCACTTCTGCTTTCATCCCAACAAGGACATCCTCTACTTCTCGGACGAACAGGGATGCAGCGTAACCGCCTACAATCTCGACACCTCGACAGGGACGCTGACCGCGTTTCAGACCCTTTCAACGCTGCCCGACGACTACGAAGGCAGAAACAGTTGCGCTCAGATACAGATTTCGCCGAACGGGAGATTCCTGTATGCGCCAAATCGCGGCCACAATAGCATAGCGTGTTTCAGCGTTGACGCATCCAACGGCCGTTTGACTTCAATCGGGCGTGTGCCTACAGAAGCCGTGCCGCGAGCGTTCGGCATCGACCCGGATGGGAGCTTCCTCTTTGCTGCCGGCCTGGAATCGGGACGGCTCGCCTCGTATCGAATCGACGGCGAAAGCGGCGCACTACAGCCTCTGGAGGTCTACGACGTAGGGAAAGCGCCGATGTGGGTGCAGTTCATAAGGCTGCTGGGGTAACGTAATTCAGAATAGGGGGATGTGTTTGAAGTGAGACGCTTTGACCTCACCCCATCCTTCCGCGGAAGGACGAATGCGGATCATATTTTAGGCAGCCCCTCTCCGTTCACAGAGAGGGGAAGTATAGAATTACTTCAAGCCCTGGATACGTAGGGCGAGGTCGGCAGGTTCAGCACAGAACGAGGAAGGCTAGATAGGAGCCTTGCCTTACTTCGCCCCGTTCAGGCTGGCGGCATCCCACCACGTCGCACGGCCATAGTCGGACGGCTTCCCAACGTGAAATCCTTCGACGGGGAAGAAGTCACCGGCCCTCAGAGCGTCCAGAAGGTCTCGCTGGTTGCGGACGTCTCCTTTGAAGACGGTCACGCCTTTGCCAAGGCCTGCGGTGGAGTGTGCGTCGCTCCCGCCGGTTCCCCAGCGGCCCAGGAACTCGGTAACGCCTTGAGCGAACCGATTCTCCACCTCTATATTGCCGCCGTTGACGACCTCAACCTCGTCCACAAGCTCGAAGATGGGGTGCTGCGCGGCCTGCTCGTGAGTCGTCGGAACAGTCGCCGCGTCCTCGAACAGCTTGTTCTGCGTGTAGACGCCGGGAAGATCGAACAGGAATCGAAATGGGTGAGCGAGGATCATGAACCCGCCAACGCGGTCTACCTCTTTTCGGAGCATGCGGATGGTCTCGATGTCGCGGGAGTAGCCTGAGACGTGGTTTTCCAGGCCAAGGGTAATCACATGACCCAGCGGAGTGTACACCTCCAGCGCACGAACCATGATAACATCCTGCTCGCGTGAGAACTCCTCGAAGTCGTGGCGAGGCCATCCGTCATGCTCTGTCACCATCACTCCTGTGAGGCCAATACGCCCGGCCTCGATAATCAGTTCGTCAGCAGTCAAGCCGCTATCAGGGCTTCCACGATTGGTGTGAACATGAAGGTCAAATATTGAAGTCAAGCCTGCTTACGCCCCCTTAAAGGAATCCATTGATTGGAGTGCTACTCTGTATTACCAGAGCACGGAAGTTTCGTGATACTGGTAGCTTGTGAATTTTTCCACAGCTATTATATCACGCTCAATGCCAACGACGTGTATATATAGCGAAATTTCGTCGTCTGGTCAAGCAATGCCTCGCTGAATCCGCTGGTGGCAACGAGAAAATGAGGTCGAAAAGCCGTGATAATCATGGGATGATTAGGCACGCAAGAGCTTGACAACAGCGTTGCGAGGCTTTAAGGTCAAAAGAACGTTGACAAATAATGGCGGAAGGGCTATATTTGCGCCTAAAAGAATTGGAATAAAGGCAACTGGGATATTTCCCAGATGGGCCTCTATATGATTAAGGAGGTTGTCCTTGGACTTTCAATACCACTATACAGAAGAGCAAGAGGCATTCAGAAGAGAGGTTCGGGAGTGGCTCGCAAAGAGCATACCGGCGGACATGAGGTCTCCCGTTGACCCGCTAGCCCTGACCGATGAGCAGTATCATTTCTGGCGGGATATGCACCAGCAGCTAGCTGCAATGGGCTGGCTCCATCCGACCTACCCCAAGGAGTATGGCGGAGGCGGCCTTAGCGGTGAGTATGAGACTATTATTTTGGAAGAGTTCCGAGATGCGAGGGTCGTGCGTACTTTCACGAACGGTCTCATCTTCCCAACCCTTCTCGTTTGGGCGACAGAGGAGCAAAAGCAGCAATTCCTCACTCCACTGTTGAGAGCTGAAAAGGTTGCCTTCCAGCTTTTCACCGAGCCTAACGCCGGTTCCGACCTTGCCTCGCTTCAGAGCAAGGCTGTCCGCGACGGTGACGACTGGATTATCACTGGACAGAAGATTTTCATCAGCGGTCACGGCGACCCGGACTTCCTGTTCGGCCCAGTCATTACAGACCCTGACGCGCCACGACATAGGAACCTGGG
The DNA here is from genome assembly GCA_965206395.1 of Dehalococcoidia bacterium. Taxonomy (GTDB): domain Bacteria; phylum Chloroflexota; class Dehalococcoidia; order Lucifugimonadales; family CATOSD01; genus CBDBJK01. Next base: position 100,610 of record CBDBJK010000008.1, read on the forward strand.
CTATTTCATGGTTCCCTATCCTGCGCCAGGGCTAGAGATGGAGCGCATGGGCCTTCTGACCGGGCATGACCAGAGCACGTTCTTCATGGATAACGTAAGAGTTGGCGGCGACACACTCATCGGTGGCGAAAACCAGGGGTGGCAGGTCGCACAGACGACCCTTGAGATTGAGCACGGCGGACGTGGAGTAGCCTTCCCGGTCGACGAGGCCATGAGAAACCTTCTCAAGTATGTCAAGTCAACCAGGAGCAACGGCGGCAACCTGGGAAGCGACCCGGTAATCCAGCAAGAGACGGTTGATGCGGTAATTGACACGCATATCAATACCCTGCTGGCCCAACGCAACTTCTCGATGTACCAGGCGCGCCAGGAGATGAGCTACCACGGTTCCCAAAGCTCCATGTTCCGCAAAGAGTATCACATGAGGAACGCCGATCGAGCGCGGCACATTATGGGCATGTACTCCATGCTCGGTGTAGACGAGCCTCGCGCACCATTCGAAGGCGAGCCTGAAGTGTTCCAGCGCAGTAGTCTGACAGGCGCGCATCCAGGTGGGACGATAGAGATTCAGAAGGTCATCATGGCTCGACGCATGGGCATCAGCCGCACACAGGAGCGCGCAGCTGCCACGCCTTCGACAACTGGCGTCAGCGGCGTCTAGCTTCTAAATCCGCTTTGGATAGATAATAGGGTCTTCTGCTTGCCAGAAGGCCCTATTCTTTTGAAAGCTATCTCCGTCCTTCCGAGAAAGGGCGGGTGGCGACCAACATCAAAGAATCTGATAAATGCCGAAATGCCTCTGGTAGAGGAGGAGGCCCATGAACTTCGAGCAAGTCTACAGCAGCGATCAACAAGAGTTCCGCATTGCGGTCAGGGCATGGCTTGAGCATAACGCTCCCAAGGGTCTGAGAGTCCCCAATGATAGAAGCCCTCTAAACCAGGAGACGCAGGAGCGTATCAAGGACTTTCGGCGCAAACTTGGGGAGAAGGGATGGCTCGCCCCGTCCTGGCCTAAAGAGTACGGTGGCGGCGGAATGAGTTCCGCGTTTGAAACCATTGTCATGGAGGAACTGGAGCGCGTACAACTGCCCAGCATGGGCGATAACACGCGCTGGATTCCTGCCATGATGGTGTGGGGGACAGACGAGCAGAAGCACCGCTACATCCCTCCCGCTTTGCTTGGAGAGACTATTACATGGCAGACGTTCAACGAGCCCGATTCGGGTTCGGATATCGCCTCTGTCAAGACCTTCGCCGATCTGGATGGTGAAAACTACCGGATAACCGGCGAGAAGTCATTCATCACAGGTAGATTCGACCCAGACTACCTCTGGACTCTGGCTGTCACTGATAAAGAGCGTCCCCGCCGTCTGAACCTTGGCGTCTTCATGATAGACGCGCGACTGCCGGGCATCACCATCAAGACTCAGCGTTTGCTGATGGGCAGTGAACGGCGTGTTTATCTGGAGGATGTTGTCATCCCTACAGACTGTCTCGTTGGTCTGCCATTCCAGGGCTGGGAAATAGTCCAAACCATTCTGGAGTCAGAGCGCGGAGGCTACACGGCGTACGGCAACGACGACGAGACCGCTATGAGCATTCAACGCTTCCTCAAAGAGGAACGAGAGCGCTCCTGACGCAACGCATCAGACGACGGACATATTGTGAGAGCATCATAAGGTGGATTTCGCATACCGCTATACCGAGGAGCAGGAGCAGTTCCGCCGAGATGTAAACGCTTGGCTGGACGCTAACCTCACTCAGGATTTGATCGCCCCCGATGTCTTCGAGGAGCAGCGTGTCGACGCCTGGGAGCAGGTCGAGGCATTTCGGCAAAAGCTCGGAGAAATAGGATGGCTGGCCCCAACAGAGGCACCTGAGTGGGGAGGCGCGGGCCTGACTTCAGACCATGCGGTTGTCCTATTCGAGGAGCTAGATAAGCGCGGCACTCTATGGATTGTGGGCGAAACCTCGGCTCCGCTGAGGCGTGCCCTGCGCGAATGGGGCGCGGAGGAGCAGAAGAGGCAATTCTTGCCCGCCATCGTCAAGGGGCAGGCCGTCATCTGGCGATCCTTCGTCGAACCTGGCGCGGAGCTAGACCCCAACGACATCGGAATCCAAGCCACTCAGGACGGCGACGGCTTTATTCTGAATGGAGAGGCGGTATTCGTCGGTCAGGGCCATATGCCGGGCTATCTTTGGGTTCTAGCCCTCTTTGACCCGGATGCTACCCTTGGACAAGCCACTTCTACATTCCTCGTGCCCGCAAGCCTCGACGGTATTCACATTCGGACGCCCAGGTCTCTGGTGCAGGGAGAGGCCCATCGCGTCGCCTTTGACCATGTATGGGTTCCTCGCGCCAGTCTCCTTGGCGATGAGGGCGAAGGCTGGCCGTTAATGAACGCTGCTATCCTCGCTGAACCGGGAGTAGACATCCCGCCCCCCGCGCTTGAGCCAAAAGTAGCCGATCTTTTGCAGTACGCGAAAGATACTACACACGAAGGGAGTGCTCTCAGCAAAGAGCCTGTTCGCCGCCAGCTTCTCGTGGAGGCCTACATAAACAGCAGGATGATGCGCCTGTTTCATATGCGCGATGCGTGGATGCGGTCTACTAACCAATCCCTCACCTATCAAGCCGCACAGACTGCCTCTATGGAAAAACAAACTGACATGCGTCTCTCGAAGATTGTGCGAGACGTGGTAGGCATCTATGCGCTTCTAGACAAGCAAGACTCAAAAGCCTCGACTCAAGGACGATTCGAGTCCCATCAACGGCAAAGCTTGGCCCGGCAAAACCCCAATGGCACTGTAGAGACCTATGCAGAGGTAATCACCAAGCGCCTGGGACTAGGGCAGGGAAGCGAAAACACGAAGACGAATCCCAATTCGGATGCCACTACTGGCGTTTAGCGGCCAACCAAGATATAATCTGTGCGGCTACTGGCAATCCTTGAACACATATCTTCACCAGCAAGGGTATCGAGTGGTCGCCTGTGGAAAAGGTTGGTTGCCCATATCGAGGCATTTTGCCTTTGACTTGTAAGTGGCAACTCTTGTGCAAAAGATCATAAAAACAAATAAATAAACCCAGGAGGTTGTCATGGACCTGTCTCTAACCGAAACCCAAACCATGCTCCAGAGCACCGCGCAGGAGTTCATGGAAGCGGAAATGCCCAAGGTCAGGGTGCTGGAAATCGACGACAGCGAGTCGGGATTTGCGGCGGACATTTGGGAGAAAATGTGCGAACAGGAGTGGCCGGGCATGGTCATTCCCGAAGAGTATGGAGGGGTAGGTCTATCCTTCACCGACCTTGGAGTCATATATGAGGTCATGGGCTACCATGCTTGCCCCAGCCCTCATCACTCCTCGGCGGTGCTGTCTGCTCACGCCATACTGGAAGCCGGGGACAGCGCGCAGAAGCAAGCCCTACTGCCCTCAATCGCCTCTGGTCAGCAGATATTCACCTTTGCTTACACCGAGCCTGACTACGGCTGGGGGCCTGGCGTCGTACAAATGCAGGCCAACCGTCGAGACGGCAACTTCGTCCTCAGCGGAACCAAGCTCTTTATCCCTGATGCCAACGTCGCCGATCAGATCATAGTAGCCGCGCGCACGAACAACGGCGGCTCACCGGAACAGGGTATCAGCCTCTTCGTGGTGGACAAGAACGCCCCAGGCGTTTCCGTTCGAGTGCAGACGGGATGGATAGGGCCAAAGGTGTGTGAGGTCAACTTCGAGAACGTCGAGGTGGCGGCATCCAACGTACTGGGAGCAGTCGACGAGGCGTGGCCTGCCATCGAAACAGCCCGTGATAAGGCCACCGCGCTCATTTCCATTTACATGGCCGGAGGAACCCAGAGAGTCTATGAGATGGCCCGCGATTACAGCCAGACTCGCATCGCGTTCGGTGTGCCCATTGGGACATTCCAGCGCGTTCAAGACCACGTAATCGACGCCCTCAACGATGCAGATTCCGGCAAGTGGTCGGCATTCGAGGCTCTCTGGCAGATAGACGAAGGTATGCCGGAGGCCCCGGTAACCATCTCGATGGCGAAGTCGATAGTCAGCGTCTCCTTCCCGCAGGCGTGCGACTCTTCCCATCACGTTCATGGCGGCATCGGCACCGACCTTGAGTACGGGCTGACTCAGTTTACCAAACGTGCACGCACGCTCCAGCACTACCTGGGCGACGCTCCTTACCACAAGGCGCGCATGGCCCGCCTCATGCAATTGTAAAAAAGCAAGTCGCACGCAGACCGGGGCGCTGTCTATTCTGGGCAGCGCCCTGGTTTTGTCTCACATCTGTTGAAGCTCGGCTAACATGTTCGCCCTAGCTATACCACCTCTGTATAAAAGCGAGGTATTCCCTTCTCTCCTTCCGCGGAAGGACGGGAGAAGGTCAGGATGAGGGGGAAGGTATGTTCATTCAGACGCCTCACCCTCACCTTAGCCCTCTCCCGTCAAGGGAGAGGAAAATTCGCTATTTTCAATCTGAATTGGTATAACACCCGTCTCCTACAGCGATGACAGAGAACGTATCTGATGCCTACTTACCTGGTAGTCTCCCCGGCCTTTCGGCTTCGTATGAACTTCATGGACGCCCTGGAAGAGGCAGGCATCGACTACTCCCGCGAGCCTGAGGGGTACTTCATATACCTGCGAGAAGGGCAGCAAGGGGCATGGGAGCGAATTCGCCAGCAGTTTCAGGCCGTCGTGTTCGAAGAAGACCCACCGGTGATTTTCGGCCCGTAGCAATTTTGCCAGAACCAGATGTTGACCTGTTACTCAAAAGGATTGTCATGGCAGAAGCCAGCTTCAGGTTCACAGGCTATGAGGTTATTGCCTCTAAGGAAGAGGGTCATTGGTATGAAATTGCAGGGTCAGGCCACCCTCACAACCGGATCTCCATCCCTTAATGGTGTAGAGTGGCAACCCACATGGAAGATTCTGAAAATACCCTCATACATACGAACCAGGGAGATGTCGCTGGCCTTCTCTACCGAGCGCCGGATTCAGAGGCCGCCGTCCTGTGGGCGGGGTCATTAAGAGGCGATGGTCAGGCCAGTCCGATAGCTCAAAGCGTGGCCCAGGAGTTGCTGAAAGAGGGCATATCGTCTCTGCTGTTGAGCTATCGAAGGCTCGGCGAACTGCCGCCCTGCATCCGAGACACCGAGGCGGGCGTTTCCTTTCTTAGCGACATGGGAATCAGGCGCATCGCGCTGGTGGGCCACTCGTTCAGTGGCGCTGTTGTCATATCAGCGGCCCCGCAGAGTCAGGCAGTTATCGCCGTAGTTGCTCTAGCCAGCCAGACCTATGGTGCGGCCACAGTAAGGCACGTCTCCCCCAAACCTCTTCTGCTTGTGCACGGAACCGCCGATGAAAGGCTCGACCCTTACTGCTCGGAGCAGATATACTCGTGGGCTCGAAAACCCAAGGAGCTATATTTCATGGAAGGCGCGTCACATGGCCTGTGGGATGCAAGGGACGATCTTCTCCCCCTCTTGCGCGATTGGCTGGCAGACAAGCTGCGATAACCTGGACAAAGAAAAGGCCACCCGGAGGGGTGACCAATTTGCGATGCTATATCGACGGCACGAGGCCGCTAGTGCTGTTTAAGTTCTGTTCTTCTTGTTTTTGGCGGGAGTGAAGATGGAGTCCTTAGGGAATTCTGCGTTCTTGCGGCGGCGCTTGAGCACGGTGGACAGCAGACCATCGGATACTACGCTGAGTACGAGCGCGCCCGCTATCCCGATGGGTACTCCCTTCATGAACTCTCGACGGGAATAGATTCGCTTGCCGTTTTCATCTCTGTCCATCGTCGCTGCTTCCTCCAAAGTATCGCCGCGAACACGCCAGCGATTTTTTCGTAAATTTGTAAATATGGATAGTTTCCTCTTGTTTATCGCAGCGTTCATTATACCTGAGCGATTGCGATAGGGGCAAGGGCTTACACGCGTTCACCTTCGCCTCTTCGAGCGTCTACGCGATGCGGCTGCCTCTGTCTGGATGGCTTGACACAGCCGATACGAAAACATACGCTACTGACGCCAAAAGCAACGCAACCACAGCTATTGGAGGAGCTTATGCCTGGAATACTGGAAGGAATCAAGGTGCTGGAAGTAGCCAACTATGTCGCTGCTCCTTCCACGTGCGCGATGCTTGCCGACATGGGCGCGGAGGTCATCAAGATAGAGCATCCCGAAACCGGGGATGCCGTTCGCAGCATGGCCGTCACCACACGAGGAATCATCCCATACCCCGGAGGGCTGAACGTGATCTTTCAGCTACTCAACCGGGGCAAGCAGAGTATGGGCATCAACCTGGAAAGTCCTCAAAGTCAGGAGATAGTGCGGAAGCTCGCAGCCGAGTCCGACGTGATGGTTACCAACCTTACGCCTCACCGTCAGGAGCGTTACGGGCTGCGGTACGAGGATGTCTCCGCCCTGAATCCGCGAATCATATACGTAGCTTTGACGGGCTATGGTATGAACGGCCCGGAGCGCGACCGCTCAGGGTTCGACTACGCCGTGTTCTGGGCGCGCTCCGGCATCATGGGAACTCTCGGCGAAGAAGGAGAGCCGCCTGTCCAGCAACGCCCCGGAATGGGCGACCAGACGACTTCGCTTGCTATGACCGCCGCCATCGGCATGGCGCTATACGAGCGAGAGCGCTCCGGCATGGGCCAGCAGATTGACTGCTCCCTGCTTCACACAGGTATGTGGGTGATGGGCGCAGATACCGTCGCCGCTTTGGGGGAACGGCAGGCCGTGCAGCGCAATCGTCGCCAGCAGGCCGGGAACCCGCTGTCCAATTTCTATGAAGCAGGGGATGGCAAATTGATGCAGCTTGTGATGATCGAGTCCGAACGCTTCTGGGCAGGCTTCTGCCGTGCGATTGGCTTGGAACACCTCATCGATGACCCTCGTTTCGACGACCACTTCCATCGGATCGAACACAGTCCGGAGCTATTCCGCATCCTGGAGGAGCAATTTGTCACGAAGACCAGGCCTGAATGGGGAAAGCTATTAGACGAGGCAGGCTGTATCTGGGCGCCTATCCAGACGCTCGACGAGGTTATCGTAGACCCACAGGTGCGCGCGAACGGCTACACCACTGTCCTGGAGCATCAGGAGGAAGGGGAGTTCGAGGTGGTTAGCACGCCGATGGGCTTTCAGAGCACCCCGGCAGAAGCCAAAAATCCCGCGCCTGAACTGGGCCAGCACACCGAGTCGAAGCTGCTAGAGCTAGGTTATACCTGGGACGACATCACGGCCTTGAAGGAGCAGGGCGCGATTATTTAGAAGCGATCTCTTCCTCTTCAGCCTGTCGAGGGATTAGGAGAATACATGCCAACTACTCCACCCAGGGCAGCAGCGTTACGCCGTAGAAGCAGGTGTAGCCGACCATTATGCCCTTCAGGGTCTTGCCTACCCAGACGACGGTGAGAAATCGAACGAAGGGGAATTTCACGCTGCCAGCGGCGATGCCTACTACGTCGAAGACCGGGTTGGGGATGAGAGACACGAGAAAGATGACGAGCGTTCCCCGGCGCTCCATCCACCGTTTGAGCTTGGGGTAAAAGGCGCGCTTTTCCACTATCGAGCCACCGCCGTACCCGACCGCGTAGCCGGAAATCTCACCTATGGTTTCGCCCGCGCCAGCGAGCAGGCCAATGAAAAATGGGTTTAGCAGCAGGCTGACGCCGCAGACCGATAGTAGCCCTGGCACAGGCAGAACCATCGAAACGCTGCCCAGGAAGCTCAGGAAGAACACGCCGGGGTAGCCGGCCATCGACGCTATGGAGGCGGACAGAACGTCCCTGAGCGCCCAGGCGGTGATGATGATGCCCAGTCCGACGACAAGCCCAAGAAATGGAAGCCGATGCTCCGGCTTCGACCATAAGCGCGATAGCGCACCTATGCTTCCAAAGGCTCCACTGGGCATGAAAACTGCTCCCGGCTTGGGCTGAGGATGTGTTCGAAGACCGACGTTACCGCAACAGGAATCGCGTCACCAGAGAGTTGAAGGCCGGGGCCTTTTCCAACTGAGGCCAGTGGCCGCATTCGTCGAAGACCTCTACCCAGGCATCAGGCACTACCTCTGAGGCTCGGTAAGCATGGGACGAGGGCATAATCGGGTCTTGCGCGCCCCATATAACCATCGAGGGAGGAGTCAGACGTTTCAGTTCGTCCAACAGAAGGTACTTTTTCCGTACTCCCCACAGGTTCACGGTGTTCTTTAATATCCTGACCACTGCACTGGTGGCCCCTGGCATCTTCCGGCAGCGATAAAGTTCATCCACGAGGTCTTGAGAGGCGAAGCTGCGGTCGTGGAACACATTGTTTAACATGAACCTGGTTCCGCCGATCCTCGGGTTTTCCAATATACTCCCCAACACGGGCAGTGTGACCAATCGCGCGTAAAGGGATATCTCCTTGCCCAATCCCGCGCTGCCTACCAACACCAGACCAGAGAGCAGGTTGGGATGGCGGAGAGCCGTGATTATGCCAAGCCCGCCGCTTATGGAGTGGCCTATCATCGCCGGTTTATCGATACCCAGAATCTCTATGAGTTGCGCCAGATACCGCACGACGTTATCCGTGCTGTAATCTACGCCGAGCTTATCGGAATCGCCGTGGCCCGGCATGTCCACGGCGTAAACTCGGAAGGTCTCTGATAAAGGGCCTATGTTGTCTCGCCAGGTGGCTACCGACGCCCCAAGGCCATGAATCAGTAGCAGGGGATGTCCCTCCCCTGCTACAACGTAATGGGTGTTTATGCCGTTTACCCTAACATATCGGGATTCACCCGGCAACTCCATCATGCCAATGTAGTCGCTCCGACGGCAGACTCGGTTTTGCTAAAGGTCAGCCCCTCTTCACCGGCGTCTATTAGCACGTGGTCGCCCTCTGCGAATTCACCCGCTATTATCTTCTTCGACAACGGGTTCTCCATGTGACGCTGTATCGCGCGCCTTAAAGGTCTCGCACCGTACACTGTATCAAAACCTTCCTTTGCCAACCACTCCTTGGCGGCTTCTGTCAACGATATTGTAACCCGATGCTCCAACAGCCGGATCGATACCTCTTTCATCATCATGTCCACTATCTGATGAATCTGCTCACCAGTCAGCGGGTCGAAGATGATAATTTCGTCTATCCTGTTCAGAAATTCGGGCCGGAAGGTTTTCTTCAGAGCGTCCTCAACCGAGGAACGCAACCGAATAGCCTCGTCTTTGGCGCTCGCCTCTCTCAGGAAGCCCACCGCCGGACGATTAAGCTCTGCCGTGCCCAGGTTACTGGTCATTATGACCAGTGTATTCCTGAAGTCAACCGTTCTGCCGTGTCCATCGGTCAGCCTGCCGTCCTCAAGTATCTGAAGCAGAATGTTGAAAACGTCTGGATGGGCCTTCTCTATCTCGTCGAATAGCACCACCCTGAACGGGCGGCGACGTACAGCTTCGGTAAGCTGTCCGCCCTCATCGTATCCTACGTATCCCGGTGGCGCGCCAACCAGACGTGAAACGCTATGCTTCTCCATGTACTCGGACATGTCTATTCTGACCATGTTCTGCTCGTCGTCGAACAGATACTCGGCAAGGGCGCGGGCCAGCTCAGTCTTACCGACGCCGGTAGGCCCAAGGAAGATGAAGCTGCCTATAGGCCGGTTGGGATCACTCAGGCCTGCTCTCGCGCGCCGGATTGCGTCGGATACCGCGCCGATGCCTGTCTCTTGTCCGATGACACGCTCGTGCATCCTCTCCTCCATGTGCAGGAGCTTGTTGGCCTCGCTTTCCAGGAGGCGGTCAACAGGAATGCCCGTCCACGTGGCAATGAGCCTGCCGATGCCCTCGGCGTCCACTACCATGTTATAGTCCAAATTCTGGAGCGCGTCCACCTGTTCGTGGTCGTACTCCCCTTGAAGCCGAAGGCGCTCCGCGCGCAGTTCCGCCGCCTTCTGATAGTCCCCTATCTGAGAGGCGGCTTCCTCCTCGTCTTCCAATTGCCTGAGTCGAGAGCTTTTCGACTGCAAATCGGGCGGCAGCATCTGCGACTCGATACGAATCTTGCTCGCGGCCTCGTCGATGAGGTCAACCGCCTTGTCAGGAAGCAGTCGCTCGGTGATGTAGCGGTGGCTCAGGCGCACCGCTGCCTCCAACGCCGTGTCGTCTATTTTGATCTTGTGATGCTTCTCGTACTTGGGACGAAGGGCGCGGAGCATCTCCACGGCGGTCTCGGCGTCGGGTTCCTCGACCATGATGGGCTGGAACCGGCGCTCTAACGCCGCGTCTTTCTCGATATATTTGGTGTATTCGGCCTCGGTGGTCGCGCCAAGGCACTGAAGCTCGCCCCGCGCAAGGGCAGGCTTCATCATGTTGCTAGCATCGATTGCGCCCTCGGCTGCGCCCGCGCCGACGACGGTGTGAATCTCGTCGATGAACAGGATGATCTCGCCCTGCGCCTGCTTGATTTCGTCCATCACAGACTTCAGACGCTCCTCGAACTCGCCTCGAAACTTGGAGCCTGCGACCATGGCCCCTATATCCAGCGCAAGTACTCGGCGTCCTTCAAGCTCGTCCGGAACGTTGCCGGATACGATGCGCTGTGCCAGACCTTCGGCGATGGCAGTTTTGCCGACTCCGGCCCCGCCTATGAGCACAGGGTTGTTCTTCGTGCGCCGGATTAGCGTCTGCATGGCGCGCGCGATTTCGGCATCGCGGCCAATAACGGGGTCCAGCTTGCCATCGCTCGCCAACTGCGTCAGGTCTATGCTGTAACGTTCCAGCGAGCGATAATGGCTCTCGGCCCTGGGGTCAGTAATCCTATGGCCCCCTCGAATCTTCTGCAAGGACTGATATACTTTCTCCTGGTCGATGTTGAACTCATTCAGCGCCTTCAGAACGTCGCCCTGGTCTTCCTGAGTGAGCGCGACGAGCATATGCTCGGTGCCGACAAACTCGTCCTTGAGACGGTCGGCCTCGGCTTTGGCTCTATCAAGCATACGGCCCGCCCTGGGTGTAACATATATCTGATTAGATTCGTGCGCGACCTTTGGGACTTGATCAAGCAATTGATGGAGCCGCTCGTGAACCTGCTCAACGGAAACGCCAAGCTGTCGCAGAATCTCAGCAGGGACTCCCTCTTTTTGCTCAAGAAGCGCCATAAAGACATGCTCTGAATCCCACTGGCTGTGCCTGTAACGTCGCACGATTTCCTGAGACGCTCCCAAGACTTCCTGTGCCTGTTCTGTAAATTGATCTGGTCTTAGAACCATTGCCTTCCTCCGAAGTTTTTGCGAGCATTACAGAGGTTCAAACTCGATGAAACGACTGTAATGACCAATCCCGGTCTTTCCTCTTATTATTTTCAATCAGGTTTTGAGACTACAAAATGGCCTGAGCACCCAAATTTGGGGTCGAACTTTTGTATGCAGATAATACATCATCACATAACCTACTTATTATTGTAGCAATAACATTGATATAAAACAACTCAACTTTAGCCTGGAAACCCACTCTTGCTGGTCATTGGAAGGAGAGGGTCTATTGCGCTGTAGAAAGCTTGTGAGTATCCATAAGAAACTATCCCAAAATTCACCGCAGAGATAATTAGAACGCCTAACAAAATCACAATGTCATTCTGAATAGAGCGAAGCGGAGTGAAGAATCTAAGCATCCGATATCGTCTTTGCAAAGCTTTAGATTCCTCGTCACAAGCTCCTCTCGGAAGAGTCGGACGGAATGACATTAGGTATGTTTATTTTGTCAGAGACTCTTAAATAAATCACTGCTTCGGACGCGTCGATTCTGCGCTAATGATTTCTACCCAACTTGACATGATACGGCGGGTGGTGCGAGACTAATTCAAGACTTCGCCATGTTAGCGGGAGACTGCTCTATTGATAATTGATATCCATACACATACGTATCCAATCTCAATCGATAGCCAACTTAGCCCTGAAGAACTGATAAAAGAATCCAAACGACTAGGACTCGATGGTATATGTCTCACAGACCACGACGGATTTTGGAATCCCGAAGAAGTGCTTGCATTGGGCAGAGAGCACAACTTCCTGGTATTGCCGGGATGCGAAGTCACAACCGAAGAGGGCCATCTGCTGGTCTACGGCCTGAGCGAATATATCTTTGGCATGCACCGGGCCGCTCTCGTCAAGAAAATGGTTGATGAGGTTGGCGGAGTCATGGTGGTCGCGCACCCGTATAGGCGTGTCTACCGAGAACATGCCGACAAGGATGATGCCTCATACGACGAGATGCTGGACAGGGCCGCCAGAAATGAGGTCTTCGAAAAAGTTAACGCCGTGGAGGTTTTGAACAGCAGAGGTTCAGAGCAGGAGAACGCGTTCTCGCTTGACGTCGCCAAGCGATTTGGGCTGAAGGGCACTGGAGCAAGTGACGCTCACAAGCTTGCGGATATTGGCACCTTCGCCACCGACTTCGAGCGACCTATTAGCTGCCTTGAAGAGTTCATTCAGGAGATCAAGGCTGGCAGGTTCAGCCCTGTAGTGATGAGCAAGCAAACCAGCATCAAGATTCATACGTAATACAAAGCTGAGAGGCTATCACTGGATAACTTCATAAGACCTGTTCGAGTGAAATTATGCCAAATACATTACTGGAAATAGAAGGCCTTCATACTTACTTCATGACAAAAGAGGGAATCGTCAAGGCGGTCAATGGCGTTTCGTTCAAGCTAGAGGAGGACAGCATTCTGGGCGTGGTGGGCGAAAGCGGCTCGGGTAAGACCGTCACAGCGCTGTCTGTCCTCCAACTCGTTCCGTTTCCTGGGCAGATCGTTGAGGGCAGCATCCGATTCAAGGGCGAAAACATGCTGGGCATGACGTCCGAGCAGATGCGTCGAATCAGAGGGCAAGATATTTCTCTGATATTCCAGGACTCAGGCGCGGCGCTGAATCCCGTCATACCTATAGGTCGCCAGGTCGAAGAGATAATGCTTGAGCATACCAACATGGGTAGGAAGCAGGCTCGCTCTAACGCAGTCGACCTTTTGAGCCAGATGGGTATTCCTGACGCTAGGCATATGCTAGACCGGTATCCGTTCCAACTCAGCGGCGGCATGGCGCAGCGTGTAATGATGGCTATCGGCGTCGCGCTGAAACCTCAGGTGCTCATCGCCGACGAGCCTACGTCCAACCTTGACGTGACCCTTCAGGCGGAAATGCTGCACCGCCTCAGGGAATTGCGCCAGGAAAACCACTCGGCCATCATGCTGATCACCCACGATCTGGGCGTAATCGCGCAGATGGCGGATAGTGTGGCGGTCATGTACGGCGGCACGATTGTCGAACACACGGATACGAAAAGCCTGTTCGCCAAGCCTTATCACCCGTATACGTGGGGGCTGTTCAAGGCGTTGCCACGTCTGGACACGCCTGAGCAGTCGCTAATCCCGATGCAAGGCGCGCCTCCAACGATGATGGACCCTCCCGACCAGTGCCCGTTTCTGGACAGATGCCCGAAGGCTACCAGCGAGTGCCGCACAAGCGTCAGGCCAAGCCTCACGGAGGTCGAACCGGGCCATCTGGTTGCGTGCTACAACACGATCAGCTACAACTAGCGATGAGCTAACAAGGTGTTGATAGGAGGAGGTATGTTGTATGGCGATTCGCGGTTCTCCATGCGACGCTCTGACCTCACCCCGCGTCATCCAGGGCTTGACGTAGGTCTGCAGCCCCCTCTCCGTTCACAGAGAGGGGGACAGGGGCTGATAGGGGGAGGTAAAAATTGGCGTATCATGGTTGCATGCGCTGCAGAGGCGATGACGCCATTGCTGGCGAATCATCTCGCCGAGGCCAACTCCGCAACCAGCATCTCTAGTGCCAACTGCTCGTCGGCTTCGCCTGTCTTGATGCTCAGGTCGGCTTCCAGAAGCTTGCGGTGAATCGCGGCGAGTTGCTGGTGCGTGAATTTTCGCTCCTGTTCGAGTGTCTTCTTTAGCGGATAGCCGGACAGCGACAGATGCTTTCCTATGTCAGCCTGGGGAACGCCGCGCTCTCTTACGTCTTTCGCCAGCAACAGCAGGCGCACTTGTCGGGCTATCATGGATACGATATACGTGGGCGCGCTCCCTGACTCCAGATGCTGCTGGACGAGCCGTATGGCGACCCCCGGACGTCCCTCGATGACCGCGTCTACGGCGGCGAAGATGTTGGCCTCCCTCGCGTACGACACCATTTCCTGCACGTCTTCGTGCCGAACCGTCTCCCCCCAGCGATACAGGGACAGTTTCTGCAACTCATGGTCGATAACTCGAAGGTCGCCGCCGATGGTCTCGGCCAGTGTGTTGACGGCCTTGGGTTCGATGGTTATTTCCTGGCTTGCCGCTCGCTGGCGTATCCACTGACGAAGCTCGTCGCCTGCGGGCAACGGGAACGCGCGAGCCTTGACCAGAGACTTTATCCTGGCAAACAGGGGATTCGTCTGACCCAATTTGCCGTCCACGAAAACAAGATCGGTTGAAGGGGGCACGTTAGGCAGGTAATCGGGTAAGCCCTCCCACTGGCCCAGCAGCGACTCCTGCGGGCGAGTCGAGCGTGCGCCCGAACGAGACGGAGCGCGCGCCTCGAACTGCGACAGCAGACGCTCCACGATAACCAGACGCTTGTCGGCCATAAAGGGTATAGTGTCGCAATTGCCGGTCAACTGCTCGAAGCTCACCTGGGAGCCGTTGAAGACGGTGATGTTGACGTCGCGCAACTCTTCAGGCCCGACATCCTCTTTCAACGACGAAAGGGCTTCTTGCCGGGAAAACTCGTCTTCGCCGAATAGCAGGTATATCACTTTCGATGTTTCCTTAAATGTGGTCAACAGGTATAATAAGTACAGATAAAGAAAGGGGAGCTGAACGAATTGCTACTAAGAGGGCTTATACTGCTATTCAGCAGAACAAGCATACCTCGCATTATTACCAGACTAATGCTGGATAAGCGCGTGCCGTTGCGTGCGAAGCTGATACTCCCTATGGCCCTAGTTTATCTCATCTCACCAATAGACTTCGTTCCAGACATAATACCATTTGCCGGTTGGGTAGACGATATAGCGGCGATACTCCTTTCGGCGGCTTTGTTTCTTGGAATGTCCCCAAGCGAGGTCGTCTGGGAGCATATTAGAGGGCCGCGACCGGATTCGGATACACCAGGCCAGAAAACCAGGCCAGACGGGACGATCATCGAAGGCTCGTTCCACGAAATCGAAGACGACGAACAGCAGAAGTAGAGGCGAGTCGCCGACCTCAGCCCTCGTCCCCTCTCTGTGAACGGAGAGGGTGCCTAAAAATAAGGTTTCTTCTTCCTTCCGCGGAAGGACGGGTGAGGTCAGAAGGCTCGCCATTCTCTGTGTCTGGCTTAACTGGTTTATACACAGGCCATCAACGGCCCTCTGCTTCTTTCCCTGAACCTGACACTAGCGAGCGCAATCTATGGACATAGGAATCGTTGGCCTTCCCAGAAGCGGCAAGACCACCATATTCAACGCGGTCACCAGAGGGTTGGTTGACGTGTCTACCTTCGGGGCTTCCCAGGGGAAGCCCAACATGGGCGTCGCCAAAGTGCCAGACGACCGCCTTGGAGTGCTTGAGGGCATGTTCAAGCCCAAGCGCGTCGTGCCTGCCGAGGTCACCTATGTTGATATCCCGCCTGCGCCGGAGGGCTTTGGCGAGACTCGAGGCATATCTGGCGAGTTCTTGAACTACCTGCAACGCGCTGACGCCCTGCTGATAGTGGCGCGGGCCTTTGAAGACCCGTCCGTGCCGCACGTCGCAAACAGCATCGACCCTATCCGAGATGCAGAGACGATGACTTACGAGCTAGCTTTCGCTGATCTGGGAATCCTGGAGAAGCGAATCGAGCGGCTTAAGGCTGGAATGAAGAGCATCAGAACCTCCGAGCACGAAAACGCCAACAAAGAGGTCGCACTGCTGAATCGTCTGAAAGATGGGCTTGAGTCGGGCGTTTCCATAGGCGACCAGACGCTCGGTCAGGACGAGGCGCGGATGCTCGAAGGGTTCCGGTTCCTCACCGCGAAGCCCATCATCATCGCCGTAAACGTCGGCGAAGACCAGATTGCGGACATTCCGATGCTGGAAGACCGCCTGCGCGAGAGCTTCACAGGGCCGAGAGTGCGCACCGCCGCGCTATGCGGCAAGCTTGAGATGGAGCTTGCCCAGATGGAGCCGGACGACGAGCTGGAATTTCGCAGCTCCATGGAAGCTGGCGAGTCCGGCCTCAATCGCATGATACAGCTTTCCTACGATGTCCTGGACCTGATAACCTTCCTCACCGTAGGCGCTGACGAAGTGCGGGCCTGGACTATCGGCAAAGACACGGTTGCCGTAAAGGCCGCCAGCAAGATTCACTCGGACATCGAACGCGGCTTTATTCGCGCCGAGGTCGTCAAGTACGAAGACCTTACCCGATGCGGCAGCCTTGCCGAATCACGCAAGCAAGGAGTCCTGCGTCAGGAAGGGAAGACCTACATGGTGATCGACGGCGATGTCATCAACTTCTTGTTCAATGTCTGAACGCGCCGCTCATACGAGTCATACGCGCGATGGCTGCGCAAAGGCGAACGTGTCCCCCCTCGCGCTGTACGTGCACATCCCTTTCTGCGAGACGAAGTGCCCTTACTGCGACTTCAACACCTACGCCGGAATAGAATCACTTATTCCGTCCTACGTCGACGCGCTGAATAGAGAGGTCGCGCTGTGGGGTGAGTCGTTAAGCCGCCCTGTCGTGAAGACGATATTCTTCGGCGGCGGCACTCCGTCGTACCTGCCGCCAGAGCAAATCGGCGCGGTGCTGAAAGCCATCCACGCATCCTTTGACGTTGCGGTGGACGCAGAGATTACGATAGAGGCGAACCCCGGAGACTTCAGCGACGCCAAGCTCTCCGCATACCTCGAATTCGGAGTGAACCGGTTGAGCATCGGAGTTCAGTGCTTCGATGATAGGCTGCTCAAACTGCTGGGTCGGCGGCACTCGGCGGACGAGGCAACGCAGGCATATCGCATGGCGGCCTGGGCCGGATTCGGCAACATCAGCATCGATCTCATGTACGGCCTGCCGCACCAGACGACCGATGACTGGCGGCGAACGCTGGACGACGCAGCCGAGCTAAATCCTCCTCACATATCCATGTACTGCCTGACACTCGAAGGCGGCACATCGATGGAGCAGTGGGTCAACGCTGGAAAGATGCCTGACCCTGACCCCGATGAGGCAGCCGATATGTACCTGATGGCGCAGGACGCAATGCGCGCGCAGGACTACCGCCATTACGAAATCTCGAACTGGGCGCGGCCTGGATTCGAGAGCGTTCACAACCTCGCTTACTGGCGCAATCAGGCGTACCTTGGCGTCGGCCCCGGCGCTCACTCCTATTTAGCGCCGCACCGCTTCTTCAACCTCAAGTCTCCGAGGGAGTACGTCAAGAGGCTCCAGCACAACCTGCAAATACTTCCGCATGCTGAGGATGTCAGCCTCGAAAGCCTCAAAAGCATACCCGTAGTCGAAGATGTCGAAGTCATAGGCCATCGTCTGCAGATGGCCGAAACGCTGATGATGGGGCTGAGGCTGGACACGGGAATCGAAGTCGCGGAGTTCACCCAACGCTTCGGAGGCACGCCCGCACGGTTCTACGGCGAGACAATCGAGGAGCTAGCGACACTCGGCCTGCTGGAAACCGTCGATGGCTGGCTCAGGCTCACCGCGAATGGGCGTATATTCGGAAACGAGGTTTTCAGTAGGTTTTTCGATTGATGTTCAGTAGCGGTGCTTCTTTCGTATTTCCCCTGCCCAAAGCTACTAACATGAGGGGCGTTGTGATATAATAAAAGTCGTACTACCGTTCTAATTGTTTTATGAAGGTTCGTCGTAAATCGCATCTGAACTGTCTGAAATTTAGCTATTCATGTAAAGACCAGTAATAACAAAAAAAGAAATTCTAAGAACTGAGGTTACCTTGCAATGAAAGTCGTATTTTTGGAAGATGTCATTGGAGTTGCTCAAGGAGGGGATGTAAAGGAAGTCAAGAATGGCTTCGCGCGGAACTATTTGATTCCCAAGAACCTTGCTGTCCCCGCGACTCATAACGCCCTTCAGCGCGTGGCCCGGATTGCGAAAGAGTCTGAGGTGACTCGCCTGACAACGCTCACGGACATGAAAGCCTTGGCCGAGGCGTTGAACGAAACCCAGGTGAACGTCGAGATGAGGGCAGGAACCAGCGGACGGCTGTACGGCTCCGTGACTAACGCCATCATCGCGGAACAGCTTACAGAACTGGTTGGGCAGGAGATTGACCGCAGGACAATCTTGCTTGCCGAGCCTCTTCGAGAGCTTGGCATCTTTGATATCGGCCTGCGTCTTCATCCTGAAGTTGATGCCGAGGTCAAGGTAGTAGTTCATGCAATCGGCAGCGACCCCGACGCCGTAGTCGCGGAAGCTCAGGCAAGAGCCGAAGCTGCGTCAGAAGAAGATGACGAAGACGAGGAACCGACGGCGGAAGTTGCGGTCGCTGAGGCGACAGCAGTAGCCGAAGAAGAGGCCTCAGAGGAAGAAGTAGTAGCTGAGGTTGAAGAGCCAGTTGCTGAACTCGAAGAAGAGACTGTAGCCGAGGCTGAGGAAGAATCAGCCGACGAAACCGAAGAGTCCGACGAGTAGTAACTCTTCCGTGGCCCTTTCGCGGAAGGACGAGTTAAGAAAGAGGAAGCTTGTACGCCGAACGATTGCCGCCACATGACCTGAACGCGGAGGAGTCCGTCATCGGCTCTATTCTGATAGATGGCGAGGCGCTGACCAAGACCACCGCGTTTCTGAAGCCCGTCGACTTCTACAGCGAGAAGAATCGGTGGTGCTTCGACGCGTGTCTTGCGCTGTTTGACAGAAGCGACGCCATAAACCAGGTCACGGTAGCCCACGAGCTTTCGCTTCAGGACAGGCTCGAAGGCGTGGGCGGAACCTCTTACCTTAGCCATCTCGTCCTTACCGTGCCGACCTCTGTCCACGTCGAGCATTACGCCCGCATAGTGCAGCGCGACTCCATCATGCGGCAGCTTATACGCGTGAGTGGAGACATAGCCGCCATAGGCTACGAGGGCACTGCTGACACCGACATGGCGCTTAGCAAGGCAGAGGAACTGCTGTTTCGCATTCGCACGGGGCGAGGCTCGCGCGACTTCACTCACATCAGAGAAGTGCTCGACACCTACATGGAGGAGAGTGCGGCCATACACGGCCCCGACGCCCGGCATCTTGCGCCAGTGCTCACAGGGTTTCAGGGCATCGACGAGTTGTTTGGCGGCGGCCTTCAGCGATCCGATCTGGTGATACTGGCCGCCCGCCCAAGCCTGGGCAAGAGCACGCTGGCCTTCAACATGGCCCGGTACGCCGCAGAAAGCGGCGCGACCATCGGTATATTCAGCCTTGAGATGAGCCGCGAGCAGATAGGCATGAGGCTGCTATCGGGCGAGGCCAATGTCGACAGCTATCGACTGCGCCTTGGTCTGTACAACGAAGCAGAGGAGCGCAACCTGCTTGACGCAATCGGCACGCTCTCCGACCTGCCCATCTACATCGACGACACGCCTATTCAGAACATCGTGGAAATGCGAGGCAAGGCCCGAAGGCTTCAGGCCGAGCGAGGGCTGGACTTTCTCATCATAGACTATCTCCAACTCATTAGCGGCAGCAGCAGCAGAGGCGACAACCGCGTGCAGGAGATGGGAGAGATATCGCGCTCGCTCAAAGGGCTTGCGCGCGATCTGGACATCCCAGTGCTTGCCTGCTCCCAACTCAGCCGCGCCATCGAGCAAAGGCCCAATCATCGGCCCATGCTCTCGGACCTACGCGAGAGCGGCAGCATCGAGCAGGACGCCGATATAGTCGCCTTCATATATCGCGAGGACGCTTATATCACACGGGAGGAGTGGGAGAAAAAAGAACCCAGCAAGCCCTATCCGCAAAACATCGCGGAGATCATCGTATCCAAGCACCGCAACGGGCCATTGGGCACGATACCGCTCTTCTTCCGCAACGAAGTCGTGCGCTTCGAGAGCCTGGAAAGCACGACGCACTCGATGGAGTTCGCCTAGCTACCTCACCCCCCATCCCCCTCTCCGTTCACGGAGAGGGGGCGCACCAGGCCGACGTTTAGCTCGCAATTACATGGGGGTGAGGTTGAGACCTTGATCGATTTTCAGGTTGAGTATTAGGTTGTGTTGACATTTGGTGCATAATGGATACATGTCAACGACTGAATTACGCAATGAACAATGGTCAAAAATCCTTGAATTTCTGCGCTCATGCCCAGACCTCTACGTTGGAGAGGAGGACGATTGCAGGCGCTACGTCGAGGCCATCCTGTGGATGGCACGAAGTGGTGCTCCTTGGAGACTGCTGCCTGAGCACTACGGTCACTGGAACAGCGTATATAAGCGCTTCGCACGCTGGTGTGAAAAGGGTGTATGGGAACGAATGCATCAGCATTTTGTGCAAGACCCCGATATGGAGCATGTCATCATTGATAGCACTGTGATAGCACTGTGGTTCGCGCTCATCCCTGTGCTGCTGGAGCCTCCAAAAAAACGGTGGCCAATCGGCCCAAGCTCTTGGCCGGAGCCGAGGCGGGTTCAGTACCAAGATCCACGTGAGCGTGGATGGATTGGGCAACCCGTTGCGCTTTGAGCTCACAGCAGGTCAACGTCACGACATCACCCAGGCACAGGCATTGATAGCTGATTTCGAAACCGAGCATGTGATTGCTGATAAGGGATACGATTCGATGGATTTTCTCCAATGCATCCTGGGCAGGGGCGCGTTACCTGTGATTCCACCTCGGTCAAATCGAAAGACGCCACGAGAGTATGATGAGTACCTTTACCGAGAGCGCCACCTTGTGGAGTGTTTCATCAACAAGATCAAGCACTACCGGCATATCTTCTCTCGCTTTGACAAGCTGTCATCGCGTTTCCTGGGATTCTTGAACTTCGTCGGTGCTCTCATATGGCTCAGATGAAATGTCAACACAACCTAGTGGTCCAACATCATTGAAATGAATACCATGATAGTCATTGTTCCTCTTGGGGGTTCAATCGTAACGTTGAACCGAGGAGGAACCATGATGTCTACCAAGAAGTACCGTATCAGACTGACTACCGACGAACAACAGGAACTCAACGCCTTGGTCTCACGCGGTCGGGCTGCGGCGTACAAACAGACCCATGCGCGCATTCTGCTGATGAGCGATGAGTCACGCTCGGACGGGGGAATGAAGGACGCGGACATCACCCGCGCTCGGTGTGGGACAGTCAACGGTCGAGCGAATACGCAAGC
This sequence comes from Dehalococcoidia bacterium, assembly GCA_965206395.1. Lineage (GTDB taxonomy): Bacteria > Chloroflexota > Dehalococcoidia > Lucifugimonadales > CATOSD01 > CBDBJK01. The sequence continues at coordinate 121,977 of CBDBJK010000008.1, forward strand.
GCTGTGTGGAGGAGGGGGTCGAGTCTGCGCTGAATCGCAAAAAGCAACTGCGTCGGCGTCAAAAGAGACTGGACGGCGAAGGTGAAGCACGGTTGATAGCGATGGCCTGCGGGGAACCGCCGGAGGGGCGTGCCAGTTGGACCCTGAAGCTGTTGGCTGACCAGTTGGTCGAGTGTGAGATAGTCGGGACCATTAGCACCGAGACGGTTCGCCAGGCGCTGACGTACTGTCTACCAACGGCCGTACGATGGGAATGAGGTTCTGGTTCAGCAAGTCAAGGAGACGCGAGTGCCGCGTCCCGCACGCCCGGTCAAATCGAAAGACGGCCACGAGAGTATGATGAGTACCTTTACCGAATACGAGCGCAATGGAGTGAGCAGCCTGTTCATGCTGTTTGCACCGTTGGACGGATGGCGCCGAGTCGAGGTCAGAGAGCGTCGCACGAAGGTGGACTGGGCGCATGTGATAAAGAAACTGGTCGACGAGGACTACCCTGACAGAGACCGGATCGTGCTGGTAATGGACAATCTCAACACTCACAAGCTGTCCTCGCTATACGAGGCATTCGAGCCTGCTGAGGCGAGGCGTATAGCTGAGCGACTGGAGATACACTACACTCCCAAACACGGGAGTTGGTTGAATATGGCGGAGATAGAGATCGGTGTGCTGGCTCGACAGTGCCTGGACCGACGGATTGCCAATCAAGACATCCTGCGCGGCGAGGTCAATGCTTGGCAGAATCAACGCAACCGGGATGTGATACGAGTGGATTGGCGCTTCACTACCGAGGATGAAACGTTGAACCACTGACATCCTAGCAATGAAGGGTAACGAGAATACTGCGCGACGCTCCCATCTAAACGGGAAGGGACTCACTGTTGCCGTGAGGTCTCGCCAACAGGCTAACCCTCATTTCAAAGAACCACTAGTAATCAATGTAAGATATCCTTATTTGCTGAGGAATGATGTTCGAAGGTTTCCCGCGCCGCGTGCGATTCGTGCCGGTGCCCAGTCCTGTATTCGGCCCGCTGCTTGAGCAGATAGACGACCTTGCCGAGCTAAAATGCATGCTGCGTGTCATCTGGCTGCTGCATGAGAAGAAGGGCTACCCAAAGTATGTCACGTTGAAAGAACTGCTGGCAGACCGCACCCTGGTCACGGCGCTTGCTGACGATGGATCCCCGGATCACGCCGAGGTCAAACGCGCCATGAGCCAAGCCGTGGAGCGTGGCACACTGGCAAGCGGACTTCTTAAAAAGAACGGCACACAAGAGCAGCTATTTGTCTTGAATACCGAGTCTGATCGGAGCGCGCTCGCCAAGCTCATCGGCAAAGGCGTTTCTGACGGCCCCGCGTCGAAAGCTGTGCCCTGGGAAGGGGCCACCGAGCGGCCAAACATCTTTGCTCTGTATGAAGACAATATCGGTATGCTCAGCCCAATGATCGCCGAGGAGCTTAAAGAGGCCGAGGAGCTATATCCCGCGACCTGGATCGAGGAAGCCCTTCGAGAGGCCGTCAGTCAGAACAAACGAAGCTGGAGATATATCGCGCGAATCCTGGAACGGTGGGAAAACGAAGGTAGGAACGATGGAGAACCTGGGCGACATCCTAAAAAGGCTAGCTACTACTAGGGACACCTCGAACATCCCGACGCATCGGGACTCCGATACTTATATCGGAGGAGACCCATCCCACCGGTTTCCTGATGACGCCGGAGAGCCTTCAAACATATGCCCAATTTGTCGGGGTAGAGGGTGGTTTACCCCTAACGTACCCGCTGGTCACCCGGACTTCGGCCAGATAATAACCTGCCAGTGCCAACAGGAGCGTATGCAGGAAGACCGCTCCGGCAGGCTGCTCCGCTACAGCAATCTGGGATACCTCACGCGCTTCACCTTCGAGACGCTAAATCCGCAAGGCCGCGCCGAAGACCCCGAAAACCAGAGACTGTTCAGCGAGGCGTATCAGACGGCGGTAGAGTATGCCGACAACACAAAGGGCTGGCTGGTGATTACAGGCCCTAACGGTTCGGGCAAGACTCACCTTGCCGCAGCCATCGCCAATCACTGCATCGACAGAGGGCAAGTAGTCTTCTTCGTGCAGGTTCCCGACCTTCTCGACCACTTGCGTGCGACCTTCGCCCCGGACGCCGACCTTTCGTACAGCGACCTGTTCGAGCAGGTGAGGAATACTCCGCTGCTTATCCTCGACGGACTTGGCAGCCAGAGCACGACGGCCTGGGCGCAGGAGAAGCTGCATCAGATAATCAACCACCGCTTCAACGCGGAACTGCCCACCGTCGTGACTACCGCCGTTGAAGTCAGCGAGCTTGATCCATACATACGCAGCAGGCTTCAGTCCCGTGACCTGAGCCGCGTAATCGAGGCCCAACGCCGGGAGTCCGGGCCGTCGCACCGCCTGGGCCGCATCGAAGACGAGATGTGCCGCCGCATGACCTTCGAGACCTTCGACATTCGCGGCAACACTTCTCAGGAACATCAGATGGCTAGCCTGGAATGGGCATTCAAGTCGGCGAAGAATTTCGCTGCCGACCCGGAGGGCTGGCTTACGCTCTTTGGCGATACGGGCGTCGGCAAAACGCATCTTGCCGTCGCAATCGCGGGGGAGCGCATGAAAACGGGACAGCCAGTGTTCTTTGCCTTCGTGCCGGAGCTTATGGACTATCTCAGGTATACATTCACCCCGGAGAGTCGCGTGACCTACGACAGCGTATTCGACGAGGTAAAGAACACTCCTATGCTCATTCTGGATGACCTCGGAAGCGAGCAAAGCAGCCCCTGGGCAAATGAGAAGCTGTACCAGATTATCGTCCACCGGCACAACGCAAGGCTACCTACTGTCATATCGAGTAAGATAGATTTCACCAAAGAGGCAGGCCCCATAAGCTCTCGCGTTCAAGACCCGCGTATTGGAGATTTTGTAAGAATTGAGGCCAACGACTATCGGAAAAAGGGACGACCCGATCATGCGCGATAGGAACTCAAACCGGGGAGTCTCGCGCTAGAATATGGAATCTTCCTACTGCACCTTCTGCGGCATTGTCGCGGGGCGGCTGCCGTCCCGCATCCGATACGAAGACGACGAAATCCTGGTGTTCGACAATCGGCTTGACTGGTTTCCCGTGCAGATGTTGGTTATTCCCAAGCAGCACCTCTTGCAGTCGGAGCTATGGCGAAGCGGGCCGCTTATGTCTCGAATGAGCGAGTTGGCCGCGCGTCTGGGAGAGGAATCCTGTCCAAACGGCTTCCGCATACTCTCCAACTTCGGCGAAGATGGCATGCAAAGCCAACCTCACGGACATCTCCACGTCATAGGCGGCGCGCTTCTCGGCCTCTACGTCAGAGGTAGAGGCGGTCGGCACTGACGGCTGTGCTGACCTTCTTTCGTTAGGGGTTGAGAGGGATATGTATGTTCCAAAAACGCCCTGATGTGTTCGGCATCACGTCAGACCTCACCCCCCGTTCCCCCTCTCGAGACGCGGGATGCAGTCGACCCAATGGCAGGATGGTCTTTATAGTCATCCTGCCCACATCGTCATACACGATCTCATCTATCAGCAGTCTCAGCAACTCCCGTGCCTGCCCTCCAGGCGTCCAAGAAGGTGAAGATGGAAGAAAGAGGGCCCTGGTAGGTATTGATGGGTCAACCCAGGC
>CBDBJK010000009.1:0-20414 GCA_965206395.1 Dehalococcoidia bacterium
TACGATTGCGATGAACTTAAAGTGGGGACTGCGTGTGCCCTCTAGCCGTCTTTGTGCGAAGGCGAAGTATCGAGGGTACATCGTTTCCGTGCATCAAAGTAAGAATCGCTTTGAATGGATTACGGCGTTCTTCCAAGGATGTAGGCATTTGAATGACGGGCATTTAAGGCGTTGTGTTGGTGTAGTAGAATCAGGGGGTAGGCGAGTAACGTGGCTCAATATCGTGATGCCTATAAACAGGGAGTCCGAAGAGGGGAAATGCCGGTGGTAAGACCACTACATCAGCAGGGATTTCAAGAACCCCCAACCGATGACGAGGCAATTGCCCAGGCCCACTCCGATGAGCCGGTATACATATACGACACACAGGGAAAGTGCCGGTGGGTAAATCACTCGGGAGAGAGCTTGCTCGGTGTGGATGCTCATCGGATTATCGGAAGGTACATATTCGAGCTATTCCCCGGCTAGGCGCGGTTTCAAATCAAGGCATGGCGACACGTTATTGACGCGAAGGAACCCTCATCTTATCTCTCCCAGGTCTCCCTTGATGGAGAGATACAGAAGTTTCAGACAAGCCTCCTTCCTGTCATGGACAACGCTGGCCGAGTCCAATCGGTAGTTAGTGTTGGGCGCTGGTTTGCAGAGCAAGAGGAGCTCCTGCACGAAAATAGGATGCAGGGGGCAGAACTAGCCCTAATCTACGAGATAGCCAGCATACTTACATCTAGCCTTGATCTGGACGAAGTATATGGACGCTTCGTTGCTGAGTTCAAGAAATTAGTCGATTTCGACCGTATCATCGTTATGCTGTTGGATGAAACCAAAGAAAAGGTCATCCCGGCATATGCCTCATCCGCCTTGCCCTTCGGTTCGGGTCCATCAGACTGGCTGCCAGTGGCGTCTACCGGGCTTGAGTGGGTAATCAATCAAAATAGCACGCACATCGAGGACGACCTTTCCCACTATCAAGAATTTGAAATAGACGAATCCCTGGCCGGTATGGGTATCAGGTCAATCCTCCGTGTGCCTCTGATTGCCCGGAGAGATGTCATTGGTCAACTGGTGCTATGTAGCTTTCACCCCAGGGCCTTCAGTGACAAGGCGCATGTCGTAGCCGAATATCTGGCAACTCAGATCGCTCCAGCCATCGAAAACGCGCGCCTGTACAAGGAAGCGCAGGAATACGCCAAGGAATTGGAGGTCATTGACGAGGTTGCAAGCATAGTGACCTCTAGTTTGAACATCGAGGAAGTGTATCAGAGGTTTTATTCTGAGGTTAAGAGGCTCGTAAATTTCCACTTCATGTCTTTGGGTCTTGTGGATGAAGATGGGCAACAGATCATTTATGATTACTCCACGTTTACTTCTCCGGCCCTTCTGAAGGCGGGAGAGCGGAGGTCGTTGGAAAACAGCGGAATGGGATGGGTGATTGCGAATCGCACGACACTAATCGAGGATGACATTGCCGAATCAGGGAAGTTTAGCTCCGACGATTCGCTGTCTGAGGCAGGAGTCAGGTCCGCGATTAGGATTCCATTCATTTCCAAGGAGCGTGTAATTGGTGCCTTCGCACTTTACAGTGAGGAACCGGATTCGTTCGGTTCGCGAGAGAGCCGGATTCTGGAGAGATTGGCCGCTCAGATCGCCCCCGCTGTCGAGAACGCGCGGTTGTATGAGGAAGTGCAACAGGCGCTGGAAAGCCTGAGCGCAACGCAGGAACAGCTAGTACGCGTAGAAAGGCTGAGGGCGATGGGTGAACTTGCGAGCGGGGTTGCCCACGACTTTAACAACTCGCTCCTTGTGATACTTAACCAGACTCAGATACTAATCAGACAGGTTAGCTCCGAACCCCATCTAAGGGCTTTACGTCTGATAGAGCAATCTTCTCATGATTCGGCGCAGGTGATAAAGCGAATCCTGGACTTCGCTCGATTTGAGTCCGAGATTGACTTCGGCGGCGTAGATGTTAATCAACTGGTCGAGGACGCCGTGGAGTTGACTCGCCACAAGTGGTCAAATGAGGCGCAGAGCAAAGGGAAGGTCATAAATGTGACCACTAATGTGCGCAAGGTTCCCCTGGCGCTCGGCAACTACTCTGAGTTGAGCGAGGTGCTTACCAACCTGGTCATCAACGCCTGCGAAGCGATTCCTGGAGACGGCGTGATTGATATTGCGGCTGTTGACCTCTCAGAAATGGTCCGAATATCGGTTTCGGATTCTGGCAAGGGAATGAGTCCGGAGGTGAAGCAAAAAGTCTTCGACCCATTCTTTACAACGAAAGGTTCCAGTGGCACTGGCCTTGGCTTGAGCGTGGCGTTTGGGATAATTTCCAGACACAACGGCGTCATCGACATGGAGAGTAAAGAGGGCGAAGGGACCACCTTTCACATTTCCTTGCCGATAGCGCCATACATTGAAAGAGAAGATGATGACCAGGAGGTTGCTGAAATGCCCGAAACCTTCACATCAGCAACCATCCTGGTCATTGAAGATGAGCCTCGAATCCGTGAGACCCTGGCCGATATGCTCCATGTAGGCGGACACGAGGTAACACTTGCCGAGGACGGAGAGCAAGGAATCGCTCGCTTCGAGGAGGGCGAATTTGATATTGTTTTCACAGACCTCGGTATGCCCGGCCTATCGGGTTGGGATGTCGTTAAAGCCATAAAACAGCGGCGCAGCGATGTTCCTGTCGTGATGGTAACTGGTTGGGGAGTCGGCATCGACCAGGATGAGTTGAAGAGAAACCGTGTTGATGAGGTCTTGCCCAAGCCCTTCGACATGGACGAATTACTAAACCTGATTCGCAAAATCATGGGTGACAAGAATTGACGCATCAGAACGAAGTTAATTGTATGTTGATGAGACTGTTCTCCTACTAAGCTGATGCGTCAATATATACAGCCTGCATAGCTTTCGCAGCATCGATGGGTTTGCTTATCCTCCCATCTTTCTTCAGGCTCACGGCCACTATTGTTCCGCCCTAAGCCAACGCCTGCCCTCCCGCCTTGCATGAGCAAGTACATTCTCGAAATATTCCTGACAGCTTGGGCTGCCCGGCAGTAGCAGAATATCAAACTACCCCAATGATTGCCTTTGATGCCCGAACCATGGCCTCCAGCAATAGGGCATTCACTACCATAAACCGGGTGCGACCCCTTCCCTAGTTGAACGATATGCACTAAAGTATCGTGTGATCAACTCTAATAATTTCAGCTTTCGAGGAGGGGATGTGATACGCAGCCTTGACGGGTTAACCCCCAAGATTCATCCGACTGCATTCGTTAGCGAGTTCGCCTATGTCATCGGCGACGTGGAGATAGGCGAAGGCTCAAGCGTCTGGCCCGGCACAGTTATTCGCGCCGACGCTGGCAAGATTACCATTGGCAAGAACTCCTGTGTGCAAGATAACTCGGTGCTGCATGGCGACGCCGACGTGGTAATCGGCGATAACGTGACAATCGGCCATCGGGTAATGTGCCACGCCAAGACCGTGAGTAACAATGTGCTTATAGGAAACGGCGCGACGCTGAACGACGGCGTTGAGATCGGCGAAGACAGCATCATTGCGGCAGGCTGCATGGTAGTCGACGACATGCAGATCGCGGCTCGCTCTATGGTGATGGGCATACCCGCTAGAATTAGAGGAGAGGTTGAGGAACGACACCTTGAACTCATCAGGAGGACAGCTGCGGGCTATGCTCGGAAGGCGCAACGATACAAGAGCCAGGGGGACCTGGAAGCGGAACGACCTGCGTAGGCTGAACTACATCTGGTCCGGGGCCTCCATTACCATCAACTCAAGGCAGCGGGCTAGCACAAGCCTGGCGGCTTCGGCCAGCTTAAGGCGAGCCTTGGTTATATTTTCTTCGCCCTCCACGCTTGAGACAACCCTGCAATTCTGATAAAACCAGTGAAACGCGGTGGCAAGCTCCACCGCGTAGTGGGGGAGGTGGTGTGGCTCCAGGCTTCGCGCCATCGTCTCAATCATCTCAGGCAAAAGCAGCATTTTGCGAATCAGCGCAAGCTCTGCCTTGTGGGTTATTAGAGAGATGTCGCCGTCGCTGTAGTCAATGCCCCGCTCCTGTGCCAAACGCAGTATGCTGGCAATGCGGGCATGAGCATATTGAACGTAGTAGACGGGGTTTTCCGACGACTGTTTCATTGCCAATTCCAGGTCAAACTCCATCTGGCTGTCAGGCGAGCGCGACAGGAAGAAGAACCGGCATGCGTCCGCGCCGACCTCCCCCACAAGCTCTCTAAGGGTAATGATATCTCCGCTGCGTTTGGACAATCTCACGATCTCGTCGCCGCGCTTCAGCGTAACCATCTGATGAATGACGATTGTCAATCGTCCTGGGGGAACCCCTAGCGCGGCGGTGGCCGCCTTCGTCCGAGCCACATGTCCCTGGTGATCGGCCCCCCAGACGTCTATAACCTGGTCGAACCCGCGCTCGACGAACTTGTTATAGTGGTAGGCTACGTCAGCGGCAAAGTAGGTGGGCGTGCCATTACTGCGCACCAGGACGGCGTCCTTGTCCTCGCCCAGATCGGTTGAGGCAAACCAGACCGCCCCTTCATGCTCGGTCAGGAAGTCATTGTCCTTCAGCAGTTCCATTGCCCTTTCGTACCGGCCGTCAGTGTAAAGGCTGGCCTCATTGAACCAAACGTCAAACCGCACTCTCAGACTTGCTACGTCTTCCCTGATGGCGCCCATTATTTTGTCTAGGCCGATTCTGCCTATCTCACGAATAGCGTCCGACTCTGGCAGGTCAAGGAAGCTGTCGCCCTTCTCTGTCTTCACTTCGCGGGCCATCTCAACCATATACTCTCCCTGGTAGCCATCAGGGGGAAGCTCAGCATCCCTGCCGAAGAGTTGCTGGTAACGTGCGTACAGGCTCAGGTAGAAGCGGTTCATCTGGTTACCTGCGTCGTTGAAATAATACTCGCGCTCGACATCATATCCAGCGGCGTCCAGGATGTTGGCAAGCGCGCTGCCGATGACTGCGCCCCTCGCGTGAGCGACGTGCAGCGGGCCAGTTGGGTTCACGCTGACGAATTCTACTTGCACCTTCTTGCCAACCCCAATGTCTACGTTGCCGAACGTCATCCCTGCCTCGCGTATCACTTCAATCTGCGAGACCAGCCAGGAATGCTTTAGAGAGAAGTTGATGAAACCCGGACGCGCTGCCGATACCTCGCTCAAGGCTCCCTCGACCGGAATCAACGACACCAGCTTCTCGGCTATATCCATCGGGTTCATGCGCATGGGCCGGGCCAGCTTCATTGGTAGGCTACATGCGAAATCGCCATGCTCAGGATTCTGAGGACGCTCGACAGTAACGTCGTCTAGGGACGCGGACGGCAGCAGGCCGCTATGTTGAGCATCCTCAAACGCACGGGTTACCAGTTGGGTGATCTGTTCTCTGATAGTCATATAGGTTTTCGTTATCTCTTGCAGGATAAAATCTGGACTTCCAAGCGTGTATAGCCGTATCTAACGATACCAGATGAACAAGACAGTCGCCAGTGCCATACGTACGGTCTCTTAGCAGCCCGGCAGATAGCTTTTGGCCGAGACTAGTTCCCCAATCTGGTTGAACAGCCCCGCCTCATCGGGGTCGCTCTTTTCGTTATTCCAAATAGCCTTCCCATGTGCGAAGCTGAAACCGCCCCACTCTGGATGCACCTCGTTCGTGTAGACTCGAATGATTTCTCCGGGTTCTAGTTCCCACAAAGGAAACACAAACTCTGGGCTGCCGTCTGCTATGTCCGACAGCCTCCATCCGAACAATTCCTGCGCCGTGCCGCCGATATTTACGATCTCGACGTACTCGTCCGATTCAGCACCAACAACCAAGCCATCGAAGAAGACGCACGCAATCTGAACGTTGGGCTGGCTCGGAGTAGGTGTCGGCGTCTGTGTCGGGCTTGGCGTAGGAGTCGCGGTGGCTGTAGGCTTAGGCGTGAGCGTAGGGACTGGCGATGGCGACGATGTGGACGTTGGCGTTGATGTATGGGTCACAGTGGATGAAGGGGTGTCGGTCAAGATAGTTGTTGGCGTCGGGGTCGCAGTGACCGTAGGCATCACTGTGGGACTCATGGTAGCTGTCGGCTCAGGTGTGGGGGTCAGCGAAGCCGTTGCGGTGGGCGCAGGCGGAAATGGCGTAGGCTTCAGGGTAGGGGAGGGTGACGGCAGCGCGTTCGGCAAAGAAACCTCCGGCGTCACAGATGGCATGGGCGTGACCGTGGATGTGTTGCTCAATACCAATCTTGACGCTACGACTCGTGTTGACGTTGAGACAGGGGTTGTAATCGCAGTTGGAGTCGGACTAACGGTGGCAGCCTCAACCGACAGAACTGTTGGCGCTCGCTCAGGCGGCGGCGCGGCAACTCCTGCGGTGTCACAACCTATCACCGCTATCGAAGCTACGATTGCTAGGGATGCTCTGAATAAGTCCCGATGGCTTGTGGGATAGTAAAATAGGGCCAAGGGCTGAAGACGGGGGAGGAGAGGCAATGAACCAGCCGACGTTTGCGGACTTGGACTACGAGAGCAAGAAGCGAAAGACTCGCCGGGAGAAGTTCCTTGAGCGCATGGATGGACTGATCCCTTGGGAAGAGTTGGAAGAGCGCATTCGACCGTTCTATCCCAAGGCCGGTCGTGGTCGGCGGCCCTACGAGTTATCGGTGATGCTACGGATACACTGCGTGCAGTTGTTTTACAACCTGAGCGACCCTGGGATGGAGGACATGCTCTATGAGGTCGAATCGGTGAGGCGGTTCGTAGGGCTGAGACTGCCTGGGCCGCTGCCGGACGAGACGACGATTCTGAACTTCCGCCACCTGCTGGAAGAGCATGAGTTGGGCGCGGGTCTGTTCGAGGAGATCAACCGCTATCTGGAGTCCAAGGGTCTCCGTCTTCAGGAGGGGACGATAGTGGACGCGAGCATCATAGCGGCGCCCTCATCGACGAAGAATCGGGCTAAAGAGCGCGACCCCGAGATGCACCAGACGAAGAAGGGTAACGAGTGGCACTTCGGGATGAAGGTGCACATCGGTGTGGACTCGCAGACGGGAGTGGTGCACAGCATGACCACGACATCTGCGAACGTGCATGACCTGACTGAGTTGCCCCGGTTGCTGCACGGTGGGGAGTCTCAGGTGTGGGGAGATGCTGGGTATCAGGGAGTTGACAAGAGGCCGGGGAACCGGGGCTTGGACGTGGAGTGGCAGGTGGCGATGAGGCCCGGCCAGCGTCGGAAGCTGGAGCCTGGGAGCCCTGAGGCGGTGTCGGAGAAGCGCAAAGCGTCGGTCAGAGCTAAGGTGGAGCATCCGTTCCTGTACATCAAGCGGCACTTCGGCTACGCCAAGGTCCGCTACAGGGGGCTGTCCAAGAACACGCAGCGGCTGATGACGCTGCTGGGGTTTGCCAACTTGATGAGGGCCGAACAGTACCTGGCGGCGTGAGACCTTGTATAAGTGCGCCCAAAATCAGGGCTAAGGGCGGCGAAAGGCCCTGTCAGGGCCGGTTGTAGGCCGACAATAACCCTCACCACGGTGCCATGAGGCAATTTAACGCCCCCAAAACCACTCCGGTCAACTCGGCCCAGCCTGAAGCCGATTGTTCATAGCATCCCTAGAAAAGCAAGAAAGTTGCCTATTTACCGCATCACTTGTTTGAGCCAAATGGGGAATACGGGTTAAGACCCGCTTACTCGATGTAACACGCAACCCGTGCGTGGCATTATTCTCAGCCTGTGACAGACGTGATCCTGTCGGCAAGTCACACGACAATACGATGGACGGGCGCTTGCATGTATTCGCAGTTCAGAGGGAATTGGTCAAACCTTTCGACAGCGATACTGTGAGTATCATATCCAACTTCGCCAAACTGGATCGTGGCTACCAAAATCTTCTACTGGGAAGAACAGGGGAAGATAGTCAAGCTGAGGATCCAGACATTCCGCTTCAATACATCTACCCGGAAGCGATGCGCCGCCTCTACCATTTTATCCGGCAAGAAAAGCCTCAATTCGAGAAACTGATAGACCCCAGAGACTTCTTCCGCGTTTTTGTCGTAGAACCCAAGCAATCATTCGAGCGCATTCGGGCTCAAGAAGGTGCGTTCATCATATCAGCGTTTCATGAACGATTTGAGCGGGAACAAATCCTACCCCGCACTAAGAACCTGCCGGTTTACGAATACGACACCATGATCGTGCCACATGGGAAGAAGGCCCCTATGCTTGAGGAGTTAGGTCTGTTGAACTTTACTCGTGAGACCCTCTACCCTAGTCTTGATGAAGTCGCTGACCGAATCACTCAACGCTATCTATGACCCAGGAGAGTGCTTCCACAATCTATATCAACGGATCATGTGCACCATCGTAAGCAACCACCGTCGCAAGCTGAGCGACGATGCGAACAACCCTACCTGGGTGGGCTTGAACCCGTAGGCTGTCGGCAGACCCCGTTCTTAGATCCATCAAGGATGGGAGGTCTGTAGCCTCCGCAGCCTGTTGGCACCTACTCAGTCCCTGTCGCATCCAAATCGACCGCCCACGAGAACCGTACTTGTTTCTGTCGATTGGAAGACAGAGAACTCGGCCGGGGCGTAGGTGATATTGCAGATGCCGACGCCGCACCTTCATAATTTTGGGCAGAGGGCCTCGGCAGGCTCACAGGCTTCCAAGCCACATCTCGAAGATGGTACCACCTACTATCCACTTAGGCCCACCTGCGCCACAGGGAGCACTGTACCGGACGCCGTCGACAACCCTGGGCCTCACTCAGTTGCGAGGAAGCGGTTAGCTGACTCCAGCAATTCAAGAGGATTGGCTCGCTTGGCTGTGTCGGAGAAGCCCTCCTCCACCGGAAGACCCAGACGCAACGCCTCCATGTCGAGGACTGAGGCGTAGCAACTCGAAAGGCCAAACAGCAACGAACAGAGCTTGCTTAAGCACCGCACATCGTCCTTCCTCAAGCCGCCCGCGCCACTGTAGAACATGAGAACTACGGATGTGGGGTGTGAGAATGGAGCCAGCAACCCGTCCCACGTAGAGAAGCATCTTGGCATGGGGCAGTCTCTTTCCCCCGGCTCGTGCACTTCGGCACAAACGCCGTCACGCACCAAAGTCTTCAATTGTGCGAGTGCCGCCCGGATATCTGGAGCCATCGCGTGGATCGCCCACTCGTCCATCGGACAGGAGGTGACGGCTATCGCATGACAGTAGACCTTGCGGAGGCGAAGGAGGGTATCGGATTCCTGCTCCCGCTCGGCGTCGAGGGGGCCAAACAGGTTCTCGTGAGCCCTCGACGTCCCCCATAGAGCCTTGATCTGTTCCTCGCACGCCTCTGTCAGTTGCTGGACCAGCATTTCCTCAGTGAGTTCGGGATCATTCTCCACCTGTTGCACCCCCATCCGCCCGGACCGAGTCATCTTCTTTGATTTCTTGAGGCCACGACCTAACTGGAGCTGCCGTCTCTCTTACTCTTTTGAATAATGCCGAGGCCTTATCGAAGAGTTGGCTACCGCCCCCGGTGTTTATCCTGATCGCTCCGTATGCCAGCAGCATCTGGCAAACGTACGTTAGCGCGCAGTTCAGGATCACAGCAAAGGCGAGGTCGAATTGCCGCTCTGGTGCGGGGAGGACACCACCAAGACCCGGCGACCTCCTAAGTGCGTCGACTGTGCTATCACAGAAGGCGCGGCTCAGATAGTCATACCACATCTTGCCTTGGGTTAAGATGGAGACGCGGTCGGCGATGGTCCTTCCCTTGGGCTGCTTGCCGTCAAAGAGCCCGATGGCCTCTCTCGCCCTTGTCGTGCTTGCTTCAAGTTCCTCCCTGCTGATCTGCCCCCTCGTTATCCGGCGCAATAGTTGATGCGAGTCAAACTCCTGAAGATTCAGAACGCGATTCAGCATCCCTGGCGTACCCTCGACGGCGGAATGTCCTACCAATGCGAGTTCCGCGGCGCACTCAATGAGGATTCTCGCGTGCACGCCAAGAGCATGAACGTTGTTCTGCTCGTTTGCCCGGAGAACGGCGGCAATGTGGATTCCTGCCTTCTGGAGGCAGAGGCCCTCGAAGCAGAGGGCAAATCGTTCTTGAGCTTCGTCACTCGCTTCCTTAAAGTCGCTTGCCCAGAACTCGTCATAGTTGACCTCGGCAAGAGCTGGTTGGAGAAGCCTCTGGGCCTCCTCAAAGTGGTTGATGAGTGCTGTACGTACTTCCCGCAAGGCTTCGGCCCCTATGGTCGAATTGTCCGGCAACGGTGGCTCTAGCTATCTTCTGCTTGGTTTCATTCTAACGTAGGTAGTTCGGTTCTTGCCGGGTCTCGGTAGCCGTGGGCGACGACGTGGGGGTGTCTGTGGGGACCGGCGTCGGAGTTGGTGTGTGAGTTGAGGTCGGCACGGGCGTAGCAATCGAAGTCGACAACTGTCCCGGCGCGACTGCCGCTACCGGCGTCATCGTGGGAGTGGGGTCCGGGGCCTTCAGGGCGGCGCTGGCCGGAGCCGTCGGTGTCGGGAGGGGTGTGTCGGTCGAGTCGTCCCCGCAGGCGGAGACGGCCAACACGACGATTGCTGCGAACAGAAGGGCGACCGGCCTCACGTGCGCGTCTCCGTTAACGCTTGGCGTGGGCAGGTCGCTCGACCCCGCCTCCGCCCTCACTCGTCGGACGTCTCTCGCGCGTGAGTCTATCAGGACCGACAGGGGAATGTTGTCGTCATGTCGGTCACCGGGTGCGTCCACGGAGGTGAGAGTGAGGCATCCAGCCTAGGGATCGTGATGCGGACCGACCATAAGTGCGCGACTACGAGACGGAATGCACTCTACCTGAAGAGGATCGAACCACCCCGCATCCCATCGGTGGTTAAGGATCACAGATCCCCCAGCCAAGTCTCAGTAAGGGTGCCACCTCCCATCCCCTCCGCCCTCGACGCGTCACTCCACAGGAATTGAGAGGCCTTGGTGCGTCGACAGGCTACCGAGCCACATCTCGAAGATGGTGGTATCTACCGTATGCGCTGGTGGGCCAAAGTGGACGGTAGGCAGCCCAGTCTTCTAGTCGCGGCTGGCGCTCTGAGGCTCGAAGTCCACTGCACCACCACTCTGTTAAGGATCACCTGGTGCACGTCGGGCTGCGTCAGGGGAGGTTACGTCAATAGGTGTGTAAACGACATCAGGCGGCGACCATCTCAGCCGTTGATTCAATGGCGATTCCATCCGCATACTGTGCACCGAGGTAGATTACAGCGTCTACGTAATGCGGCAGGCTTCGCGGCGGTCGTGGCGCATCGGGCAGACCCGCCAGGTGAAGGTGGTGTTCATGTCCTACCGGAACACCCTCCAGGCCGACGCGCTGAAGCTGGTGGCGAAGAAGCTGCAAAGCTCCCTCGCCGTCGAGGGAGAGCTGCCGGAGGACGGGCTGGCCGCCTACGGCGACGACGGCGACGACCTGATGATGGCTCTGGCCCGCAAGATCGTCAGCGGGGACGAGGAGGAGGACGCCGAGACGATGGAGGAGGTCTTCGCCCAGGCCAGGGACGCCGAGGCCACCGCCGAGGAATACCTGGTGGACGACGGCTGGAAGCCGGTGGAGGTCGAGCCGGAGGCCGTCGAGGTCAACGGGAACGGCCACCACGCAGACGGCATCGGGCCGACGGTCGAGCTGGTCCTGGACACCGGCCACTACGCCAACGGCAACGGACACGCAGCCGTCGAGGTCAACGGGAACGGCCACAGCGACGAGGCCCCGGAGCCGCAGCAGTCGCTGTTCTCCTGGGCGGAGTTCATGGCCGAGGAGCCGGTGAAGCCCAAGGGCCACAGCCGCAAGGCTCAGCCCGCCACCCTCTCGATGTTCGAGTGGGCGCTGACCGTGGAACAGGAGCGGGAGGAGGAGTTGGTCGGCGCGGGACGCTAGGCCGCAACACACAGGGGGAGGTCGTCGCTACATCAGCGATGGCCTCCCCCTGCACGGCCATGTGTGCGGGCTTTTTTGCGTTTCAGCCCGCTCGGTTCATGTGTGCGGCCCTTTTCTGTTGCCCATTTCCCGGTGGGGCATTGATTCCTCTTCTTCGCCCCCTTATGCGTCAGATGGTCCATCTGGGGAAGCGGCAGGCATGGAAGCCAATAAGAGGAGACTCACTCTGGACCTGACCTCCACCCTTCAACGTTGGCCGAAGGTCTGGCGGTCAAGGGCGTCAGCATGCTCTGGAGCGGTCAAACCGCCATCGACCGGGAGGCCGGCGGAAGGGAAAGGCTGATACCCCGTTTCTCGGCAGCGCCATGCGCCATAGCCAACACGCGCTGGGAGCGCCTTCTGGACGATATGCTGTCCGTCCTCGGCTGAAGGCGCGTGGCTTCAGCAGAAGGGCAGGCCGCCAGAGCTGCCCACCAGACTTGACGAAATCAAGAACTTCCACTCTCTGGACTCAATAGCGACGGAAACGTACGGTACTCACGGGCGGTCGATTCGGGTCCATCCAATCTAGGTCGGATTGCTAGACAGTAGCGTGCCCCACAACAGCCTGCCGGAGAGGGTGGGGCCGTTGGGAACGGGCGTGGCGCGCAACCTAGGCACCGAACCCTGCTAGCCCGTCCGGATCTAGGCTGGCCCAGCCCGGAAGGACTAGTGGGCCTTTTTTGACGGTAGACAGAACCGTTTTCGAATTGTGGCTGGGAAGATTGTAAGGTCATTGTAGACGGTAGGCCGTACCCCTGAAAACCGGCTCTGGACGGTAGATAGTGTCACCTACCAGATGGGCTCAGCAGCCTCCTCCGGCGCAGGCATCCCTGATCCTCACCCACAGCTCCGTCGGAGAGAAGGGCATGACGACGTTATCCGCAGCTCCTCGAGTTCTGGGCACGTCCTTCTCCCGATACAAGGTGTAAGGATATCAGCCCACTAGCTTTGAGCCAGCACTAGTGGTTCAACGTTTTTGTATTGATGGGTAGAGTGACTTTAGCTTGATGCGCGCATCCTCGGTAGTGAAGCGCCAATCCACTCGTATCACATCCCGGTTGCGTTGATTCTGCCAAGCATTGACCTCGCCGCGCAGGATGTCTTGATTGGCAATCCGTCGGTCCAGGCACTGTCGAGCCAGCACACCGATCTCTATCTCCGCCATATTCAACCAACTCCCGTGTTTGGGAGTGTAGTGTATCTCCAGTCGCTCAGCTATACGCCTCGCCTCAGCAGGCTCGAATGCCTCGTATAGCGAGGACAGCTTGTGAGTGTTGAGATTGTCCATTACCAGCACGATCCGGTCTCTGTCAGGGTAGTCCTCGTCGACCAGTTTCTTTATCACATGCGCCCAGTCCACCTTCGTGCGACGCTCTCTGACCTCGACTCGGCGCCATCCGTCCAACGGTGCAAACAGCATGAACAGGCTGCTCACTCCATTGCGCTCGTATTCGTAGTCGTATGCCGCCGATAAGCCGGGCGCTGCGGGACGCGGCACTCGCGTCTCCTTGACTTGCTGTTTGCTCGTCTCATCCATGCACACCAGAACCTCATTCCCATCGTACGGCCGTTGGTAGACCTCCAGTACGTCTTCCATCACGTCTTCCATCGCGCACACAAACTCCGCGCTCTGACCGGGCGGGATGCACCAACTCTGCTTCAGCCACGGCTTCAGTTCGTTTTTTTTTAAGCGCCTGGCGAACCGTCTCGGTGCTAATGGTCCCGACTATCTCACACTCGACCAACTGGTCAGCCAACAGCTTCAGGGTCCAACTGGCACGCCCCTCCGGCGGTTCCCCGCAGGCCATCGCTATCAACCGTGCTTCACCTTCGCCGTCCAGTCTCTTTTGACGCCGACGCAGTTGCTTTTTGCGATTCAGCGCAGACTCGACCCCCTCCTCCACACAGCGCTTGCGTATTCGCTCGACCGTTGACTGTCCCACACCGAGCGCGCTGGTGATGTCCGCGTCCTTCATTCCCCCGTCCGAGCGTGACTCATCGCTCATCAGCAGAATGCGCGCATGGGTCTGTTTGTACGCCGCAGCCCGACCGCGTGAGACCAAGGCGTTGAGTTCCTGTTGTTCGTCGGTAGTCAGTCTGATACGGTACTTCTTGGTAGACATCATGGTTCCTCCTCGGTTCAACGTTACGATTGAACCCCCAAGAGGAACAATGACTATCATGGTATTCATTTCAATGATGTTGGACCACTAGGGATACTCTGAATAACCCATCAGCACGGCTTAATGTCCTATGTGTGGAGCTGCAGTCCACGGACTTATTCAGACCATCCCTAGAACAATAACGGGCAGTGATCCACGATAACGGCAAGCATTCCGGGAGGTGAAAGGCCTCAATTATGACCTCGTTGCGACTTCAATTCTGACGTATCGTCGCAACGAGGAGTATATTATAGTCATTCCAGATAATATACATACGATCTCACGACTTCGTCGATTGTGGTGTCGGCAGGAAGAAACTGCCTTCGTCTTTTCATGATTGCAAAGTCCTGTTCGATTGGATTGAAGTCTGGCGAGTACGGCGGCAGAAAGAGGAGAGTGTGTCCAGCTTGCTCAATAATTTGCCTTGTTGCAGCGGTCTTGTGAAAGGTTGCATTGTCCATGATTAACGTTGAGCTTTGGGCCAGTTCTTTGAACAAGTGGCTCTGGAGCCAGTAGTTGAACAAGGTAGCGTTGGTGCTGCCTTCGAACAGGATAGGAGCGAGCAGCCTTTTGCCCTGTTTGGCAGAGATCAGGCTGGTGCGAGGACGCCTTTTGCCACTGCGTTCACCGTATACCTTCTTCCCCCGAAGACCCCAACCATGCGCTCTGTGAGTTGTGCGCTCAAATCCACTCTCATCCAGATACACTATGTGCTCACTTCCTTTGTCCTTGACAACCTGGCGCAGTGTCCTCAGATACTCGATACGCTTTTCATGGTTTCTCTCGCTGTAGCGCATCGCTTTTTTTGTGCGTCAACTCCATCTTACGCATCATTGACCACACAGCGTTGATATGCACCCCGAATACTTCAGCACGCTCTCTCAGTAAAGCATCAGGATAAAGTCGTACGTGCCGACGCAACGCCTCTTTGTCTATCTTGCGATGCCTCAGTGATTGAACTTTTGGTGCGAGGTCTTCACGCTTACACCAGTCGTTGACGCACCACAGGCTGACCTCAAAGCGACGTGATGCCTTCGTCTTGCTTCCACCTTCGTTTACAAAGCCAACCACTCTTTTCCTCAAGTCCATGCTGTAAGTCATAATGTCGTTGATCATACCATATGGTTATAAAGTGGATTGACTATAACACGGATTCGCTAATTTGTTGGAACCAGTGTGGTGCCACAAGACTAAAAATCTAGGGCAGCACCTCAATTAGCTTGCCGTCACCCAGAGAATCGCTCTCCACGATCTCGCCGATAACGGCCCTTATCCCGACTCCAGCGGCTTCGAGTTCGCCTAGCAGTCTGTCTTTCTTATCTGATGCCACCGAGATAAGCAGCCCGCCAGATGTCTGAGCATCGGCCAGCAAGAGCTTTACCATCTCGTCGACGCCGGGCTGCCACTTGATGATATCGTCAACGGACTCAAGGTTGCGGTGCGTCCCACCTGGGGCTATGTTATCTTTGAGCAAACCCCATACTCCATCGAGTATGGGCACTGAACTGAACTCGATTCTGGCTCCGACGTTGCTGCCCTCTACCATCCCTTTTAGATGGCCCAGGAGTCCGAAACCAGTAACGTCAGTGCAAGCGTTCACCCCGACCTTTATCATAGCCTCAGAAGCAGCGCGGTTGAGCGTGCCCATGACACTGACAGCGTTATCGAGAATCCCCTTATCAACACGTTGTTGCTTGCCCGCCGTAGTGATGATGCCCGTGCCGATGGGCTTCGTTAGCACCAGCACATCGCCGACCTTCGCGCCCGCATTGGTAACCTGCGCTCCTGGCTTGACGACGCCGGTTACCGACATGCCGTACTTGGGTTCTTTGTCATCAACGGTGTGGCCGCCGACAATAAGCACGCCCGCTTCCTGGGCTTTTGAAGCGCCGCCTTTGAGGATTTCGCCCAGAATCTCCTTCGGAAGCTCAATGGGAAATCCAACGATATTTAGGGCCATAATAGGCTTGCCGCCCATAGCGTAGACATCGCTCAGGGCGTTGGCGACCGCAATCTCCCCATACGCATACGGCTCGTCAACGATTGGGGGGAAGAAGTCCACCGTCTGGATTAACGCCAGCTCATTGTCCATCTTGTAGACGGCGGCGTCGTCTCCCGTGGAAAGCCCAACGAGGAGGTTAGGGTCAGTGACTTTTGGTAGCTGACGCAGAACCTGCGCCAGGTCCGAAGGACTGAACTTGGACGCTCAACCAGCGCAGCTTGCCAGTTCGGTCAGCCGGATCCCGTCTTTTAATTGTGCCACTTCTGCTCCTCCTGATTGCCCCCTGACGGCTTACTTAATGGTGTGCATAAGTATAGCATATGCGCCTTGCCCGATTGTGCACCGCAAGGAAAGTAGAATATCTTTCAGAGTGATTTGCTCTCAGCAAGTTTCGTAAATAGATCCCGCCATTGCCAGGCGATTTGATGGCGTTGCGAGGCAGCCGATTGAGGGGTAGAATGTCTTTGCATCGATATGGGAATTATTCTCATCACCTTTTATTAGGAGGGAAACATGGCAGACTACACGGCAACAGTTGGAAACGTCGAGATGGTCTCACTGACAGACGGACAAGGGGCAGGCCCGCCGACAGGAGTTTTTGCGGACAGCACAATTGAGCAGTGGACAGCTGACTATCCAGAACTGCTCGATAGCGAGGGCCTCATTCACCCAAGGTATGGCTCGTTGGCAGTGCGCTCCGGTGGCAAGCTAATCATAGTTGACACCGGCCTTCAGGTTATGGACGGACAGCTGCTGAATGAGATGAGCCAGAAAGGGGTAGACCGAAACGCGGTTGGCCTCGTGGTGCTGACTCACCTCCATCCCGACCACGTAGGCTGGAATCTGACCGACGGCAGCCCTACGTTCCCAAATGCCCGCTATCTCGTATCGAAGACGGACTGGGAATACTGGACGCAGCCGTCCGTTCTCAGCAAGGCGGAGCATATCCAGAACCAGGTTATGCCTCTGGACGAGTTGAAGATTCTAGACATTATGGACGGCGATTACAATATCACCGACGAACTCACGACGATAGACACGCCTGGACACACACCGGGGCACATTTCGATTATCGTATCATCTAGCGGACAGCGTGGCTTCATAATGGGCGACGTAGCCCACAGTCCTGCTCAGGCCCATTACACCGACTGGAACCCCGGCTTCGACATCGACCACGACCAGTCTAGGAAGACGCGCCACCAGATTCTGGACAGGCTGGAATCCGACGGCTCGCTTGTCAGTGCCGGTCACTTTCCAGGCTCAGGCTTTGGTCGCTTCGTGCGTAGCGGAGGCCGCAGAGTCTGGCAAGGAATCTAAGGCGAATTAGCGGAAACAGTAGTACCGAAGCGGCGGCAGGCCAAAACCTTGCCGTCGCTTCTTTCGTATCCTGATCGATAGAGTTGGATATGTGTTTACAGGATTCTGATGATGAATGGCATCGGCCCAAAGCGAATACTCCAGGCATTAACGCTCATGCTTGCGGTGATGATGATCTCGATTGCCTCAGCTTGTGGCGGCTCCGAGGACACGTCTGGGGCCGAGGCCTTCGCTGAGTACGAACGAGGTGTCCAGCTTCAGGAGCAGGGCAATCTGGCCAGAGCATTGGAAGCATACAATGCCGCTCTCAGCATCAACCCCAGGCTGGTTGAGGCATATGCCGAAAGAGGGTTCATTTACATTAGCTATGACAATTGGAACCTTGCCCTGGCCAATCTCAACCGCGCCATAGAGTTAGACTCCGAATTGGCGATAGCCTACTATTATCGAGGGACGGTGTTCGACTCCCTTCAAGACCCTGATAACGCACTCCTCAACTTCACCAGGGCTATTCAACTCGACCCTAATATGAAGGATGCCTTCATCAGCCGCTCAAAGGTCTACTTCGACTCGGAAGACTACGACGGCGCTATAGATGACCTATCCTCCGCTATCTCGCTCGACCCTCAATCCCTAGCATCCCCTGCGATGTATCTGGTTCGAGGCCAGATTTACCTTGCTATTGACGACCAGGACAGGGCGATAGGTGACTTCCAGAAAGTGTTGGAACTGACCCAGGACGAATCTCTGATAATCCCCGCCAAACAGTTGCTTTCAGCATTGCAATAAGGGCGGTGGGGAAGGCTCAGCCACTCGACCTCGGCTGCGCGGCTAGCTCAGTGTGACGGAACGCCGTATACTTACACGCATCTTGCGCAGGCAGGTTCATTTGTGAATGTTGGACGGGGAAGCATGGCGAGGCTAGCCCTCTGGCTGGAGGGCGTAGACACAGGAAGCGTCGCATGGCTAGTGTCGATGTCGCTGATGCTGTTCGTGTTATTGCTGCCATTTGCCAGTTATGTGGCGGCGCTGCCTTTCATTCAGGACGAGTGGCAAATCAACAACACTCAGGCAGGGGCAATCTTCTCGGCCTATCAAGCCGGTTTCGCCGTCGCCGCCTTGCTTGTCATTCCCTTGACTGACAGGTTGGAACCCAGGCACATCCTCTTTGTCTCGGCAGCTGTTTCTGTCTTCGCCAATATTTTGTTTCCTATTGCGGCGGATGGCACGATAACTGCGTCTATCTTGCGTGCCATCGCCGGGGCGGGGTTGGTAGGAGTCTACGTTCCCGGCCTGAGGGTCATCTCTGAGCAATTCTCCGACTCTGGACGTGGCATGGCGATGGGCCTTTTTGTCACGGCCTTCTATGCAGCAAACAGCGTGTCTCTGATAGCCACAGGCACACTGATGTCCTGGCTTTCGTGGCGCGAGGCTTATCTAGCGCTGTCAGTTATTGCGTTCGCTGGAGTGCCTCTCGCATACGTGCTGCTTCGCGGCCTGCGCAAGCCGCCGGCAATCAGGTCATCAGGAGGACGGCTCGACATAACGGTGTTGAAGAACAAGCCGGCTCGCTACTTCATCCTTGGATACTCACTCCATGCGGCGGAGCTATACGTCGCTCGAGTCTGGCTGCCCGCGTTCCTGGTCGTCGTGCTAATAGCAAGAGGCGTTGAAAGCTCTCAAGCGGCGGTTACTGCGGCAACATTTGGTGGAATCGCATTGGCCGCTGGCTCGATTGGGCCTGTGATGGGCGGAATAATCTCAGACAAATGGGGCAGGGCAGTGTCCGCGTCTGCCATATTTGCGTTGAGTGGCGTGTGTTCGTTTATTATCGGCTGGATGGGTGGCTTTCCGTGGATAGCCGTAATAGCGGTATCAATTGTTTACGGCTGGGCGATTTCCGCCGACTCGGCTATATACTCCACCGCCGTCACGGAAGTGGCAGATCCGGCACGTTTAGGTTCAACGATGGCCTTGCAATCGTTCCTGGGTTTCATGGGCGGCGTCATCGGCCCAATCATAGTTGGAGGAATCCTGGATGTCTCGCCCGATTCTATTAAGTGGGGCCTAGGATTTTCTTTTATTGGCCTGCTGTCGATAGTCGCTATAGCAGGGCTTTCGCGTCTGCGCTCGCTGCCTAAGGGCCAGGCATCTAGCGATGCGGGCGGCGGGCCTCCTGTCGATGGTTAATTGTAAAGCAGCCACCGCGTAGAGCCTGAAATTCGTTCCTGCGATTGGGAACCAGCCTGGACTGGTCAGGTTGGTGGGGTGGTAAGGTTAGATTAGGTTGATACGATACTCCGGTTGTGCCTGAATTGACGCGGGATTATAATCAAAATGACGGGATATCGAAGATCGATATATTCGTGCATTTCCCTTGGTGCGAAACTCTAGCCATATGTGACTTGCGTATGCTAGCTAGACCACATATTTCAGTTATAGCATGTGATGCGTCGATCCTCGAACCGGGGGCCACAGCGCCTTCGAAATTTACGCCTAGTCACTTGAGAAGATGTCTATACTAAGAGCGTCTAACAAAACCATTATTGGAACAGAAAGCGAGAGCAGATGATGGCACAACCTATGGCCAAGAAAGCCTCATGTATGTCTGCCCTGCGCTCATATCGAACCCGTAAGCGTCGGAACTGATGAAGCCAACTCAGGCTTCTCTCAACCACCCATCTATGCACACCCAACCCGCTGCCATGCGGCTCACCTCGCTTGGCCAGCAGCGGCCAGATATGTCGCTTCTTCAACTCCTTGCGAACAGGCTCAGAGTCATACCCTCTGTCTCCCTGCGCCTGAAGAGGACGCTTGCGAGGCCTGCCTCGCTTGCCCTTGACAGCAGGTATGGCATCCACCAACTCAAGGGCTTGGGTGACATCGTGAGCGTTCGCGCCAGTCAACCTGACCGCCAGTGGAATGCCCTGGGCATCGGTTATGATATGATGCTTGCTACCCG
>CBDBJK010000010.1:0-10520 GCA_965206395.1 Dehalococcoidia bacterium
AGCTACATATCAATGCATTACTTCGACATGTTGAGTGCCGGCGCTCCTGACCTGATAACCTACCTCAATTTCATGGCAAAGGAAGGTTACACGATATTCTTCATTCCGATCTCCGGACCGTTTGCATGGCTTACCTGGATCATCGAAATCGGAGTTGTGATTGCCGCCACTGTTGTCATGGCTATGGGGTCGGCTTCTGGAGCTTTCTGCGAGAAGTGTAACGATTGGATCAACGGCGAGTTGTCGTTTTCGACGGCCTCCTCATCTGCCGACGGCATGATTTCAGCTTTATATAACAAGCAATACGACCGCTTGAAGGAGCTAAAGGACACTGCGTTCGGCAAGCGTTCTAAAATTGACCTTAAGCTTGCTTATTGTGAGAGCTGCAAGCAAACCGGGTATATGACAGTCACCAGGGTTACCCCTGGCGATAAAGACGATGAAACGAACGAGGACGATGTTGTTACTATGGCTACTGTTACGCCCCAAGGCATTGATACATTGCTGCGGGATTTTCAGACCGCAAGTTAGTGGTGCGCATTCAAGACACGGCGGCAGTGGTTACTTCGAGTTGGCCGGATACAACCATGCTCGAGGCGGACGCCCGTGAGCGTCATCCTATTGTTGCCCCGTCCTACTTCTTCCTCGCCGAGACTACGTACACAGGGTCGGTGTAGAAAGCCACCTGAGGGCTGATGTCCCGCGCGTTTGGCTCCTCCCATCCACCGGCCCTGGCAAAATAGGATGCGATTAGCTGCGCCTTCTGCCTGTCGTCAATCGACTGCCACACCGCGACGGCCTTTGTCGGAAACATGCGGTTGGAGTAGATTACGTGAAAGCTCGCCCCCGCCTTCAAAACTCGATTTACCTCGCTGAACACTTCGACCGGCCTGACCATATATTGAATGGACACGGTGACAATCGCCGCGTCGAAATAGTCGTCGTCGAAAGGCATGATAGGGTTAGCATTCAGGTCATGGACAACGCTCTCATCAAGCTGAAAGTTTTCTTTCATTTCGACGGCGTTCAATCCCAGACCTACCAGTTTCCGCTTCGGAAAGTCCTTCGGCAGATGCGAGCGCCAGCTACTCATCAGGTCTAGAAGCACGCCACCCCTAGGAAGCGTTTCGTCGAAGAACTGGCCGATGGTCGAGATCGCGTTATCGTCGATGTGGACTAGAAGGCGAGGCTCGACGTAGAACAACGCGTCGTTAGTCTCATCCTGACGGCGAAAGAAGTCCGAGGGGTAAGGCCCATGTTCCTCTGAGGGCGATGGAGTCTCCACTTCTGCTCCTTGGCCCGATATAAATAAAAGGCCAACCGGATTCTATATGCGGGCGTACCTTTACACAAGGCCCGCTCCTGGTTGGCGCCTGGCGGTTACTACTCTCAGTCCTCGGTGAGCCTGTATGCCTCCAGAACAAGACTCTGCAAGACATCGGCATTGATGTCCTCTGACTTCTTGATCTTCACGTGACGCAGCGACTTGCCCGTACCCCTGAGTAGCCCTTCTGGATCGGGCAGGTCTATGCCTCGATAAAAGCCCAGGTTGACGGAGTCCTTGAGTGGAGCTATGTAGCAGAAAACTCCGTTGTGGTCGTAAACGATGTTCCCCCAACCTGTGTAGCCGCGCTCCGCCACCTCTGGCACGACCTCGCGTATCAGCTTTCGTAGCGTCTCGGCCAGCTCACGTACCTGTGGAGAGCTTTTTCTCAAGACCGCTTCTATGTTGCTTTCGTCGCCCATAGCTTGCCCTCGATGTCGCGATGTAGTCGCTGTAGGATTATCGCACCGTCTCTACTACGACGTAAACGGCCTGGCCTCCACCATCACGTGCGAGTTTCCGTACAGATCGTGGAACACCGTCTGGACACCCCAGGGCACATCTTCCGGCCCCTGCGCTATCTTCACGCCTCGACTTACAAGCTCCTCCGTGTCCTTGCGGCAGTCGTCCGACCCGAAGACCAGGCCGTGCTGCACGCTCATGTTGTCCTGGATAAGCTCGCTTGCGGACTTTGGGCCAAAGGGCTTGTGAAGCACGATCTCCACGCCCTGGCCTTTCACGCCTACCGTCACGAAGCGATAGTCCTCTCCCATCGAGCCATCCATGCGCGGCTCAAGTCCCAGTTTTTCGGTGTACCACTTGAGTGCTTCGTCGTAGTCCTCCACGAGTATCGATACGTGCGTCACGCCTGTAATCATGCCCTACTCCTCCTAGTGGTTCAACGTTTTTGTATTGATGGGTAGAGTGACTTTAGCTTGATGCGCGCATCCTCGGTAGTGAAGCGCCAATCCACTCGTATCACATCCCGGTTGCGTTGATTCTGCCAAGCATTGACCTCGCCGCGCAGGATGTCTTGATTGGCAATCCGTCGGTCCAGGCACTGTCGAGCCAGCACACCGATCTCTATCTCCGCCATATTCAACCAACTCCCGTGTTTGGGAGTGTAGTGTATCTCCAGTCGCTCAGCTATACGCCTCGCCTCAGCAGGCTCGAATGCCTCGTATAGCGAGGACAGCTTGTGAGTGTTGAGATTGTCCATTACCAGCACGATCCGGTCTCTGTCAGGGTAGTCCTCGTCGACCAGTTTCTTTATCACATGCGCCCAGTCCACCTTCGTGCGACGCTCTCTGACCTCGACTCGGCGCCATCCGTCCAACGGTGCAAACAGCATGAACAGGCTGCTCACTCCATTGCGCTCGTATTCGTAGTCGTATGCCGCCGATAAGCCGGGCGCTGCGGGACGCGGCACTCGCGTCTCCTTGACTTGCTGTTTGCTCGTCTCATCCATGCACACCAGAACCTCATTCCCATCGTACGGCCGTTGGTAGACCTCCAGTACGTCTTCCATCACGTCTTCCATCGCGCACACAAACTCCGCGCTCTGACCGGGCGGGATGCACCAACTCTGCTTCAGCCACGGCTTCAGTTCGTTTTTTTTTAAGCGCCTGGCGAACCGTCTCGGTGCTAATGGTCCCGACTATCTCACACTCGACCAACTGGTCAGCCAACAGCTTCAGGGTCCAACTGGCACGCCCCTCCGGCGGTTCCCCGCAGGCCATCGCTATCAACCGTGCTTCACCTTCGCCGTCCAGTCTCTTTTGACGCCGACGCAGTTGCTTTTTGCGATTCAGCGCAGACTCAACCCCCTCCTCCACACAGCGCTTGCGTATTCGCTCGACCGTTGACTGTCCCACACCGAGCGCGCTGGTGATGTCCGCGTCCTTCATTCCCCCGTCCGAGCGTGACTCATCGCTCATCAGCAGAATGCGCGCATGGGTCTGTTTGTACGCCGCAGCCCGACCGCGTGAGACCAAGGCGTTGAGTTCCTGTTGTTCGTCGGTAGTCAGTCTGATACGGTACTTCTTGGTAGACATCATGGTTCCTCCTCGGTTCAACGTTACGATTGAACCCCCAAGAGGAACAATGACTATCATGGTATTCATTTCAATGATGTTGGACCACTAGTTTAATCTATTGTGTACATGAAATACGCATCGGTTTATCATCTTCAAGGACTTCGCAGTCTATGATTTCTCGTCTTAGCTGCTGATGGACACTGGAGACGATGAAGCCATACAATACAATCATATGGGCGCGAACATAGGAATGCGTAGCCATTTATTGCTACTCTCTGATTTCGACCAATACGTAGTGGAGGAGCTTTGGCCGATAACACAGAAACCGCTCAAGGTCGCTCGATGGGCCTGTCGTCAAAGGCAATTAGCATAGGCTTTATCGTGGTTGTCATCGTTGGGTTTGTGGCTTTGATGGCGGTTGGGCTTCTGAATGACGAGCCTGCTACCGGACGCAGTGGCATCACAAGAGTCGGGAAGCCCGCGCCGGAGTTTATTCTGCCTCTGTTCGGTGAGGGCGAGCTTGAGTTTTCGCAAAGCTTTGGAAAACCGACAGTTATTAACTTCTGGGCTTCGTGGTGCCCTCCATGTCGCGAAGAGTCGCCTTTGCTTGAGCGGACGTGGCAGGCTTTCAAGGACTCAGACGTACAGTTCATAGGTGTGGACATTCAGGACTCCGAAGGGGATGCCCGCGCCTATATAAGTGAGTTTGGTATCACGTTCCCCAATGGTCTCGACACTGATGGAAGAATTACAATTGACTACGGCGTAATCGGGCTGCCTGTCACGTTCTTCATCAGCAGCGATGGAATAGTCCAACGGCGTTGGGTCGGCGCAATCAGGGAGAATCGGCTGGTGCCCTGGATAGAGGAACTTGTGGCAAACCAGACGCCTTCTGGCGATACCGAAGGGCAAAACCTGGATAGCTTCTTCCCGCTTAATTAGACTCCTTGTGTGCGTAAGATTGACCACGCAGACATATACGTTAGTTGACCAGAAGCCATCAGGTGCGTAAACTGCCAGTACAAAGTCATCCTGTACGGAGGCCAAGCACATGCAGCAGCTTACAAGCAACGTGTTCATGGAAACCCAGATCAGGGGATGTAACCATGGGTTCGTTACAACATCTGAAGGGGTTGTAATGATCGACAGCCCTCAAATGCCAAGCGACGCCCTGAAGCTGAAGGCGGAAATCGCCAAGCATGGGGAGTTGCGCTATATCATCAACACCGAGCCTCATGGCGACCACTGGACGGGCAACGCCTTCTTTGATGCCCCTGTTATCGCCCACGAGGGGTGCGAACCCGCATTCTCAACACAGATATGGATGAGCATGTCGTCAGAGTGGGCAATATGGGGCCAGAGGAGCCAGCCCTGCTCAAGGGGTACACGGCTAATATCCCAGTTATCACCTTCAAAAACGGCATGTCCCTCAACGTGGGCGACCATACGTTTGAGATGATTCATATGCCCGGCCATACCCTCTATCAAGCAGCTATCCTGGTCAAAGAAGAGGGTGTCGTCTTTACCAGCGACAATATATTCTGCAAGGTGCAGACGTGGCTGCAAGAAGCGAACCCCGACCTGTGGCTGACTGCCCTGGAGTCGTTACGGAACCTGGACGAGGATATCTTCGTTCCCGGACACGGCCCTCTGTGTGACAAAGGCTACCTGGACGAGCAAGGCTCCTATATTATGGAATGGAAGGACTACGTAAAGAGCGGCGTCGACCGGGACATGACCAAAGACGAGGCTGTAGCCAACCTGACAGAGATGACAGAACGCTACCCGATGGACGTAGGGCAGGACGGGATGTCGCCTATGGTCATGCGCATGAACGTGAACAATCTGTACAACTATCTGACAGGCGCATGACCTCCGCCACCACCTCTTGGGCCGCCTATCAGGCCACGCGGGCAGTAGAATCTCTGCCCCACAGATGTAGGCGTTATCTGCTCAAAAGACCTAGCTCGGATGCAATTACTGACCTCTGAATAAATAACTAACCACCCTCATCCCGACCTTCTCCCTTCCTTCCGCGGAAGGAGGAGGAGGGAGTTTGCGTCGTCTTTAAGCAGAGTTGGCATAATATAGGAGTGAAGGGCTTATTTACATGACAAATTATCGAGACGAAACATGGCGGGAAGGTCGAGACAGAAACCAGGAGCACATGACCCTTCTGGATCTGATGCGCAACAACACGCTTGACCTGAAATTGTCCGCCCTGCTGTGGCTTCTGATGGAGAAGAAGTCCTCGATAATCGTTGCGTCGGGGCCGCGACAAACTGGCAAGTCTACCCTAATGACGGCAATCGTTGATTTCATACCACCGTCGTTCGAGAGGGCTTATACGCGAGGCCAAAGCGAAAACTTTTCGTTCTTGCCAGAGACGGACGCCTCTAACACCTATATCCTAGTGCCGGAGCTTAGCGACCACACCTACGATTACCTCTGGGGAGACTCGGTGCGCACGCTCTTCGAGGCGATGGAGGAAGGCTATTCAATTGCCGCCACCATACACGCTGAGTCGGCTGAAGAAGTCGTGGAAATGCTCGAAGGCCCGCCTCTGCATCTGCCATATAGCCTTATCACAAACCTGCACGCCGTCGTCAACCTCCGCATGGCCTACGGAGAGGATGGCATCGTGCGTCACGTGAGCAAGGTGACTCTGGTATCTCCGGGGCCTGAGTTCACAGTGTTGGCGCGACGAGAAGCCAACGAAGACGCTCTTGTTCATGAGGACACTTCTGTCGTCCGAGCCAGGGTAGAGGCTCGCCTCGGGGTGGCCTCTGGGGAGCTAGCGACCGATCTTGCACGTCGCGCCGAAATACTTGGTACGTGGCTGAAGGACGACACTATCAACGCAGGCAAGCTCCGAAATCTCCTCATAGAGCACTACGCGCCGCGCTGACCCTCTTTCCTAATCCAACCCTCTTTTTGTACTATCCCAAGATAGTCTGTTTGCACCTACCGTCACAACGCTCCATTCGCCACAATTAAGGGGCAGGTTAAGCCCACCAAGTTTCAGCGCTTGACCAACCAGGAGACCTTATGTCCAGAATATGGCTAATAGGCGGCGTGGCGTTCTTGGGGCTACTACTCGTCGCCAGCATAATCGTCGCGTTGACGATCGATGAGGATACCCTGCAAGAGGGCACACCTGAAGCCATCGTGCAGGACTTTCTGAAGGCTGTCGATGCGGAGGAGCTTCAGGTAGCGCATAGCTTTCTCGCAGAAGACCTCAGGCAGGATTGCCCTGTCGAGAGGTTTTTCGGCGACCCTTTCCCGCGAGGCGACCAGCTAAAGGACGCTCGCATTACGTTTGAGAAGACCACGATGGTGAACGAAACTGCCTTCGTGACCGTGCGGATTTCGCGCTTTCAGGGCAGCGGCCCCTTTGGAGCGTCCGAGTCGTCACATGACCAGCAGTACACGCTTCGCCAGCAAGACGGCGAGTGGCAGTTTTCCCAGTTCCCCTGGCCCTTCTTCCGATGCGGCCCTTTCAAGATTATCGAGCCTACGCCCACGCCTGAGACTATGCCCGAACCTACGTCTACACCGGACCCTCTCCGTAAGGAAGGGGAATAATTATGAATTTTGATGATTTGGCTTTTGTTCTATTTCTCATATTCCTTATCATCGTGATAGGGCTTGTGGTGTTCGCCATCGTCGCGTGGACGAGGCGAGACCGCGTGCCGGAGCCTGACCCAGGGATCGGCACGGTGCGGCGGCTGTACTTCTACGTCGTCGCCTTCGTCGCTCTGATGATGGCCGCCAATGGCCTTGTGCAGATAATTAGCTTCGTGCTTGATGGCTTATTTGGTGGCGATGTCATATCGGCCTCGCGGACGGGGCTTGCCATCGGAGCGTCTTTGACCATTGTCGGGCTGCCCTTGTGGGCGGTCCACTGGATGCTCGTGCAGCGCTACGTTAGGGAGATGCCCGTCGAGCAACGCTCGCTGATACGCAAGCTCTACGCCTACGCTGTGTTGGCTGTGGCAATCACCTTCATCATAGTAAGCGTCATAGTCCTTCTCGATTGGGCCTTTGGCTCCAGGTCATTCATCGGGTTCCCCTGGGGCGCGTTGATGGTATGGGGTGTAGTCTGGGCCTTTCACTGGAGATTGGAGCGCACCGAGGGCCAGCCGACTGCGGAGACGCTAGCAATTCGCCGGTTGTATCTCTACGGCGTCTCGCTGGCTACGCTTGTGATGACCGTAGTGGGACTCGGCCAGATAATAAACATAATCTTGCTTGAGGGCTACGATGCTCTGTTTTCAGTGTCCGTGCTTGTGCCGACAGGCTCCGGTCTGTGGCGGCCAGCTATGAGAACGGCAATCGGGCTGTCGATGGTGGGAAGCGTGGCTTGGGGGGCGCACTGGCTGTATTTCGCAAGGCAAGACCTCGGCTCCATTCTGCGTCAGGTGTATCTCTACGTCTTCGCCATCCTGGGCGGCGTTGTGACAGCCCTGATAGCCCTGGGGATTATCATCGGCGGCTTTCTGATGTGGCTTCTGGGAGTACCCACAGACGAGACGGCGGCGGCTCAATTTCGCTTCCTGCCCGGCGCATTGGCTTCTCTGAGCATCGGCGTCGGCCTGTGGGCGTATCACTGGACGGTGGTGCGAAAGGAAGCCGAAATCTCCCCATACGAGTCGCAGCTAGTGCGAAGGTCTTACGCCTACATTCTGTCCGCGCTGGGCCTGGGCGCAATAGTAATAGCCATAGGCACGCTTGTGCACACTGCTATTACCGTTATCATAGAAAGCTCTCGCATCGTCATCACAGGCCAGGACCTGTGGCGAGAGCCTATCGCCGTGAGCATAACGCTCCTGCTCCTGGGCCTGCCTCTCTGGGGATACTACTGGACAGCCCTTCAGAAACAGGTGAGCGCTGGCGATGCCGAGGAGCGCAACGCCCTTGCGCGGCGTATCTTCATATTCGCCGTGTTGGGCGTGGGGATGCTCGCCCTCCTGGGCAGCGTAAGCTCCCTCATATTTATCTTCCTGAAAGACGTGTTGGGGGGCGGCCTGTCGCATAGTACACTGCGAGACATCAGGGTTCCCATCGACATCATCGTGGCGGCGGCGATATTCCTGCCCTACTACTTCATGGTGTACCGTCAGGACAGGCAGGCGGAGCCGGAAACGTTGGAACCTGTGGCGCGTCGTAGAAGAAAAGAGGTCTCCATACTCGTGAGCGAGGACGGCAACGAACTGGTGCGGAATCTCGAAGCGGCGTTGGGTTACAGGATAACAGCGTTGCGGTGGGCCGACCCCGACATCAGACTGCCTGCGCTCTCGGAGGTCGATTACGAGGAGCTAGCGCGGCGCATCGACGACGCGGCAGGCCAGAGGGTGCTGCTCGTCCCGAACGAATCAGAGGTGCGCGTGCTGTCGTATAACTAATGACTCTCGTATCGACTGTCTAAAAGTCAAACTGGATACTCGGCTCAAGTCTCACCCTATCGCTTTCTCCCATCGAGAGAGAAGGGGTTAACTTCCTCTCCCTTGACGGGCTGATGGGGGTAGGTATGTGAAATGGGCATGTGTGATTATGCAAGGTGACGTGGCGACCTCACCCCAACAGTTCGAATGCAAGCCCCGCTTTATGCCGCCCCTCTCCGTTCACAGAGAGGGGGAACGGTGGTGAGGTCTAGCGCGCCACCACATACATCGTTGCATTTTTAGAATTTACATACCCCAGTTAGCTCCCTTGACGGGAGAGGATTGAGGTGAGGGTGTTCTTCCGTGGAGAGACAGTTTTAGGTAGCCATGCAGACGTCAGAAGATTGCTGGGCAATTGGCTTAGCTCTAGGCTGCGGTGCAGAGCCTCATTCGTCAGATTCAACGCCTCCTCAGCCTCTCGGCGGTTCTCCTCGCCTATCTTGCTATACCCCTTAGCCATCAGTGCCTGAACTCGCGCCTCCTCTTCCTTTTCCAGCAGACGCGCGAATACCCCGCTGCGGCTAGTTGACTGCTCTATTGCCAGGTGGTCGGCGAAATCTAATAGCTCCTTGGAAAGACTGATGGTTATTTGGGCGGCCTTCTGTTCGCCCATGTCGCACCTCCACATGCCATTTTACCATGCCCGCAGTCTGACTTTTGCATTATGCCGGGCCGACAGCCTCTAGTCTTTTAATGCGTCTGCTCTGCGGGCGGCTTCTGGCAAAGTCGTAGGCATTCTGCAAATTGCTCCAGAATTCGGGGCTTGTGCCGAACGCCTGGCTGAGCAACCAGGCTGTGTCTGCGGTAATACCACGTTTGCCCCGAACGATCTCGTTTATTCTCTGGACAGGCACGCCGATATGCTTGGCCAGCGCCACCTGAGTCACTCCCATAGGTATGAGGAACTCCTCGGAAAGTATCTCACCGGGATGCGTTGGAATGCGATTATCTGGAAGCATATTTATGCTCCTTAAATATCAATGATAATCTATACCTTAACTTATAGTTTAACATCTGTTAACCACCCGCATACTGGCGTCCTCTGCCGCTAACCTGTTACACTTGGCTCATTCCTCTGGAGGTCTTTTAAAAATATGGCCCGTGTACACGTTCTGGGCGCAGGCACGCCGACACCTACCGCTACCCGATTTGGCTCGTCGTTCGTCGTCGAGACCGGTGGGGAGCAGATCATGATAGACTGCGGCCCCGCCGCGACTCATAAGCTCGTCCAGGCAGGACTCTGGCCGACGAACATCGACTACCTGTTCTTTACCCATCACCACTTCGACCACGACGTAGACTATCCCTGCTTCCTGCTCTGTCGATGGGACCAGGGCGCGGGCAAGGAGAACCAGCTTCAGGTCTACGGCCCGACGCTGACCGAAAAGCTCACTCACCGCATCCTCGACGAGAACGAGGGCGCTTTTGCCCACGATTGGATTGCGCGAGTAAACCATCCCCTGAGCCAGCGTGTGTACGTGAATCGCGGCGGCGTGCTGCCTCGCAAGCCTCCCGATGTTTTCGCAAAGGACGTTGGGCCGGGCAAAGTCTACTCAGGCAAGGACTGGGAGGTTACGGCAGCCGACGCCGAGCACGTTCAGTCCTATCTCGACTCTCTGGCCTACCGTCTGGACACCTCTGATGGCAGCATTGTGTTCACCGGCGACACGCAGCCCTGCGACTCGGTGCGAGAGCTTGCAAGAGATGCCGACGTGA
>CBDBJK010000011.1:0-31549 GCA_965206395.1 Dehalococcoidia bacterium
CGGTGGTGATGAATGGCAACAGGCAATCAAAATCAGGATATTGACCCTCTGGTCAAACGTGCGGTAGCCGATGCCGTCGTGGAGCGCGCCTCGTCGGAGCTTAGAGTGCTGCTGCATGAGCTAGCCGGAGCCTTGGACCCGTTCCCCAGATTCATGGGCATTGAGTCGGTGCAGGCTTTGGAAGTGGAGCCTAGCGGCGTCGTTAGCCCTGATAGGGGTTGCGTGGTGGTCTGTACCGACGGCGAGCTACGCGAGCTTGTTTTGCGAATTGTGCCCGGCGATATGGAAGGTGGAGGGGTTGATCAAACCGATGAGATGAGAGACCTCGACATCTCGCCAGGGGATTTCGTGGCCTATGCTCATCTTGCCGTAAGAGAAATGACCCGCATCATCGAGGAAAGGCAACAGGGGCGGGCGTAGCTAGAACTCGCCGCTCATACCCCTCGATTGAAGGACGCGCCTGGGCATACTCTTGAAAAAATCCCACCACGAAGGAGGCTCTGGCCTGGCAATGAGTAGCTTCTTCAGCTTGTTCGATGCCCCGCCCACGAGCGGGACTCCGTGCCCGCCACACAGCGTGTCGAAATCCAGCGTGGCTAGCCTTTCCAGAGAATTCTTATAGTCGGGCTTACTATAGCCAGGGAACGGCACCGAGCGGCTGACTCGCTCTCCGTCGCTGAACGCGGTGTCGCCCGAGAACAGCAGTCCCTTGTTTTCGAGCAGGTAGCAGACGCTTCCCGGCGTATGGCCCGGCGTGTGAATCACCTTGATTCCACCCATCAGTGGCAATACCTGACCATCCGATACATGGCTGCTTACGGGCGTTCGCCGAAGAAACGGCAGCGGCGCTCGAAAGCTGGAACCCATCCCCATATAGGTGAGTGAGTTCTCGCCATCGGAGTGCGCCCTGGTGTCGTCGGCGTGGGCGACAATCTCAGCGCCCGTGCGCTTGATTATTGCCGGTGCGCCGCTGGTATGGTCTGGATGGCCATGAGTCATCAAGATAGTGTCAAGCTCCTCAGGTTTCCGGCCAATGGACTCTATGTAATTGAACACCCTTTGCGCGCTCCAGGGGAGGCCGGTGTCCACCAGGGCAAGTGTTTCGCCTTCGATCAGATAGACGCGCGACCAGCGAATGCCCGGCACCGCGTGAACTCCTGGGATGACTTCCAAATGTTATGCTCCTGTTTAGAATCTCTCAGATATTTTTCTTAGTTTCCTAATCGTCAGGGTTTTTCTTTTGCTTGGCCGACAGACCCGCGCCAATGGCCACGCCAATAGCAAGCCAAAGACCCATATCACCTGTCGCTGCCCCAATTGCAACGCCTATAGCTACGCCAAGCCCCACCATGTTCCTGGTATTTTTCTGTTTATCAGACATAGCCATTCCTCGCGCCCTCCGTAGTCGATGAATACCTTCATTTGATGCCTTACGGTCTATTTATTGTTCAATGCCTATATAGCCTAGTGGTTCAACGTTTTTGTATTGATGGGTAGAGTGACCTTAGCTT
The DNA here is from genome assembly GCA_965206395.1 of Dehalococcoidia bacterium. Lineage (GTDB taxonomy): Bacteria > Chloroflexota > Dehalococcoidia > Lucifugimonadales > CATOSD01 > CBDBJK01. The sequence goes on from CBDBJK010000011.1 coordinate 1,512, forward strand.
GATGCGCGCATCCTCGGTAGTGAAGCGCCAATCCACTCGTATCACATCCCGGTTGCGTTGATTCTGCCAAGCATTGACCTCGCCGCGCAGGATGTCTTGATTGGCAATCCGTCGGTCCAGGCACTGTCGAGCCAGCACACCGATCTCTATCTCCGCCATATTCAACCAACTCCCGTGTTTGGGAGTGTAGTGTATCTCCAGTCGCTCAGCTATACGCCTCGCCTCAGCAGGCTCGAATGCCTCGTATAGCGAGGACAGCTTGTGAGTGTTGAGATTGTCCATTACCAGCACGATCCGGTCTCTGTCAGGGTAGTCCTCGTCGACCAGTTTCTTTATCACATGCGCCCAGTCCACCTTCGTGCGACGCTCTCTGACCTCGACTCGGCGCCATCCGTCCAACGGTGCAAACAGCATGAACAGGCTGCTCACTCCATTGCGCTCGTATTCGTAGTCGTATGCCGCCGATAAGCCGGGCGCTGCGGGACGCGGCACTCGCGTCTCCTTGACTTGCTGTTTGCTCGTCTCATCCATGCACACCAGAACCTCATTCCCATCGTACGGCCGTTGGTAGACCTCCAGTACGTCTTCCATCACGTCTTCCATCGCGCACACAAACTCCGCGCTCTGACCGGGCGGGATGCACCAACTCTGCTTCAGCCACGGCTTCAGTTCGTTTTTTTTTAAGCGCCTGGCGAACCGTCTCGGTGCTAATGGTCCCGACTATCTCACACTCGACCAACTGGTCAGCCAACAGCTTCAGGGTCCAACTGGCACGCCCCTCCGGCGGTTCCCCGCGGGCCATCGCTATCAACCGTGCTTCACCTTCGCCGTCCAGTCTCTTTTGACGCCGACGCAGTTGCTTTTTGCGATTCAGCGCAGACTCAACCCCCTCCTCCACACAGCGCTTGCGTATTCGCTCGACCGTTGACTGTCCCACACCGAGCGCGCTGGTGATGTCCGCGTCCTTCATTCCCCCGTCCGAGCGTGACTCATCGCTCATCAGCAGAATGCGCGCATGGGTCTGTTTGTACGCCGCAGCCCGACCGCGTGAGACCAAGGCGTTGAGTTCCTGTTGTTCGTCGGTAGTCAGTCTGATACGGTACTTCTTGGTAGACATCATGGTTCCTCCTCGGTTCAACGTTACGATTGAACCCCCAAGAGGAACAATGACTATCATGGTATTCATTTCAATGATGTTGGACCACTAGCACAAGATTTAACAATACTTCAGGGTGAAAATGTGCGCTCAGAAAAAGAAGCGTATGATGTGCGCAATCTTCTATCTAACCTTTCAGGAGGAGGACACGAAATGGACATTGGAATTTCGACTTTCTTGACCGACTACTCGATAGACATCGCGGTGCTGGCGAGGCGAGCCGAGGAGATGGGCTTCGATTCGCTATGGGTTCCTGAGCATCCAATCATTCCGGTGCATACGGAGTCACCCTGGCCCGGTTCGCCAGACGGAGTCATTCCCAGAGTATACGCCGACATAGTCGACCCCTTCGTCGCGCTTGCGAGGGCTTCGGCGGTAACTACGACGCTGAAGCTGGGCACGGGCATCATCCTCGTGCCGGAGCGTAATCCCATACTACTCGCGAAAGAGATAGCCACGCTGGATATGTACTCAGGCGGACGCTTCCTGTTCGGCATCGGCGCGGGCTGGAACAAAGAGGAGAGCGAGATTATGGGCGGCGATTTCGCTCATCGCTGGTCCCAGACCCGCGAGGCTATTCTGGCGATGAAGGAGCTTTGGACGAAGACCGAGAGCGAGTTTCACGGCAAGTACTACGACTTCCCGCCTGTGTACTCATTCCCCAGGCCGGTGCAGCGACCGCATCCGCCGGTGTTGCTTGGCGGCATGGCGGCCAACGCCTTCAAGCGCGTGGTGTCGTGGGGTGATGGCTGGATGCCCAACCGGGTGACGCCCGATGAGGTGGCGAAGGGTAGAGCCACAATAGACGAGCTTGCAACCGCCGCAGGACGAGACCCCGCGTCTATCCAGATTTCAGTATTCGGACAGCAGCCTGACCCAGACCTGATAAAGGGCTTCGAGGACGCCGGGGCCGACCGCGTGATGATACGTCTGGAGACTGCTGCCGAGGAAGAGGCCCTTGCCAATCTCGAAAAGATTGCCGAGACGGTACTGAGGTGAGCTTTTGCTGAGTCTTGTGTGAGCCTATATCTTCCAAATTTAGGGCAGGAGACTAAACATGACCAATCAATCATATCTGTTAGACAATACCTGGGAAAGGACGCGAGAGCGCTTCGATCTCCTAGAGGGCCTGCTTGACCCCGCAACAATTGAGCATATGCACAGAATCGGGGTTTCCGAGGGCTGGAATTGCCTCGAAGTCGGGGGTGGCGGAGGATCGATCGTCGAATGGCTTTGCCATCGAGTTGGGCAGACAGGTAAGGTGCTCTCTACGGACATCAATACGCGATTCCTAGATGCTATTGACCGTCAGAACTTGAAAATCTTGGAGCACGACATCGTACGTGACGATTTACCAGTGAATGAGTTTGATCTGGCACACTGCCGCTGGGTGCTTGTTCACGTACCAGAACGAGAATTCGCGCTTCAAAAGATGGTTGAAGCGGTGAAGCCTGGAGGATGGTTATTTGTAGAGGAAAGTGATGGTTCTCTTGAAGCTGAGCCTTTGGTGGACGACTCTTTGAAGGAGATTCTATATGAAGGGCAAAGTGGCGTCCAAAAGTTGACCCTTCAACGATTCGATCCTTCATTTCCAGGCCGTTTGCCGGGCCTGTTTCGCTCTATGGGATTTCAGTCTGTACAGGCAGAAGGAAGGACCAGATACATTCAAGGGGGAACTCTTCAGGCGAAGGTGCCGCAACTGAGAATTGAACAGATAAAGAAGCGGGTGATAGAAGCAGGTTTCGCAACCGAGCAACAGATTGAAGATTTGATTGCTTTGTTCGACAATCCGTCATTTGCCTACCGATGGAATCTGACGGTTTCTGTTTGGGGGCAAAAACCGGCGCTATAAGACCGTGTATCTTGTTGCCAGACCAATCTGCCTTGGGGAAAACTTGGTTGAGGGACATGGCCTAGCTGGAAGGAGATAGCTTGGCGTTTTCTTGATGGCCTCGCTCTGCCGAGGAAGAGGCGCTTGCCAACCTCGAAAAGATAGCCGAGACAGTGCTGAGGTGATTACTCAAGGCGCAGGGTCAGGCTATTCGGCGTTGACTTCGGCCACAATGTCCATTAGCTGCCCAAGCGTCTTGAGTTTCTCGTCGATGTTCGCGCCGGCCAGCCCTGCCCGGAGGGTGCTGACGCCTGCGTCTCGATACACGCGCAGGCGGTTTTTCACCATATCAGGCGTGCCGAGCAGGTTGGCTTTCAACGCGACTTCGACGGGGACGCGTTTCCGTGCCTCGTCTCGTTTGCCTTCGAGCCATAGCCGCTGGACTTCGCGAACTTCGCTGGCGATACCCTGGCGGGCAAAGGCGTTATTGTAAAAGTTCTGGCTCAGGGAACCCATCGCCCCGAACGTTAAGGCGTACCCCCGTGCGTGTCTCATTGCGGCTTCTTCGACATCATCGGTGAACTCGACGGACACGGGGATCTGAATATCGATGTCTTCGAGAGAACGCCCCGAACGTGCCGCTCCCTCGCGCAAAGGCTCTATGAACACCTCGGCGGTTTCTGGGAAAAAAGAGTTGCCAATCCATCCATCGGCAAGTTCGCCGGTCATCCGAAGGTTCTGCGGCCCTAGCGACGCAACGTAGATTGGCACTTCGGTTGGAGGGATGCTTGCGCGAATGGCTCTACCCTGGCTTTCGGGGAGAGGCAAGCGGTAAGTCTTGCCTTCGTAAACGAGCGGCTCGCCTCTCATAGCCATCCGCACGATTTCGATAAGTTCTCGTGTTCGTTGAACGGGACGCTCAAACGGGACGCCGTGCCAGCCCTCCATCACTTGTGGGCCGCTGACTCCCAGTCCCAAGATGAAACGACCCTGCGAGATTGAGTTGAGTGTCATCGCTGTCATTGCGACCAACGCCGGAGTACGCGAACCTACCTGTATGATGCCAGTGCCGAGCCGAATCATGGACGTGCGTCCGGCCAGGAATGCTAAAGGTGTCAGCCCGTCGTGTCCCCACACCTCGGCGGTCCAAATTGAGTAAACACCCAGGCTCTCGGCTTCGACAGCGAACGCTACGGCGCTCTCCCAATCGTCAGTTCCGTCTCTCGAAACTCCTACGGCTATGCGCATGATGACACCTGCGTCGTTGTTAAGATATAAAAACTATTTTGAAGGATAACCTTGCGTCTCCTTGATAGCCTCGATTTGACGGTAGTGGTCGAGGTCGTGGACGCGTTGGAAGAGATACCAGGCTCGCGAGTTCAGCTCGCCGAAGAACGAATGCAGCGCCGTCGCCTCGAACGATGGCGAATCGGGCAAGCGCTCGGTCAGCGCCGACCACTTGACGGTGTCCCGCAAAAGCTGGCTGTGAAGCTCCTCGACCGTTAGATTCGTCTCCTCGTGTGGAGGGTCGATGCGGTCAGAGGACGCTGGCTGGCCTTCCGCGAGCAACTCCACGAGGCGCGCCACTCGCCTTGAGCCGTTGAGCACGTGCAGCGCGACCTCGCTGATGCTCCATTCGCCGTCGGCGGGCCTGAACCTCGCTTGATCGTCGCCGACGCCTTGCAGCGAGTCCATAACCTCTAGCCGCGCCTTAATCCAGCGTGACCATATCTCAAAATAGCCGTATCGCTCGCCTTGTGAGAGCAGGTAACCGCGTACGCGCTCGCGTTCAGTCGTCTGGTTAGCCATCGAATCCTCCTCTTCCTATGTATGTGCCAGATTACTTGAACAGCGGCAGCACCTTTTCGCCGAAGAGCCTCATCGAGGTATGGACGTGCTCTTTTGCCATCTCACCGACGTTGAGCTTCAGCATGAGGTTGCGCACGCCGACATCCCGTAGTTCGGCAATCCGCTCGGCAACCTGCTGATGCGTTCCCATGATGAACGACTGGTCGAGGTCTTCGCCTGGCGAAAGTGGCTGGCCCGGTTTTGGCGCGGGAAAGCCGCCGGGGTTGTAAAGCTCGCGAGCCTCGCGAAAGTGCTTGCGTTCTCGTCGAAAACCCTCGCCTGCGATTTCTCTTGCCTCGTCGTAGCTGCTGGCAATCATCATGTTCTTCGCAACCCATGTCTGGTCAAGGGCGGCCTCTGTAGTTACTTCATCGAACCCGGCGCCAAGCATTGTTTCGTGATAAAGTTCCAATCGCTTTCGAATTTCGTCCAACGGCTGTACCAGCATGAGGATAGGCCGCCCGATCTTCGCCATCGCCACCGTCGAGGCTTCGCTTATGCACGCTCGCACCAGAGGAGGATGAGGCTTCTGGTATGGTCGGGGACGCAATTGCGGGAATGCGACGTTCCAGAACCGCCCCTCGTATTTAAAATCCTCGCCAGTCCACGCCTTGACCAGCAAGTCCTCGGCTTCGGGCAGCCTTTCGAGGCCTTCCTCCATCGTGAGGCCGAAGCCGATGTATTCGTAGTGGTTGAATGCGGAGCCTCGGCCCGTCCCGACTATGAGCCGTCCGTGACTCAGGTTGTCCAGAAGCGCTGTTTGAGCGGCGAGCCGCACCGGATGATGAAAGGCCATCTCCACTACCGCGAAGCCGATTTTGACTCGCTTCGTTCTTGCAGCGATGGCGGCGGCAAACACCACCGGGTCGACGTATGCGGAGGCTCCATCGAAATGATGCTCCGTCAGCCACACCGCGTCGAAGCCCAACTCCTCGGCAAGCTCGACTTCTTGAAGGGTATTGTCGATTACAACGCCGTCGTTCTCCGACGTGTGGCTAATTGGAAACACGAATGAACCGAAACGCACCTTATGGCCTCCTGCCAATGTAAACTAACTTCTGACTTCGAAATGCTGTTATACCTTGTGACGAAGTCGGCTGATGATCTGCACGGATATATGGAATATCTGTTAAATGTTAGAAGCTCACATAGTATATCTCAATGTTCGGAAACCGGCTTATTCTGGAACCCGCCTGAAAACTAACCAACCGGCACGTAGAAATTCCACAGGCAATCCGCTAAGTAATACCTAACATGAAAGCTTTATGAGGATTCGACAGGCTTGTCACGAACTGACGGGCCATCTGGATGATTATTTATGGCACACGACGAAGGAAATAACAGTCACCATACCGGGGTCAAAAGGGTAGCTATATTCATCGATGGCAGCAACCTGTATCACAGCCTTGAGGAGAACTGCAAACGCTTCGACCTGGACTTCACCGCCTTTGCTAGCAAGCTGTGCAAAGGGAGAACGCTGTTCAGGACGTACTATTACAATGTCTTGAGAGACCCTGAACGCAATCCGCAAGCATATCAGGACCAGCAAAAGTTTCTGAGCGCGCTCTATAACGCCTCGTTCTTAGAGGTGCGCTTGGGCGGGTCGAAGGTAAGAGGCGATACAGCGGTTGAAAAGGGCGTGGACATCATGTTAGCGACCGACCTCCTCCGCTTTGGATGGGACGACCTGTACGACGTGGCGATAGTCGTGAGCGGCGATGGAGATTTCGCCTACGCGCTTCAGGCCGTCAAGGACATGGGGAAGCACGTTGAAGTAGCCGCCTTTCCCGCAAACCTCGCGTGGGAGCTGGCGCAGGTAGCCGACGAACGCGAATTCTTCACACCTGAGTATTTTACCGGCCTGTGGAGCCGAGGACGCAGCAGAACCACACGCAGCGCCCCTGCTGAAAAGCCTGCCGAGACACCTGCAACGACATCAGCGCCGCGACGTGGCTGGCGCAGAGGACGCCCCCGCAGCAACGACTCTGAGAAAAAAGCGGCCAAGCAATCTGACGAAGGATGACTTTTCGTTTACGACGAACGCACGATTTCGCCGCCCTTCATCACCACGTGAATGTGCACCCTGTCTTTAAGAATCTTGATGTCCTCTAACGGGTCACCGTCCACCACAATCAGGTCTGCCAGTTTGCCTTGCTCGACGGTGCCGATGTCGTTACCCAAATCCAGCACCTCGGCGGCGTTCTTTGTCGCAGCCTGAATAGCCTGCATAGGCGTCATTCCGGCGTCCACCAGTAGTTGCATTTCCAGCGCAGAGGAACCAGGCAGAGAGCCGGGACGCGGGCCGTCTGAGCCGGTTGCTATCTTCAGGCCATATTCAAATACTTCTGAAAGTTGCCGCGTTGCAACTGCGCCATAGGCCGCCCGCGCGCCAGGCGGTAGGCGGGGAAACGCTCCTCAGCGCCGGGCAGCAGGTAGTTGTTGAAAGCAGTCATGGTGGGGACCAGGACCGCGCCACGCTCCGCCATAAGCGCGATGGTAGGTTCGTCAATCATCGCGCCATGCTCGATGCTGTCGACGCCCGCCATAACACAGGCGGAAACGCTGGCTGCCGAGTAGGCGTGAGCGGCTACTTTCTTGCCCCAACGGTGCGCTTCGTCACATATGGCCTCCATTTCATCCTGCGTCATCTCCGTGTCCCAGGGCATAGAGTAGGCATTGGAGCCGACCCGCCCACTTGCGATGAGCTTGATGACATCGGCCCCGTTATAGACCTGAGCGCGAACCGCACGACGAGCGCCGTCCGTACCCACGAATATACCGGACTCAGCTATTTGTACCTCCGGGCGCATGTAGCCACGTTCGCTGGAGCCTTCGGTCATGACCATTTCCCCTGACGCTAGCACGCGTGGCCCCTTGACGATGCCCTGGTTTATCGCCTCTTTGACTGCCACATCAGCATAGCCGAGAGCGCCGAGATTGCGTATCGTGGTATAGCCGGAGTCCAGAACTGCCCTGGCTTGCACCGTGCCTCTAATGGCAGTCAAAGGGATGATTTCGGTGTACTCGGCGATAGGATTGGGAATCGTTCCCTGGCATATATGCATGTGAACGTCGATCATGCCCGGCATGAGCGTCTTGCCGCCAACATCGATGACCTGGGCGTCCTCTGGAGCTTGGGCCTGATGGCTTGGGCCAATCCAGCTTATCTTCTCGCCGTCCACGATGACAGCCATGTCGTCTTGTGGTGGCTCGCCCGTGGCATCTAAGAGTCTGGCATTGGTGAACAGTATTGGCATTTCTCTCCTCTCGCTGGGCCTAGACTTTGACTCTCTCAGTTGCAGTAACAATGCAGGAAGGCAAAAACCTTTTCAAATCCTCGGACTATCTGATATACTCCCTTGGGCTAAATTGAGGTTTTTGACCCCATCAAAAGAAGAGGAGATGGAATGCCTGCCTACGCTGTTCTTGGCGCACAGTGGGGCGACGAAGGAAAGGGCAAGATAATTGATGTCCTTTCCCGCGACGCTGATATTGTGGCACGTTTTTCTGGAGGAAACAACGCAGGCCATACGGTCGTGAATGACGATGGGAAATTCAGTGTCCATGTCGTTCCGTGTGGAATTTTTTGGCCGCAAACCATGAATGTAATTGGAAACGGCGTGGTCGTAGATCCAGACGTGTTGCTGGATGAGATAGACGGTCTGGAACAGTATGGCCTGAATGTCACCGAACGTTTGATGGTCAGCGAGCGAGCGCATCTTATCATGCCGTACCACGTGGCTCTCGACGGCCTGTCCGAGGCCGCTCGCGGCAAGGACGCTATCGGAACGACGGGCAAGGGCATTGGCCCGACGTACGCCGACAAAGCCGCTCGCACCGGAATCAGAGCCGCCGACCTGCTTGATCTGGAATCCCTTTATGTAAGACTGGAAAGCATCCTTAAATACAACAACGCGGTGATAACCAAGGTTTATGACGGGTCTGCGCTCGATCTGGAAGAGGTGTTCGACAAGTGTCGCCAGTGGTCAGAGCGTCTCGCCCCGATAATCGGGCCAGTCGAGCGCATCGTCAATGACGCGTTGCAGGCCGGGCGCAACCTCGTCCTTGAAGGGGCGCAGGGCGCGCTCCTCGACCTCGATCACGGCACGTACCCATACGTCACTTCGTCAAACCCAACGATTGGCGGGGTCTCCGTAGGCCTGGGAGTCCATCCAGGCCACATATTGGGCGTAATGGGCGTGTTCAAGGCATACTCGACCCGTGTGGGAACAGGCCCATTCCCGACGGAGCTAAACGATGAGACTGGCGAAACGATCAGAGAGCTTGCCCAAGAGTTTGGTGTAACGACGGGAAGACCAAGGCGTGTGGGCTGGTTCGACGCCGTGGCTGCGGGCTACAGTTCGCAAGTGAACGGCTATACCTCTGCCGTCGTGACACGATTGGATGTCCTGGATGGCTTTGATTCGGTGAAAGTCTGCACGGCCTACGAGCTTGACGGCGAAATCATTCACGAGTTCCCCGGCGGTGTGGCTGCCCTCGGACGCTGCAAACCCATCTATGAGGAGCACCCGGGATGGGACAGTCCCACAGAAAGCATGACCCGGATTGAAAACCTTCCAAGAGAGGCCCGCTCCTACGTGGACAGGCTTGAGGAGCTTATAGGCTGCCCTGTGGACATCATTTCCACCGGGCCTCATCGCGACGAGACGATTATGGTCAGGCAGGTGCTTCAGGTTTCTGCATAATAATAGGGTTTGGGGTTTAGGGGCCGGGGTTTGGGGGTTGGAAGCTAGACTTAGCAATTATGAAGAGGGGCGATTCATAGCGAATCGCCCCTCTTTTGCGTAATCTACAGTCATACCAACTCTGTGTAAAGATGGCGCGTATTCTCCTCTCCCTCGACGGGAGAGGACTAAGGTGAGGGTGAGGCGTCTGATTAGGCATACCTTCCCCCTCATCCTGACCTTCTCCCGCCAGGGGAGAAGGGAATACGCTGCTCTGCTTTCAAGGTAAATTGGTATTAGAGATTCGTTCCTAGTCGCTCCCGCCGACGGCTACTGGCAAGTCGATGTTGTAGCGGGAGACGACGGCGTCGATCTTCGCGGCAGTGGCCTCGTCTGGCGGCACGAGCGGCAATCGCGGCTCGCCCACGTCGAATCCGGCCTTGCGCACCGAGTATTTCACCGGAATGGGGTTGGAGACGACGAACAGGATTTTGAATATCTCCAGAAGCCGCAGATGCTCGGTGGCGGCTTTCTCGAACGCGCCCTCTAGAATCATGCCCATCATGGTTTTTATCTGGCGTCCCACCAGATGTGAGGCCACGCTGACCACGCCGTAGCCACCAAGACCCATGATGTAGAGCGTCTCGTTGTCGTTGCCGCTCCACACGCGGAAATCGTCGCCCGTGTCGCGGATGATGCGGCTAATCTGGTCAAGGTCGCTGCCAGCCTCTTTGATGCCGATGATGTTGTCTATTTCGCTCAACCGGACGGTCGTTTCGTTAGCCATGTTGAGGCTCGTGCGGCTCGTGACGTTGTAGAGAATGCAGGGCACATGCACGCTGGCGGCGATGGCCTTGAAGTGCTGATACAGCCCCTCTTGAGTAGGCTTGTTGTAAGCGGGCACGGTCAGCAGAATGGCGTCCGCGCCCTCTCGTTCTGCCTCAATGCTTAACTCGATGCTCTTGGCAGTGTTGTTGTCCGTAGCGCCAGCGATGACGGCGGCGCGGTCGCCTACCGCTTGCTTGATCTCGGAGTATAGCCTTAGCTTCTCCTCGGTTGATAGGACAGGGGACTCGCCGGTGGTTCCCGTTATCACGAGACCGTCGCTGCCGGAGTCTACCAGCGCGAGGGCCAGACGCTTCGCCTCGTTGTAGTTTACGTCGCCCTTCTCATCGAAGGGCGTGATCATAGCGGTGATAAGCCTTCCGATTTCAACCATAGCTAAACGCTCCTTTCGGGGGCAAGCAGTAGCTCCCGCGACAATACTTCTTCGGCGATTTGCAGCGCGTTCAACGCTGCTCCTTTTCGCAGGTTATCGGACACAATCCACATGACGATGCCATTTGGATGTGACATATCCCGGCGAATGCGGCCCACAAACACATCGTCCTTGCCTGCCGCGTCGATTGGCATAGGATACACATTTGAGGCCGGATCGTCCACTACCGTGATTCCGGGGAACCCAGACAGGACTTCCCGAACCTCTTCAGGGCTGATGGGCCTGTCGAATTCGATGTGGACGGCCTCGCTGTGGCTGACGGCTACCGGGATTCTGACGCAAGTGGCCGACACGGCGACCTCCGGCAAATGCAGTATCTTCCGAGTTTCGTTGCGAACCTTCATCTCCTCGTTGGTGTAGCCGTTGTCCAGAAAAGGCTCGATGTGGGGCAGGGCGTTAAATGCGATCTGATGCGGGTACTCGCTCGGTTCCACGTCCTGTCCTTCAAGGACTTGCCTGGACTGAGTCCAAAGTTCCTCGACAGCCGCCGCGCCCGTACCAGATACCGACTGATATGTATCGGCGATGACCCGCTTGACCGGGTTGATGTCGTTGAGCGGCTTCAGGGCCATAACCAGCGGTGTCGTCGAGCAGTTGGGTATCGAGATGATGCCACGATGGTTGCGCAGATCGTCGGCGTTCACCTCCGGCACGACCAGCGGCACATCGGCGTCCATGCGAAAGACAAAACTGTCGTCGATGACCAGCGCGCCCTGCTGCACGGCTATGGGCGCAAGCTCGCGGCTGACGGCCCCGCTTGCGGATATGAAGGCGATGTCGACTTCGCTAAGGAGTTGAGGTGTCGCCTCTTCAACGCTCAACTCCTGTCCCTTGACCTTGATCTTCTTACCTATCGAACGCTTGGACGCACAGAGTCTTATCGAGCTAGTCGGGAAATTTCGCTCTTCCAGTATGCCGAGAAACACCTTGCCAACCGCGCCGGTGGCACCGATAACCGCGACTCTGCATGCGTCCACTATCTCCTCCAACCTTTTTAATAAGGGTTGCCATTCGCACTTTAAATAATGAAAACCCTGTAACGAGGGTAGATGACCTGTATTTTCATAACAATTGAGATGATATAGGAATGATGATAACCATTTTCTGAAAATAAATCCAGGGGACGGCAATATCGACAGGGAGTCAGGTATTTATGCTGTTGGGATGCGCTGATATAATGGCCGCACAATAGAACATCAAGGAGAGAGGTTGAAGATGCCCCTAGCCAGCCGTCTGACGCAGGAAGAGCGGAGCGAAACAGAGGAGCTTATCAAGAACTTCGACAATCACGGCTGTGGTTTCGGCTATGACCTACAGGCGCAGGATGCTTTGCGGCGACTCCTCAATGCTCTCGACGATGCCGAGCAGGTCATCGAAAAGTATGAGGCGGCGTTCTGATTTCGCTCAGTCCATCTCGGATAGTTCGGAGGATGGATATGATTGGGGCCACTCGCTGACATCTTTGAACGGGGAAGGGGTTTCTATCTGATTCCTTTCCAGAAGATGGCCCATCGCCTTGAGCGCCGTGTCGTGCGCAAATAGGGCCGCCGTGATGTTCAGCAGCCACATAGCGCGACCGTATCGTCGCGGATTAGTCAGTAGCCAAAACAGCCTGGATGAGTCGTAGCGTTCGACTATTCCGAACAGTACCATCAAGACCGAGGCAACGCCAAAAAATGCAATCCCTGAAAGAATCTGAGAATCCATATCTATTCTGCCCCTAGCATACAATGAACCCAGGGCGCTCACATGAGCGGCGCATATTCTTTGCTCTGGCTGCGTGATTCCATCAAGTAAAGCCGCAACATGAATAGGCGGACGCTATATTTATTAGGTGCTAATACCTAAACATCTAGAGGGCATGAGTGTAATGCCACAGAGCGATTATGTCAATATCTGCTCTTGAGCAGGGCTGAAAACAGGTGAGCCGTCACTCATTCCTGAACGCAATGCGTCCGACTCTGTCCCTATGGAGGCACGCTCCTCTTCGAGCCGGTATCCCATCGCGCGCAACGCCGTACGCTGGGCGAAAAGCGTTGCCGTGACGCCAAGCAGCCATGTAGCCCAGACGGGCTTGCGAGGGTTTACGAGCATGTAAAGCAGCACGTGCGGCTCGTAGCGCTCTATAAGCCCGAACAAGATCATCAACATCAAGCCCATCGAAGAAAGAGTTATACTTGAAAGAGTTTGGATATCCATTTCAGTCCTGCCTTTGGCCTCACCCACAAGAGGCGGAGAGTAAGTGCAAGCACCTATACGTCGGCAGTGTAAGCAAAGAGGGCGGTGCTGTCAAACGACGCTTCGCGGAAATGTCTCGGTTGCGCATGTTTGACAGCCCGTTTATAGTAGTTCAGCGGCACTTTTATGACGCATGGCGTTAGTCGATACGTGCGCCGAGATAATCTATGAATCCCAGTATCAACGCCGAAATTCAATCTCTGGTCGAAGGGCTTCATGCCTCCTCGACGATGGCCGTAATAGCGACTGCCGGAGCCGGAACACAGGCCATCTCGTGGCTGTTCGGTGTGGCAGGGGCGTCGCGGACAGTCCTCGAATTGCTCGTGCCCTATTCGCCGTCTTCATTCGTGGAGTTCGTGGGACACGAGCCTGAGCAGTTCGTGGCGGCACAGGCGGCGCGAGACATGGCGCGGTCTGCATACCGTCGCGCGCTCCATCTTCGTGAGGGCAGTACGCCCGTCGTCGGAGTCGCCTGCACCGCGACGATTGCGACCGACCGTTCGAAGCGCGGCGAGCATCGCTGCCACGTCGCCTTATGGAACGAGGCTGGCGTAAGCACGTTCAGCCTTGAGTTCGTCAAGGGCCTGCGTGACCGTGCGGGAGAGGACGGCATTGCCAGTATGCTGGTGCTGCGCGCCCTCTCCGAGGCCAGCGGTGTCGAGTTCGGCCTTGATCTCGGTCTGGATGCGCGAGAGCGAATCGAAATCGACAGCGTTCGCTATGAGGATTCGGTGAAGGGATTGATTGCCAGTCACGTGAGTAGTGTTACCATTCACCCGGACGGCTCGATGGCGGCAGACGTACCGGTTCGTGGGGGAGTGCTGTCAGGCTCCTTCAACCCTCTGCACGAAGGGCACGAGAGGCTGGCGTCGGCGGCGTCCGAGATGCTAGGCGAAGATGTGGCATTCGAACTGTCAATAACAAACGTAGATAAGCCCCCGTTGGAGGAGGCGGAGATTCGCAGCAGAGTCGCGCAGTTCGCGGGCAAACATCGTGTAGTGGTTACACGGGCGTTGGTTTTTTACCAGAAGGCTGTGCTATTCCCCGGCTGCGCCTTCGTCATCGGCTGGGATACCGTCACTCGCCTGGTCGACCCGCGATACTACGATGGCAAGCTGTCCAGAATGATGGCTGCGCTGGAAGACATACGCAGACAAGACTGCCGCTTTCTCGTGGCCGGACGAGTGGACGACGGGACGTTCCACACCCTCGATGAGGTAGCGATACCCAACGGTTTGGAGGACCTGTTCATGTCTATACCGGAATCGGCCTTCCGGTCCGACCTGTCCTCGACAGCGCTCCGACTGACGAGTCAAAGGCCGTGATATAACATGCGCTTCAAAGACTTGCGAGAATTCGTCAGCTTCCTGGAATCAAAGGGAGAGTTGCGGCGCATCAAGACGCCGGTAAGCTGCGAGCTTGAGATTACAGAAATCACAGACAGGGTCATAAAATCGGGTGGCCCCGCGCTGCTTTTCGAGAACGTCGACGGCTACGACACTCCGCTACTCATAAATATCTACGGCACTCATCAGCGTGTGGCCTGGGCCTTGGGCGTGGAGCACATCGAAGAGCTAACGCAGCGAGTTCGGAAGCTGCTCGGACTCGCGCAGGGGCCGCCTTCGGGCCTGATCCCCAAGATGCGCACCCTCGGAGACCTCGTAGGCATGGCTAGAACTCAGCCGAAGACAGTGAGGCGCGCTCCTTGCCAGGAGATTGTGCTGACTGGAGATGACGTTGATTTGAACATGCTCCCTGCCTTGAAGTGCTGGCCGATGGACGCGGGGCGATACATCACGCTGCCGCTTGTCATCACACGCGACCCGGAATCAGGACGCCGCAACGTCGGAATCTACCGTATGCAGATATACGACGCCCGCACCGCCGGTATGCACTGGCAGACCCACAAGGACGGGGCGAGCCACTACAGGTCGGGTGAGGCCAAAAAACAGGAACGGCTTGATGTCGCCGCCGCGCTCGGAGGCGACCCGGCGACCATCTGGACAGGCTCGATGCCCCTTCCGTCAGAGATGGACGAGATAGGCGTCGCGGGTTTCATCCGGGGCGATGCGGTCGAAATGGTCAGGTGCAAGACTGTCGACCTTGAGGTTCCCGCGCATGCCGAGTTCGTGCTCGAAGGCTACGTCGTGCCAGGGGAACTGCGTTCCGAAGGGCCGTTTGGCGACCATACCGGCTACTATTCGCTGGCGGAAGATTATCCTGTGATGCACGTCACAGCCATCACCCACAGACGCGACCCCATGTATCCCACTTCGATGGTCGGCAGACCTCCGACAGAGGATTTCTTCATGGGCAAGGCCAGCGAACGCCTGATGCTCCCTGCACTTCAGATGACGCTGCCAGAGGTCGTGGACATGAACATGCCTGCTGAGGGTATATTTCAGAACCTCGTCATAGTTTCGATGAAAAAAGAGTACCCCGGTCATGCCCAGAAGGTGATGCATGCCTTATGGGGGCTTGGCCTGATGATGCTCGTCAAGACCATAATCGTCGTCGATCACTTTGTGGACGTGCAGAATCTCTCGGAGGTGGCATGGCGCGTTACCGCCAACATCGACCCTTTGCGTGACGTGATTTTCGCCGAAGGGCCTGCCGACGACCTCGACCATGCCTCTTTCAAGCCAAAGTTCAGCAGCAAAATGGGAATCGATGCTACTGCCAAAGGCCCGATGGACGGTCGGACGAGAGAGTGGCCCCCGGACATCGAGATGAGCGAGGAGATCAAACGACTCGTGAATAGCAAATGGAAAGAGTACGGCATTTGACACTCGCATATTCACTGGTGAACAAAACGTCCCTGTTCCTTGGGGCGATAAATTTTCGGGAGAGCATTTACGCGCTTCCCTTCGCCTATACAGGTATGATTCTGGCGGCTCGCGGGCTTCCGACGTGGCATCAGTTCATATGGATAACGGTTGCGATGGTCGGCGCGCGCACTGTCGGCATGTCCGCCAACCGCATCATAGATCGCCACATAGACGCGCGAAATCCGAGGAACGCCAGCCGACACCTGCCGAGCGGCAAGCTGAAGCTCCGCGATATGATCGTGCTGACGCTGATAGCGCTGGTAGTCTTCTTCTTTGCGGCATGGCAGCTTAACACCCTCGCGCTGGCGTTGGCTCCGGTGGCCGTTATCTATCTGGTCGTCTACCCGTACACCAAGCGTTTCACCTGGACAGCGAATCTTCTGTTAGGCTGGGCATTGGCGATTGCTCCCTCCGCGGCCTGGATAGGCGTCAAGGGCACATTTGGATGGCAGCCAGTTCTGTTGTCCCTGTCGGTCGCTTTGTGGGCAGGCAGCTTCGACATTCTCTACCACTCACAGGATCGCGAGTTCTACGTGAGCGACGGACTTAACTCGGTGGCGCGGAGATTCGGCATAGGCGCGGCGTTCTGGTGGTCGAGAGTGCTCGATGCACTGGCCTTGGCGTGTATGTTTGCGCTGGGCATATGGTTGGAGCTAACCTGGCCCTATTACATTGGCTGGTCGATAGCGCTGAACCTCTTGATTTACAAGCATCGGCTTGTCTCTCCAGACGACATGTCACGCTTCGGAATGGCCTTCTTCCGCATCAACGCCTACGTATCGACAACCATGTTCGTTTCGACCCTCATCGCCCTACAGATAGAGTAGGGTCTAGGGATTGGGGTTTAGGGGTTGGGGGATCCCCTTTACCCCAACCCCTAAACCCTAACCCCTATTCTCTAGCCGGAGGTTGTTTTGCACCAAAAGGTTAGCCATCCCGTAGTTGTGGGCATCACAGGAGCCAGCGGCTCGGTATTGGCGCGTGGAATCATCGACCAGCTTCTGTCTATGGACGTGCCGGTAATGGCGACTGCATCCTCCGCCGCCCGGATGGTATGGCAGGAGGAGATGGACGAATCGTTCGGGGCGGCGCTAGAGCGCTGGGCAGACAGCGGCAACTTCACGCATTATGCTGTCGGAGACCTGAGAGCGCCTATCGCCAGTGGGACGTTTCCCACGCTTGGAATGGCTATCGTCCCATGCAGCATGGCTACGCTGGCGGCAATCGCACACGGCATGTCTGACAACCTCGTGCGCCGCGCCGCAGACGTTTGCCTCAAGGAGCGTCGGCCTCTGGTGCTGGTGCCGCGCGAGACCCCTCTCAACGTCATACACCTCGAAAACATGACCTCGTTGGCCCGCCTTGGCGTGACGATTCTGCCGCCTGAGCCGCCCTTTTACCTTAAGCCGCGCAACATCGATGACATCGTGGACTTCATGACGCAGCGCATCTTGAATTCACTTGGGATGACAGACGCCCTCCCTCAGCACATGCGCTACGAGGGGCCGGAACGTTAGGCCGCGCTTGACCAACGCTTGAAACCGACGTTTCCGCCCTCTACAATGCTCATATTCACCCTGATAATTATTTTTACCCAGATACCAGGAGATTAATGCCGTGATACTTTCGCTTGATGCTATCAAGGCCATAAACCGAGACAGGAACGACGCCATCATGGTCACGACCATGACGCCGAGCAAGTACTGGGCGTCGGTTTCTACCAACAACGACATGGATATTCCCGTAGTCGGGGCGATGGGCAAGGCGTCGTCACTGGCGTTGGGGCTTGCGTTGGCCCGGCCTGACAAGAGGGTCGTTGTGCTGGACGGCGATGGCGCGCTGCTCATGAACCTTGGTAGCCTGGTGACGA
The DNA here is from genome assembly GCA_965206395.1 of Dehalococcoidia bacterium. GTDB lineage: Bacteria > Chloroflexota > Dehalococcoidia > Lucifugimonadales > CATOSD01 > CBDBJK01. The sequence continues at coordinate 19,247 of CBDBJK010000011.1, forward strand.
TAGCGGATCAGGAGCCTGAAAACCTGGTGCACTTCGTGTTCGAGGACGGCGTTTACTACACCACAGGCGGACAGCCGATTCCTGGCGCGGGCAGGGTGAACCTGGCGGGGATAGCGAAGGACGCCGGATACAAGGGGAGCCACGAGTTCGACAACCTGGAAGACCTCGCAAGCGAGCTACCAAGCATCATGAAGGCGAAGGGGCCGATTTTCGTGTGCCTGAAGGTCACCCACAGCGACGAGCTTCCAGACGTAAACATCGGCACCCTGGGCGATGCCATGAGACGCACGCAGGCCAAGCTCCTAGAGGGGTAAGTTTTTCTGCAGATGAAGACTGGTCAGGCATCGACACCGAGAATCAATACCGGAATGTCAATATTGGAAACCCCTCTTGCTTCCAAGTCCCAGACGAACTGCTCGAAGTATGAAACTCCCGAAGACATCTCATCGGCGAAAGACTTGACCGGCACAATCTCAATACCTGCGTCGATGAAGCCCAGGTTGTGGAAGATAGTCATCTTGGTGCACACGTTGTAGACCATGAACGCATACTTGCCAAACTGGATTTCCACGCCAAGGCGCTCTTTGAGGAAATCCATCTCTCTGAAAGCTCCTCGTCTTAAGGGCTTTGGTGTGTAGCCTTCACGATAAAACTGAGTCGGGTACTCGGATGGGATTCGCTTTTTGTGCCAACTTTTGGCCTCAAATGCTCCAGTAAATGTTTTATTCATTGCCAAGGGGCTGAAAAGTATTTTGCCCCTCATTGTCTTTTCTTCACACTCTTTGGTTTTATGCTGACTTTCGTCTACTGATGCGATGATTTCTTCAAGCTCTTTCACTAACTGTGGCCAGCGGTCATGGATGACATCGCGGCCATTGTTGAACGAGTATTCGGCGGCGATAATCATTCAGCGACCTCATTGATTGTCCTGTCCCATTCAAGCGGTCTTTGCGAAACTTTTTCCCGACCACTTGGCTGATGTATAGGTTTACCCAGTGGACGGATTGGTAGAGTTCCGTTAAGGAACTGTTCGAGCCGTTGCCGGGCGATTACAAGGTATTCAGTTTCGTGTTCCGCACCTATGGCTTTTCGGCCATGCTTTAGCGCGGCTATCATAGTAGAGCCGACTCCACAGTAAGGATCAAGCACTGAGCCGCCTTCATTTGTCAGTGCAAGCACACAACGTTCAACTAGCTCAATTGGAAACTGGCAAGGATGCGCCGTCTTTTCGGGATGGTTAGCCTTCACGTTCGGGATATCCCATATCTCCTCTTCCCAGTCTTGTATCATGATGTCCCAGATATCAGAAGGGTTTTTACCCAATGGATTGCCGGAAGGCATACCACGATTTGGCCCTTTGAAATGACGTTTGCCAGGATATTTAGCCGGTACTCTAACGCTATCGAGGTTGAATACATATTGGTCACTCTTGTTAAACCAAAGGATTACCTCGTAACGTCCAGAGAATCGATTTGAGGCGTGAAGCCCGTGATTGAACCGCCAGATGATGCGATTGCGAAGCTTCATCCCAAGGCGTTTGAAAATATCGTAGTAAAAGACCTCGAGTGGGAACACTTCGCCTTTATCGACAAAATTTCCCACCTGCCAACATATGCTGCCCGTGTTGGCTAAAACACGGTACAACTCGGAGATTACCGATTCCTGCTGTTTCAAGTATGAGGAAAGGGAAGTGTAAGGTGGACCCCATTATTAAGACAGCACGAGGGCTAAATTAAGAGAGTCTCCCACCCCTGCGCTAGGTTTCACCAAGCCCGATGGCAGCCCTGCTTCTTCAGCTGCTGCTCCCCTTTCTTCCTGGCCATGTTGGTACACCTCTGCTGGGGTCTGGTAGCCCAAAGCCTGGTGAGGCCTCTGCCGGTTGTAGAACTCCAGGTAGGCATTGATCCCAGTTCGGGCCTCGGCGACGGTCTGGTAAGCTTTCAGATACACCTCCTCGTACTTGATGCTCCGCCACAGCCGCTCCACGAAGATGTTGTCCAGGTACCTACCCTTACCATCCATGCTGACCTGGACCCTCTGCTCCTGCAACGTCTGGGTAAAGGCCTCACTGGTGAACTGACTCCCCTGGTCGGTGTTGAATATCTCCGGTCGTCCCTTACCCAGGGCTTCCTCCAACGCCGCCACGCAGAAGCTGGTGTCCATGGTGTTGGAGAGCTTCCAGGCCAGCACGTGCCGGCTGTGCCAGTCCGTGATGGCCACCAGGTACAGGAAGCCCTTCGCCATGGGGATGTAGGTGATGTCCGCGGCCCAGACCTGGTCGACCCGATTAACCTCCACTCCCTTCAGCAGATAGGGAAAGATCCAGTGTCCCGGCGCTGGTTTGCTGGTGTTGGGACGCCGGTAGATGGCTTCCAGACCCATCAACCGCATCAGCCTTCGAACCCTTTTTCGGCTCACCAGATAGCCCTGTTGCAGCAGCCAGGCCTTCATCTTCCTGGAGCCGTAGAAGGGGGTCTTCAAATACTGACGGTCCATCAGGGCCATCAACTCCAGGTCTTCTGCCCTGGTCGGTACCGGCCGGTAGTACACCGAGGCCCGGCTGACGTCCAGCAGGATACATTGACGCACCAAAGACAGCTGCGGGTGGTCTCGGTCTATCATGGCTCGCCGTATGCTGCGACTCATAGACCGGACCTTTCCGACAAAAAATCGCGTTCCACCTTCAGCTGGCCGATGTGCCGGTAGAGGTGGTTAATCTGAGCTTCCTTGGCTTTCTCCTGGGATTTCTGATTGGTGGCAAATAGCTCCGGGGCTCCTTCCACCAGGGCCCTTTTCCAGGCGTGAATCTGACTGGGATGGACCTCAAATCGGCTGGCCAGCTGGGCGATGGTCTCTTCCCCCGCAAGGGCGGCCAGGGCCACCTTGGCCTTGAACGCCGGACTGTGCTTATTCCTCGTCTGCTTCATGTCCTGCTCCTTCACGTCGGTTAGTTGCCGGTTATTTTAGGAGCTGGACTCTCTCTTAGCCAGTTGTCTAGTTTTTGGGTACCACCTCAGTTTATCTTGCGCCCCAGCGTTTTAGCCCTTATCCTATATCGTGACGAATTTAGCAAAAGGATAGGGACGACGCTTTTGACGACAGAGAGTCAGGCTTCAAGGGAGCAGATCCGAAGGGCGATTTCTTCTCAGACGAAGTCCACGATTACCGTGCTCTCCTGCCTGCTAGCCATACAGGACGACGTTGGCTACCTACCAGACGAGGCTATTGAAGAGGTCGCCACCCATTTCGACACCACCATCAACGAGGTTTGGGGCGTCGCGTCCTTCTACACCAACTTCCGCTTTACTCCGCCGGGCGAGCACCTCGTAGAGGTTTGCTGGGGGCCGACGTGCCATCTACTAGGGGCAGCCCACATCCTGCAAGGCGTGATGGACGACCTTGGCCTTGCCGATGAGGGCGAGACCGAAGGCAACGAAACGACGTTGAAATACAATACCTGTCTGGGCGCTTGCTCTCAGGCCCCCGTGATGATGATAGACCACCGGCTGATAGGACGCCTGACAGTCGAAGAGGCGCGCAGGCACATCTCTGAGTTGGGGGGAAGACCCCCTTCTTAGCATTCGTTCAGGACAAAAAGTATGCCGACATATGAAGAACTGAAAACAGAGGCTGACCAGCAATGGCAGGCTCTCGTCGATGGCGACAGGCCGTGGATCAGAATTGGCACGGCCATGTGCGGCCACGCCGCCGGAGCCTACCAGGTTCTTGTCGCGCTGAAAGCCGAGCTTGAGCGGCGGGATATAAGAGCCATCGTGGACGAGGTTGGCTGCCTGGGCATATGCTTCGCCGAGCCGTTGGTGGACATCCTGAAGCCAGGCGGCTCGCGTCTGTTCTTCAACAATGTCGCGCCAGAAGACGTGGCGGAGATTGTAGACTCTTATCTACTCAACGATAGAGTTCCCGCTGGCAAAGCAATCGGCTATCTAGGTGAGACCGCGATTCAGGGCGTCTCTGACCTCAACGAGCTGCCTGGAATAAGGCTTCAACAGCGCATCGCCCTGCGCAACGCCGGAAACATCGCGTTCGACGACATTCACCAGTATATCGCCAACGGAGGCTATGCCGGACTGAACAAAGCTCTGCACAGCATGGAAGCGCCCGAAGTCATCAAGGAGATGACTGACTCCGGCCTGCGAGGGCGCGGTGGAGCGGCGTTTCCTACGGGCGTGAAGTGGAGTTTCCTTGTAAACGCACCTGGGCCTCCCAAGTACATCCTGTGTAACTGCGAGGAAGGCGACCCCGGCGCGTATAACGACAAGGGCATCCTTGAGAGCGACCCATTCACGCTCATTGAGGGCATTGCCATCGCAGGATACGCTACCGGTTCGTCAAACGGCTTCGTGTTCATACGGCATGGTCACGACGGGCCTATATCAAGGACAGAGCGCGCCATCGAACAGGCGTATGCGCTCGGACTGTTAGGCAAGAATATCCTTGGCTCGGAGTTCAGCTTCGAGGTCGAGGTATCGCTCACTGGCGAGTCCTACGTCTCTGGCGAGGAGACGGCGCTTATGGACGCCATCGAAGGCAAGCGCGCGCAGCCTCGGCCTCGTCCGCCATTCCCTGCGGCGTCGGGCGTCTGGGGCAAGCCAAGCAACATCAACAACGTCAAGACCCTTGCATACGCGCCGGAGATAATCTCGAAGGGCGCAGAGTGGTTCTCGTCCATCGGCGTGAACAGGAGCACAGGGACTGCAATCGCCTGCATCAACGGCAAAATCAAGTACCCTGGACTTTACGAAGTGCCGATGGGAATGACTCTCGGCGAAGTAATCAACGACATCGGTGGAGGCGTGCCCGACGGCAAAAAGCTCAAACTCCTTCAAACAGGCGGCCCGCTGGGTGGCGTGCTTGGAGCCGACAGCATGGAGGTTCACATAGATTTCGATGAGATGCGAGCGGCAGGCGCAATCTTCGGCTCAGGCGGTATCATCGTTGGAGACGAGGACACTTGCGCCGTTGACCTCACCCGCGTACTGGTGGCGTTTTGCCAGTATGAATCGTGTGGCAAATGCTTCCCGTGCCGTCTGGGAATGGAGCACCTGCTGGAGATTATCGAGCGCATTGCGCGCTGCGAGAGCCGCCCGGGAGACATGGAGCTTATGCGCAACGTCGGCCAAACGATGGAGGCAAGCTCGCTGTGCGGTCACGGACAGCTAGGCTTTGGGCCAATCCGTTCGGCATTCACGCACTTCGAGGCCGACTTCATCGCTCATATCGAGGAAAAGCGCTGTCCTACCGGCAGTTGCCTTGGGCCGATGATTTCACCCAAGAACACCAGGCCTTACGCCCATGATTTCGTGCCGGGGTAGGCAGGATTGATTTAACCTCCTGATTTTAGATAAATGGAAGTAAGAAAGCAGACCATCGTTACGACCTCACCCCTGTCCCCTCTCCGTTCACGTAGAGAGGAGATTACTCAGTCTGCATCAGCGAAAGCAAGGTATCGCTTCCTTAGCTTTATCGAAGAACGCGGTCGCCTGAGCATGGGTGAACCGCCCTGGCAACATGGAGACTCACATGACGACAGTAGGTGAAATCACCATCACTATCGACGGCATCGAGGTCAAGACTCGGCCCGGCGCAACGATAATACAGGCCGCTATGGACGCTGGGATGTATATCCCGTACCTGTGTTACTACCCCGGCATGAAGCCTTACGGCGCGTGTCGCATGTGCGTCGTGACTGCCGAATCGAAGACTCCCGACGGCGAGTATCGCGCTCTGCCCGGCAGTCCCGCATCCTGCACGACGCCCGTTGCGGACGGCATGAGGGTCGTCACGAAATCGGACGGGATAGTGCAGCTTCGCAAAGGAATCATGGAGCTTTTGATCGCGGAGCATCCGCACGGCTGCTTGAACTGCCATCGCATCGAGTTATGCGGCCCCTCGGACATCTGCCTCAGGCACGTCTCGGTCAACGACCGATGCGTCACATGCCCCAAGAACGAGCGGTGCGAGCTGAAGGACACGGTGCGCCATCTCGAAATGGAACTGGACACTCCGCTGACCTATAACAACCGCCACCTGCCCCTTGCGGTCAAAGACCCGTTCTGGGAGATGGACATGAACCTGTGCATCGTCTGCGCTCGCTGCGTGCGGGTGTGCGACGAGGTGCGGGGCGACGACGCGCTCACGCTGCTGGAAAGGTCTGGGCGCTCCCTCATCGGCACATCGCATGGAACGTCGCTTCTGGAATCGGGCTGCGAGTTCTGCGGCGCGTGCATAGACGTGTGCCCGACAGGTGCGCTGGTTGAGCGCGACAACAAGTGGGAGAAGGCCGTCGAAAAGATAACCAGCACGTGCCCTCATTGTCCCGTCGGCTGTCAGATGACGCTCGAGATAAACAAGCGTAACCGCCTAATCAGGGCGATTCCAGACCATAATGCCGCCGCAAATCACGGTCAGGCGTGCTTCAAAGGCAAGTTCGGCCTGGACTTCGTGAATAATCGCCGCGAGCTTATCAAAAAGCCACTGGTCGGGCGCGATGGCGTGCAGCAAGAGGCCACGTGGCACGACGCGCTGGACGTGGTTGCCGAGCGGCTTGCCCAGTACAAGGGTGACCAGTTCGCGTTGATAGCATCCCCGCGAGGCACGAACGAAGACAACTATCTCGCGCAGAAGTTCGCCAGAACAGTCATGGCGAGCAACAATGTGGACGTATCTTCCAACCTGCGCCCTGAGCTAACCCCGCCTCTCGGCGAGATACTGGGCCAACCTGCGGCTACCAACCCTATATGGGAGCTTGAGAACTCATCCTGCTTCCTCGTCGTGTCCAGCAACATGACCGAGGAGCAAAACGTCGCCGCAGTGCCCATCAAGAAGGCTGTCAAGACGGGCGCTTCTCTCATTGTCATCGACCAGCGGGAGACCGAGCTTACCCGCTACGCCAATATGTGGCTACGCCCTAATCCTGGGAGCGAAACAACCCTCATCGGAGGGATGCTCCGTGTAATAATAGACGAATCCCTGGACGACCACGAGTTCGTGGCCGACTCATGTGAGAACCTGGACGACCTGAGAAACGCTTTGTGGGCCTTTGACCTGATAAAGATTGAACGTATCACGGGCATTCCTCAGTCGCAGATACAGGAAGCAGCCCGACTCTTTGCCTCGAACAAACCCGGCGCTATCCTCTATGCGCTGGAAACACTGGTTCCCGAATTACGCGACGATTGCGTAAGGGCATTGGTAAATCTTGCCCTGATTACCGGCAACATCGGCAAGCCATCCACCGGACTGTATCCCCTATTCACTGGGGCTAACGAGCAGGGGTCGAAGGACGTCGGTTGCTCGCCCGACCATCTGCCTGGGTATGCGTCGGTGTCCGATAGTAGAGCGGTGGAACGCTTCCAGAGGGCGTGGAAGGCCGACATACCATCGATAGAAGGTCTGGGCATAAAGGACATTGCAGACGCTATTCGTGAGGGCAAAGTGAAGGCGCTTCAGGTAATAGGCGATAGCCCCAACTTCACCAACGGAGAATTGGGGGACTTCATCGAGGCTCTCAAGGGATTGGACTTCTTGCTGGTGCAGGACACATTCCCAGGCGCGCTCACGGAGCTTGCAGACGTGGTTCTGCCATCAGCCACATTCGCCACAAAAGACGGGACATACACCAACATGGAGAGGCGAGTGCAACTCTTGCGTCCCGCGCTCGGCCCAAAGGGTGAAGAGGGAGGCTGACTGGCGAATCATATGCCAGATAGCCGGACGCATGGGCGCTCAAGGGTTCGATTACGAGAACGTCGAGGCTGTATTTGACGAGATAAAACGACCGTGTGCAAATATACGGCGGCATAACCTACGGTCGGCTACAGGCGGGAGGGTTTCAATGGCCGTGCCTTGCGGCGGATATGGCCGACACGCCTGTTTTGTACAGCGGCGGCATGGAGACGCACCGAGCAAAGCTGACCGTAATGAAACTGTCAGAGCCGCCCGCGCACGATAATGCCGACTATCCGTTTCTGCTGGCAAGAGGCCGTGTGCTTCACCAGCCGGGGCGCGACCTGCAAATCGAGAGCGTCGATTCGCGCAACAGTCTCAAGCGTGACGAGGTCATCGAGCTTCACGAAGAGGACGCCCGTGAGTTAGGCGTCTCTGAGGGCGAATGGGTCGAGGTCGTGCATTCGCAGGGGCGGATTCGAGGCGTTGTTCGGCTTTTCAACCCCCGGAGAGGGCTTATCTCGACGACATCTCTATTCGGCGAACTGATAACCGAGATTGAGGCCAGTGAGTCGCCCGACCCCATGATGAACGTGCCGGGGCTGCCTCTAACGCCCGCTCGCATCGAGAGGACAGTTGCCGCAGCTGCCGACTAATCGTTCTGAATCTTTTCGGAGAAGCCGTGACCTGCCAGAATTGCGGACACGAAAATTCATCTGAGGCCCGCTTTTGCGCCTCTTGCGGCAACCCATTGACAAGCAATGTGGTTCAGCCTGATTTGCGACAAACCGAGCGGGTTTCCGGCGACCTACAGCCACGGGACCTCGGCGACATAATAAGCGAGACCTATTACGTTTACAGAAATCACTTCAAGCCCTTCCTGATCATCGCCAGCGTGCCACAGATCCCACTCATCGTTGCTTCTGTAAGCCTGACCCTGGTGCCATTCTATTCTCTCTGTTGGGCCTTTTACTCATTCCCCTGGCAGCGGGCGCGACAATCTACGCCGTCGTTCAGCAGCATCTAGTGCAGACGTTGGACGTTGGCAAATGCTTCAGCTATTCGTTGCAGGTGGTCGTGATGCTAATTCTGACCATCATCCTGATCGTGCTGGCTCTGGTAGCGTCGGTCATTCTCATGTTCATCCTAGTTGGCATACCGTTGTTCTTCTATTTTCTCATGATCTGGTTTTTCGCTCCGCACGCGATAATTATCGAGGGCAGAAACCCAATATCCGCCCTGGGACGAAGCCGCGAACTGGTATATGGAAGCTGGTGGCGAGTCTTCGGCATCGGTGTCGTCATCGTGCTCATCATCATAGGGCTGTCCGTGATCATCACCCTGATAGCCCTTGTACTCTCGTCGCTTTCACCTATCCTGGGAAGCATCGCTACCATCATAATGAGCACCATGCTGTTTCCCATAACGTACGTCGCGGGAACGCTGGTCTACATCGACATGCGAGTGAGGAAGGAAGGATACAACCTGGACGTGATGGCCTCGGAGACGCAACGCTCGTGATTGACGCCAGCGCTCGGCTCTTCGTTCAAACCTCGATGATACTGCGCAAAGTTTGACTGAGTTGTCTATAAGAATTTCATAATCCACTGAGTATATCCAAGGAGCGTTATCATGGCATTGTTGTTAGGAATTCACACCGGTCAGCAGGACTGCTCTTACGAAGACCTGCGACGAGTCTGGCGTCTGGCCGACTCGTCTGGCTTCTACTGGGTCTCTACATGGGATCATTTCTACGAACAGCCCACCAGGGATGGCAAGGGAGACTGTTTTGAAGGCATTGCCATAATGACGGCCCTGGCAGCGGAGACGACCAACGTCCGCGTCGGGTCGCTGGTGTTCGGCATGGGCTATCGTTATCCTGCTGTGCTTGCCAAGGCCGCCGCTACCATCGACCACGTTAGCAACGGACGACTGGAGCTTGGCCTCGGCGCTGGCTGGTACGAATTGGAGCACCGGACGTTCGGAATTCCCTTCCTGCCTGTAGGCGTGCGCATGGATGTCTTCGAGGAAGGTGTGCAGATAATCAAGGCGATGCTCTCCGAAGGCAATGCCACTTTCGACGGCAAATACCATCAGGTGGAGGAAGCCAACTGCTATCCAATGCCTGTGCAGAGTCCGCCTCGCATCTGGATAGGTGGTCGTGGCGAAAAGTGAACACTTCGTATTGCCGCGCGATACGCCGACGGCTGGAACGTGCCTTACATATCTCCTGAGGACTTCCAACACAAGGCAGGGGTTTTGAATCAGTGGTGCGAGCGCGAAGACAGGAATCCCGACGAAATCGCCCGCTCCGTCAACGTCGGCTTCTGGATGGGAGCAACCGAGGCGGACGCGAAACGCGAGCGCGAACGCTATCAACAGCAATACGGGGAGCGAGCGGAAGAGCAAAGCGGAGGCCAGCTCTTTGGGACTGCCAGCCAAGCTGTCGAACGCATCGGCGAATATGTCGATGCAGGCGCTCAGGGCGTGAACATCGCCTTGCGCGCTCCCTTCGACTGGGACGCATTGCATGCCTTCGCAGAGGAAGTCCTTCCGGCGTTCAAGTAGACGGACGCTCTGATGCGTGCCTCACGCCTCAAATAATTCCATAATTGAAGCCATGCGGCCTATGACAAATCTTCTTGAGACAATCGATAAGACTGTAGAGTAACGACCGAAGGCCTAATCCAGAAGGGGCATGTTTATGCGATATCCGGTAGCCTACCGTCTCAGCCTATGACACCCACCCCACCCCCACCCATCTCTGCCCGATCAGGCGTTTTGCAACTCGCCACTGTGGCGGTGCTGCTCACTTACTTATCGTTCACGACGGATTGGCGGTTTTGGATGACCGTGGAGGTGGCCGGCGCTCTCGCGTTTAGTGGCTCGGTGCGGGTCGTGTACGCGAGCACCACCCGACGCCTGCCGCTCAAAACGCTCGTAGAGACCTGGCTGCCGATGCTGCCAATCCAACTCGCTGCATTCCTGGTGTTGTTCGGTGCCGGTCTCGCGTTCGCCGAGTATGGCAGTTCGATGATAGGCATCCTCCTGACTATTGCCGGGTACGGCACATTTTCCGCTCAGACAATTTTGAAGGTTGCGAGGAAGCTCACCCGTTAGTTCTCAGTGAAAGCATATGCGGGCGCCGAGGACGGTGAACTCATATCCGAAGAGCGCGTGACAGGAATCAACCAGTTTATGTTTGATGCGCTAGTTGAAGTTGCTGTGACCGCTGTATGTGTTCCGGTAACCTAATCACAGTAAGAGTGTCAAGTAGAGTCTTGCGTTTTTAAGATAAGAAGGGTACGCACAATCAGATTCAGTTCGACCTCATAAGCCTTGAAGGTCTGCGATTGTGCCGTCGATATAGAGGATTCCCAGCGCGTTCACGACGCCGGACTCTATCTGGGTTCGCTGGGCCTCGTCGCTGCCCTCACACAGTTTGGCGAGCAATCCCTCGACTGATATGCGACCGTCCATGAGCGAAACCATCCTGGCTACCAGGCTGCTGCATGGCAACCCTTCTCGATGGTTGGACGTGGTAAGGACGTGGCTCCACACGAATTCACCCTCTGTAATTACCGGCTTCCACTCGACGTAAACGTCCAATGCAAGGCGAGGCACAGCGCGATAGAATGGGGTCTGAGTAATATCAGGGCTGGCGCTGATAGAAATTAGCCTTGAGCGGCGCTCCTCACGCTTCGATTCCACTTCCTGAACGCCGGAGACGAACCCTGACGGCGGCACTCCGCGCTCCAACACCACTCGCTCATAGCCGCGTGGGGGCTGCCCTGCGACCGCGCTTATGAATGCTTGTCTTGGCGAGTGGTCGTCATCGGCGTCCACGAGGCGTCGAGCTTCCCAGAAGTAGGATTCGATCGTTCGGTTGCTGGAATAGAACAGCTTCGCCAGCTCACGGAAGTGATCGTATTCCTTCCGATACAGTTCCTCGTAAACGTGGCCTGCGGCGTCTCGCATACCGGGTTCCTTCAGCGCCGTCGTTACGTAGGCCGCAGCCAGAACACCTGACATGAGCGCCATGTGCACGCCGGAGGAGAAAAGAGGGTCTACGAAGCAGGCCGCATCGCCTACCAGGACGTAGCCGTCTCCCGCCATGCGCTCAGAGACGTAAGACCAGTCCTTGACGATAATAGGGTCGGAGCGCAGTTTAGCGTCACGCAGCATCCTTGCCGTATGGGGCGCTTGCGCAATCTGCTCCATGAAAAAGCGGCGTAAGCCCTTCTCACGGATTCCACGCTGACCCACGCGGCTATCCACGACAGTCCCAACACTCGCCGCGCCAGTGTGCAGGGGGATATTCCAAAACCAACCTTGCGGATAGGACTCTATAAAGAGGTTTGTTTCATCGGGCGCAGGCAAACACTGCGCGCCCTCGAAATAGCAGTAAACAGCCAGGTTCTGGAAAAAAGGGTCCCAGTGTCGCAATTGTAGCTTGCGTCCCAGGAGGCCAATCTGACCGCTCGCATCCACAACGAAACGGGCGTGAATCGTGCCTTCAATCTCGCCCTCCCCCTGGTAACTTACGCCAATCACCGCGCCGTCTTCAAAGAGGACATCAACGACGCTGCAACCCTCCCAGACATCAATGCCGTTTGC
>CBDBJK010000012.1:0-15226 GCA_965206395.1 Dehalococcoidia bacterium
TGGTCGAAGTAGCTGCTCGCTTGACGAGTCCGCTCCACCATTTAACCCTTTCCGGCAACTCTCTTGCGAGAAACTCGTCGAACTCTGGAACAATCTTACGCTCAATAGTCCGCAACGCAGCCTCTCGGTCATCTCCTCCGGTCTTAATGAGGCGGTCTTCAACGTCGTCAGCCATTTGATTGAGGTAATCGACGAACCCTTGCTTGTATTGGGCAACTTCCTCTCTAAGCTTCAGAATCTGTCACCGCTCAGTTTACCGAGGCGAGGAATTTTATACTCCAGCAGAGAGGTGGCGAGAACCGATCTGAGGTGTGCCGTACTGGTATCATCCGGTCTGGAAAGCACAAACTCAGGGTCGTCAGTTTTCGAAAAGAGGGCGTGGGCGGCCAAAGCCATGCGACCACTGAATACCTGGGAGGAGGAAAAATGAGGATACAGGATGCCCAGCTCGTTTCTGAGTTGTTGAGCAAGATCGTCTGGATCATCAACCCCGATCGTGACTGGTGGAGGCATCACTTCTAGAACCCCAGCATCGAATATCTCTTTGTTGGACTCCTTCCAGCTTGCATAGCGCTGTTGTTCCCAATCCAGATCATCAAGCTTCTTGAATGGCCAGTTTATTAAAGGCACTGCTTTTGGGTCGAGATCGTAGGGGTGTGGCAACCAAATCTTGTCATAGAACAAGGCCAAGCTGGAAAGCAAATCCGGGTCTTGAATTGTTAGGCCAGAAGCGTAGACACATCTGAGTTCTCTAGGCGACATCTGTACAACTCCCACGGAACAAATGTTTCAAAGCATATATGAAGGGCCAACCATTAGCCGGAATATCCCTGATGGAATCCATTGCATTCAAAACCACACCATCCTGAGATAAGACAGACTATACAAACTCCTTCTGATACTGTCAATTGCCCACGAACGCACTCATTTAGAGAAACTGGGACTCCGGTTGGGTTGCCAAATAGAACGAAAAAATTCGTGAGAAAGTATCTCTGACCCTTTCCCACCCATTATCCGAATTCCACATCACGGCAGACAATCAGGGCTGGGCCAAGAGGATACGCTCGGAAAAGCGTCTGGTATTGGTAGCAGTCAGGGACAGAAGGTGGCAAGACTACGCTCTAGATCACGGTGCAGAGGAGTAGAGGGAATGCGGAGGGTCAGGCGAAGATTAGACGATTGAACGCGATGGTGGGCGGTATAAGATTTGAACTTATGACCTCTGCGATGTCAACGCAGCGCTCTAGGCCGCTGAGCTAACCGCCCACGTTTTGAGTATAAAGTTTATTGGTTTGCTGCCAAGTTTAACAAGCAAATCGAGTAAGGTCAAGAATTTCTTATGACCTTACTCGTTAGGCCGTACTGTGTAGGAGCGTCCTTTCAAGAGAGACTTGCCCCTACACAACGGGGTTTTTGTGGAGCTAAAAAGGTACCTAGTTGTCCGTCGGAGCTTCCTCCATCGCCTCTTCCAACTCCAAGGGAATACCTTCTTCGGAAGGAACGCCAGCAAGTATGCCTACAGGCTCTTCCCAGTCTTGATCGTCGATGCCCAGTCGCTCGCGTCCCTCTTCGGTGCGGTCGAAGCGAGCGGGGATGAGCCTGCCGATGATGACATTCTCTTTCAAGCCTCGCAGGTAGTCCACGTCACCGTTTATGGCCGATTCTGTAAGCACCCTGGTAGTCTCTTGGAAAGAGGCTGCCGCCAGGAAGCTCTCCATATTGAGTGAGGCCCTGGTGATGCCTAACAAGACAGGACTTGCGGTAGCAGGCTCGCCGCCTTCGGCAAGTATTCCAGCATTTATGTCCTCGTAGTTTTGACGGTCGATTAGCTCACCAGGAAGCAGATCGGTGTCACCGGGGCCGTCAATGCGCACCTTTCGAAGCATCTGGGAGATTATCACTTCGATGTGCTTGTTGTGTATGGTGACGCCCTGAGAGCGATAAACCTTCTGTACCTCCTCAATGAGATACCTCTGCACGGCCTCGCGTCCCTGAATTCTCAGTATCTGCTGAGGACTCTTGGGGCCAGCGGTGAGGGCTTCCCCTGCAGTGACGGTGTCACCACTTCTTACTACGATGTGTGCCGCAGCGGGAATCATGTACTCACGCTGCTCCTCGTCAACCCAGTTGATGGTTATAGTTTGCTCGTTGACGTGAACGATGCCCGACACCCTGGCGATCAGGTCTGTGGGCTGGAGCGCGGTATTCTCCTCATCCGAGGCTTCTTCCGCCGACGCCAGCCTCGCGCCGATACTTACCATGTCGCCGTCCGACACCAGGATGTTGTACCCTTCTGGCAGAGGATAATCATCGCTGTAGTCCTCGGTGCTGACTACCCTTACGCTACGGCCCTCCGCCGCGTCGGAAACATCCACAGCGCCATCTATCTCCGAGAGTACGGCCTCGCCTTTGGGAACTCTCGCTTCAAACAGCTCCTCCACCCTGGGAAGGCCGCTGGTAATGTCCACTCCAGCGATACCGCCTGTGTGGAATGTGCGCATTGTGAGCTGCGTACCAGGCTCGCCGATGCTTTGTGCGGCGACGATCCCAACTGCCTCGCCCAGCATTACGGGCTTCATCGTAGCCAGAGAGGTTCCGTAACACATGCGACATACGCCACGCCTCGCCTCGCATATGAGGGGCGACCTGACCATCATCCCAGTGACCTCGGCATCTTTTAGGCGTGCCACGACCTCACTGTTGATTCCTTCATTGCGATCTATGATGATCTCGCCAGTGGCGGGGTCAGGGACAGGCGTTGCGGTGAAACGGCTCTTGATTCGGTCCAAGAACGGAACCTTCAGGCTGTCATCCTGCGAATCGTCTATCCAGATTCCTCCAACCGTCTCGCAGTCCTCGCTCAAGACTATGATTTCCTGGGCGACGTCAATCAAGCGTCGGGTAAGGTAACCGCTGTCCGCCGTGCGCAGAGCGGTGTCTGCCAACCCCTTGCGGGCGCCGTGTGTAGAGAGGAAATACTCAAGCACGCTGAGTCCTTCTCTGAAGTTTGATTTGACGGGACGATCAATTATGCGGCCCTTCGGGTCTGACATGAGCCCTCTCATGCCGGCCATCTGCTTGATCTGAGCGATGTTTCCTTTGGCTCCAGAGGTTGCCATCAGGTAGATTCCGCCATAATCTTGCAGATTAGTTTCGATAACCTTGGTGAGGCTATCGTTGGCCGCGGTCCAGATCTGGACAGTGGTGTCATAGCGTTCGCCCTCAGTTATGAGGCCGTCAAGGTACTGTTGCTCTAGAAGATCGACCTTGCTCTCTGCGTCGCCGACGATGACACTCTTCTCAGGGGACACCTCGATGTCGTTGATAGCGATGGTTATACCCGCCCTGGAAGCGTAGTGGAATCCTACTTGTTTGATACCATCGAGCATCTCTACAGCTTTCTCGTTATCCAGGAGTTGATATGCCTCTGCAGTAACGTCTTTCAGGGCGCCCTTGTCCATCTCCTGGTTGCGGAACCCTAGCTCCGGGGGAATCACCTCGTTAAAGATGATGCGCCCTGCTGTAGTATCCAACCACTCCCTGCCGTTGTCAGCGGACTGGTGCCGCACCTTGATTGGCGCGCGCAGGTCGATGATGTCCATGTCGTGAGCCAGGCGCGCGTCCTCGAAGCTGGCGAACCTCTGGCCTGCGCCCTTGGCGCTTTCCTCGACGATGGTCATGTAGTAGCAGCCAAGCACCATGTCCAGCGTAGGAGCCACGATAGGCTCACCAGAGCTGGGCGAGAGCATGTTGTAGGTGCTCATCATCATGCGCATAGCTTCCTGCACCGATTCCTTGGAAAGCGGCACGTGAACGGCCATCTGGTCGCCGTCGAAGTCGGCGTTGAACGCGGTGCACACGAGTGGATGCACCTGTATGGCGCTTCCTTCTATGAGCACGGGCTGGAACGCCTGTATACCCAATCGGTGCAGCGTTGGCGCGCGGTTGAGCAGGACTGGCCTGTTTGCGACGACCTCTTCCAGGATGTCCCACACCTCTGGCCTCGCCCTTTCGGCCATACGCTTGGCGCTCTTGATGTTGTGAGCGTAGCCTCTCATGACCAGGCGATTCATGACGAAGGGCTTGAAAAGCTCCAGCGCCATTCTCCTGGGTAGGCCGCACTGATGCAGCTTCAATTCCGGGCCTGCGATGATGACGGAGCGACCGCTATAGTCCACGCGCTTGCCCAGAAGGTTCTGGCGGAAACGCCCCTGCTTGCCTCTCAAGAGGTCAGACAGGGACTTTAGCCTATGGTTGTGGCTGCCGGAGACGGGACGCCCCCTGCGGCCATTGTCCACCAGGGCATCGACGGCTTCCTGCAACATGCGCTTTTCGTTGCGCACGATGATCTCAGGTGCTTGCAATTCGATGAGTCTCTTGAGCCTGTTGTTGCGATTGATTACTCGACGATAGAGGTCGTTCAGGTCGCTGGTGGCGAACCGACCGCCATCAAGCTGAACCATTGGCCGCAGTTCAGGCGGCAGAACAGGCAGGACGACCATTACCATCCACTCAGGCTTGTTGCCGCTTTTTCGGAAGGCTTCGACCACACGCAGGCGTTTTATGGCCTTCTTGCGGCGCTGGCCGGAGGTTGAGCGTATCTCCTCTTGAAGAACGTCTCGCGTTACATCAAGGTCGATACCCTGCAGCACGTCCAGGACGGCCTCCGCGCCCATTCCTGCTTTGAAAACTTCACCCTGGCGGTCTCGTAGCTCGCGATGCCTGCTCTCGGTAAGAAGCTGACCGACCCGAACGTCTTCCAGGTCGTCTATACGGCTGGTGAATTCGTTTTCAAGTTCGGTCTTGTCATGTTCGAGGCGAAGGTTTATCTCGCGTATCGCTTCCTCATTCGGCCCAGGTTCCTCGCTCGGCTTTTCCTCCGAGACGTCGCCTTCAGGTGAGACGCCCTCAGATGGGACCTCTTCTGGAAGCTCTCCTTCCTGAACACCGTTGGTCAAATGCGTAAGAAGTGCGTCTATCTTCTCTTGCGCTTCCTTTTCCAACGCTTCCAGATCATCGTCAAACTGCTTTTGCACCAGGTCTATGGTGCCTGTGCGAAGCTGTTCGTCGACGCTGGTTACCAGGTATTGAGCAAAATATAGCACTCTGTCCAGGTTTCTAGGCGAGAGGTCTAGAAGCAATCCCAGTCGGCTGGGTGTGCCTTTAGAAAACCATATGTGCGCCACCGGTGCGGCGAGCGTAATGTGACCCATGCGCTCGCGTCGCACCTTGGAACGTGCGACTTCCACGCCGCAGCGATCGCAGATTACACCCTTGTAGCGAATCTTCTTGTACTTGCCGCAGTAGCACTCCCAGTCCTTTGTTGGGCCGAAAGTGCGTTCGCAGAACAGGCCATCCTTTTCAGGACGGAGTGTGCGGTAGTTTATTGTTTCCGGTTTTGTCACTTCACCATAAGACCAGGTTTTGATCTGTTCTGGTGAAGCTAACGATATGCGAATAGCGTTAAAATCGTTGCCGCCCTGGGCCATATCTTACACTCCTAAATTCCACACCACTCTTGATGTTCGCCCAACATCGGGGCAGACACTCTTCCGCGTAAGGATGTCTGATTAGTTATCGTCGCTGCTTACCGCCTCCTCGGCAGGAATATCTCCTATGCTCCCATTCTGCTCCTCCGCACTAGCCGTGACCGGGAGTTGAGTCTCGGCGTCATCGACGATTTCGAGCGAGTGCATCGTCTCGACGGGGAAATCGTCATCATCTATGTCATCCATGTCGTCGGACGAGAGCATTGTCTGCTCCGTTTCCTCATGCAACAACTCCACGGACAGTCCCAGGCTTTGCAGTTCTTTTAGCAGAACATGGAAAGATTCGGGGATTCCTGGCTGGATTACATCCTCACCTTTGACAATGGCCTCGTAGGTTTTCACCCTGCCGACCACATCGTCGGACTTGACGGTCAGCATCTCCTGAAGGTTGTACGCCGCGCTGTAGGCTTCCAGCGCCCATACCTCCATTTCACCGAAGCGCTGTCCGCCAAACTGCGCCTTACCGCCCAGAGGTTGCTGGGTTATCAGCGAGTATGGACCTGTGGAGCGGGCATGTATTTTGTCTTCGACGAGGTGAATCAGCTTCATCATGTATATGTAGCCCACCGTGATAGGCTGGTCGAAGGGTTCTCCTGTTTGACCGTCCCGAAGGATGGACTTGCCCATGATGGGAGCGGATATTTGCTCATCTCTGTTGATCTGAACAACCTCGGCCCTCATGTCGTCGCTGGAAAGTTCTGAGGTATCCCGCCCCATGTCCTTTCGAAGCCATATATCTATGCAGGCGTCTCGTGCCACACCTAGCGTGCTCTCTGTGAAGATTTTATCGAAATCGTGTCCCCACTCAGTGAGCCACTCGCGGGCTTTGGCGAAGTCTATAAGGTTCGCGCCGCTATCGTCTACTGGTCTTGGGTCTACGGCTCCAGACTGTTCTATAATCCAGGCCTGAGACAGCGCATCCTCGATGGCGATATCGGGCGCGCCGTCAAAGACAGGCGTCACCGCTCGAAAGCCCAGCGTGTGGGCGGCCCATCCGAGGTGAGTTTCCAACACCTGACCAAGATTCATTCGAGATGGCACGCCTATTGGGTTCAAAATGATGTCCACCGGTGTGCCATCGGGCAGGAAGGGCATATCCCCTTCCTGCAGGATTTTGGCTATTACGCCCTTATTGCCATGACGACCAGCCATCTTGTCACCCTCGCTCACTTTGCGAGTCTGGGCAACCCACATGCGCACCAGCTTGTTGACGCCGGGAGGCAACTCGTCTTTGTTGGCCCTGCTCAGAACTTTGACACCTATGACCTTCCCTTTTTGTCCATGAGGCACTCTCAGGGAGGTGTCTTTTACATCGCGGGCCTTTTCCCCGAATATAGCGCGCAGCAGTTTCTCTTCGGCGCTCAGTTCGGTTTCGCCTTTGGGCGTGATCTTGCCGACCAGGATATCGCCGGGGCCTATTTCAGCGCCTATGCGTATGATGCCTTCCTCGTCCAGATCACGAAGGCTGTCTTCTCCCACGTTGGGGATGTCTCTCGTGATTTCTTCAGGCCCAAGCTTTGTGTCTCGCGCCTCTACCTCATGCTTTTCGATGTGGATGGAGGTGAACTTGTCCTCTTTGACCATCCGCTCGCTGATGATGATGGCGTCCTCGAAGTTGTAGCCTTCCCAGCTCATGAAGGCGACCAGAACGTTCTGGCCCAGAGCTAGCTCGCCGTGACCGCTGGAAGAGCTATCCGCCAGGACTTGCCCTTTCTGAACGAGGTCGCCCCTGTAGACGATAGGGCGCTGATTGACGCAGGTGCCCTGATTGCTCCTGACAAACTTCAGCAGGCGGTATTCGTGCATCTCACCCTCAGGGTCGATGACGACTATCTTCCCGCCAGTGGACTCGGAGACTAACCCCTCTGTTCTGGAGAGAACGACCTGGCCGCTGTCCTTGGCTACTCGCTCTTCCATGCCCGTGCCGACCAGTGGCACCTCCGGGCGAAGCAGCGGCACGGCCTGGCGTTGCATGTTCGATCCCATGAGGGCGCGGTTGGCGTCGTCATGTTCAAGGAACGGAATCAACGACGTCGAGACGCTTACAATCTGTATCGGGGACACGTCCATATACCCCACATTGTCCGGTGGCTCCATGGACACTCCCTCTCCCATACGGGTTTCCACCCTTTCGTCAATGAATTGCCCTAACTCATCCAGAGGTGAGTTGGCTTGAGCGATATGAACGTGCTCTTCGTCATCGGCGGAGAGGTAGAAAATGTCATCAGTGTTCGGAGAGACGAAGGGCTTGACAGGCAACATCTGTTCAGGCAGACCCGCGATTCGCCCAAGAGTCCTCTTCGTGACGACTCCGTCCGCGTTCAGGATGGTTTTTCCGTCCTGCCCCACCACTTTCTGAGTAATCGTCCGTCCTTCCAGACCTGGATCGTTGTTGGTGAATTCCGTGTAAATCTTTCGATACGGCGTCTCGATGAAGCCGTAGTCGTTTGTGCGGGCATAAGTAGCCAGCGACCCTAGCAGGCCGATGTTTGGGCCTTCAGGAGTCTCGATAGGACAGATGCGCCCGTAATGGGAGTGATGAACGTCTCGCACGTCGAATCCAGCCCGCTCCCTGGAGAGTCCGCCAGGACCGAGAGCGGAGAGGCGACGCTTGTGCGTCAACTCGGCCAGAGGATTCGTCTGGTCCATGAACTGAGAAAGCTGCGAGCCTCCGAAGAACTCCCTTACAGCCGCTACCACAGGCCTGATGTTGATAAGGGCGGCGGGCGTAGTAGTCGCCGGGTCCATCTGAGTTGTCATGCGCTCCTTGATGACCCGCTCCATGCGCAAAAGCCCAACACGCACCTGGTTCTGTATCAACTCGCCTACGGCGCGCACGCGGCGGTTGCCGAGGTGGTCGATGTCGTCTGGCTCAACGACGCCATTGTTGATCTGTATCATCATCCTGAGCAGACCAATGATGTCTTCTGGCGTGAGGGTGCGAACGCCAGCGTCATCTTCGCCGCGCCTGAGGCGTCGGTTAAGCTTGTAGCGTCCAACCCTGCCCAGGTCATAGCGGCGATTGTTGAAAAACAGGTTATCTATCAGCGTCTTCGCGTTGTCCACGCTGGGAGGCTCGCCGGGACGGAGCCTGCGGTAGAACTCCAGCAAAGCCTCGTCCTGGTCAGTTACGCCTTTGTCCTTCTCTATGGTGGTCGTTATGAACTGGTGATCGGGATCGGTGTCCACGTCCGCGAAAAGCTCTTTCAGCTCCTCGTCTGTTGCATAGCCCATAGACCGCAGAAGGGTGCTGATGGGCGTCTTGCGCTTGCGGTCTACTTTAACCGAAATGACATCTCTGTTGCTGGTCTCGAATTCCATCCAGGCCCCTCGATAGGGTATGAGCTTTGCGGAAGACAGCATCCTGCCAGTAGCGTGGTCCTGGTTTATCGTGAAGTACACTCCCGGCGACCTTACTAGCTGGCTGACCACCACTCGCTCGGCCCCGTTTATGATGAAAGTGCCTGTGGATGTCATCATAGGAATGTCCCCGATGAAGAGGGTCTGCTCCTTGACTTCGCCCTGACTAGGCCCGGCAGCCTTTATTCTAAGGCTTACGGTGACGTGCAGTGGGGCAGAAAATGTGGTTTCCTTCTCCCTGCACTCCTCTTCGGTGTTCTTAGGCTCATCGAAGAAATGCTCGTCAAAGCTAAGTTCAAAGCGTCCGCCCGGAAAGTCTTCGAGTGGAGAAATCTCCTCGAATAACTCTCGCAGTCCATCGGTTTTGAACCAGTTGAATGATTTGATCTGAACCTGTATCAGGTTCGGAACATCAAGGATGCTCTCGATCCGGCCGTAGGACTTTTTTTCGGGGAAATTACCATTACCGACCTTCAAAACAGATAAGGTCATCCGCTATCACACTCCTCACAATAGAAGGTTACTGAAGCGTATCCGACACGTAAAAAATTGCAGAAAACAACCAGGGCAATGTAGGACAAAGATCTGTGGAAAATAACAAATTGGTGCTTGGGGCATAACTCGACCAATTACCTATGGTAACATGCCTCAGAGTCATATGTCAACACCTCTTGTGTTAGACATACTGCAAATCCTTGAACTCGTTGCCAAAAGGCAAAAGAGGTAGTCCGAAGTGAACCGCAGAATGTCGAGGCACATTGGAATGGCATACTCAGAATGGCCTCCCTCCGAGTAAGCCAGCGAATCGAAGACCCCATAGCAGTGCTGTTAGCGCCGTCGACCCCATAAGTACGAGAGTGGATCGCTTGGCCCATGTGGAGCGCCATCCACCGCCATGAGACATGTTAAGATACCAGCCACGTCCCAGCATAAGCAGAGTTATGCCTAGAAAAGGCCAGGTGAGCACCTGCAACGCAGGCGCGAGGGCCAGCCCGGTCGACGTTCCTCCGACGATACCGAGCAGGCCAGGCACGACTCATCACCAGGGCAGTGGCAAAAACCCGCTCAACATAGCTACGAATGGCTTTTCGACTCTCAGCAGTTTGAACATCGTCCTTATCTCCTCCTCACTATCGTGCGTTCTCCAACTGTATAGGCGGGCAAGGCGTATCGGCATAAGAGCAAAACACGCAGCAATCGCCCTGCTTTGGCTTCAGCATCGCGCGGCAATTTACGCATTCGTGAAAGAACTGGCAAGCGTCAATTGGCATTTCGAGGTCTTGCGCAAAACCGCATTCAGGGCACGTCAGCTTCGATATTGTAATCGTTTCCATGATTTATGCTCCTTCTGTTGAAACGCTCCTTTTCCAATTGCAAGGCTAAAGTCTGTTTGCCTCTAGCCTATCGATCAATTGTTATATCATAAGATGTTGATATATTAGCTAGAGATTCGGGTTGTTATTGATATTGCTGAGGGTTAATTGTAGTTGCCGACGCTTCTCATTCGGCGTTGGCGCGGCCATTTCGCCAGCCAGTCACGTTGGTGAGGTTCTCGTCCGTCTTGCCTATGACTTCGCAGGCCATGATAAAGTTCTCGCTGCCGTGAACCAGCTCTTGCGCCAGCCTGATTAGCTCTATCACTCTAGGGTCGGCCAGCGAATAGATGACGTACCGCCCCTCACGGCGCGTCGTCACGTAGCCGCACCATCTGAGACAGCCCAGGTGCATCGACACCTGATTCTGGGGCAGAGCCAGATGCTCTACGATATCGCCTGCCGCCTTCTCTCCGCCTTGAAGGAATTCCAGAATTCGCAATCGCGTTGGGTCTCCAAGCCCTTTGAAGAACCGAGCGGTTACCATGTCGAGCGCTTCTCTCTGCTCTAATTGTTGCACATCAACCTCATATCAGTATTTAATGAACTATTGTTTGGTGATATTATTATATGAAAGCTCTCGCGTCAAGGGGCTTGGGCGCAAGGTGTTGCAGGAGGTTGCGTGGGTACAATCCGGCTTGACTTGCTTATTGGGCGATGATGTAATTGACTTCAGGAAAGAGGGTAAATTGACCGCAGACGAGACGATTCGACATAACGGTGGCAGTCACTCGCACGATTTCCGAGCCGCTAGCCGGAAGAGCCTGTGGATTACGCTGGCACTTACTACCGCCTATGCGCTGGCAGAGGTCGTCGGTGGCCTGTTTGCAAACAGCCTGTCTCTTCTTGCCGACGCGGGCCACATGGTCACGGACGCCCTCGCCATCGGCCTAGCTCTGCTAGCCATGTGGGTTGCGTCCCGACCCCCATCGATGCGCCGCACGTTTGGCCACCATCGAACAGAGATTCTCGCGGCCCTTCTCAACGCCCTGAGCCTGTGGCTCATCGCCGGTTGGATATTCTTCGAAGCCTACCGGCGATTTCAGGAGACGCCCGAAGTCAGGGGAGCACTGATGTTGAGCATTGGCTTCGTGGGACTCCTGGTCAACATTGCTGCTGCGCTCGTGCTCAAGAGGTCGGCGGACGAGAGTCTGAATGTCGAGGGGGCGTTCCTGCACGTCTGGGGCGACCTTTTAGGCTCCATCGGCGTAGTCGGAGCCGGGTTGCTCATCATCTTCTTTGGCTGGTCTATTGCAGACCCTATTTTCGGGGTCATCATCGGCCTGCTCGTCCTCTTTAGTTCCAGCAGGCTAATCTGGAAAGTGATGCACGTGTTGATGGAGGGAACTCCGTCGCGGATCGATATTCACCATCTGTGCGAGCGCATCGAGCAGGTGGAGGGCGTAACCGGCGTGCACGACATTCATGCGTGGACTATCACGACGGGCTACGACGTTTTCAGCGCCCACGTGACCGCCGAAAGCGATGCTATAGACCATTCTGGCAGCTTGCTTCAGAATCTGAGGAGCATCGCATCCGAGGAGTTTGGCATCACACACGTGACGATTCAACTGGAAGAGTCACCCCTAAGCTGCACGGAAGGCCACCACACCTTTCACGGCGAGGAAGAGGCGATGCAGGTTGGAAACCAATAGCCCGACTACTAACGTAATTTTTCATGAGGGTTGCCTTCATCCTTTCGTGGAAGGGGCAAGGAATGAAAATCCTGTAACACCTGTGTTTTGCGCGCGAATTTGGAATTTTTTATATATATAGGAAGAAGAATGATGAATCTCAATCCTCGTCGGACAGCTTTGGCAGTCTTGACGCCCATCGTAGCGCTATTGATTGCGGCTTGCGGCGGCTCGGCGGAACCTACGCCACAACCAACTCAGGAGCCAACGGCGCAGGCCACCACAGCCACCACAAGCCCGTCAGCTTCCGAAGCTCCATTGCAGGTGGCCTTTCTGTCAAGCGATATAAGCGTCGGCAGCAATCGCATAGTCTTCGGGCTTGTAGACAGCGTGTCGGGGCCGCTAAGAAACGCCAGCGACGTTCAGCTTGCCACTTTCTTTCTGACGAGTGCGGGCCAGGAAGGCCCGATTGAGGACGTGAAGGCTGCATTCCGCCAGTGGCCCGGTGGGATGGGTGGCGTGTACACGAGCCAGGTTAGCTTTGATAGAGCAGGCGACTGGGGGCTTGGCGTTGTGGTGACTGGAGCCGACGGATCCACGAGAACCGGCTCCGCGAGGATAAGCGTCAAAGAAACCAGCTTTTCGCCTGCCATAGGCTCGCCCGCGCCACGAAGCGCAAGCAAGACATCCCGCGACGTTGCCAGCCTTGAGGAGCTTACCTCGGATTTAGAGCCTGACCCTTCGCTCTACGAGACGACTATTATGGAGGCTCTCGATACCGGCAAGCCGCTGGTCGTGACCTTCGCCACGCCAGCATACTGCGCGAGCGACACCTGTGGTCCGCAGGTAGACGTTATCAAGGATTCCAAGGCCCAACACCAGGGCGAGGCGAACTACATCCACATCGAAGTCTTCGACAACCCTCAGGAGATACAGGGGAACCTGACCAACGGGCGCATCTCACCCACATTCAGCGAGTGGAACCTTCCCACCGACCCCTGGACATTCGTCGTAGACGCAGAGGGGCTGGTGTACGCCAAGTTCGAAGGCTTTGCGACAATCGAGGAGCTTGAGGAGGCTCTGTCCGGCGTGCTTCAGTAGGCGGGCGCTATACGAACCAACCCATGCCTGTGTGCATCCCTCTGAGATAGGCAACCTGTCCGCCATGCACCAGGATTTCGTGAGTCATCAACCTCAGCCACGCTCCCGCAGTCATGGAATCGCCGGATGGTCGCGCGTATTCTTTGTCTAGCTGCTCCTCAGACTCTATGGAATCAATGTACTCCTTGCATAGAGTCAAGGCAGCCGTCCAATAGCCCCTCACATCTGCGGCAGACGCTTTGAAGGCCGCTACCTGTTCACCTGTATGGCCTACCCCATTGATCGTGGGATCGGGTTCCATTCCAAACTTCTCATGCCATCCGTCTGTCACCCAGAGTTGGTTCGAACCCTGAACGCGAGAGGTGATGCCATCCGCGACCCTCGCGGTGTGCCACATCAGCCAGGCTATGGAGTTAGACTGGTCGTCGGGACGCCTGTTCAGTTCGTCATCGCCAAGGCCATCAATCGCCCTCTCCACCATTCCCTTATTCTGTTCCACCAGGTCAGACAGCAGTTTAGTGAACTTCATTGCCTTCCTTCTTCGTAGTCAACCTGTTTTCACGCTGAAATTGACGGTGTCTTTCAATCAGCGCGTTATGAGCGAACGCTATATTGCGCCGGACTCCGCCAGCAACGTGAGCCTCTCCTTGCTCATGCCTAGCTCTCCGCACAGGATTTCTTCGTTGTGTTCGCCGATGAGTGGGGCGCGGCGAGAGATTCGCCAGGGCGAGCCGTTGTAGATTGCCGCCGGGCCGGGATAGCTAAAGCTCCGCCCTAGCTCAGGATGCTCAACCTCGGTAAAGAACCCTCGGTCTTGCAGATGCGGATCGCCGATGATGTCGTCTAGAGTTCTTATAGCGCCCCAGGGATAGCCGCGCTCCTGCCCTCCGCGCCACGTCTCCTCCAGGGGCATGTTGGCGATGAAGTTGGTCACGACATCACTTATATGTTCGTCGCTCTCCTGGAATACGCCCCAGTCCAAATACTTATCGTCCAGCAGGTCGTCGGCTAGACCGTAGCCGTTCATCCACTCGGCAAGACTTCGCAGGCGAGCGGGCGTCGGGTTTCCTCCCCTCCCGGTGGTTTGCACCCAAGCGCCATCCTGAGTTGGGATTTGCGTCTCCACAGACGCGCTGGGAGAGGCATGACGTCCAGTATGCCTCTGGACTACCTGCCCCAAATATATGTAGGTGGGAATGGCTCCTTCGGTGGTGAGCGCGCAGGCCTCGTGAATCGAGGCGTCTATGTGCTGGCCCACGCCGCTGATATAACGATAATGCAGCGCAGCCATTATGGCGATGTAGGCGTAGTGGCTTCCCACATGCCAGGCATTGCCACCGCCCGGAGCTATGGGAGGAGCATCCAGCACATCCTCGGGGTCGTAACCACAAGAGGCCATCTGTCCTCCGGCGGCCATGTGAAGCAAGTCTGAAGTCCGATAGTCACGCCAAGGCCCGCTCTGTCCGAAGGGCGTCAGGGAGCATATGATGAGGCTTGGATTCAGCGACTTCAGGACTTCGTATCCCAGACCCAGAGAAGCCAGGTATCCAGGCGGAAACGTTTCGAGAACCACATCGGCGGTGGAGGCGAGCCTCTGGAATATGGCCTTGCCCTCTGGCTTCTCGATGTCCAGGGTGATGCCTCGCTTGGAAGTGTTGTAGTGCCAGAAATAGAGGCTGCGCTCTCGATGAGGAATGTCATCGAGGAACGGGCCGACGGAGCGGGTGTTCTGTCCGCCGGGAGGCTCGATTTTAATCACGTCGGCCCCAAGGTCGGCCATAAGCTTGCCGCAGAACTGGCCCTTTTCGTCGGCAAGCTCCAACACTCGAAGGCCTGCCAGCGCTCCTGGGGCTGCCGGTGCGTCGCTCGTCATCTCAGCGCCTCCTCTACATATGGGAACTTCGGCATATCGGGGGGCCAGAAAATGCCCTCCTCATAGCCTTCCACAATCTCGTCATGACCAAGTCCGAGCAACCCTCCCAAGACCTCTGTGTTGTGCTGTCCAATCAGAGGAGCGGGCGTGCGCACCTCAACGTCGGAGTCCGACATTCTGAAAGGCGCGTTTTGTAGCTTGCGAATTCCTAGCACGGGATGCTCTAGCTCCTTGAACATGCCTCTTGCCTCAAGCTGAGGGTCATGCTCCACTCTATCCTCAGAGCTTTGCACTGGCATGGCGCGCACTCCCGCCTCTTGACACTTCGCGGTAAGC
>CBDBJK010000013.1:0-106037 GCA_965206395.1 Dehalococcoidia bacterium
TGCCTGCAAACACGCCCCACATCGAGGGCAATCCCTACGATGAGCCAGCAGAGGCGATCCTATCACGCGGACCCGATAATATCGTAATAAACCTGGGAGAATGAAGGCCTAAATTCTCAGAAACGATGATAACGTTCGCCCTGCCTGACGGGACTTGCTCGTCAAGTATTTTCAGGCAGGGCTATGGTAAACGTCGTCCCGTGCCCAGGCTTGCTCTCTACTCCAACGCTTCCTCCATGAGCCTGTACTAGCTGACGAGCGATTGCCAGTCCCAAACCAGCTCCAACACCGCCGATATGGGATCGAGACCTATCGCCGCGCCAGAAACGGTCAAAAATATACGGTAAGTCCTCAGGGGAAATGCCTTCGCCGGTATCACTAACGACAATCCTTACGCCACTTTGCATCGGTTCTGCTCTCAGAGTGATAATCCCCCCACGCGATGTATGACGAATTGCGTTGACTACCAGGTTGTTTAGCACCTGGTCCAAACGTCCTGCATCCCCAGTAATGATTGACCTGGATGGACTGAGCTTGGACTCGATACGCAAGTCTATTCCGGCTACCTCGGCCTGACCGCTGAAACTGGTATTTACATCCTCCAGTAGCTCAACTACGTCGATGGGGCCTTGCGTTAAAGGCAGTTGGCCCGACTCGGCGAGTGAAAGCGTTCTCAGGTCTTCCACGAGACGCGCTAGAAGCCGAGTCTCTTCGAGCGTTGCGTTGATGTGGTCGTCCGTAGGCTTATATATACCATCGAGGATGCCCTCCAGGTTGCCTTGGATGACGTGCATAGGCGTACGAAGTTCATGGGCAACGTCTGCGGTGAAATTTCTGCGCTGTTGATCGGTACGTTCCAGCTCCTCAGTCATTCGATTGAAGGAGCGCGCCAGCCGACCGAACTCGCCTGGGCCATGTTCTGGAACCCTCGTACTCAGGTCGCCAACCGCAACCGCATCGGCAGCGGCCATGACATCAGCCAGCGGCATAGCGATTCCACGAAAGGCTCGAATAGCCATTCCTATGGCTAGAATTGGCAGCGCCACCGACAGACTAAGACCTCCGATCCAAACCAGTATCGCCGTCTGACCATTACCACCAAGCAGGCTTGTGATCAGAAACGCCATTGCCGCCATGCCGCCGAGTATCAGAAAGGCTACGAAGCCGAATACGGCCATGAAACGAAAGAAGAGAAATCGCCGTTTGTGTCGCCAGTTTTGTGACCAATGAGGGAAATCCGGGCCATTCCCCTCAGTCAGGTGGCGTCGACCACTTCTGCGCCTGTGATTCAAAGTCACACCTCATCGTTGAACTTGTAGCCGACACCATAGACGGTGAGTACGTATTGTGGCTCAACAGGATCGTATTCCAGCTTGTGGCGAAGATTCTTAATATGAGCATCTATGCTTCGATCGAAGCCATCGTAGGCCACGCCGTGTAATCGATTCAACAGCTCGCCCCGCGTGAACACCTTCCCGGGATTTTGGGCCAGTGTAGTCAACAGATTGAATTCGATCCGAGTGAGATTTATGTTCTCTTCTTTGCGACTGACTCTGTGCCCTTTAAGGTCGATTTCCAGATCACCTACCCGGACCAGGTCGGGTAGGTATGCGCCTCCCTGTACCCTGCGAAGGACTGCCCGAGTGCGGGCAACCAGCTCACGAGGCGAAAACGGCTTGGTGATGTAGTCGTCCGCACCTAGCTCCAGCCCTATAAGCCTGTCCGCTTCATCGACGCGAGCCGTGAGCATAATGATGGGCACTTCTGATTCACGCCGTATAGCTCGGCAGACATCCAGGCCATCTCTACCCGGCAGGTTCAGGTCGAGTACTACGAGGTCGGGTCGCTCGCGCTGAGCCGCATCAATGGCGGAATTACCGTCTGCGGCCGTAACAACGCGAAATCCACTGCGCTCCAGGTAGTCCCGTGCCAGCCTGACGATTTTCGGTTCATCCTCTACTACCAGGATCGTTTCGTTCGTGTGTTCCTCAATTCCTTTAACAATCCCTCTGAAAACAACGGCTGATTACTCTCGGTGAGACGATTTTTCCCCTGATGAAAGTTTAGTTTATTTCGCATGACAAAGAATTGAGGTGGTACCCAAAAACTAGACAACTGGCTAAGAGAGAGTCCAGCTCCTAAAATAACCGGCAACTAACCGACGTGAAGGAGCAGGACATGAAGCAGACGAGGAATAAGCACAGTCCGGCGTTCAAGGCCAAGGTGGCCCTGGCCGCCCTTGCGGGGGAAGAGACCATCGCCCAGCTGGCCAGCCGATTTGAGGTCCATCCCAGTCAGATTCACGCCTGGAAAAGGGCCCTGGTGGAAGGAGCCCCGGAGCTATTTGCCACCAATCAGAAATCCCAGGAGAAAGCCAAGGAAGCTCAGATTAACCACCTCTACCGGCACATCGGCCAGCTGAAGGTGGAACGCGATTTTTTGTCGGAAAGGTCCGGTCTATGAGTCGCAGCATACGGCGAGCCATGATAGACCGAGACCACCAGCAGCTGTCTTTGGTGCGTCAATGTATCCTGCTGGACGTCAGCCGGGCCTCGGTATACTACCGGCCGGTACCGACCAGGGCAGAAGACCTGGAGTTGATGGCCCTGATGGACCGTCAGTATTTGAAGACCCCCTTCTACGGCTCCAGGAAGATGAAGGCCTGGCTGCTGCAACAGGGCTATCTGGTGAGCCGAAAAAGGGTTCGAAGGCTGATGCGGTTGATGGGTCTGGAAGCCATCTACCGGCGTCCCAACACCAGCAAACCAGCGCCGGGACACCGGATCTTTCCCTATCTGCTGAAGGGAGTGGAGGTTAATCGGGTCGACCAGGTCTGGGCCGCGGACATCACCTACATCCCCATGGCGAAGGGCTTCCTGTACCTGGTGGCCATCATGGACTGGCACAGCCGGCACGTGCTGGCCTGGAAGCTCTCCAACACCATGGACACCAGCTTCTGCGTGGCGGCGTTGGAGGAAGCCCTGGGTAAGGGACGACCGGAGATATTCAACACCGACCAGGGGAGTCAGTTCACCAGTGAGGCCTTTACCCAGACGTTGCAGGAGCAGAGGGTCCAGGTCAGCATGGATGGTAAGGGTAGGTACCTGGACAACATCTTCGTGGAGCGGCTGTGGCGGAGCATCAAGTACGAGGAGGTGTATCTGAAAGCTTACCAGACCGTCGCCGAGGCCCGAACTGGGATCAATGCCTACCTGGAGTTCTACAACCGGCAGAGGCCTCACCAGGCTTTGGGCTACCGGACCCCAGCAGAGGTGTACCAACATGGCCAGGAAGAAAGGGGAGCAGCAGCTGAAGAAGCAGGGCTGCCATCGGGCTTGGTGAAACCTAGCGCAGGGGTGGGAGACTCTCTTAATTTAGCCCTCGTGCTGTCTTAATAATGGGGTCCACCTTATATCCCGGGAGATAGTTCATCATGAGGACGGCCAGCGTAGGGATTGGATGCAAGGGTGGTTTCACATACCTCCCGAAGACGGCGAACAAAGCGGCTGGCCGCTTCAGGGTTGTCACGAGCGATAAAACGCCATATTTCAGCTAAATCATCTTCGGCTGAATTCAGTAGGACTGCCCGAGGCATTACTGGCCTTGTTCTTGGGCCAGCTTTTCGCGCCCCTTGGCGATAATACGCTCAACCGCCTCATCGTCGAATGGGCCAGCACGCCGCTTGCAAGCCCTTCCTGAATATCACGGCGTAAGGCTTCTAGCTTCTGTTGTCGTTTTTCGAGAAGTTGCAGCCCTGCTTGCACAACCTCTGTATCTGAGGAAAACTCCCCAGACTCCAACATCTGTTTTACCAGCTTCCCAAAATGCTCATCGAGCAATACATTCATAGCTAATGCTCCTAACATCAACACTAGTGGTTCAACGTTTTTGTATTGATGGGTAGAGTGACTTTAGCTTGATGCGCGCATCCTCGGTAGTGAAGCGCCAATCCACTCGTATCACATCCCGGTTGCGTTGATTCTGCCAAGCATTGACCTCGCCGCGCAGGATGTCTTGATTGGCAATCCGTCGGTCCAGGCACTGTCGAGCCAGCACACCGATCTCTATCTCCGCCATATTCAACCAACTCCCGTGTTTGGGAGTGTAGTGTATCTCCAGTCGCTCAGCTATACGCCTCGCCTCAGCAGGCTCGAATGCCTCGTATAGCGAGGACAGCTTGTGAGTGTTGAGATTGTCCATTACCAGCACGATCCGGTCTCTGTCAGGGTAGTCCTCGTCGACCAGTTTCTTTATCACATGCGCCCAGTCCACCTTCGTGCGACGCTCTCTGACCTCGACTCGGCGCCATCCGTCCAACGGTGCAAACAGCATGAACAGGCTGCTCGCTCCATTGCGCTCGTATTCGTAGTCGTATGCCGCCGATAAGCCGGGCGCTGCGGGACGCGGCACTCGCGTCTCCTTGACTTGCTGTTTGCTCGTCTCATCCATGCACACCAGAACCTCATTCCCATCGTACGGCCGTTGGTAGACCTCCAGTACGTCTTCCATCGCGCACACAAACTCCGCGCTCTGACCGGGCGGGATGCACCAACTCTGCTTCAGCCACGGCTTCAGTTCGTTTTTTTTTAAGCGCCTGGCGAACCGTCTCGGTGCTAATGGTCCCGACTATCTCACACTCGACCAACTGGTCAGCCAACAGCTTCAGGGTCCAACTAGCACGCCCCTCCGGCGGTTCCCCGCAGGCCATCGCTATCAACCGTGCTTCACCTTCGCCGTCCAGTCTCTTTTGACGCCGACGCAGTTGCTTTTTGCGATTCAGCGCAGACTCGACCCCCTCCTCCACACAGCGCTTGCGTATTCGCTCGACCGTTGACTGTCCCACACCGAGCGCGCTGGTGATGTCCGCGTCCTTCATTCCCCCGTCCGAGCGTGACTCATCGCTCATCAGCAGAATGCGCGCATGGGTCTGTTTGTACGCCGCAGCCCGACCGCGTGAGACCAAGGCGTTGAGTTCCTGTTGTTCGTCGGTAGTCAGTCTGATACGGTACTTCTTGGTAGACATCATGGTTCCTCCTCGGTTCAACGTTACGATTGAACCCCCAAGAGGAACAATGACTATCATGGTATTCATTTCAATGATGTTGGACCACTAGCCTGAAAACCCCATAAAAGCAAGGCACTTTTGATTCCGAGGCAGCGAGAGAAACCTCTTTCGTCAAATTGAGACGCAGAGACCTCGCCAGCCGCCGTTAACCTCTCGACACAGCATTCGAGAATGCAATTGCACGCCGTCATTATAAAACAGAGGCCCGAGCATTGCTCGGGCCTCTTTAAGCCGCGATGCGCCATTTCTTCAGGGGGCTGGCAATGGATTTCCGCTACTACCTTTTCCAGACGCCAGTTGCAACCGCTAGACTATCCGCCCTCATGTCTCTAACCTCATTCTTGTTGAGTATGACGAACGAGACTAGCCCTGGCCCTGGGTCACCTGGAAAGGCAAAACTTAAAGTACCCGTGCCATCGGGATTCACACTGTACATACAATCCCCATCATCAGTAGTCCGAAAGGGGATGACAATGCCGCCAATGTTTTCAGTGTCAGTGATAGAACAGCCGCCTGAGCCATCGAAATCCAGGGTGCCCACTGCGGACGCTGGAGTCAAGGCAGGAGCGAATGGGGGCAATATCGTACCCTGAGCGGAGAATCCCCACCTTCCCTTTATGCTTTTATTTGTGAACACTCGGTTATCATCGTCGTCATCATCGTCGGCGACAACTACTGCGGTAATCATCGAGGTACCCACTAAAGCTGCTACCAATACCAAGGCCGCGAGACCTATAATTAAGCTTATTCGTTTCATCGTCTTCTCCTCAAAAAGAACTCTAGTCGTTAGAATGCGGATGTTTAAGATCGGTGGAGAGTTGGCTTTACTCCGATCGCGAATCATACACAAGCTCCGGAAGCGGAGCTGATGGAGGTTGGTTGAAATCTATCCCATGCACCGATTTGGCCTGTTCCTTTAACCAAACATCAAAAGGCTCTTGGGAAGCCGCCAGGGTCTGGAATGTATTTGCGAGGTCTTCCCCCTCCAGGTAAACGATAACCATGTCTCCCTGCGGAGTTGGTTGAATAAACCACTCTTCCTTGGTAATCTTCCTTCTTCTGTGGAAATCCTCGACCTCTGATTTCTTGGCCCCCTGCATCTCCTGAGCTAAACGTCTCAGGTTCTCTGTTCCGCCTGGAAGAAT
This sequence comes from Dehalococcoidia bacterium, assembly GCA_965206395.1. Taxonomy (GTDB): domain Bacteria; phylum Chloroflexota; class Dehalococcoidia; order Lucifugimonadales; family CATOSD01; genus CBDBJK01. The sequence goes on from CBDBJK010000013.1 coordinate 6,211, forward strand.
CGGGGCTACAAATGCCAGTGATGCCATGACATACCTCCTGAAATGAAGTGTGATGACATCATGCTAGGAGTGGGGGGGTACGCTTGCTACCCCATATTTATGGGGGATTGAGTTAGCTGTGGTCTATTGGAAGGCCGACGGGTTGGCGCTGCCCATGAGGAGTGCGGCCAATTCGCTGCGAGAGGAAACATCTAGCTTATAGAAGATGTTCTTCATATAGTCGGTGACAGTATGAGGAGACAGAAACAGTTTTCCAGCGATCTCTTTGACGGCCAGACCTCCCAGAATCGCCAGTGCCACGTCCGACTCGCGGGGTGTCAAGCCCAGGCGAGTCAGTGCCTCCGCACTATCTCCATGCCGTATTGGTTCCATCAGGATGATAATGCGAGGACGCTCGTCAGGACCTATGCGTTCCTCCCGGTGGAGGCGATAGAGCGCACCAGTTTCCGGGTGTGGCAAGTCTATAAAGGGCACGTCAATCAGTCTTTCAGCCCCTAGCGTTCGTCTCGCGGCCATAGCTGCGAATAGAGGCAAGCCCAAAGGCCAGTGTTTTCGTGAATCAACCGAAAGCCAGGTCTCAGCCACACCATTTGCCAGTTCGACATTTCCAGACTCATCCAGAATCATCATCCCAATATCAGTACCGTGTGGCGACGCCAAGGCCTCTCGCACTGTGGCTCTAGCAATGCCTTCGGCAATGTGCGGGGTAAGGGCATCGAGCAAGGGCATAAGGCGTTCATCGAATCGCCCCGAGCTATCTTTTCGGCTCAATGTGAGTACAGCGTATGCCGAGCCTTTGGCAGTGCAAAACAATTCTATTTCATGTCGATAACCGAAGGGCAAGAGATGGTATTGAAAGTAAGGGTCTCCTAGAGGTTTCTCAAGGTCAGAGAGCAGGTTTTCCACATCCATGGTACGAAGACCTTCCTTGAGCATCCAAGGAGCATCAGCCGCCTTAGACTTGAGGAGAACATGCTCGATAAGCATAGGTTTGGCTTCGTCGGGCCAGCCCTCGGACACGGCGGAGGTGTGTAAAGTAATGGCAGGATCGATTTGACATGAACAGAAGGAGTCTGAGCCGGTGAGACGTTGCAACTTTTGGCCCACGACCATTAGCAGTTGCGCAACGTCGAGTTCTTGGTAGCATGTCGCCCTGATAGAGCGAAATGCGATACCCTCAGTTGTATTAAATCGAGCCATAACAATTCATCGAGGGCTATCAAAGTTAGCGTGAGTATATTGGCATCATATCCAAGATGTCAATCTTGAGGCCAAAATTAACAACATTTCACAGATACTATTGGTCATCAATCCATTAATTATGTGGCTCTTGATGGCAACCAAAAAGATACCTAGCCTTCACCTCTGTGTCAATCATTTAGCCAGTTGATATGGGTTGCCTGTGGGTAACGCCTTTGCTACGATGTCCTCGCTATGAATTCTGTGTCCACGTGACCACGGAGGTTTCCACTATGCCGGGTCTACCGTTGAAAATCGCAATTGGCAGCTACGGGCACACCAGACTGCTGAAGGATGGGAGCATTAGCTCGGAGAAGGTGGCCTTCGAGTGGCTTGAGATTTCCCCTCTTGTCAACGTCTTTCGGAGGATGGTCAGGGGACTGGAATTCGATGTCTCTGAGATGGCTCTATCTACATACCTCTGCGCGAAAGCCTACGGCAAGCGCATGACGGCCATCCCTGTCTTTCCGTTGCGCGGTTTCCATCAAGGGGCCATCGTATATAACACCAGGTCAGGCATCAAATCTCCTCACGATCTTATCGGACGAAAGGTTGGAGTGCGCGCCTACACTGTGACCACCGGCGTATGGCTCAGGGGAATCCTGAAAAACGTCTACGGAGTCGACCCCGACAATGTGACCTGGGTTCTTGCCTCAGATGAGCATGTTGCAGAGTACATGCTACCTCCCAATGTGGTGTCCGCTCCCGAAGGAAGCGATCTCAAGGCTATGCTGATCTCCGGGGAAATCGACGCGGCCATCGGCGTGGGAGACGTTGACTCATCGCACGTTGAGCCTCTCATTCCCGACGCTCGCAAGGCGTCCATCGAACACTTCCAGCAGACCGGGATATACCCCATCAACCACGCCATCGTAATCAAAGACGAACTAATTGAGGCTAACCCATGGCTGCCAGAGGAGCTGTTTTCGCTATTCAAAGCCGCGAAGGAGAGCTACATCAAGCGACTGACTTCAGGTGGAAGGTTGGACTCGCCAGACGAGGCGATTGTGCAACTGGGGAAGATAGTTGGAGAAGATCCACTCCCTTACGGCGTCGAATCGAACCGGAAAACGCTAGAGGCCTTCATCGAATTCAACGTTGACCAGCAGATAATTCCCAGAACAGTTGATGTGGAAGAGCTATTCGCAAGTAGCACGCTTGCTTTGGAGTAGCCGCAGAAGATGGGGTTGGGGTTCAGGGAATGGGGGTTATCCTTCTGCGGAAGGACCAACCCCCGAACCCTTCGCCCTAAACCCTGATTACAGGTTGAACTGCGGATCCATATAATCCTTTTCTTTACCGTAGACCTGAAGCCTTGCTCGAACGGTCTCGCATATGATAATGCGGTCCTGGTCGTCAACGAGAATGCCAACAGGCCGCGTGAACTTGCCTACAGCAGTCAAGTCATTGACTCTTCGATATGCCTTGATGACATCGAGGTTGGCATCGACCACGTCCTGGCCCCACTTGGAGAACTCGGTGGCATCGCCATATAGAGCCGTGATGATACGTCCATCGGACTCGTATATCTGCACCCGACTGTTGCCAAAGTCGACCACGTAGACATCGCCTTCACTGTCAACGCCGACATCGGACGGATGATTAAGCTCTCCTCCCTGGCCTTCGACTTCACCGAAGTTCAACAGGAATTTGCCGTCAGGAGAGAATTTCTGAACTCTATCATTGCCGAAATCGGCCACGTAGATGTCACCGTCATTGTCTATCGTGATGCCCCAGGGCTTGTTAAACTGCCCTTCTCCGCTGCCTGCGCTTCCGAAGCTCGCAAGGAACTTGCCGTCCCGGGTAAACTTCTGCACGCGATTGTTCAGGCTATCGACAATGAGAAGGTTGCCCTCGCCGTCGAATATCAGACCGGAGGGGCCACTCAGCTGACCCTCCTGAGAGCCTGCTTCTCCCCATTCGCCTGACCTCTGCCCGTCCTTGTCGTATATCGCAATGATGTTGTCATGCTCGTCGGAGCAGTACACGTTGCCATCTTTGTCCACGGCAAGACCTGACGGCCAGATAAGGTCTTTCCTGCCGAAGTCCCCGATGAACTCCTCATCCAAGGTTATCTTGCTGATTCGCTTGTTCTCGCCGAGGGTAACTCCCTGGCCGACCCTTTCAGTGCCCCTGCTCAGGACATAAAGAGAGCCATCACGGTCAAAGGCCATAGCAAAGGGATTGGAAAACCCATTGCCCGCCGCAGCATTGCGGCCTATTGCATGGCTAAAGTTCCAGGTGCGTCCAGCCACAGTCGTGGTTAACATTCCAGCGCCTCCTTTTGAATTTTCTGTATAAAAGGCTGACTTCTCCCGAAAGGACTATATACCCTCCTCTGCATGAGGTGACTAGAGTATGTAAATTCCAAATACGCCGCCGTATATTAGCCATCACACCAGACCTCACCCTCGTTCCCCCTCCCCGTTCACGGAGAGGGGGCGATGTAGAACGACATCAAGCCCTGGACGACGTGGGGGTGAGGTCAGAGCGCTGCATCGAAAAACCACGTATTCATTTTACATATCTACCACAGTCAGCCCATCCTTCCGCGAAACGACGAGGGAGGGCTGACCAAGGAGGGGGTTAAGTTAGCCTCCGTTCTTGATGAATTTCGGCTGTTCGAACTGCCCGTTCACTATAGGAGCCGCTTCCAGATGCATCCAGTCTTCGAGCATGGTCGAGTAGACCCCTCGGAAGTCCAGATTCGGCACCATGTCTCCCTGCTCCAGCGCTTCGGGACGTGTCTCAGGATATGCACCGTACATTCCGCCCTTTACGTTCGGCCCGATGGCAAACGCCACTCCCGCCGCGCCGTGGTCTGTCCCAGAGCCATTGTCCTTAACCCTGCGGCCAAACTCGGAGAACAGGAACATCGTCACGTTGTCGGCGGCATCATGCTCTCGGAGGTCATCCCAGAAGTCCGCGATAGCCTCGGCCGTCTGGCTCCACAACAGGGCGTGCGTCCCTGCCTGGGCAGCATGTGTGTCGAATGTTCCGTGGCTTGTGTAGAATACGCGCGTGCCGAGGTCTGCCTCGTGGATCATCGCGATGTCTCGGAGCTTCTTCGCTACTGGACTCTCCGCGTACTCCACAGTCGAGCTATATTGCTGAGGCGCGACTTTCAGGATGTCAGCCCCTTTGAGTGCATCAAGGCCAGTCTGTCCCAGATACTCCATCACAGGCCCCGTGCCCACAGCAGGCTTGTACATATTGGCGAAGCGCTCCAGCACTTTCAGCCTCTGGTCTTCCTGCTCGATGCTGGTCAACAGTCCGTATGTAGTCAGGTCTGCGACCGATGCCACCGACACGCCAGGGGCCACTAGCGCCCTCGGCAGAGCCTGGTCTATGTTGACTGCTGTCACAGGATTTTCGCCATTGGGGTCTATCTCTCGAATGACCCGACCAAGCCAGCCCTCTGTTCCAACTGTGTCCGGCTCGCAAGTGTGCCAGATGTCCATCGAGCGGAAGTGCGAGCGGGGCGAATTCGCATACCCGACCCCGTGCATTATTGCCATGTGCCCTGACTCGAAAATTTCCTTCATCGGGCCCATTGCGGGATGCATCCCAATTTCATCGTCGAGCTTGAGCACTCGCTCCTGAGGTATCTGCAACGAGCGGCGGGCGTCGTAATAGTTCTCGTCGTTGTAGGGGATAATGGTATTGAAATAGTCGTTGCCGCCCGTAAGCTGAAGCACGACTATTACCGGGGGTTTGTTCTTTGTTGTCATTTTCTCTCTACTCTCCTTCAAGGATGTTCGTTATTGAGAACGCTCACGAAGTCCGTCTAACCGAATTGATACTCTCTGGTGGCCGCTATCAGGGCAAGCATCTCTCCTACGCGGCGGGCGGAGTTATCATATTCCGCGCCATCCCAGGAAATAGGCCCCTCGCTCTCCACGTTAGTGATCAATTCTTTGCGTGTGGACTCGGCCATTTCAATCGGCCCCATAAAGTCAAGGCACTGATCCACGAATTTGTCAGCCGTCATCGAGGTGCCGTTGGCGGCCGCTACCCTCTTGATGATATTTTGCACGCCGGGAAGATCGACGTTGTTCACACGATCTGCCACAAAGTTCACTCGCTTCACTAGCGAACCGCTGTTAATCCACTCCTTGCCTGTATGCCAGCCTTCGACGCTGGGGGGATCAAGGATTTCCTGTCCCATGTAGCCAGCCTCGTTTGCCATGGCCTCCAGGCGAGGGTCAGCGCTCTGCAAGTCCTGGGTAAGCCTTAGAGTACCCACCACCACTTCAATGGGACTCTTCACCTTCTGGAACGTCGCCTCCTTGAAGAAGTCCGAGTTAAGCAGCGTCTTCAACACAGGCTTGATCTCGTAGCCTGAGTTTACGAAGACCTCTGAGAGGGCCTTGATTGCCTCTGGGTCTCTCGGCTCCTCAATGTCCCACGCGGGAACCTGCGGCTCGTCTGCCACGAAGAAGTTATACAGGTGTCGGGATATGAACTTGGGGCAGGCGGGCTGGCTGACAACGATATCTATGATGTCATTGCCATTGAAATTCCCAGTATGACCCAGGAAGGTCTTTTCGCTGTAGTCATGGTCTTCGGGCCTGAACTCGAACTGCCAGGGATGGCGACCATACGGGAAGCGAGGTATCTTCGCGGCGATAGTCCAGCCTGTGAAGGCACGGGAACACTCGAAGACATCCTTTTCAGTGTAGTTGCCGACACCCAGCGTAAACAGCTCCAGGAGCTCGCGTCCCCAGTTCTCGTTCGGCGCGGCCTTGTGATTCTCGTTGTTGTCCAGCCAGTAGATCATGGCGGGGTTCCTGGCTAGCTCGACGAGCATATCTCTGTAGTTGCCCATACCGTAATCGCGGAGCATGTCAATCTGCGTAATCATGTTATCGCAGTTGTCTATCTTGCCGTTGCCTGTGGCGAAGACGTGATGCCAGAAGAGGACCATTTTCTCTTCAAGAGGTCGCTGAGTGCCTATCAGATAGTAGAGCCAATGGGCTTGCCCTCCCGCATAATGCTGGGCTGGAAGCTCGGTGCCAGGATGATATCGATAGAGTTCTACCTCATCCACTGCTGGCTTTTCGGGGTTGAGCAGTTCCTCGACTGTCGCCTCGTACCCCTTTTCGACACGCATCTCTACTTCTTCACGGGTCGCGCCAAACCCCGCGCGACGCATGAGATGAGACATAAGGGCTATGTCTTCTTTATTCGCCATTGCTGCTCCTCCTTCTCATTTTAGTATGTTGAATGATTCTATGATGGCTCTCTGAGGTTCCGAGAAGTGTAAGGGCCGCGCACCCCCTTTCTGTAATTCGGGCAATCCCTCAATGTTTCATGCTCACAACTAAGGTCTCGAATCGCACTCTTGCTACGCTCAATGAGGTGTTTTCATCCGTTACGGTTAGAATGGCAACCCTCATGAAAGATTGGTATGAAGGTTTTTAGCCTGACAATCGGGGCACACCCCATAGTAGTCTGTGCGACGGCGTATGATGTTGTATCCGGTCGCTGCCGAAATAGTGTCCAACTGCTCTTCGACCTCAACCGCATCCATGTCTTCTATTTTCTCGCACTCCAAACAAACAAGGTGAGGGTGAGACTCTGGCCTCCTCCCATCGTAGCGATTGGATGCGCCGCTGAACTCAATCTCAAGCACCTGTCCGGCTTCCTTCAGCAACTCGATAGTGTTGTACACCGTGGCAAGGCTTGTGCCGGGGAAGAGACGCTTCACCTCCTGATGAATTTCGCTAGCGCTTGGGTGACGCTCGCTAGCTACAAGGACTTCGAGAAGTTTCGCTCGTCTTGGTGTCAAGCTCACGCCCTTGTCCTTGAGAGTAGTTCTCATCTCCAATAGTCGAACTTCTTGTTCTGGCCTCAATATGCTGAAATCCTTATCGTATAGTAACCACAAGGGTCGGGGTTTGGAGAACAGGTCTAAATTAGAACTGTTCTAAGAAATGCTTTTCATGCACGGTAATCCAATAAGCGCAAGTTGTCAATAGCTTTTCAAGCCTGAACGCGAAAACAACCGATATTCAACCTGACATTCAAACCAGATAAATGCACCCCTTCCCCTCTTCCTTGCACGCAGGGAGGGGCGACCAAAAACCAATCAGGATGGTGTGCTATGGTAAAATGAGAATATGGAGGCTACTATGGGAAGAACTGAGATTCAGGCCACCGTTCAAGGCCCTAATGGAACCCGCCGATTTACATTCCTGGTAGATACCGGATCGACCTTCTTGGGTCTGCCCATGAGTGATATTGAAGCTCTTGGACTGCCCATGATAGTAGGTGGTGGACATCGGGTTATGACGACTGCGGGTATTATTGAGGAAGACAGCTTTAGTGGAGCGGTGCGTATCGGAGACGAGCAGATGCCCGCCATTGTGACCGAAGCCCCGATCCCGCTCATAGGGTACGAAATCCTGGAGAACATGAAGTTCAGGGTGAACCCAGTCAGTCAAGAGTTAGAGCGCGTTTCCGACGATAAGGCAAGCCCACCGTTCAGATTGCAAAAAACGCTTCAGACTTCGATTTAGACCAAGACGATCTGGCCGCCCCTTCCAAGGCCACCACCGGCGTCGCTGCTTTCGCCACGGCCACCAGCGTAGCCTTGAATTTTTTGAAGAGTGACGTTGTTAGCTCTAGAACTGCTGCACGCACCAGGGTTGAAGTTTTGTTGCGAACATAGAGTCGGCGCAACGGATTGCTCCCGGCGTTTGTTCCAGCACGCGGCCTGTCCGCAATAGAGTGCTGAATCGCACAGCGCTAAGGTAAACTGCGGCAAGGTCTGCGACTGAAAGCGAGAGGTCTGGATTGGCTTGCGTAGGGTTGCATTCGGCGGCATCCGGGCCTCCAACGAGCGATACACGTCCCTCATTCCAGGGGCAAAACGAGTCCTTCACCTCAAACACAATGCTGCCTTCCTGGGCGTATAGCCTGCCTGCGAGGGCTGCTTGGACATCCACGAGGCGCAGCCACATCGCGTCGCCGAGGGAGCGTTGCAGACGGCGAGGGTCTGCAAGCATCCACAACAACGATGCATCTGTCGGCTGGTTATTCGCTCTAGTCGTATTAATCAGGTCTACACCGAAGCAGAACTGCCACAGGGCTGCATAAGCCTCGTCCGTAGCCGCCACAAGCTCCTCGATTCTGAGCGTTCTATTGTTGTTATCCATTCGATAGAGAACGTAGCCATCGGGCCTGCCATCCCTCTCATATATCGCGTGATAGTATGCGGTCGCACCCTGACGGAACTGCTCGAGGTCCATGAGCCTGTATCCCCACCACGTCGCGTTGCGCCAGACCATCCCGGGCCGCTCCGAACACGCCCGCTCGTAAACATCCGGGAACAGTTTCGAGGCCTCATCTGGCTGGACGAACACGACCCGCCCGTGCAACTCAGGCGAATAAGCGAAACCGGTATGATGCCGCTCGATAGTCCATTCTTCGTGGAACGAGGCCATGCCATACCCGAAGCGTCCGTAGATAGCGGTCTCCGAGGGCCACAGCGCCGCCAGTGGTTCGCCCTTCTCATGAGAATCCTGCAATTGCTGGCGCATCATCTGGGTCATCACGCCCTTCCTGCGATGCGTTGGCTGCACTGTGACATCAGAAACACCGGCGAGGGGCAGGAATCCGCCCGGAACCGTCATCTCGAAGGGGTGAGAGACTGTCGTGCCAACGATTCTCGCTCCGTCGAACACAGCCAGGGTTCGCATCTGATCCAGGTCAATGACAGACGCTTCATGGCGTATGCTGTCCTCAGTTATAGGATCGCCGAACACCCGGCGATGAGCCTTTATAAACGCGTCAAGCTCCTCCCGCGTGACCGGACGTATCTCTAGTGCCATAGGTTAATCGCTCCTTGCATCTGGTGAGGGGAAGGTCAAAAGAATAGGGCCAACCAGAGTTCGAGGTAGCTTGTGATTACCGGATGTCCGGCGAATCGCTAGGCGTATTTTCCAGAATTCCAACTACCTGAAGCCAGGGCGGGTCAGCAAACGGGTTCTTCTCGATACGCATACCCACCTTTTGCATTACGCCAATTGAGGGCACATTGTCGTATGTTGTCGTAGCAACAATTCGCCTGAGTTTAAGCTCCGTGAAGGCGTAATCTATCATCGCTTTGACTGCCTCCGTAGCGTAACCCTGTCGCTGATAGGCAGGAGAGAAGGCATAATAAAGGCCGAACTCCGTCGAGTTGAAGCTCTCCGATTGGTCAACTACAGTGGTTGAGAATGAAGGCAATTGCTCGAAAACATTCAAGCATGGCACAAACCCGCACGCACCGATTAGCTGGCCTGTTTGCTTGAGTGTCACGGCCCGCTCGCCATAAGGCGGCTGATAGAGCTTTGCTAGCTCCTCATAGCTCATAACAGTCCATTGCAGCCATTGCTGGCGTTCGTGCAATGCTTTTTCGCCCTCGCTGCCGAAATCAACGCCGGCAAGATCGACATCAAGCATCTGGTGAACGTCCTCAAGGTCGTCCATCTTAAAGGGTCTGATGATTAGCCGTTCCGTTTTTAGAGGTGGGACGCGCATAATAAACCGAAAATCGACCTGTTTTCCTCTGACATCAATAGGACCCCCTTATAAGGAATACGTAAGCGTCATGATACTGGCATCTCGATAGGGTGGCAACTTCAGGAACCTGAACATCCTTAACTGACGTGCCAACTCTGGGAAAGCATCAAACGGACTTCATGTCGCATCTAATCAGACAGAGCGGACCAATCGAGGTCTGGGATTGCGGAGCCTCGCTAAACGTTTCTTGCCGCAAGTCGAAAGTTCTGTGTTCCTACAACTTTAAGGCCCTCATTTCGTAATACATAATAGGTGTGGTCTCATGTGAGAGGCCAGTCTCCTTAATTTCACAAAACAGAGGTAGTAAAGTGAATTCAACAAGACGAGTCAACCCAATCCGATGGCTTCTAATAGCTGGGGCTATCTTCCTCATGCTCATGCTTTTTGTTCCACGGGGAGCTTCAGGCGCAGAACTTGAAATCAGCCAGGTCTTCGAAATGGCAGAGGCGGGTCGGCTATCCTCAATACAGGTAACCGGCGACAGTCTGGACGTGACCACAATAGACGGTGCGACTTTTCGCTCCAGGAAAGAGAGCGGCGTTAGCATCATTGAGCTACTGGATGAGCGAGGTATCGTAACCGGAGAGCGTGGAATCCAGGTTAGTGTAAAACAGGATGGCGGCGGGTTCCTGCCCATACTCGTATCCCTCTTGCCCATAGTTCTCATAGGAGGACTGATATTCTTCATGATGCGTCGCGCTCAGGGCGGCATGAACCAGGTCACGAACATTGGCAAGAGCCGGGCGCGCGAGGTTATCGAAAACACCTCCTCGATCAAGTTTGACGACGTTGCGGGAGCCGAAGAGGCCAAGCAGGAGCTTGCGGAGTTAGTGGAATTCCTCCAGACGCCCACCAAGTTCACCAGGCTTGGGGCAAAAATTCCCAAAGGCGTGCTGCTCGTCGGCCCGCCCGGCACTGGCAAGACCCTCATCAGCAAGGCAGTCGCGGGAGAGGCTGGCGTGCCGTTCTTTTCGACCAGCGGCAGCGAATTCGTGGAAATGTTCGTAGGTGTGGGCGCTAGCAGAGTGAGAGATCTGTTTAACAGGGCCAAACAGAACTCGCCCGCCGTGGTTTTCATCGATGAAATCGACGCCGTAGGCAGACATCGCGGCGCAGGTATCGGCGGCGGCAACGACGAGCGAGAGCAGACCTTGAACCAGATTCTCGTAGAGATGGATGGCTTTGACGAGCGTACCAATGTTATTGTGATCGCCGCCACCAACCGACCGGACATACTCGACCCTGCACTCGTGCGGCCCGGTCGGTTCGACCGGCGAGTAATGCTCGACCTACCCGACGTTAGAGGCCGTGAGGCCATCCTTGAGGTGCACCTTAGTGGCAAACCTGCTGCGTCGGGTTTGGATTTGACAACGGTGGCGAAGGAAACCAGCGGCTTTAGCGGCGCTGACCTTGCGAACCTCGTCAACGAGGCTGCTATTCTAGCGGCCAGGGAAGGCAAGCAGGAAATCGGGACGTTGGAATTCACCGAAGCCATAGACCGCGTAATCGCCGGGCCTGCTCGCAAGAGCAGAAGGACCAGCGAAAAGGAACGCAAGATAGTGGCCTATCATGAGGCAGGCCATGCTCTAGTCGCGTCGCAGCTTGCGAATGCTGACCCGGTGCACAAGGTGACGATAGTGTCACGCGGCGCTTCGGGCGGACATACCCGGCTGCTACCCGACGAGGACAGAAACTTGTGGTCGAAAGGACAGTTCGAAGCAATGATGACGGTTATGATGGGAGGACAGGCGGCCGAGGAAGTGGTTTTCGGAGACGTAACCACTGGCGCATCGAACGACCTTCAGAATGCCACCAGAGTTGCGCGAAAGATGGTGACCGAATACGGCATGAGCGAAGAGCTAGGCCCCCAGACCTTCGATACCGGTGGTAACCAGGTATTCCTCGGCAAGGAACTTAACCAGGGGCGGGTCTATAGCGATGCCGTAGCCGAGAAGATCGACGCTGAAGTCGGCGGTTTTCTGCACAGGGCGCGACAGGCGGCGAACAGCATCATTGAGATCAACAGAGACAAACTGATTAGACTGGCGGAAAGGCTGCTAACCGAAGAAACTATAGACGGCCAGGCGCTTCAGGATCTTCTGAAGGCCACCGAAGGAAATGCCTCGATGGCTGCATAAGAGACCGCGTTAAACACGTCTGCAGTATTCATTCCGCGTAACTCAGGTTCGAAATGTATTGCATCGTGTCGTGATAATAAGCGTCTAATTGAATAAGACCACTTTTTAGGAGCATTCCAATGTCTGAACTCACTGAATTTCGCGAAAGCAAAGACCATTTCATAGGGCACGACCCTCAGTCACCGTTAACAGACGATCAGAAGCGAGGCTTTAGCGGCCTGAAATACTACGATGAAAATTCCGCCCTGAACTTGGTAATCGCGCCTGAAATGTTCGATAACTAGGAGATCGTAGAGATGCAGACCAGTACCGGCGACGTAGCCCCGTTTGTTCGATGGGGGAAGATTTCCTTCGAGGTTGAAAACCAGCCTGCTCAGTTGACCGTCTACAAAGACACCGACAGCGGCGAGTTCTTCCTCCCGTTTGCCGACGCCACAAGCGGCAACGAGACATACGGAGCAGGCCGATACCTGGAAGTGGAGGTGCTACCCAACGGACAACTGCTTGTGGAGTTCAACTATGCCTACAACCCCTATTGCGCCTATAATGAGAGATGGAGCTGCCCTATAACGCCTCTGGAAAACCGGATTCAGGTTCCCATCCGCGCAGGCGAGAAGAATTTCAAGTAGTATCAGTTAATCTAACCTGAGTCATATACAGGCGATGTTATCAAGAACCCGTCCTTCAATCCGAAAGACGGGTTTTTAGGTTTGACGACAATAAGCAAGCCGCAACGATTGCCACCATCCTTGCCTTCTTCTGGACCATTACAAGCTCCCCCTATCCATCGTCAGCAGAAACGATGCTGAAATTTACACCTTGAATCAGCATCACTGATTTGACAATCCTGGTTGCCAACATTACTGTGGAGACGCATTCTGCAAGGCTTCTGCTTTCTCTATAAGGTTGACAAGCTGTGGAACCCGATCACTGACCAGGATAGCTTCTGAAGCGGAAGACCAAGCAGTGGGACTACAAAATAGGAGATTTGCATGTACGGTTGGAGAGCCAGAATCGGCATAATCGTGTCCCCTCCAAATACGGTTGCGGAGGTCGAATTTAACCAGATGGTGCCCGAGGGAGTATCGGTTCACGCCTCTCGAATGTTCCGACCGCCGCACGTGTCGGCGTTGACCCGTGAATCCCTTGAGACTACCAACGAGTCCCTGCCCCAAGTGGCTGGTGCTCTGGCACCTCTCAAACCCGATGTACTGGTATTCACTCACACACTAGGAAGCATGGTGTGGGGCGCTGGCAACGATGGCCGGCTTACAAGCATGCTTTCCGAGTCAGCAGGCTGCCCAACCATCACTACTGCCGGAGCGGTGTTAGCGGCCTTCCAAGAACTGGACGCCAAGCGGGTTGCCCTGGTAGCGCCATATCCATCCCCATTGGTGGAACTGGAGAAGGAATACCTGGAACAGTCGCTCCCAGGTCTCAAGGTAGTCAATCACGCATTTCTGGACATGAGCAACGGATGGGAAATCGGCAACATGGAGCCGCGCGAAGCATACCGGGCAGCGCGAGACGTGGACTGTGCAGAGGCCGATGTCATATTCGTCAGTGGCACAAACTGGCGCGCTATCGAGGCCATTGAACCTCTGGAACAGGACCTGGGCAAACCGGTTCTCACCGCCAACCAGGTGGGCATGTGGGCCGCGCTGCGGACGCTGGGTGTCAGCGGAGTCAGCGGGTTTGGGAGTCTGCTCCAGAGCCATTGAAGACAACTAGCCAACATGATGGCGCATTGCGTTTCCAGCTTTCCTCTGTTGTCGGGACAATACCTGACGCGGAGCATCACGAGTCATAGGATTGGGCATTCATATGCAACTGAGCGTAATTTACCTGGCTGCGGAGGTGAGACCATGTCAAAGATCGAAATCGTAAGTCCTGTAGCTCCAAAATACACCGGCTATAAGATTCGCCCGGACCTTCAATGGCTGGAAGAATATCCACATATGGAAGTACCGATTGCGGCCAGTCCAGATTCCTTCGTCGTGGCGGTAGCAGGCGGACTTGGCAACGTGAGCGAGTTCTTCTGGGGTATCTACGGCTCTGCCACCAAAATCATTGAGGAGTAAGCCCTGACTCGATTTCAGCCATCGTGCCCAGATTTACGCTGCTCAGGTGCTGCACAGCGCCCGATGCCGAACACTTGCGTTCCAAATTTATGCTCTAAATGCCCTAAGAAGGAGGCAGTGAATGGATTTTTTTGAGGTCGTACACACGCAACGCTCAATTCGAAGCTTCAAGCCTGACCCGGTTCCAGAAGAGGCGCTCTGGAAAATGCTTGACGCTGCCATACGAGCGCCAAGCGGCACAAACACCCAGCCCTGGATATGGCTTGTCGTTCGGGACCAGGCCAGGCGAGAAATTATCGGGAACGCCATAGGAGAACATATGAAATCTATGGGCGCGGCAGAAAGGATGAGTGAGACCGCTCAGCAAATGGACGACACCAGCCAGCGACTTGTGCTACAACGTTCGCTGGCGTTCTTTCAGAAAGTCGCGACGGCTCCAGTCCTCATCATTCCTTGCCTGGTGAATGTCTCCTCGCCCGTGTCTGACCCCCGGACGCTTCTGGCGGGGTCTTCCATCTATGCCGCAGTGCAAAACCTCATGCTGGCAGCGCGCGCGCAGGGCCTCGGCACCGTACTCACGACATTCCAAAACTTCATGGAGGACACACTCAGTAAAGAATTCCATATACCAGAGGGCGCTGTTCCAGTTTGCATCATACCCGTCGGCTATCCAGATGGGCAGAACTTTGGCCCGACAACCCGCAAGCCAGTTCAGTCCGTCACATACTGGGATGACTGGGGCACTAGGCTAGAGTAACAGTCGTCAGTCCTTCTTCCGAGATCAACTAAATCAAGAGAGGGGCCGCGTTATGCGGCCCCTCTCTCTTCATAAAGACTGCCAATTTCCTTTGTGAAATACAAGAAAAACCAAACCCTATATCGTCGTCCCAATCCCTCGGGCTACTGCTTTGTCGTAGACGGCCTTGGCTGCGGCGATGTCCCATAGCGCCATGCCCAACGACTTGAACAGGGTGATGTCTTCAGGGCTGTTGCGCACCGGCACGACGCCGCTCACGACCTGCCATAGCTCCCTTAGCTGCTCCCAGAGAATAATTCCCCTTGACGCTGGCATCATGAACTCGCCGCACTCGATGCGAGCCTGCGCTACGTCGTCCACTACGAGAACGTCCGGGCGTTGGATGGCAGCGTCGTCGAGTTCGGTCACATAGGCGTTGGCCCCGCCGACTGCTGTCACGTGTGTTCCAGATTGCAGCCATGCGCCGTCGAAGACCGGCGTTCGGGAAGCGGTGATGGTAATCAAAATATCGACGCCCTCTACGGCCAGCCTCGCCGACTCCACAGGCGTTACCTCTATGCCGAGGCGTTTCGACATATCATTGGCGTAAGTGATTCTATGCTCTGCATTGGGGCTGAAAACGCGAGCGCTGGATATGGGCCGCACCTTGCAGATGGCCTCAAGCTGGCTTCCGGCCTGATGTCCGCTGCCAATCACCCCGACCACAGACGCATCCTCGCGGGCCATGTACCGCGCGGCAACTCCGCTAGCCGCGCCGGTGCGAAGCTGCCCCAGCCTGTTGGCTTCGAGTATGGATAGAACTTCGCCAGTGTCAACGCTGTACAGATAAACGAAAAAGCGAGAGCCGCCAAAGGATATCGTATAGGTCTTGAAACCGAAGATACCCGATCTATAGTCTGCCGCCTGCATCCAGGCGAGATAAACGCCCGGCCCGGCCATGTCGTGGCCCCTTGGCCGATTCGTAGCCATGCCCTCGGCCTGATGCTTGAGGACATCTTCGACAACAGAAATAGCCTCCTCGATGTTGAGAAGGCTATCTACATCGTTCTCGGTAAGTAGAAGTGGCGCGATGCCAGTTCCTTTTAGGCAGGTGAGGTTACACGCGGACCGCGACTATATCCAGCCAGTTGCGTTTCACGAACGAGATCTTCATCTCTTCAAAGGTCTGATGGACTCCCTTCTTCAGAGCGGCGCTGGCCTTGTCCAGAGGCACGCCCGGCAGTGTGCCGACGATGAAGTCCTCGAAATCGCTGATGTCCAACCAGCCCTCTATAGGCACATCAACGGTGTCTATTTCCTGCCTGGCTACTCTAAAGCTATGGCCTTCCAAAAGCTCTCGGTACTGATCAGGAGTGAGCTGCTTGCGTGACTCCACTTTCTCAGACTTCACGAGAGAGAGTCCGTAGTCGTGGCGGAGGTTTCGGACAGACTTGAACATCCACTTGCGATAGAAGCCCAGGGTCTCCGGCAATTGCCCTCCATCGAAGAACGAGGTGTTAAATGCAAATTTGCCGCCGGGCTTTAGCGTCTTGGAGATTTCGGTCAACAACGCGTCCTTGTCGGGAATATAGTGAATGGCATTGCAGAAGAAGATGGTGTCTGCCGATTCCTTAACGGTTTCCGAAACCTGCTCAACCCGGCTCTGCACGAAATCTACCGCAGCGTCACGAGCGCCTATAAGCTCGTCCATGGCCTGCTTCAGAGCGGTGGCAGACTGGTCTATGGCGATTATCACGGAGTCACGAGCGCCGCGCAGCCGATCCAGAATCAACTGAGTCACGCCCCCTGTGCCACAGGCCAAGTCTACGATGCGCTGTTCCGAGCCTACCCCTGCCATATCCACAAGACGCGCGTTCAGGGTCGAATAAAAATCATTGCTGGAGAACTTGGAGAAGGAAAAGTTATCGGATGTCATCGTCCCTCCTTGAAAGGGGGCTGCTTGGACCGAACCTGATGCGTTTGTATAGATATGTTATGAGGAGTAGGGTAAATGCAAGGCTTGCCCTACCGCGTCGAGGATTCAAATAGTAAACTTAACCTCGAGTGTATTATACCTAACTATGCCTGCAAAGGCCATACGAACTCGAATAAGCGCAGCAAACATGTTTTCCTTGTGGAGTAATTGGACACCACATGAAGTGAAATCGAGCGCGTCAGTCGGCGGTTGACAACATCAGCAAACGGTCATATAGTCTGTATTATCTCAGGATGGTGTGTTTATGAGAGTACTAGTGGTTCAACGTTTTTGTATTGATGGGTAGAGTGACTTTAGCTTGATGCGCGCATCCTCGGTAGTGAAGCGCCAATCCACTCGTATCACATCCCGGTTGCGTTGATTCTGCCAAGCATTGACCTCGCCGCGCAGGATGTCTTGATTGGCAATCCGTCGGTCCAGGCACTGTCGAGCCAGCACACCGATCTCTATCTCCGCCATATTCAACCAACTCCCGTGTTTGGGAGTGTAGTGTATCTCCAGTCGCTCAGCTATACGCCTCGCCTCAGCAGGCTCGAATGCCTCGTATAGCGAGGACGGCTTGTGAGTGTTGAGATTGTCCATTACCAGCACGATCCGGTCTCTGTCAGGGTAGTCCTCGTCGACCAGTTTCTTTATCACATGCGCCCAGTCCACCTTCGTGCGACGCTCTCTGACCTCGACTCGGCGCCATCCGTCCAACGGTGCAAACAGCATGAACAGGCTGCTCACTCCATTGCGCTCGTATTCGTAGTCGTATGCCGCCGATAAGCCGGGCGCTGCGGGACGCGGCACTCGCGTCTCCTTGACTTGCTGTTTGCTCGTCTCATCCATGCACACCAGAACCTCATTCCCATCGTACGGCCGTTGGTAGACCTCCAGTATCACGTCTTCCATCGCGCACACAAACTCCGCGCTCTGACCGGGCGGGATGCACCAACTCTGCTTCAGCCACGGCTTCAGTTCGTTTTTTTTTAAGCGCCTGGCGAACCGTCTCGGTGCTAATGGTCCCGACTATCTCACACTCGACCAACTGGTCAGCCAACAGCTTCAGGGTCCAACTGGCACGCCCCTCCGGCGGTTCCCCGCAGGCCATCGCTATCAACCGTGCTTCACCTTCGCCGTCCAGTCTCTTTTGACGCCGACGCAGTTGCTTTTTGCGATTCAGCGCAGACTCGACCCCCTCCTCCACACAGCGCTTGCGTATTCGCTCGACCGTTGACTGTCCCACACCGAGCGCGCTGGTGATGTCCGCGTCCTTCATTCCCCCGTCCGAGCGTGACTCATCGCTCATCAGCAGAATGCGCGCATAGGTCTGTTTGTACGCCGCAGCCCGACCGCGTGAGACCAAGGCGTTGAGTTCCTGTTGTTCGTCGGTAGTCAGTCTGATACGGTACTTCTTGGTAGACATCATGGTTCCTCCTCGGTTCAACGTTACGATTGAACCCCCAAGAGGAACAATGACTATCATGGTATTCATTTCAATGATGTTGGACCACTAGTGGTTCAACGTTTTTGTATTGATGGGTAGAGTGACTTTAGCTTGATGCGCGCATCCTCGGTAGTGAAGCGCCAATCCACTCGTATCACATCCCGGTTGCGTTGATTCTGCCAAGCATTGACCTCGCCGCGCAGGATGTCTTGATTGGCAATCCGTCGGTCCAGGCACTGTCGAGCCAGCACACCGATCTCTATCTCCGCCATATTCAACCAACTCCCGTGTTTGGGAGTGTAGTGTATCTCCAGTCGCTCAGCTATACGCCTCGCCTCAGCAGGCTCGAATGCCTCGTATAGCGAGGACAGCTTGTGAGTGTTGAGATTGTCCATTACCAGCACGATCCGGTCTCTGTCAGGGTAGTCCTCGTCGACCAGTTTCTTTATCACATGCGCCCAGTCCACCTTCGTGCGACGCTCTCTGACCTCGACTCGGCGCCATCCGTCCAACGGTGCAAACAGCATGAACAGGCTGCTCACTCCATTGCGCTCGTATTCGTAGTCGTATGCCGCCGATAAGCCGGGCGCTGCGGGACGCGGCACTCGCGTCTCCTTGACTTGCTGTTTGCTCGTCTCATCCATGCACACCAGAACCTCATTCCCATCGCACGGCCGTTGGTAGACCTCCAGTACGTCTTCCATCACGTCTTCCATCGCGCACACAAACTCCGCGCTCTGACCGGGCGGGATGCACCAACTCTGCTTCAGCCACGGCTTCAGTTCGTTTTTTTTTAAGCGCCTGGCGAACCGTCTCGGTGCTAATGGTCCCGACTATCTCACACTCGACCAACTGGTCAGCCAACAGCTTCAGGGTCCAACTGGCACGCCCCTCCGGCGGTTCCCCGCAGGCCATCGCTATCAACCGTGCTTCACCTTCGCCGTCCAGTCTCTTTTGACGCCGACGCAGTTGCTTTTTGCGATTCAGCGCAGACTCGACCCCCTCCTCCACACAGCGCTTGCGTATTCGCTCGACCGTTGACTGTCCCACACCGAGCGCGCTGGTGATGTCCGCGTCCTTCATTCCCCCGTCCGAGCGTGACTCATCGCTCATCAGCAGAATGCGCGCATGGGTCTGTTTGTACGCCGCAGCCCGACCGCGTGAGACCAAGGCGTTGAGTTCCTGTTGTTCGTCGGTAGTCAGTCTGATACGGTACTTCTTGGTAGACATCATGGTTCCTCCTCGGTTCAACGTTACGATTGAACCCCCAAGAGGAACAATGACTATCATGGTATTCATTTCAATGATGTTGGACCACTAGGTATCAGCAACGACACGACCGTCGTCGTATACGACGCGCCCAGTCAGATGATGGGAATGGTTGCTTGGGCGTTCCTCTACTACGGCCACATGGACGTGCGTTTACTGGACGGCGGATTCGCGAAGTGGTCGGGCGAACAACGGCCAATCTCGACTGAAATAATAGACTATCCTCCTGCCGTTTTTGTCCCCAAACCGCAGGAGGCGATCTACTGCTCACTGGATCAGGCACTATCTGCTGCAAGCCAGCCGAAGACCATTTTCTGGGACACGCGCAGCCTGGAGGAATTCGAAGGGACTGCTGGCGGGTTTGGAGCGCCGGTTCGCCTGGGCAGGATTCCTGGCGCGATCCATCTCGAATGGAGCGAACTGTTCGACCAGGATATGAAGACGCTCAAGCCCGCAAAGGAGCTACATGCTCTCCTGGCATCGCGGGGCCTCACTCCTGAATACGAGATCAACACCTATTGACAAGGTGGTGCGCGGGCGGCGCTCGCGACCATCGTGCTCAAGATTCTCGGCTACGAAAAAGCGCAGACATATGCAGGGTCTTACGGCCAATGGGCCAGCGATGAAGATAGACCGGTGGAGTCTGGATGAAGAAAAGCCGCTAGCATGACGTTAGGGGACAGGCTGCTCGATATATACGACCGCATGCTGAAGCGTTACGGCGTTCAGAACTGGTGGCCGGGCGAAACGCGATTCGAGATGATGGTCGGCGCGGTGCTTACGCAAGCCGCCGCGTGGACGAACGTTGAAAAGGCCGTTTCCAATCTCGTCGCGGCAGATGCCCTGTCTGCCCATGCTATCAGGAGCATTGAGCAAGAAGACCTGGCGAAGCTTGTCTACCCAAGCGGGTACTACAATTCCAAAGCGCGCAAGCTGAAGGCCCTCGCCGATTATCTGGGCTGTCGCTTTGGTGACGACCTGGACGCTATGCAGAGAGAAGACACCGATGCGCTTCGTGACGAACTTCTGGGTATTTACGGTATAGGCGAGGAGACTGCCGACGATATATTGCTTTACGCACTAGGCAAGCCAAGCTTTGTTGTAGACAACTACACCAGGCGAATCTTTCATAGGCTTGGTCTGGCCCCTGAGAAGGGCAGCTATTCGGCCCAACGCGGGCTGTTCATGAGTAACCTGGCTGCCGATCATGAGCTTTTTGGCGAATATCATGCGCTGATAGTCCGTCATGGCAAAGAGGCGTGCAAGAAGCGACCGGTATGTCAGGGATGCTGTCTGCTTGAGGTGTGTCCGACGGGTAAGGCGATGATAGAGGCAGATTAGCGAGGAGGTATCGCCGCCGCAATCGCCTGGTCTATGTCTGCCTTTGCCTTCCCCAGGCCGTTTGAACCGTCCAATTCTTCGATCACTATCGCCGGTATCCTGATAATCGTTTCCGTACCCACGCCTTCCTCGCTGCGAACGGAAATCTCACCCTCGTGGTCGGTCACGATCTTGTTGCATACGAACATGCCAAGACCTGTTCCTTTGCCAATCTCTTTGGTGGTGTAGAAAGGCTCGAACATTCGATCAAGAACATCCGTCGGGATTCCAGTGCCCGTGTCCTTTATCGACGCAACCACATAGCCATCCTCCGCGCCGCATAGAAGCGTAATCGTGCCGCCTGAAGGAGAGGCGTCTATAGAGTTCATCAGAAGGTTGACGAACACTTGCTGTAGCTGATTTGAGATACCGCTGATTTCAGGGGCTTCCTCGTAATCCTTCTCTATGTTCACGCCCTGCATGGCAGCGTTCTTGCCTACCAGGTCTGCCGCTACGTCCATTGCGTCGGTCAACCTGGTAGGCACAAAGGAGGTGTCAGTCCGCGAGTAAGCCAGAAGCTCCTGCACTATCTTCGTGACACGACCGGTCATCTCGTGGATGTTCCTGACGTGCTCGATGGCACGCTCGGACTTGAAGTATAGATCCGCGTTTCGCATGAGCAACTCAGACCTGCCAGCGGTCACGCACATCGCGTTCTTGACCTCGTGGACTACGCCAGCAGCAGTCACTCCAACCGACGCCAGTTTCTCGGACTTCATGATAAGCTGAGTCTGCGTCTCCTCTAGCTCGTGCAAGCGCTCCTCTAACTGTGCTGTCAGGTTCGCGTTATGCTCCGCAAACTCGACGCTTCGGCTGGTCTCTTCAACGCTTCTTCGGAAGCCAGCATACGCAAGAGCAGCGGGAACTACCAGGAGTGTCACAGTCCACAACGCCTCTTCCGCCAGCAGCGCGCCGCCGAATCCCAGCACGAACGCGCCTCCCTCCTGCACCACATCAATTCCCCACGTCTCCTTCCAATAGCTCCAGAAACCGCTGCCCTTGCGTATGGTCACCATGCCTGCCATCAACAGCAGGTTGGTGAAGTGTAGAGTCAGGCCCGCGGCCATGACTGCTGTTATCGTATAAGGTGATGTGAGGCTGAAATCAGCTCCACTCGGGCGAAGCGCCCAGAATACCATTCCGCTTACGCAGACCATAAAGGCGGTGACCGCTACGTTGAACGTAACGACTTTCGCAGGGCGACGTTGCGACAACTCGGAAACCGCCAGCCCAGCGACTCCGCTAATTACGGCATATGCAGGGTGCAATGTCAGCGCCCCCATAAACAGTGGAACGGTGTATAGCGAAGCCTCAGCCTGTGGCGAGAGCTTGAAGGGAAAGCGTGCGGCAAGGAACACTAGCCCCGCGATAAGAAGCATCAGCAGGACGTTTGAGGCGTCCCACTCGGCATGCCATACTCGGACTGCGGAGCCAACTACTGTTGCCGCAGCTACGAGAACGCTTGCTATGTATATTCGTGTTCTTGTTTCTTTGCCCATCTCGGGTCTCCCAATAGTCTTTTGCGGGCGATACTTAATTTCTGTGTTTCGCCCGCATCGAACTCTTGAACAAGTGAGGTGGTACCCAAAAACTAGACAACTGGCTAAGAGAGAGTCCAGCTCCTAAAATAACCGGCAACTAACCGACGTGAAGGAGCAGGACATGAAGCAGACGAGGAATAAGCACAGTCCGGCGTTCAAGGCCAAGGTGGCCCTGGCCGCCCTTGCGGGGGAAGGGACCATCGCCCAGCTGGCCAGCCGATTTGAGGTCCATCCCAGTCAGATTCACGCCTGGAAAAGGGCCCTGGTGGAAGGAGCCCCGGAGCTATTTGCCACCAATCAGAAATCCCAGGAGAAAGCCAAGGAAGCTCAGATTAACCACCTCTACCGGCACATCGGCCAGCTGAAGGTGGAACGCGATTTTTTGTCGGAAAGGTCCGGTCTATGAGTCGCAGCATACGGCGAGCCATGATAGACCGAGACCACCAGCAGCTGTCTTTGGTGCGTCAATGTATCCTGCTGGACGTCAGCCGGGCCTCGGTGTACTACCGGCCGGTACCGACCAGGGCAGAAGACCTGGAGTTGATGGCCCTGATGGACCGTCAGTATTTGAAGACCCCCTTCTACGGCTCCAGGAAGATGAAGGCCTGGCTGCTGCAACAGGGCTATCTGGTGAGCCGAAAAAGGGTTCGAAGGCTGATGCGGTTGATGGGTCTGGAAGCCATCTACCGGCGTCCCAACACCAGCAAACCAGCGCCGGGACACCGGATCTTTCCCTATCTGCTGAAGGGAGTGGAGGTTAATCGGGTCGACCAGGTCTGGGCCGCGGACATCACCTACATCCCCATGGCGAAGGGCTTCCTGTACCTGGTGGCCATCATGGACTGGCACAGCCGGCACGTGCTGGCCTGGAAGCTCTCCAACACCATGGACACCAGCTTCTGCGTGGCGGCGTTGGAGGAAGCCCTGGGTAAGGGACGACCGGAGATATTCAACACCGACCAGGGGAGTCAGTTCACCAGTGAGGCCTTTACCCAGACGTTGCAGGAGCAGAGGGTCCAGGTCAGCATGGATGGTAAGGGTAGGTACCTGGACAACATCTTCGTGGAGCGGCTGTGGCGGAGCATCAAGTACGAGGAGGTGTATCTGAAAGCTTACCAGACCGTCGCCGAGGCCCGAACTGGGATCAATGCCTACCTGGAGTTCTACAACCGGCAGAGGCCTCACCAGGCTTTGGGCTACCGGACCCCAGCAGAGGTGTACCAACATGGCCAGGAAGAAAGGGGAGCAGCAGCTGAAGAAGCAGGGCTGCCATCGGGCTTGGTGAAACCTAGCGCAGGGGTGGGAGACTCTCTTAATTTAGCCCTCGTGCTGTCTTAATAATGGGGTCCACCTTACAAGCTATCGTTAGCTACTATCGGTCATCGCCCTTGTCATGATTACTGTGATGACCTCTGCCATGAGCCTTGTCGTGGCCCTTGCCACGGTCGTTATCATGGCCCTTGCCACGGTCGTCGTCATCATCGCCATCGAACTCGACCCTTTGCGTTTCTTGTCCATCTGTTGGATTCACCCATCTGAGACTTTACCAGGTCGCCGTCGAGAAACACCTTGACCTTGACAGGGAAATCAAACTCTGATCTCACTCTGGCTCTGACCCTCACCTCGTTCTGGTCATCATCGAATTTGACCCTTGTCACCGTACGCTGTGGAGAGCCGCAGTCGCCGACATCGTCCGACGACTCCGAGATGAAGACATAGGAGCTATCCTCCGGCACTCTTATCCTCACCTGGATGGGGTCTTCTATGCTGCAGGTGTATTCAGAAGGCCACTCGATGAACACGTTGAACCTATGGCCTTTTACCTCGAAGATCGGGTCTATCCCGCTCCATAGTATTCCCGCGTGGGCCACCGGCACTATGAGAAGCACCATAAGCAGCGCCGCAACCGACGGAACTATCCATTTTCTTCCACCCATCTTGAACATTTTCGTTCTAGGTTGTGTTGACATTTCATCTGAGCCATATGAGAGCACCGACGAAGTTCAAGAATCCCAGGAAACGCGATGACAGCTTGTCAAAGCGAGAGAAGATATGCCGGTAGTGCTTGATCTTGTTGATGAAACACTCCACAAGGTGGCGCTCTCGGTAAAGGTACTCATCATACTCTCGTGGCGTCTTTCGATTTGACCGAGGTGGAATCACAGGTAACGCGCCCCTGCCCAGGATGCATTGGAGAAAATCCATCGAATCGTATCCCTTATCAGCAATCACATGCTCGGTTTCGAAATCAGCTATCAATGCCTGTGCCTGGGTGATGTCGTGACGTTGACCTGCTGTGAGCTCAAAGCGCAACGGGTTGCCCAATCCGTCCACGCTCACGTGGATCTTGGTACTGAACCCGCCTCGGCTCCGGCCAAGAGCTTGGGCCGATTGGCCACCGTTTTTTTGGAGGCTCCAGCAGCACAGGGATGAGCGCGAACCACAGTGCTATCACAGTGCTATCACAGTGCTATCAATGATGACATGCTCCATATCGGGGTCTTGCACAAAATGCTGATGCATTCGTTCCCATACACCCTTTTCACACCAGCGTGCGAAGCGCTTATATACGCTGTTCCAGTGACCGTAGTGCTCAGGCAGCAGTCTCCAAGGAGCACCACTTCGTGCCATCCACAGGATGGCCTCGACGTAGCGCCTGCAATCGTCCTCCTCTCCAACGTAGAGGTCTGGGCATGAGCGCAGAAATTCAAGGATTTTCGACCATTGTTCATTGCGTAATTCAGTCGTTGACATGTATCCATTATGCACCAAATGTCAACACAACCTAGCCTCCTCTGTATTAACCATGGCCCGAACTTCCTTAGAGCGTCTAACAAAACCTAATAAAAGGGGTTAGAATCTGGACATTCTCTGGAGGAGGATGACCTAATGTCTAAGCCCCTTGTAAGCGATGAATTCTGGGAACTGGTGCAACCTTTACTGCCGCCACAACCACCGAAGCCGAAAGGAGGAAGGCCCAGGATACCTGACAGACAGGTCCTAAGTGGGATACTGTTCGTACTAAAGACAGGCATTGGCTGGGAAGACCTACCCAAGGAGATGGACTGTGGCAGTGGGATGACCTGCTGGAGGCGCCTCAGAGATTGGCACCAGTCGGGAGTCTGGGAGCGCATCCACTTGGTATGCCTTGAGCGCCTGCAAGCAGCTGAGCGCATAGACTGGACTCGCGCAGTGCTGGACAGTGCTTCAGTGCGAGCAGTTTTTGGGGGCAGAAAACAGGCCCCAACCCCACGGACAGGGCGAAGGCGGGTAGCAAGCATCATATCATAACCGATGCCCAGGGCATTCCACTGGCGGTCAGGTTGACTGGCGCGAACGCTCACGATGTCACCCAAGCCCTTGAGTTGGTGGATGCCATACCTGCTGTCAAGGGCAAGCGAGGCAGGCCTCGCAAGCGTCCTCTTCAGGCGCAGGGAGACAGAGGGTATGACTCTGAGCCTGTTCGCAAGGAGTTGAAGAAGCGACATATCTGGCCGCTGCTGGCCAAGCGAGGTGAGCCGCATGGCAGCGGGTTGGGTGTGCATAGATGGGTGGTTGAGAGAAGCCTGAGTTGGCTTCATCAGTTCCGACGCTTACGGGTTCGATATGAGCGCAGGGCAGACATACATGAGGCTTTCTTGGCCATAGGTTGTGCCATCATCTGCTCTCGCTTTCTGTTCCAATAATGGTTTTGTTAGACGCTCTTAGTAAAATGCCTGACCCGTTCGCCTACCTAATCGTCCTTCCAATTCGCCTCTCTTTGAACCCCCTAATGTGCCTGGTGTGTAAGTCGTTTGATTTGTGTTTGCATGTCCTGATGCTCATTTTCCTAGAAAGAGCTACACAAGGCCATGTTGCCTTCATCCATAACGTATAGGTGCAAAGACCATCTGGTGCTCGTCAATAGGCTAGGTGTTTTCCACAGGCCCAATTGCCAACGCAGTGCGTGTTATGAATGTGTGTAAACACCCACGTTCTTATGCGGGCCACGACCTATACGCTTTGAGTACTTTCACACAGATGGCTTCTGGACGGCCTGGCAAAGCCAAAAAAGGCATCAGGTTTCTGGCGCTCACCTGCTGGTAAACAGCGAGCCACCGTGTATCACCATGGCATCGAACGGATGATGATTGCCTCGAAGATGCCTTATCTGCGGATATAACTCGTTGAAATGTCGATGTTCGTCCTGCGATTTGTGTAGGCGGAGGCCAATTCTGTTTATCTATACCTCAACTGGCGAGATGTTCAGATGTAGAGGTTCGATATGCCGCGTGTAAGCATTAAAGAGGCTGCACGACGACTGGGTGTTGCAGAGGCTACGGTTAGACGTCGCATACACAGGGGCGACCTTCTGGGCGTACAGGAGACGACGCCCCAGGGATTTAGCTGGCTGGTAGTGCTGCCAGATAGCGAATCGCCAGAAGAGCGCGAAGCCGATTCACAGAGGCGTGAGGCTCGGATGAGTCCCGTGGTCGAAGCTCCTGCGCTGCGCGACCTTGTGGAACTGCTGCGGCACGAACTGGATTCCAGAAACCGCGAGCTGGATGCCAGACGACGCGAGATCCAGGAGCTTCACGCCATGCTCAAAGAGGCACGGGCGCAGTCATCGCCACAGCCTGTTGAATTACAAGTTGAACAACAACAAGAGGAAGAAGAAACGCCCGATACGTTGAAGGGCCGGATTCGGCGACGCCTGCTTCGCGGAAGCTGAGTCGCTAGCGGCCCGGCGCATCCATCACGACAATACTGTTCGTCTTGATGATAAGGTAAATCTTCTGCCCCTGTTTCAGGTCAAGGTCTTTCAGCGCGCTCAGCGTGATCTCCGCCATGAACCTGACCCCTACGTCTGCGAAAACAAGCACGCGATGCCCAAGAACGTGAATCTCATCTATCGTGACTGGTATCACATTGCGCGCGCTCATCCTTGTGGGCATGTCCAAAGTAAGAATAACGTCGCCCGCCCGAATTGACACCATCACCACATCCCCCGGCTGGCCATAAACGTCGGGAGTCAGCAGGCGCACATCGCCAACCTCTAACTCTGCCAGACGCTCATCGGTCTGCCGAGACACTACCTTCGCCTCTAGCATGTTTTCCAGTGTAGGGTAATCCGCGATCTCAGCGACGCGAGGATGAACGAGGACGTGCGATGTCTTTTCGTGGACAATTGGCTTGCCATCAAAAAGCGCTAGCATCGTATCAGCCAGCGCCATGACCTCGGATATAGAGTGAGACACATAGATCATAGATGTCCCAAGCTCTCGCCAGACGCGCTTCAGGTACTCGATGATGACTCCCCTGAACCTTCCGTCCAGCGAGGCGAGAGGCTCATCCAGCAGCAGCAAATCAGGCGAGGTAGCTAGCGCCCTGGCAAGCGCAACCCGCTGACGCTCTCCTCCCGACAGATGCGCTACTCGTCTGTCCATCAGAGACGATAGCTGAAATAGCTCGATTAACTGCTCAGGGTCGGTCATTCGATGCTGTGCCGGTGTCAGCTTGTAGCCATACATGATGTTGTTTTGAACGCTCATATGTGGGAACAAAGCCGAATCCTGGAAAACGTACCCGAAGCGACGTTTCTCCGGCGATAGGTTCTTGCCGCGCGCCGAGGAATACATGGTGCGCCCCAATGCCTCGATCTCTCCCTCGTCGGGTGTAACAAGCCCCGCGATGCAGTTTAGCAGCGTCGTCTTGCCGCTACCAGACGGGCCGAATATTGCAGTGACCCCGGCCTCGAACGTGGCCTCGCATTCCAGCGAAAACCCCTGGAAATGCTTGGCGATGTTAAACGTCATTAATGGCTTGTTCATTTCATGTCAGCATATCTTGAGGATACAGTGAGTTTCCCGTCAGGCGTTACGCATGTTACTCGCATTATGCTGAAATCAGCAACTTGACAGGAGGTCTGAATACAATGAGGAAAGCAAGACTGAGCGTGGCATCTTTTCTATTCCTGCTAGCCGTGATTCTAGGCACTGCTATACTGACGCCTGTATCTGCGTCGGCGAACTGCGAATCTGAACCTGAATCGACCGAGCGCATCAGCTACTTCGACGGCAGGTTCCTTTCCGCAAACGACTTGCAGGAAGAGCAGACCTATCAGAAGTACGAACTCAAACTGGCATATGAAATAGATTGGGACTGCGTTCAAACTGACATCTGGAATTTGCAGATAGCTTACAGCTTTTAAGCGCGCTGTGTCCTCGACCTCTCCAGAAGCCAGTTGTGTACGAGCAACGTCACGACGGCGAGGCCTATGGACACTGCGACCAGTCGCAGCGCTGCGTCGTTGTCGCCTGTCTGCACATTCGTGAAGATAGCCAGGGGCAGCGTTTGAGTGCGCCCAGGGATGTTGCCCGCCACTACAATAGTGGCCCCGAACTCGCTCAGGGCGCGCACGAACCCAAGCAGCACGCCCGCCAGGATGCCGCTGTAGGCCAGGGGAACGGTTACGGTGAAGAACACCCTCAAGGGGCCTGCTCCAAGGCTTCGGGCCGACGCCTCCAATCGCGCGTCCACGCCGCCCATAGCGACCATTATCGTCCTTGCCATCAAGGGAAACGACACCACTGCCGATGCCAGAGCCGCCGCGACCCATGTGAAAACCAGGTCAATCCCCAGCAGGTTATGCAGTGTGCTTCCTATATGGCCGTCTCGCCCCAGCATCAGCAAGAGGAAGTACCCGATAGCCACTGGAGGCAACGCAAGAGGCAGCGACACCAGCAGGTCGATCAGGAACCGACCACGGATGTTCTTTTTGACTAGAAGCCAACTCAAAGCAAGGGCAACGGGGAAATTGATTGCGGTGGCTACCACAGCCACCTGTAGCGTGAGCCTTATAACCGATGCGTCCAAAGAATGTTACCTTCTATGCCCTCAGCCTATATACACAGCGTCACGGCTCTAAGGGCAAAAACCCGTGCTTCAAAAATACCAACTTCGCTGTTTGACTCCGCAGAAATTCTAGAAACTCTCGTGCGTTGGCCTTGTACTCAGACCTCTGGACGACGGCGGCAGGGTACACGATAGGAGAATGGCTTTCAGGAGGCATGATGTCCAGCACCTGCAAGTCTCCGGCTACCGCCGCGTCGGTCTGGTACACCAGGGCTACATCTACGTTGCCAGACTCGACATAGGCCAGAGTCGCCCGCACGTTGACCCCTGTCACAAGCTTCTTCTGTATTTCGTCCCACAATCCGAGGCGGGTGAGCGATTCTCTGGCATATCTTCCCGCAGGAGCGAGGTTCGGGTCGGCTATTGCGACTCGCTCTACCATATCTTCTGTAAGCTGCTCCATAGAGTCTATCAGAACGTTCTCGGCGCGAGTCACTACTACTAGCTTATTGGAGAGAAGGTTTACCGCATCCTGATCTAATAGCTCTTTTTCATCCAGGAACTCGATAGGAAACTCGCCTGCCGCTATGAACAGGTCTGCGGGCGCGCCACCGGCAATCTGCTGTGCCAGCGTCTGCGAGCCACCGTAGCTGAAGGCGACGCTCGTATCGCTCTGCGCCTCGAATTCGCGCTCAATCTCTTTCAGCGCATCCACAAGGCTTGCAGCCGCAAACACCAGAATCTCGGAGTCGTCCGCACGGCTTGAGCATCCAGCCATGATGCCCATCAGCAGGCTCATGCAGATTGCAAACCAGGTTTTGTTTAGGGTACTCACCGATTGCATCAGCCCCGCGCGAGGTCTTGGCCGGCGGGCGAAGTCCTCAGGCTTGCGGATTCCTCTGAGCCTGCTGATGTTTCTCGCGGGATAAGCGCGACTAAGACACCGACGCCCTGCACAATACTTCCCAGGTAGAAAGCCCATACCAGGGAACCGCTAGCGTCGCTAATCCAACCGCTGATGACAGGCGCGATGAACGCGCTCGATATACCTACTGTGTTCATCACGCCCATAACCGTGCCCATGCCGACACGCCCCGAAGCGAAGGTGTGGTCTCCGACCCATGCGACGATTATGGGGTTCCAGGCCAGGCCTCCAAAGAAGCCGTAGAGGGCAAATGCCACGAGAATGGCTGGTATTGAACCAACCACGGCTACTACTGAAACCATCACCGCAGAGATGCTGAGCATAAAGAGCGTCAATCGTTTGCGGCCCAGCCTGTCCGAAAGCCTGCCCCAAAACAGCGCGCCCACGAGCGACGTAGCCGCGACCAGCGCAGTGTAAAGCCCTGCGCGTGTGACCGACACACCATGCTCTTCCACAAGGAAGCTAGGCGCCCATGTGAAGATGACCATGTAGGCGTAAAGGGCGCAGAAGTTGGTGATTCCCAATGCTACCACGTTATGGTTCTTGAACAGGTATTTGAACCCGCCCTCGATTTTCGGCGCGGGAGGAACGCCCTTGATCGCAACAGCCATCAAGCCGACCATCAGCAGAGTGGGAACGAGCATGAACAGGTACGGCGCGCGCCAGCTATCCGCAAATGTGTACAGCGCCCCGGCGAGGCTCAGTCCAAGCGCGGAGCCAAGCGCCATGCCTGCGGTGACGATTGCAGAGCTAGCGCCTCTGCGCTCAGGCGGGACTGAGCTAATCGTGATTCCATACGACCCTGAGTAGAACACTCCCGCGCCAAAGCCCTGCACGCCAATGAATAGCAGCAAAAGCAGGTAGCTAACGCTGAAGACGCCGATGCCCAACAGTCCCAGGCCTATGAGCAGATACATGCCTGTCAGCACGTTCTTCATGCCTAGTCTGTCGCCAAGGACGCCCGACGGTATCTGCATAACGACGTAGGTGATGAAGTAGACGCTGGATATGGCCCCGCGCTGAGTGTCGGTCAGATTGAAGTCGTCCGCTATAACGGGGAGCAATGGAAATAGGATGCTGCGGTCTATGTAAAGAACGGCCCACCCTAGCGCAAGGGTCATCACGATGAGATGGACTCGCCACCTTTCGGGGACTTGCCACGGCTTGCTTTTGCTCCTATTAGAAAGAAATCCCATAGCCCGATACTATCAAACTTTCATCCCTATGACCATCAATCAGGCCGAAGTTTACTCTATCATCTCGGAACTCAACCATTGCGCCACATCAGGCCAAAAATCAATACCGTCGAGCGCGTGGACACCGTTGGCATAAGTAACGAGGGTGATATCTTTCCCCTCGTCCTTGAGAAGTTCAATTCCATCGCGATTCACACGCAAGGGGACGTTAGGGTCTTGCTCGCCGAGTAAATAAAGCATCGGTATATCGAGCGCGCGCAGGCCTGGCCGCTGGTCGAAGCCCAGTTCACCTGAATACGCTTCGAGCAACTGCTGGGATTCCTCTACACCACGTCCTTCGTGGATGCTCAGTATTTCGTACCGAATGTTGATCCCGACCGGCATAACGCCTCCGGTAAGTACGATCATGAACCCAACCTTGGCTGCACCTTCAGCTACCAGCGGCATATACCACATGGCCTGACTCATACCATACAGCCCAACCCTATCCGTATCGATCTCCGGCATTTGCAGAAGCTGTTGCAGCACAGCGTTCATGTCTGCGGCCAATAAGGGTATTGTCTCCGGACTATTGGCAAGGCTTAATCCGACCACCTCGCCATCTGATTCACCGGTTCCGCGTTTGTCGTAGCGCATAACCGCAAAACCCAACTCAAGAAGTTCTTTTGTATGCGCGACAATCGTTCTGTGTTCAGCACTCATATTCCCTGACGCTGCACCGTAAACCACCGCCGGAAAAGGGCCATCCCCTTCTGGAAGGTCAAGTTTGTATCGAATCTTTATGTCGCTATTGGTCACGAAACCCTCTTGCTGACCACCGGGACCCAGCGCAGAGTCACTGCTGCATCCGAATGCGCACATCGTTAAAATCACAAAGAGTACGTACATTTTCATGGTCATATTTGTTCTCCTTTTGTTGATAGCAGCGGACTCGCATTTCCAGCACAATCAGAAAAGCCAAATAATGGTCATGGAAAGTGTTGACAGGGAACCGAACGCTTACAAAAAATGTGTTGTGAGGGTAGCAGGAGTACTGCTTTCAGCGCAAAGTTATCAGCTATGCTGACAACCCTTTTGAGGCTGTTCGATTGAAATGCCTGGCGAGGCGGCTAATCGCCTCTTCCAGCACGGCGTCCTGCTTGCAGAAGCAGAAGCGAACCAGGTAGTTCGATGCGCCATTGTCCGGGCCTTCGCCGGTGTAAAAGGCGCTGACTGGAATTGCCGCGACGCCGACCTCGGTCGTTATGTAGCGACAGAACTCTTCGGCTGTGCCCTTCCCCGAAAAGGATGTACTATCGAAGCCCAGCGGACGGAAGTCAGCGTTGAGGAAATAGGTTCCGTCGCAGATCGCTGTCTTGAAGCCGACGCGCTCCAGGCCGTCCCGTATGAGGTCGCGCTTGCGCTGCATCTCGGCGGCCAGGCCGGAGAAGTAATCGTCTTCCTTACGCAATCCGTAAGCCACCGCCTGCTGAAGATTCGGGGCGGTGGTGAATGTGAGAAACTGGTGCGCTTTGGAAACCCTGGAGATTATCTCAGCCGAAGCGGTAGTGTAGCCCACCTTCCAGCCTGTAAGTGAGAAGGTCTTGCCAGCCGAGCCAAGCTTCATGGTGCGCTCCCTCATGCCTGGAAGGGTTATCAGGGGGATGTGCGCTAGATCATCGTATACAATATGCTCGTACACCTCGTCGCAAAGGGCATAGGCGTCGTAACGCTGGACCAATTCGGCGATTAGCTCTAGCTCATCAAGGCGAAACACCTTGCTGGCCGGGTTCATAGGATTGTTGAGAAGCACCATCTTGGTCTTGTCTGAAAACGCGGCTTCAAGCTCATCTTTCGGCAGCTCCCAGTCTGGCGGCTCCAGCCTGATAAGCCTTGGCACTCCACCCGCGCGGCGTATCATGGGCAGGTAGCTGTCATAAAGCGGCTCGAACAGCACAACCTCGTCGCCGGGATTGAGCAAACCCATAATGCACGCCGCAAGCGATTCGGTAGCCCCGCTCGTCACCATAGTCTCGGTCTGCCAATCAACGTCGAAGCCGTAGAAGCGCTTCGCGTGCTCGGCCACTGCCTGACGCAGTTCCGGCACACCCATCATGGGCGGGTACTGGTTCGGGCCTTTCAGAACAGCGTCCGCCGCTGCCTGACGCACGTCGTCGGGGCCGTTGTCATCGGGAAAGCCCTGACCAAGGTTAATCGCCTCATGCTCCATAGCGAGCCGTGACATAACCTCGAACACGGTTGTGCCGTAGCTAGAGAGGATGTCGTTGGCGGGCTTCAAGGGCTTCAGCCTCCTCACAAGACAAGTCGCTAAACGTGAAAACCTCGTTTAATCCTAAGCCGTAGCTTGATGCCAGGCCTTCGCAGGCTATAATCCTCACCCCTTCGTGTCAAGCCCTGGCCCATTCCAATGCATGAGGCAACCCATGCTTGTTTCTATCCTGAATGTAGACGCCAATTGATATGCACATACACGTTTCACGGTTGTACATCAAGGTCTAAAATGCTATACTTAGGGCTGAATATTACTCGTTTGTTGAAAGTGGGGTGTCCCCACTTTCTTTGTTAACAAGGGGATGCGTTAGTAACCGAGTTGAGGAGGTGGCTGAAAAAATGAAGAGCAATTTCCTGATCGCCTTAACCCAACTGGCCGCCGAGCGCAATCTGCCCAGAGAGATTGTGCTTTCAGCCATCGAAGCCGCGCTGATGTCTGCATACAGAAAAGACAGCACCACGGCTGGCCTGAACATATCTGTAAAATTAGACCCCGGCACAGGGGACGTGAGTGTTCACGTCCTCAAGTCCGTCGTGGATGAGATTGAGGACCCTCAGCTAGAAATCCTGCTGGCTGACGCTCGTAAGATCAAATCCGACGCCGAGATTGGCGACAGCGTTGCCACCGATAGTATGCCCCACAGCGCGGGCCGAATCGCGGCGCAAACCGCAAAACAGGTGGTGATGCAAAGGCTCAGAGAAGCCGAGCGTGAGCTAGTCTACGAGGAGTTCGCCGAAAAAGAGGGCGAGGTCTTCTCCGTTACCGTTCAGAGGCTAGACCCCAAACAGCTTACTGTTGAGCTTGGACGCGCGGAGGCCCTGTTACCTACGAGCGAGCAAATACCAGCCGAACGTTATCGTGTCGGAAACAAGATGAAGGTGCTCCTTCAGGCTGTGCAACGGTCTAGCAAAGGGCCTGAGCTTATCGTTTCCAGAACCGACAAGCTGTTGCTTAGACGGCTGTTTGAGATGGAAGTGCCAGAGATATACAGTGGTGCAGTCGAGATTATGGCCATCGCCAGAGAAGCAGGCTCGCGCAGTAAAGTAGCGGTTCGGGCGACTCAAGCTGGCGTGGACCCGGTCGGGTCGTGCGTTGGACTCAGAGGAGTCCGCATCCAGAACATCGTCAACGAGCTTCAAGGCGAAAAGATAGACGTAATCGCGTGGAACAAAGACCCTGGCGTCCTGATAGCCAACGCCCTTAACCCGTCCCAGGTTATGCGCGTTGAGCTAAACTCGGATGTGGAAACCGCGATAGCCGTGGTTCCAGAGCGTCAACTCTCGCTCGCCATCGGCAAAGAAGGGCAGAACGCCAGATTAGCGGCCAAGCTCACCGGCTGGAAGGTTGACATCAGGAGCAACGTTGAGGCCGATGCTGTGACAGCTGAGAAGCCGGAGGCTCCGGTTCTTGATGAGGTCACACTGCCGCCAGAAGAAGAGCTTGCGCTTCCTGTTATCGAGGAGGTAGTCGAAGCTGTAGCGGAACCGGCCGTGGCCGAAGTTGTGACTCCAACCGAAGAAGAAGCTGCGCCAGAGCCTGTCGTAGCCGAACCTGTTGTAGCCGAGGCCGAGGAAGTGGCAGCGGCGGTGGTCACAGAAGTGGAGCAGGCTGTGGAGGCTCCTGTGGCCGAAGTAGAAACCGCCGAAGCGGAAATCGTGGCAGAAGATACGCTTGTGGCTGAACCAGAAGTCGCTGTTGAGGAAGAACAGGAAACGCCAGAAGAAGAGCCTGTAGAGGCCGAAGAGGAACCTGAGACAGCAGCGGTCGATGAAGTGGAACCCGAAAGAGAGAGGGTGAGGGAGCCTGTAGCGCCCGTCTTGGAACGCTCGACTTCTCTGCGCGACCTGCCGGACAGCGTATGGACAGTACGGCGCGGCAGAGGCGCTCCAGCAGAAACAGGAGTCATTCGGTTCGCAGAGGATATTGCAGACCTCAGAAGAAATCAACGCAGTACCAGAGACAACAAGAAACGGCGGCGGTAATAAAATGGCAACGCGCAGTCGCCACGTGCCTCTGAGGACTTGCGTGATTTG
The DNA here is from genome assembly GCA_965206395.1 of Dehalococcoidia bacterium. Classification (GTDB taxonomy): domain Bacteria; phylum Chloroflexota; class Dehalococcoidia; order Lucifugimonadales; family CATOSD01; genus CBDBJK01. The sequence goes on from CBDBJK010000013.1 coordinate 41,848, forward strand.
CGGCAATAAGGCCCCGAAAGCAGAGCTAACGCGCATAGTGGCGACGCCTCAAGGCAATGTCACCATCGACCCAACGGGCAAGCTGCCCGGGCGAGGAGCGTATGTCTGTGGAGTCGGGGACTGTGCCGAACAGGGCTTGAAAAGAGGGCGCTTGGAACATTTGCTACGCGCTAAACTAAAAGATGAAGAATGGGCATCCCTGAATGCTCTCAACAAACCATGAATATGGCTGCCGATATGACCTGTAACGGCGTAAAGAATAGCGGAGATGTATGACAAATAGAACCCAAGGAAGACGACGGACAAACTCAGGCGGTAACGCCGCTCGACGGCGCTACGCTGATCAACAGGCTGTGCCCCCGCCAGAAGAACCCGAGGAGTCTGGGCCTCTCGAAATTCCTGCCGCAGTCACTATTCATGATCTTGCGAACCTCATGGATGTCAATCCAATCGAGGTAATCAAAGAATTCATGCGTAATGGTTTCATGTACACCATAAACGAGGTGGTGGAACATGAAATCGCCGCAGTGATAGCGGATACCTTTGGCTTCGAAGTCATGCCATTGGTTGATGAAGGGAAAACGACCGGGTCTATCGTCATTTCAAGTGACGAGGAAGACCCCAGCCTGTTGGAAACCAGACCTCCCGTAGTGACCATATTGGGGCACGTTGACCACGGCAAGACAACGCTGTTGGACTCCCTTCGCAATAGCAATATCGTTGGCGGAGAGGCCGGCGGAATCACGCAGCATATCGGCGCGTACCAGGTCGACTTCGAGGGAACACCCATAACCTTTCTGGATACGCCAGGCCACGAAGCGTTCACCGCCATGCGAGCCAGAGGCGCTCAGGTCACCGACATCGCTATACTTGTCGTGGCCGCAGACGACGGCATCATGCCACAGACCATCGAAGCAATCGACCACGCCAAGGCCGCTGGAGTGCCAATCGTCGTCGCCATCAACAAAGTAGACAGGCCTGACGCCGACCCGGAAAGAGTGAAACGACAGCTTGCGGAGCAAGACCTCTTGATTGAGGAGTGGGGCGGTGACGTTGTATCAGTGCCTGTGTCCGCGCTTAAGGGCGATGGAATCCCTGATCTGCTTGAAAATATCAAGGTGGTCGCGGAAGTCGCGGAGCTAAAAGCCAATACCCAAAGAGAGGCCAAGGGCGTAGTAGTAGAGGCTCGCATTGACAAGAGCCGGGGAACAGTAGCCACTATTCTGGTGCAAACAGGCACCTTGCACATCGGCGACAATATCGTCGTCGGAGCCGTCAAGGGGCGCGTCAAAGCCATGTCCACTGATAAAGGGAAGCGAATTAAAAAGGCTGGGCCTTCTGATCCAGTGGAAATCCTTGGCATAGACGGCTTGCCACAGGCCGGCGACATCCTCGTGGGCGTGGCAGACGAAAAGACCGCGCGGCAGATGATCGAGGAGCGTCAGCGAGAAAAGGATATGCGACGCGGAGCAGGCCCAACACTCGAAGACGTTTATTCCAGAATGGAGTTGGGCGAAATCAAAACCCTGAACCTTATCGTCAAGACCGACGTTCAGGGAACCATAGAACCGGTGCGGTCTGCCCTTGAGCAGCTTAACTCCGAGCAAAGCAAAGTAACCCTTATTCACGCCGCAAGCGGCAGCATAACAGAGAGCGATATTCTTCTAGCGGTTGCGTCCAAGGCCATCGTTGTTGGCTTCAACAGCCGCATCGAACCCGGAGCGCGAATGCTCGCAAATCAGGAAGGCGTCGAGGTTCGCTTTTACAGCATCATCTACAATCTCGCAGACGATGTGGAACTGGCGCTCAAGGGCCTTCTGGAACCCGTATATCGAGATATTGTCGAAGGGCACGCCACCATCCGCGCCATATTCAACGTTGGCAGAAGAACCAGGGTCGCTGGCTTTTACATCAACGATGGCAGAATCGCGCGCGATTCCACAATTCACGTTATGAAAAATGGCGTGGAAGTGTACGTCGGCCAGATTTCCAGCCTGAAGCACTTCAAGGGCGACGTGAGAGAAGTAGCCGTCGGCTTTGAAGGCGGCCTCTCCCTGGTAGGCTACAATGAGTATCAGGAAGGCGACGTTCTGGAAGCGCACCGCTCAGAGCGAGAAAGCTAGGCGAAAGCCTGATCCGCGTTCAGTATTGACAACCCTTTCCTAAAGAGGCTTCCCACATGAACCGACGTATGGATCGCGTCAATGTTCTTTTGCGCCAGGAAATAAGCCGTGTGATGGCAACCGAGCTTCGAGACCCGAGGCTTTCAACTGTGGTCAGTGTAACCTATGTAGATGCATCTCCAGACCTGCGCCACGCGAAGGTCTACATAAGCGTGCTGGGTGACGAGAACCAGAAGAAAAACACTCTCATAGCCCTCAAGTCGGCTTCCGGGTTCATACATCGTGCCATGCGTGAAGTCATTGGTATGAAAAGCGTGCCGTTTCTTTATTTTTACCTTGACAATACTATTGAACGAGCGACCGAAATCCTTGATATGATCGATAAAGTGGCTCCTCTCTCAGAATCCGAAGACATATCATAGCTGAAACCATGCCAAAGCAGCAATTCGACGGAATCTTGAACATAGACAAGCCATACGGCATTACGTCTATGGATATTGTGCGCCGCATCAAACGAGCCAGCGGTCAGAAGCGCGTGGGCCACGGCGGAACCCTCGACCCCGTTGCCACAGGAGTTGTGACCATATGCTTCGGGCAGGCAACCCGCATGATGGAGCACCTTGTGGACGGCAAAAAAGAGTATCGCACTGAGATCGAGCTTGGCGTCGTCACAGACACATACGACTCGCTAGGACAGGTGGTGGAAAAGCAGGACGCCTCTTGCGTGACGCTAGACGATGTAAATCGCGTTTTAGAGACGTTCAATGGCCCCATCAAGCAGGTGCCTCCCATGTACAGCGCGCTAAAGAAACAGGGCAAACGCCTGTACGAACTGGCCCGCGCGGGAATCGAGGTCGAGAGAGAGCCGCGTGATGTCGAGGTGCATTGGATAAAAATGTTGGACTGGTCTCCTCCGATCATTACCGTGGAAGTCGGCTGCGGTCGAGGGTTCTACATGCGCTCCTTTGCTCACGACGTGGGTCAGGCGCTAGGCTGTGGCGGACATCTGAAGAGCTTGGTGCGACTGCGCAGTGGGTTTTTTAATATATCCAACGCCGTGTCTCTGGCTGAAATGGAAGAGAGGTTCGCTGACGACACCTGGGAGGACTCTCTTTATGCCCCGGATGTCGCGCTTTACAATATGCGCGCGGCAATCGTTAGCAGGCAACTCGAAAACATCATCAACCACGGTCAACCACTTCCTCCCAATGTTCGTATTCCGCACTCGCAGGGGGAAGACCAGTGCCGTGTTTACGGTGTAGATGGCAAATTCATAGCCATCCTGAAATTCGACACGCTGTCCAAGCAATGGCAGCCAGACAAGGTGTTCTCCCTGACGTATCTTGGCGAGAAATAATGCGCGCGGGGCATTTCCAATCGACCGAAGCTAACAACGCGCCTTGACGCTGATAGGCGCACCTCTTACAATTAATCACGAGGTTAATAAACTGTGGACTACGCAATAATAGAAACAGGCGGCAAGCAATACCGCGTTCAGCAAGGCACTGTCATTCGCGTCGAATCCATTCCTGGTGACGAGGGCGACGCTATAGAGTTCGATAACGTTCTCATGGTATCCCAAGATGGCAGCCTCTCCCTTGGCACGCCTACTGTGCCCGGCGCGAAGGTTATCACCGAGGTGACCGGCAAAGGCCGTCGTAAAAAGGTCATCGTCTTCAAGTACAAAGCCAAGACGCGCTATCGCAGAAAAAACGGACACCGCCAGTCTTACACCGAATTGAAGGTAACTAGCATCTCATTAGGATAGAAAGGCACACAGCTTATGGCTCATAAAAAGGGCGGAGGAAGCACCAAGAACGGGCGCGACAGCAAATCCAAGCGGCTGGGCGTCAAACATTACGACAGTGAGTTAATCACCGCTGGTTCTATTATCGTCAGGCAGCGCGGCACTCGGATACATCCCGGCAATAACGTCGGAATGGGCCGAGACCATACGCTGTTTGCACTGATAGAGGGAACGGTCAAGTTCGAACACAAGACCAAAGACAAGAAGCGTGCCAGCGTCTACCCAGTTACAACGGAGTAAAAGAGACTTTAATGAAAACAGACATCCATCCAGAATACTTTCCTGAAGCCGAAGTTCGCTGCTCCTGCGGAAGGACATATAACGTCGGCTCCACCAAGGCAGAGCTTCGTGTAGAGATATGCAGCGAATGCCATCCCTTCTTTACGGGAGAGCAGCGCATCGTGGACACAGAAGGTAGAGTAGAGCGACTGAGGCGTCGGTTTAACCTGCAGCAGTAGGATATTCACGTCTTATCAAAGTAGCCAAAACCGGGGGGTGAGGAGTCTCACCCCCTTTTTCTTAATCAAACGTCGCTTATGGGGTATGAGTATGCAGAACAAGCCCACTTACGGCGGACAGGCGGTTATCGAAGGTGTGATGATAAGGGGGCAAAACCACATCTCTGTCGCGGTGCGCCGCCCCGACGGCACCATCGCCATTCAGATGCAGCCCCTCAGCCAATTGTTCACCGGACGCCTCAGAAAATTACCTCTGGTTAGAGGCGTCATCGTCCTCATAGAGACCCTGACGCTGGGCATGAAGGCGCTTAGCTTTTCCGCAAACGTCGGCCTGGAAGCAGAGGGTGAGGAGCTAGGCAAGGGAGCCATGGCTGGCATGATAGCCTTCTCCTTGCTGTTCGCGGTTGGACTGTTCTTCCTCGTGCCTGTCTTTGCGAGCAAGGCGCTTGAGGGCGTGCTGGGGTCAGACCTCGCAAGCAACATCGCGGAAGGCGCTATCAGGCTGGGCCTCTTTTTCGCCTACATCGTCCTTATTGGTCGGATGAGCGAAATCAAGCGGGTGTTCATGTACCACGGCGCGGAGCATATGACAGTCCACGCTCAGGAGCGCGGAGACCCGCTCGATATAAAATCAGTCCGCAAGTATCCAACAGCTCACCCTCGTTGTGGAACCGCCTTTCTGCTCGTTGTGATGGTCGTGTCCATCCTCGCGTTCGTCTTCGTTGGAAGAGATCCGTTATGGTGGCTCATTACCTCGCGTGTGGTGCTAATCCCCGTCATCGCTTCCGTCAGCTACGAGATGATTCGCTTCAGCGGGTTTCACGCTAGCAATCCACTGGTACAGTTGATTACCGGTCCTAGCCTCGCGTTGCAGGCGCTGACGACCCGCCAGCCCGACGACGACCAGATAGAGATAGCAATCGCGGCGATGCAGCACACCCTCGACGCCGATCAGGGCAAGTTGCCGAACGCAGAAAGTGCAGGGCAAGCAGAAGCGCGGGTAGAGGATTAATATTTAAAGTTTAGTTCGTTCTTTCCGGTCGGCCAGTCAGCGTTCATGCATGGTATAATCCGCTCACCAACAAGAATGCGGAGGTTTCAATATGGCTGCCGAGGAACATCTCACCGTCGAAGAACGTATCTTACAGCTCCTTCAGCACTTGGGAATTCAGAAAGCTCACTTTGCGGCCTGTGAACCCCAAGACTACGCTAGTCTTGTCACGAATCATCCAGAGGTCATTGCTTCGCTGACATTGGCTTGCCCGCGGCTTCCTGATGCCAGAGTTCTTGGTCCAATTACCGATAGGCTGTTGGTGATTACAGGCGACCGAGGCACTGGTGCGAAAACACTGTCGAAAGTGACCGAGTCGCTTGAAGGGGCCACTCTAGCCAAGCTCCCGGGGTTTTCTGGTATTACATGGGACGACCCCATGCGTGTGAAAGGGACGGAAGCCCTTAACGCAATCACGGAATTCCTAAGAAATATCGACCAACCAGAAGTGCTTGATGTTTCCTCTGACGATGAGGGAGAGGTAGCGGGAATAACCTATCGGGCGGTGGGAACCGGCGCTCCTCTGGTCTTGCTACCTCTTGGTCTGAGGTGGTACCCAAAAACTAGACAACTGGCTAAGAGAGAGTCCAGCTCCTAAAATAACCGGCAACTAACCGACGTGAAGGAGCAGGACATGAAGCAGACGAGGAATAAGCACAGTCCGGCGTTCAAGGCCAAGGTGGCCCTGGCCGCCCTTGCGGGGGAAGGGACCATCGCCCAGCTGGCCAGCCGATTTGAGGTCCATCCCAGTCAGATTCACGCCTGGAAAAGGGCCCTGGTGGAAGGAGCCCCGGAGCTATTTGCCACCAATCAGAAATCCCAGGAGAAAGCCAAGGAAGCTCAGATTAACCACCTCTACCGGCACATCGGCCAGCTGAAGGTGGAACGCGATTTTTTGTCGGAAAGGTCCGGTCTATGAGTCGCAGCATACGGCGAGCCATGATAGACCGAGACCACCAGCAGCTGTCTTTGGTGCGTCAATGTATCCTGCTGGACGTCAGCCGGGCCTCGGTGTACTACCGGCCGGTACCGACCAGGGCAGAAGACCTGGAGTTGATGGCCCTGATGGACCGTCAGTATTTGAAGACCCCCTTCTACGGCTCCAGGAAGATGAAGGCCTGGCTGCTGCAACAGGGCTATCTGGTGAGCCGAAAAAGGGTTCGAAGGCTGATGCGGTTGATGGGTCTGGAAGCCATCTACCGGCGTCCCAACACCAGCAAACCAGCGCCGGGACACCGGATCTTTCCCTATCTGCTGAAGGGAGTGGAGGTTAATCGGGTCGACCAGGTCTGGGCCGCGGACATCACCTACATCCCCATGGCGAAGGGCTTCCTGTACCTGGTGGCCATCATGGACTGGCACAGCCGGCACGTGCTGGCCTGGAAGCTCTCCAACACCATGGACACCAGCTTCTGCGTGGCGGCGTTGGAGGAAGCCCTGGGTAAGGGACGACCGGAGATATTCAACACCGACCAGGGGAGTCAGTTCACCAGTGAGGCCTTTACCCAGACGTTGCAGGAGCAGAGGGTCCAGGTCAGCATGGATGGTAAGGGTAGGTACCTGGACAACATCTTCGTGGAGCGGCTGTGGCGGAGCATCAAGTACGAGGAGGTGTATCTGAAAGCTTACCAGACCGTCGCCGAGGCCCGAACTGGGATCAATGCCTACCTGGAGTTCTACAACCGGCAGAGGCCTCACCAGGCTTTGGGCTACCGGACCCCAGCAGAGGTGTACCAACATGGCCAGGAAGAAAGGGGAGCAGCAGCTGAAGAAGCAGGGCTGCCATCGGGCTTGGTGAAACCTAGCGCAGGGGTGGGAGACTCTCTTAATTTAGCCCTCGTGCTGTCTTAATAATGGGGTCCACCTTAGTCTGGCTGCTTCGCAATGGGACCCCGTCATCCCAGCACTCAGCAGGCACTATCGCACCATCACCCTCAGTGGAGCATATCTTGGCTCTGTGGCCGGTCTTGACAGGCGAGGACAATTACCGGGCTGGCTGAGAGTCTTCCGAACTCTTGTAGAGGAAGTTGAACTCCAGCCGGGTGAAAGAGTACTGGATGTTGGATGTGGCACTGGGGTTTTAGACCGATGGCTGGCTCGCAGAACTGGTGGAGTGAACCCAATCACGGCTGTTGACATTAGCCATTACATGCTACGTGAAGCGGCCGCGTTCGCAAAGAACGAAGGATTAGAAGACACAATCCACTTCCAGGAAGGAAACGCCGAGTCACTCCCGTTTGCGGACAGCAGTTTCGATGTTGTCATTTCATGCACGGTGATAGGGGAGTGTAATGCAGACAAGATGCTCTCAGAGATGGTGAGAGTGGCTAGACTTGGTGGAAGAATCGGTGTAATGGTGCAAGCATTTGATATGCATTCGCCAGTAAATGTTTCGTTACCTGCTGATATTAAAGCCAAAGTAGAGGCACTCGGCGGAGGTCAAGTGAGCGAGGGGGGATGTGCAGATGTTAGCCTCTATCATCGCTTCGTAAAGGCTGAGCTTGATGATGTACGGATGTGTCCTCAATTGGCTACTTTCCAGAATCCGAGCCCTCTGTTTCCTGGGCCCTTAAATACGCGGCTAGCGACTCTAAATCCCGAGGAATTAAGGAAATGGGATGAGGCGGTTACTAAAGCAAGAAGCGAGGGAACGTTCTTCACTACCTTACAATTTCATTGTGCGGTAGGAACTAAGTCTTGACCTAATTCAGAGATTATCTCCTCTTCCTGTGAGAGAGATTTAAAGTGAGGGCGGACGTTCTGCCCCCAACCTCGTTATTTGATTTCAATGCAGAGGTCAGTAGTAGTCATCAAGATTTCGCCTGGGCTTTACACTAGCCCTGCCGTTGCCTAAGCTCCTGCCAAACGTCTTCGGGCCTCGCGCCTGACGCCGACAGCAGAACGAGCGCATGATAGAAAAGGTCACCAAGCTCTCGGACGAGATGCTCCTTGTCGCCTTTGACTCCGGCGATGGCGGCTTCACCCGCTTCTTCGATGACCTTCTGGCTGATGCGATCAACGCCCTCCTTTAGTAGCTGCGCCGTGTAACTGCCCTCCGGCATGTCGCGCTTGCGGTCCTGAATGACCGAGAATAGCTCTTCCATGACACCCGGCCCCTTCTCCTCCTTCACGAATTCGGGAAGCTCGTCGAACGACGTGAAGAAGCAGGTGGGGTTACCCGTATGGCAGATAGGGCCATCTGGCTCGACCTGAAGAAGAATCGTGTCGCCGTCACAGTCCATCGACGCCGACTTTATCCGCATGTAGTTGCCTGATACCTCGCCCTTATGCCACAAATCGGAGCGGCTGCGGCTGTAGAACCAGACCTCGCCGCCCTCCAGCGTGCGCTTGATGGAGCCGGGGTTCATGTAGCCCAGCATGATGACCTCGCCGGTAGTAGCGTTCTGAGCGACTGCCGGAACCAGGCCCTTTTCGTCTAGTTGAATCTCTGCCATGCTCTCACCTTGGGTATGTTATTGCGTGACGCGTTGGTCTTCTTCATCAAGCCTCAGAAAACGGACGCATCGGTAAGCCCTTCTGCGTCAGAAACTCCTTGGCCTCGCTGATGCGGTAATCGCCATAATGGAAGATGCTGGCAGCCAGAACCGCGTCGGCCTTGCCGACCTCCAGCGCCTCATAGAGATGCTCCAGGTTTCCCGCGCCGCCGCTTGCGATGACCGGAATGGAAACGCGCTCGGAAATTGTCCGCATAAGCTCGAGATCGTAGCCCGTTTGCTGACCGTCGGTGTCCATGCTGGTTATGAGCAATTCTCCGGCCCCCAACTCGGCGACACGACCAGCCCACTTGATGGCGTCAATGCCCATAGGGGTGCGACCACCGCGCGTGTACACCTCCCACCTGGACGCTTCGTCCAGTGCGACGTCACTCTCCGACATCTGCGCTACTTCGACGTGAGAGGTATCGCGTCCGTCGTCTGGAATGGCTTTGACATCTATCGCCACGACGATGCACTGGCTGCCGAAGAAATCAGACGCTTCGGAAACCAGGCCAGGGTTCTGAACGGCGGCGGTGTTGAGCGACACCTTATCAGCCCCAGACTCCAGCATCCTGCGCATGTCCTCGACCTTGCGCAGGCCTCCGCCAACGGTTAGAGGTATGAAGACCTCCTCCGACACCTGCTTGACGACGTTCAGCATGATGTCTCTTGCGTCGGAGCTTGCGGTTATATCCAGGAACACCAACTCGTCGGCTCCTTCGCGGTTGTAGAACGAGGCCATTTCCGCAGGGTCGCCCGCATCGCGGATGTTCACGAAGCTAACGCCTTTCACCACCCGCCCCTGGTCTATGTCGAGGCAAGGAATGATTCTCTTGGTTAGCATTATGCCTACTTTTGCATGAGGAGCATATACTGGCTATCGTTAAGCTCGTGCTTCACCTGGGCGTGGAGTCCCGCTTTCTGTGCCATTTCATCCAGGTCCGAATCGTCGATGCGCTCCTCTAGGGGCGGTCCTTTCTCCGTCTCTCGCTTTTGCCATTCAAGTATGGCTAGCCATCCGCCTTTTCGAATGGAGCGCTCCGCTTCCTCAAGCAAACCTGTGGCGCTGTCGGCCTCATGCAAGACGAAAGCAATAATCGCCCCGTCCAGACTCTCATCTTCCAGGGGAATCTTGTCTTCCTTGGTCAGCTTGAACTCAACATTCGTAAGGTGTATGTCGTCAACCGCTTTCTTGGCAGCGTCGAGCATTTCCTGCTGAATGTCGAGCGCGTACACCTTGCCATCGAACAGGTATTTCCCCAGAGGCACAGTGAAGAACCCTGGCCCGCATCCAACGTCCGCGATTTGCTGATATGGCAGCATCGGAAGTAGCGACAGCAGTCGCAGAGGATCGAGGTTTTCGTATCGCTCAGGTGATAGCAGGGCGTCTTTGTTTTTGGGATCGAACTTACGAGCCATGTTTTTTTGACCTCTTGATTTTGATTAACAAGTGTGTTTGTTCAGGGTTTCCAGAGCCTTTTCAAGATGAATGTCTTCCGTGTACAGGGCCTTGCCTACAATGGCCGCCTCTACGCCCAGCGCGTCCAATCGCACGAGGTGGTCTATCGAGGAAATACCGCCAGCGGCCATGAGATGCGCCTTCGTCTGGCTCGCGAGGGCCTCTATGCTAGGGAAATTAGGCTCCGATAGAGTGCCGTCGCGTGCAATGTCAGTATACAGGAATCGTAGCACACCCATCTCGGTCATGTGCTGTATCAGGTCGGACGCAAGGGTGCGACTGCTCTGCGTCCAGCCCTTCACGGCCACGTAGCCGTCACGCGCGTCCACGCTGACAACGACGGCCTCGGCTCCTAGCGCCTCGCGCATATTCTGTATCAAGTCCGGGTTTTCGATGGCGGCTGTGCCCACCATCACCCTGTCCACGCCCAGAGACAACGCCATTCTCGCATCCTCAACGGAGCGTATGCCTCCTCCAAGCTGTACGGGGACAGAGACGGAAGATGCTATGCCTTCGATGACTTCAATGTTCGCGGGTGCACCGTCTTTCGCGCCGTCAAGATCGACAATGTGAATCCGCGTGGCTCCCATGCAGACCCAACGCGCGGCAACCTCAATGGGGTCTTCCGAGTACACGGTTTCGCGGTCATAGTCGCCTTGATAGAGCCGGACGCACTTGCCGCCTCTCAGGTCTATCGCAGGGATGACTTCCATGCGCTCCCTGCCTTCCTGTTGGTCTCAACGAGTCGTACAAAATTACTGTACACTCTCAGGCCAATGTCTCCGCTTTTCTCAGGATGGAACTGGACGGCGATAACGTTGTCCCATGCCACCGCGCTGCAAAAATCGATGCCATAGGTTGTAGTTCCAGCAATCACGCCTTTGTCTTCAGGATCGACGTAGTAGCTGTGGACGAAGTAGAAGTGCGAGCCGTTTGGGATGCCCTCAAGCACAGGATGCTCGATATGAAAGTCTACTTCGTTCCAACCCATGTGAGGGACTTTCAGTCCGTTTGGCAAGAATCGCCGCACTCGCCCCGACAGAACGCCTAGCCCCGGCTCCACGCCCTCATCCGAGCCTTCCAGCAGCAGTTGCAACCCAAGGCAGACGCCGAGAAAAGGCTTGCCGCTGCTTATGAAGTCCTTGATGGGGTTGACCAGCCCTCGCGCCTTTAATTGGCGCATCGAGGAATCGTTAGCGCCCTGGCCCGGAAACACCAGCGCATCGGCGCGCTCGATGTCGTGCGGGTCGCTCGTGATGCTGGCTTCTGCCCCAGTATGCTCCAACGCCTTCTGGACGCTCCGTAGGTTGCCAGCCTGGTAGTCAACTATCACTATGCTGGGACTGCTCATGAAGACTCAATCCGAGTGCCCGTAACGATGTCGGCAGGAAGCTCTCTGTCCTCATACCGCGCGAGTATGAACAAGAGGTCGGATAGACGGTTGACGTAGTAAAGCACCTCGCGGTTGACTAGCATACCCTTCTCATCGAGCGCGACAATACGTCGCTCCGCCGTTCGCAGAGCAGAGCGGGCAAGGTCGAGCGCGCCTGAAGCAGGAGATGCGCCCGGAATGATAAACTTCGGCGGTAGCTCCACCTCTGCCTTCAATTCGTCAATTAGCTCTTCAAGGCGAGTCACGTTCTCTGCGGTTATGGCGTGAAAGGTGTCTGTGAAATGGTGATAGTTGTCGGCATCGGTGGCAAGCTCAGACTCTACAGTGAACATTTCACGCTGGGCCTGCAAAATGATCTCTTTGACGCGCGGATCGTTCGATAGCGCCCGCGCCAGACCCATCGCCGAGACCGCATTGTCGGCCTCACCGTAAGCCTCGCAGCGAGGGTGCGTTTTGGGCACACGCCCGCCGAACAGCAGACCTGTCGTCCCGTCGTCGCCTGACCTGGTATAGATGCGCATCATTTGTGACCTCCGGCACAGGAAATTATATCAGCAACCGGGCAACGCTGATAGATGGCAGGCGTCAAGTAACGCTGTTGACATGACCGAAGGACGCTTTTAGACTATAATTCAGCGATAATGGACGCCTGAACGAGTCTGCTCTGGGTTGTTCGGGGCGCTCGATAAAGGGATGGGAGACGTTTATGCCATATGCGGACAACAACGTCCTACGTATTCACTATCACATCGAAGGCGATGGGCCTCCGGTGGTGCTCGTACACGGTCTCAGCGGCAGCATACACGGATGGTACGGCACTGGCTATGTAGATGCTTTGAAGAACTCCTACAAGCTCATCCTCATAGATGCTCGGGGCCACGGAGATAGCGATAAGCCGTATTACCGCGAAGCTTACGAATCAAAGCTGAGAGCGAGCGACGTGACCGCGGTTTTAGATGCCGAAAACATCGACAAGGCGCACTATTTCGGCTACTCGATGGGTGGAAGCATCGCCTTTGATGTCGCGAAGTACGCCCCGGAGCGATTTCTCTCTATCATCATCGGTGGTCAACATCCATACAAGAAGGAATCTCAGGAGAGAAACGGGCGGATCAAGGCGCTTGAGAACGGAATAGAGGAATATGTCGCCAATATGGAAAAATCTTTCCATCTGCCACCGGAACGGAAAGCCCAGATGCTGAAAAACGACGCCAGGGCGCTCATTGCCGTAAACCATGCCTATCTAGATCAGCCCGATATGTCGGACGTGCTGCCGACCATAACCGTGCCTTGCCTTGTGTTTGCTGGTGATGCCGACGAGCGTCACTCTGGCGCTGAGGAGTGCGCGAAGCAGATACCTGACGCGAGATGGGTCTCGTTGCCCGGCCTTGACCACGGCCAGGCCAATCAGAGGATAGACATGGCGCTCCCACACATCGAGAGTTTTCTGAAACACGTGACCAGGGGTTAATCTGAAAGGAATAGACATGCTAGAAGTTAAGATTCAAAAAGGGCCGAGAGGGTTCTGCGATTCCGAGGGCGAGCGTATCTACTACGAGACTCATGGCGAAGGCGAGGCCCTGGTCTTCAGTCACGGAATGGGCGGCAATCACGCCATCTGGTATCAACAGGTTCCGGTTTTCGCGCAGAGCTACCGCGTCGTCACATGGGACCATCGCGGCTTTGCGCGCTCGTCGGACGATGCTGGAAAGTCTGGCCCCACCGCCGCAGTCAACGACCTGCGGGCGATTCTCGACCAACTGGGAATCGACAGGGCGCATCTCGTCGGGCAATCGATGGGCGGCTGGACAGTGTTAGGATTCGCGGTCAGATACCCTGAGCGAGTCATAACGCTGACGCTCGCAGACACGATAGGCGGAATCTTCAACCCACGCATCGAGCAGGCCTACGATGATATGATCGTAAACCGCAACGCGCTCGCTCTGCCGGACGATATGCCTATGGGAAGCCATCCGGCGCTTGGAGAGCAGCTTGCGGGACAGAATCTGGCGCGGGCCTTCCTCTACGAGCAGCTTGGAAGCGTTGCCGAGCCGCCGCCTACGGCTGTTCGCGCCCTGCTCAGAAGCACATCCTACTCGCACGAAGACCTGAAGAAGCTCGCTATGCCTATCCAGTTCATCGTTGGGAGCAACGACCCGCTCTTTCCGCCGGATGTCATACGCGAGGCGGCGACGATTCTTCCCCCGGAGCGCATCATTGAGATTCCCGACACAGGCCACTCCCCCTACTTCGAGTCGCCTGACAAATGGAACGATGCGTTGGCTCAGTTTTTGAAGTCATCTGGCTCGGCGTAGCAAGTGAGCCGCTTGAAATCTGCCGCATAAATAAAACCGCCGAGAACGCAGAGTTCGCAGAGAATTCATTTAGTTTTCTCGTCTCAGCGATCTCTCCGACACCTTAAAGGAGAGCAGGTCGGAGTCCGTCTCTACGGATTGTGTGCTCTGCGGTGAATTTTAAGGTAGTTTGTAAGTATGATGTGTTCATCTAGGCTGGAAGAAAGGAGAGATTGATGCCGAAAGCGCATGACCAGGGCGAAAGTCCTGCCGACGAGTCAATTGACCAGGCCGAGCACGAATTCGCCGATTGGGAAAACAGGACGCACGTTATGGTCGAGGCGCTCCGCGAAGAAGGCATCATCTATACCGAAGAGCTTCGCGCGGGTATAGACGCCTTGCCATCCCATCTTCAAGAATCATTGTCTTACTATGAAACCTGGTCGGCTTCAGTCGAGAATCTGCTTGTGGAGAAAAGCATTGTCTCGAAAGAGGAGATCGATTCCAAAGTCCGCGAAATGGACGAACGGTGGGGGGTCGCCGGATAACGTGAATATTCTGAAGTCATTGTCAAGCCGAAGGGAGTAAGCGATGCCAGCAGTCCACGACCGGGGAGGTTGGCCCAACGACGAGCCTATTGACCGGACTGAGCACGAACATGCATATTGGGAGAGGAGCACGCACGCTTTAAGGGTCACTCTTGGAGATATGCACTTTTTCGGCACTGATGAACTGCGTCGTTGCATCGAGTCGTTGCCAGCCGACGAATACGAAACGCTCTCCTACTATGAAAAGTGGTCGGCGTCGATAGAGAAGCTGTTGGTCGAAAAGAACGTTCTAACCGAGGAAGAAATCGACGCCAAAGTCCGCGAGTTATTTTGAGAGGGTTGCCGTTCAAACCATAGAGGATAGCAACCCTGTAACGAGGGTGGACAACTCATAATTTTGTAAAGCTGAAAATGATAGGAAAGGCAAAGTGTCAACGGAGGATACTGTGTCGAGCCGAAGGGAGTAAGCGATGCCAGCAGTCCACGACCGGGGCGGATGGCCCACCGACGAGCCTATTGACCGAACTGAACACGAGCGCTCATATTGGGAGAGGAGCACTCACGCTTTGCGGGGCGCTCTTGCAGAAATGCGCCTTCTCGTCACTGATGAGGTACGTCGCGGCATCGAGTCGTTGTCACTTGACGAATACGAAAGTCTCTCCTACTATGAGCAATGGTCGGCGTCGATAGAGACACTGCTGGTCGAAAAGAACGTCCTAACCGAGGAAGAAATCGACGCCAAAGTCCGCGAATTGTTTTGAGAGGGTTGCCGTTCCGACCATAGAGAATAACAAGGCTGTAACGAGTGTAGGAAATCCATATTTTCATACCTATGGGGAAACGATAGGAGAGGCATAGTGTCAACGGAGGATGCGGTTCTATTTCAACCCGGCGATGCCGTACGGGTGAGGGAAGACTATCCCAATCACCATCACCGGACACCCTGGTTCGTGAAGGGTAAGAACGGTAGAATTACCGATATTTGCGGAGCGTTTCCCAATCCTGAGACGCGAGCATATGGAGAGACAGGCCTTCCCATGCAGCCGTTGTATCGGGTCGAGTTCAAACAAAGCGACCTCTGGGAAGGAGAGTCCGCCAACAGTTCGGACAAACTTTTGATGGACATTTACCAGAATTGGCTGGAACCAGCATAACATTGGAGGAGGAGCAATGAGCGGCGACCAACACGATCACGACCATGACCATGACCATGACCCCGAAGGGATGCTTGAGGACCAGGAGCTTAGCTATCGGGCAAAGCGCAGCCTCGCCATACAAGAGCTTCTCATCGATAAAGGGTTGATGACCAGGGAAAGCATCCAGCACAAGATGGATATTATGATGTCCCGTTCGCCTACGGACGGCGCGAGAATCGTAGCGCGGGCCTGGGTAGACTCAGAATTCAAGGCGCGGCTCGTTGCGGACCCAAGGTCTGCCGTTGCAGAGCTTGGGTATGTTCTTGCGCCAGAATCTCAGCTTGCCGTTATGGAAAACACAGATTCGGTGCATCACGTCGTTGTATGCACCCTGTGCTCCTGCTACCCCTCATCGCTTCTGGGGCCGCCTCCAGACTGGTACAAGAGCTTCGCGTATCGCTCGCGTGCGGTCAGCGACCCTCGTGGCGTAATGCGGGAGTTCGGCCTGGAACTGGATACGGGCGTCGAAGTGCGTGTAGTGGACAGCACGGCAGACTTGCGCTACATCGTGCTGCCGGTGCGACCTGCGGGGACCGAAAACATGAGCGAAGAAGAGCTAGCCAAACTCGTGAACAGGGACAGCATGATCGGCGTCACAAAGGCAAGCTCGCCAGAAGTGGTAAACGCCTAGCAAGCCCCGATTGCGCTGATACACGGTCCTGCTACAGAACTATTCATGTGGGCGACCCTATCTGTATTTTCATTACAACGAAAGACGAATAAAGGAGGTTCCTGGATATTCCGGGAGCCTTCTTTATTGTAGCGTCAGATTTTCATAGAGCTATTCAGCTACCAAGCCTGTTATTGAGGAGACCTGTACGATGGCAAAGCTGCCCAAAAGTCTCTCCCTTTTGCTTGCGTCGCTCGTCTTGTGCGCAACCGCGTTGGTAGCTTGCAGCAGCAACTCTGAGGAGGAAGCCGAGAAAGCGACCGTGTTCAATTTGACGATAGAAGACGGTGAATTGAACATCGAGTCAGGTCTCATCAGAGCCGAGCAGGGAGACGACATCATCCTTCGAGTAGACGCGGACGAAAAGGGCGTCTTACATCTTCATGGTTACGATATATTTAGAGAGATCGGGCCGGGCGGGTCTATCGAGATCGAGATCGTTGCCGACACCATCGGACGCTCCAGCATAACCTTCCACCCTGGCGACGGCGATGATGTGGACGACCAGAAGGAGATAAATCTAGGGGCGTTGGAGGTGCGCCCTAGATGAGGCACGCACAAGCCTCATAGTTAGGCAGACTGCTTGATCGTTTGCCTACCAAACAACTCGCGTATCGACAGCCGCCTGTGAAGTCCCGCGCACCAGAACACGATTACTCCAGGCAAGAAGACCAGGGTGTTCATGATGAAATGGAAGATTACACTATCGAAATAGAGACCGATGAGGCCAGGTGTACCCTGCACGTGTGTTTGAACAAACTGACCCAGCTTGACGGTATGCTCAACCTGATGATATGACTGCAAAACCACCCCAAATATCAATATCGCCGTGAAAGCCCTCCAATGATTCGGTAGTTCGGCTTTCAGGGTCAGCCATCTTAGCAGGACGTGAATGAGAAAGGCCAGATACATCAAGTTGAAGACGAAGTGCACCTGCTCGAGGTCTAGCTGACCTATCAGCCCGTGAGCCTGCGGAGAATGCAGCACAAACCTTTGAATGGTCTGCGCTATGTGCTCTATCACGTGAAAGCCCTGAAGCGCAAGGGTCAAGAGAAAAATGTAGGCGAAGCTGGTTAACCGCGACACCTCTTTCCCTGACGCAAACGAAGTCGCGCCGTAGACAGTAAGGCCGAGGCCAAGCCCTGCGCCTACAAGCATTATCCCTACTTTCAAGAGTTCTGGAAAATTCACATTAATGTCCTGTTTGGTACTGCGCGAATTTCAGCAATTCCATGTCTAGGGCGTTGTGCCCGCGATGGCGAACTCACCGAATCCCGGCTCGATGCTTTCCCACGTGGCGCCAGTGAACAAGACCTTAGCGATAGGTTCTGCTGACCCACAGGTATGATTATTCCACGACGAACAGGTTGCTCGTGCCGCCTGCCGTCGTCACAGTCACCTCTGGCCCGGCGTCGTTGGGTATCGTGACGTTCATCGCGGTGTTCGTGCTAAAAACGTTAATCGTGACCGAGCCGGTGTCAGGGTCTACGACATCCACGTCACCAAAGCGAACAGTCGAGCCGCCCTCTATGAACCCGCTGCCGTTCAGACGCAGGTTTTGCCCTGGCGTAAGAACCCCTCCTGTAACAGAAGACGAGGTAATCCTCGGCACTATCTGCAACAGGAAGCTCGTGTCTGTGCCCGGCACGGTGACTTCGCCTGTCGCCGCGTTGAGCGGAACAGTTACGGTAGCTTCAGTCCTGTCGCTATTAATGAAGGCGACTCTAACAAAGCTAAAGCCCGGCGTGCCGCTGTCGTTCACGCTTGGGAAGCTCACGTTGGTGTTGGTGCGGAATCCCGAACCCACAAGTGTGATAGCCTGGCCCACGTTGGCCGAGCGTTCGCCCGAGTCAGCGGGCGTGCCTATATTGGCGACGGCGATGAGGTCTGTGAACGACTCAGGGCCGACGAAGAACACGTTGGTCGTGCCACCCTCGGTCGTCACGCTCATGCCCCCATCGGCTCCTGTAGGCATGGTTACATCCATAAGCGTGCCAGACGAGTGAACGTTAATCGTCGTGCTGCTGGTGCTAGGGTCTACGACATCAACACTGCCGAAGTGGACGGTGATGTCGCCCTCTATGAATCCGCCGCCATGCAACCGCAGGTTCACCCCCGGCCTGAAGTCGTTGTTGCTTGAGAACGTGGTTATTCGCGGCACTATCTGAAGGAAGAAGGAGTCTGGCAGGCCGACAAGTTTAACGTCTCCTGTTGCCGCCGTGTTCGGCACGACCACCGTGGCCTCGGTGCGGTCTGCGTTTAGCCCGCCAATGCGAACGTTTATCGTCCCTACAGCGCCGCTGTCGTTCACGCTTGGGAAGCTCACGTTGGTGTTGCTGCGGAAGCCCGAACCCAAAATCGTGATTGTCTGGCCCACATTGGCCGAGCGTTCGCCCGAATCGGCAGGCGTGCCCTCGTTGGCATCAGCGATGAGGTCTGTGAACGACTCAGGCCCGACAAAGAACACATTGCTCGTGCCACCCTCGGTCGTCACGCTCATGCCCCCATCCGCTCCTGTAGGCATGGTTACATCCATAAGCGTGCCAGACGAGTGAACGTTAATCGTCGTCGAGCTAGTGCTAGGGTCTACGACATCAACACTGCCGAAGTGGACGGTGATGCCGCCCTCTATGAATCCGCCGCCATGCAATCGCAGGTTCACCCCCGGCCTGAAGTCGCTGTTACTTGAGAACGTGGTTATTCGCGGCACTATCTGCAAGAAGAAGGAGTCCGGCAGGCCGACAAGTTTAACGTCTCCTGTTGCCGCCGTGTTCGGCACGACCACCGTGGCCTCGGTGCGGTCTGCGTTTAGCCCGCCAATGCGAACGTTTATCGTCCCCGGCACGCCGCTGTCGCTCACGCTTGGGAAGCTCACGTTGGTGTTGCTGCGGAAGCCCGAACCCAAAATCGTGATTGTCTGGCCTACATTGGCCGAGCGTTCACCTGAATCGGCAGGCGTGCCCTCGTTGGCATCAGCGATGAGGTCTGTGAACGACTCAGGCCCGACAAAGAACACATTGCTCGTGCCACCCTCGGTCGTCACGCTCATGCCCCCATCCGCTCCTGTAGGCATGGTTACATCCATAAGCGTGCCAGACGAGTGAACGTTAATCGTCGTCGAGCTAGTGCTCGGGTCTACGACATCAACACTGCCGAAGTGGACGGTGATGCCGCCCTCTATGAAGCCATTGCCGTGCAATCGCAGGTTCACCCCCGGCCTGAAGTCGCTGTTACTTGAGAACGTAGTTATTCGCGGCACTATCTGCAAGAAGAAGGAGTCTGGCAGGCCAAAAAGTTTGACCTCTCCCGTCGCCGCCGTGTTCGGCACGACCACCGTGGCCTGGGTGCGGGTTACGTTCAGCCCGCCAATGCGAACGTTTATCGTCCCTACAGCGCCGCTGTCGTTCACGCTTGGGAAGCTCACGTTGGTGTTGCTGCGGAAGCCCGAACCCAAAATCGTGATTGTCTGGCCTACATTGGCCGAACGCTCACCTGAATCGGCAGGCGTGCCCTCGTTGGCATCAGCGATGAGGTCTGTGAACGACTCAGGCCCGACGAAGAACACGTTGCTCGTGCCGCCCCCGGTCGTCACGCTCACACCAGAACCCGCCCCTGAAGGCATGGTTACGTCCATAAGCGTGCCAGACGAGTGAACGTTAATCGTCGTCGAGCTAGTGCTCGGGTCTACGACATCTACATCGCCGAAGTGGACGGTGATGCCGCCCTCTATGAAGCCATTGCCGCGCAATCGCAGGTTCACCCCCGGCCTGAAGTCGCTGTTGTTTGAGAACGTGGTCACTCGCGGCACTATCTGCAGGAAGAATGTGTCTGGCAGGCCAAAAAGTTTAACGTCTCCTGTTGCCGCCGTGTTTGGCACGACAGCGTTAACCGTTGTGCCGTCCAGCGACACCCTGCTATTGTTGACAAACGTTTCGCTCGGCACTCCAGAATCGTTAACCGTTGGGAAGCTAATACTGGTAGAGCTATCGAAAGCGCGGTAGTTTGCCGTAAACGTGATTGTCTGGCCCACGTTTGCCGAAGATTCGCCTGCATCGACTGGCGTGCCTTCGGTAGCCGTCGAGTCGAAGGAGAATGAAGGCACTACCACGCTTATCGTGATGTCATCGGCATCAGCGGTGTTGGCATCCGTGTCTGTCACCGTCGCTCCCAGCGTGATATCGTTGTCGCCTCCCTCATCGAACACAGGCATAGTGAACTCGAACTGATACGGCGATGTATCGTCAGTGAATGCAACGCTGCCGTCTATGAGGAAGTCCACAGACGCGATTCCACCACTATCCAGTGCAGATACTTTGATGATGATGGTGGACTCTTCCGCGAAGGCGTCCCCGTCTCGCGGCGAAGTGATGGTAACTGTCGGCAGGAACATTTCCACGGCGTTGCTCGTGCCGCCGAGGGTGGTCACGCTGACCGTTTCCTCAGCGCCCGCCGGTATCGTCACGTTCATTGCGGTGCCGCTGGAGAACACGTCGACGGTAGTGCTGCCTATATTCGGGTCAACCACGTCCGTGCCGCCGAAGTGGATGGTGATGTCGCCCTCGACGAAGCCGCGTCCGTTCAGCCTAAGATTTGAACCTGGGCTAAACGAGGTGAAACTGAACGACGTTATCCTTGGCACCACTTGCAGGAAGAAGGAGTCGTCGTTGCCCGGCATGGTCACGCTGCCCGTGACAGCGGTGTTCGGCACTGTTACCACTGCCTCTGTCCCGTCGATGTTGACACCGCTCACCCTGACTGTGCTGAAGCCAGTGATGCCGGAGTCGATGACTGTTGGGAACGTGACGTTGCTGTTCGACCTGAAGTTCGTGCCTTCAAGCGTGATGCTCTGGCCCACGTTAGCGGAGCGTTCGCCACCGTCAGCGGGCGTGCCGAAGTCTGCGCTAGCTATAAGCTCCGTGAACGATGTCGGCCCGACCTCGACCTCGTTGCTCGTGCCGCCCGCAGTCGTCACGCTCACCAGCGCGCCCGGATTCGACGGTATGACACTGGTTATACCTGTGCCGACGGAGAACACGTCGATTGTGCCTGTGCTCACGTCGGGATCGATCACGTCTGTGTCTCCGAAGTGGACAGTGATGCCGCCTTCGACGAAGCCATTCCCGATCAGTGTCAGGTTGCGCGATGTGCCCGACTGCCTGAAGTCGCTGTTCGTGAACGAGGTTATCCTTGGCACCACTTGCATGAAGATGGAGCCGTCGTTGCCAGGCATGGTCACGTTGCCAGTTACAGCGG
Source organism: Dehalococcoidia bacterium (assembly GCA_965206395.1). GTDB lineage: Bacteria > Chloroflexota > Dehalococcoidia > Lucifugimonadales > CATOSD01 > CBDBJK01. Next base: position 63,597 of record CBDBJK010000013.1, read on the forward strand.
TGTTCGGCACTGTTACCACTGCCTCTGTACCGTCGATGTTGACACCGCTTACCCTGACTGTGCTGAAGCCACTGATGCCAGTGTCACCGATTGTCGGGAATGCGACGTTGCTGTTCGACCTGAAGTTCGTGCCCTCAAGCGTGATGCTCTGGCCCACGTTGGCGGAGCGCTCGCCGCCGTCAGTGGGTGTGCCGAAGTCTGCGCTAGCTATAAGCTCCGTGAACGATGTCGGCCCGACCTCGACCTCGTTGCTCGTGCCGCCCGTTGTCGTCACGCTCACTAGAGCGCCCGGATTCGATGGGATGACGCTGCTCACTCCTGTGCCGACGGAGAATACGTCGACGGTAGTGCTGCTCACATTCGGGTCGATCACGTCTGTGTCACCAAAGTGGACGGTGATGCCGCCCTCAACGAAGCCATTCCCGATCAGTGTCAGGTTGCGCGATGTGCCCGACTGCCTGAAGTCGCTGTTCGTGAACGAGGTTATCCTTGGCACCACTTGCAGGAAGATGGAGCCGTCGTTGCCCGGCATGCTCACGTTGCCAGTTACAGCGGTGTTCGGCACTGTTACCATTGCTTCCGTGCCGTCGCCAAAACTGGCTACCCGTACTGACGTGGTTCCTACAATTCCAGTGTCACCGAGGGTTGGGAAGGTGACGTTGGTGTTGCTGCCAAACCCTGCACCTGTGACAGTGATTGCCTGGCCTACGTTTGCCGAAGGCTGACCACCATCGGCAGGTGTGCCGAAATCCGCTGAGGTCTCGATGCCTGTAAAATCGGTCGGGCCTACCTGGATGGAATTACTCGGTGCCGCCCGCCGTGATTACGCTTACCGACGGTCCCGGGCCTGCTGGAATCACTGAGTTCAGGCTGTTGCCGCTGGAGAATACATTGATTATCGAACTGCTATTGCTCGGGTCTACGACGTCTACGCCATCGAAGCTGACTGTGATGCCACCCTCTATATAGCCACTGCCACTCAGGGTAAGCGTCCGCGACGTTCCTGATGGCCTGAAGTCGTTGTTCGTGAACGAGTTTATACTGGGCACGATCTGCAAACCAAAGTTGCCATCGATGTTTGACACCGTGACTCCGCCCGTCGAAGCCGCTAAAGGCACGGCTACCGTAGCAGTCGAGCCGTCTGGAGCAGCCCCATTGACCGCAACATTAACAGTGCCTCTAACTCCACTGTCGTTTGTTGTGGGGAAGGTCACAATAGTGCCGCCATCGAACTCGCCCGGATCTCCCGTGAATGTAATCGTCTGGCTCACGTTCGCCGAAGGAACGCCAGCGTCGGCAGCAACGCCGATACTCGCCACACTATCGATTGAGACAGTTGGTATCTCCACGAACACGATAACGTCATCGCTCTCGCCAACGTTATCAGCCAGATCGGTGGCGGTAGCGTCTATCACCAACTGCAAGGGACTTCCTGCGGGCACGAAATACAGAAACTCGAAAGGCGGGTTCTTATCGGTGAATGTCGCAATCTCAACGAAGAAGGGGTCTTTCACCGAGAACCTGACCTCGGTTAAGAAGACATCATCAGTGGCACTGGCGGTTATCAGAATTGCGCCGCCTTCCAGCACCGTTTCGCCAGGTATGGGCGCGGTGATTGCGACGGTAGGCGGAATGCCAGCGGTATCCTCGATCAATGCCACGACGTTGCTCGTGCCACCCTCTGTTTCGACGAACACCTCGTCAGGTTGAGCGCCTTCGGGTATGGTCACGTTCATCGCCGAGTTGGCCGAGAACACATTTATAGTGCCTGAGCCAATATCAGGGTCATCGAGCGCCACGCTACCGAAGTTTACGGTAATGGCTCCCTCAACGAAGCCCCTTCCATTCAGGCGAAGGTTAACGCCGGGTGTAAACGAGGTGAAACTAAACGAGCTTATCCTTGGCACTATCTGCAACGGGATGCTCCCATCAGTGCCGGGCATGGTCACGTCGCCGGTGACCGCAGCCTGCGTCACGACCACCGTTGCCTCTGTGCCGTCCAGGTTCACGCTGCTCACCCTGGCCGCCACATTTACAGGTATACCACTGTCGTTCATCGATGAGAATACGAGGTTCGTGTTGCTCCTGAAGTCAGTTCCCGTGACGGTGATGGTCTGCGAGGCATTCGCGGAGGGCGCTCCACCATCGGAGGCGCTCCACCATCGGCGGGCGTGCCGATGGTCGCTACAGCCGCAAAGCCTGTGAACGAGGTCGGGCCAAAGACGACTGTGTTGCTCACACCGCCCTCAGTCTCGACGCTAATCTCACCGCCTCCGCCGCCGGGTATGCTCACATTCAACGCTGAGTTGGTCGAGAACACGTTTATCGTGCCAGTGCCAACATCGGGATCCACGATTGATACATCGCCGAAGTTGACGGTGATGCCGCCCTCGATAAAGCCGCGTCCGTTGAGCCGCATGTTCACGCCCGACCTGAAATCGGTGTTTGTGAAAGAGTCGAACAGTCTCGGCACTATCTGCAACCGGAAGCTCTCGTCTGTGCCGGGCATTGTCACGTCGCCTGTAACAGCAGCTTGCGGCACGACCACCGTTGCCTCTGTGCCATCGATGTTGACGTTAGCGACCTTTGCCGCTACCCCTGTGGGTAAGCCGCTGTCGTTCATCGCTGGGAATATGAGGTTCGTGTTGGAACGGAAACCAGTCCCCGTCACGACGATGGTCTGTAAGGCGTTTGCGGAAGGCACTCCACCATCGGCTGGTGTGCCAATGCTCGCCACAGACGCAAAGCCCGTGAACGAAGCAGGGCCAAAGATGACCGTGTTGCTCACACCGCCCTCGGTCTCGACGCTAATCTCGCTGCCTCCACCACCGGGTATGCTCACGCCTAGGGATGAGTTGGTCGCGTGCACGTTTATCGTGCCAGAGCCAACATCGGGGTCTACGATGGATACATCACCGAAGCTGACGGTTATGCCGCCCTCAACGAAGCCCCGTCCATTGAGCCGGATGTTCACGCCCGGCCTGAAGTCGGTGTTCGTGAACGAGCCGAACAGTCTCGGCACTATCTGCAACGGGAAGCTCTCGTCTGTGCCGGGCATGGTCACGTCGCCGGTGACAGCAGCCTGCGGCACTACAACCGTCGCCTCTGTGTCATCGATGTTGATGTTGCTGATTCTGGACGCTATACCTGTGGGTAAGCCGCTGTCGTTCATCGCTGGGAATATGAGGTTCGTGTTGCTCCTGAAACCAGTCCCCGTTACGACGATGGTCTGGGACGCGTTCGCGGAGGATGCGCCAGTGTCAACGGGCGTACCGAAGCTCGCCACAGACACAAAGCCCGTGAACGAGGTCGGGCCGAAGGTGACCGTGTTGCTCACACCGCCCTCGGTCTCGACGCTAATCTCGCCGCTGTCACTAGTGGTTCAACGTTTTTGTATTGATGGGTAGAGTGACTTTAGCTTGATGCGCGCATCCTCGGTAGTGAAGCGCCAATCCACTCGTATCACATCCCGGTTGCGTTGATTCTGCCAAGCATTGACCTCGCCGCGCAGGATGTCTTGATTGGCAATCCGTCGGTCCAGGCACTGTCGAGCCAGCACACCGATCTCTATCTCCGCCATATTCAACCAACTCCCGTGTTTGGGAGTGTAGTGTATCTCCAGTCGCTCAGCTATACGCCTCGCCTCAGCAGGCTCGAATGCCTCGTATAGCGAGGACAGCTTGTGAGTGTTGAGATTGTCCATTACCAGCACGATCCGGTCTCTGTCAGGGTAGTCCTCGTCGACCAGTTTCTTTATCACATGCGCCCAGTCCACCTTCGTGCGACGCTCTCTGACCTCGACTCGGCGCCATCCGTCCAACGGTGCAAACAGCATGAACAGGCTGCTCACTCCATTGCGCTCGTATTCGTAGTCGTATGCCGCCGATAAGCCGGGCGCTGCGGGACGCGGCACTCGCGTCTCCTTGACTTGCTGTTTGCTCGTCTCATCCATGCACACCAGAACCTCATTCCCATCGTACGGCCGTTGGTAGACCTCCAGTACGTCTTCCATCACGTCTTCCATCGCGCACACAAACTCCGCGCTCTGACCGGGCGGGATGCACCAACTCTGCTTCAGCCACGGCTTCAGTTCGTTTTTTTTTAAGCGCCTGGCGAACCGTCTCGGTGCTAATGGTCCCGACTATCTCACACTCGACCAACTGGTCAGCCAACAGCTTCAGGGTCCAACTGGCACGCCCCCTCCGGCGGTTCCCCGCAGGCCATCGCTATCAACCGTGCTTCACCTTCGCCGTCCAGTCTCTTTTGACGCCGACGCAGTTGCTTTTTGCGATTCAGCGCAGACTCGACCCCCTCCTCCACACAGCGCTTGCGTATTCGCTCGACCGTTGACTGTCCCACACCGAGCGCGCTGGTGATGTCCGCGTCCTTCATTCCCCCGTCCGAGCGTGACTCATCGCTCATCAGCAGAATGCGCGCATGGGTCTGTTTGTACGCCGCAGCCCGACCGCGTGAGACCAAGGCGTTGAGTTCCTGTTGTTCGTCGGTAGTCAGTCTGATACGGTACTTCTTGGTAGACATCATGGTTCCTCCTCGGTTCAACGTTACGATTGAACCCCCAAGAGGAACAATGACTATCATGGTATTCATTTCAATGATGTTGGACCACTAGGCACAACCTGAAGTGTCTGAGAGCCAACGCCTTGAATCTCCACTACGCCTGTTGTTGCGCTTGTCGGCACGACTATCGTAGCGAACTTGCCGTCGGCTGACACGCCAGTCACCTGCACCCACGCGATACCAGCCACGCCGCTGATATTTAAGGTGGGGAAGATTGCCAGCGTCGAGCCTGTGAACACTCGCTGGCTAGCGGTCAGCGTTCTGGTCTGTCCCGCGTTGGCAGAGGGTAGTCCGGGGTCGGCGGGCGTACCAAAGCTCGCAACGCTATCGATGGAGAACGCCGCCTCGACCACCTCTACGGTAATCACCTCGGCTGTGCTTGTTGAATTGGCGTCTGAAGCACGCGCGCCGATTGTGACGGAATTGTCCCCGTTGAGCGCAGGAGCCGTGAAGAAAAACTTCGCCGTTACCGACTCGCTGGTTGCGCCCACTACTTCGGGCACTGAGAGCGTGGCTGGGATAGAGTCCGCGATGACAAGCCCGACGCTCAAAGAGCCGCCATTGTCGGTGTATGCGCCGGGAGCACCTCCCGTGCTGAAGTTGAATGTTTCGATGAAGCCAAGGAACAGGCGAGTCGCGTCATCCGGCACGCTGAATTCTTGTGGCGTGCCATCCGAGGCGAGGCCATCCCCCTATGAAGAACGTCTGGTTCAAAAGTGGCGAGATGACCGCCGCGTCGTTCGCGTTGGTGACATCCAGGCGGTCAGGCGCAGGGTCGGTTGGCTCGGTATCGTCGAGGAACACTCCTGCCAGGAACATCGTCCTGTTGCCGTGAATAATGCCTGAGATGCCCTCCAGACGAGGCGACGTTCGTGGATGAGCCGCATACCTGGCCGCCGTCAGCCCCGTTGAAGCGACAGCCGCTAGCGAATCCGCTTACTGAACCGGTGACGTTCAGCACGCGCATTACATATCCGGGCGACACCTCGAAGCTGAAGCCCGGTGGAAGCAGCCCACCACCCGGCGCGGAGGCCTTTGCCAGCGCCGAATATGTTCGCCCTACCGTCCGTCGTAGTCACGAAAAGCTCTCCATCGAATGCTGGTTGCAGCACGCCATCAAGGAAGAACTCTATCGACTCTATGCCGTCGGGGTCGAACGCCGTCGCCGTAACCTCGACAATTTCCTCCGCGTTGACGGTCTCGCCGCCCTTGGGGGAATCGATTCTAATGTTGGGCAGCAACATCGTCATGGTGTTGCTCGTGCCGCCGCCCGTCTCAACGGTGACGCTCTCACCCGCAGAGGCGGGAATGGTGACGACTATTTGCCGGTTGGAGTTCGACACGTCAACGACGGTTCCATCAGCGTCAACGTCGGGGTCAATTACTGAAACGGGGCCGAAGTGTATCGTCACCTCGCCCTCGACGAAGCCCACACCTGTAAGAGTGAGAATCGAGCCTTCCGAGAAGTCGGGGGTGAAGCTGAATGAGTCGAGTCTCGGCCACGTTTTGCAGCGTCTGCGTGTCGCTTGCGCCCGGTATTGAGACGGCAGTCGTTGTTGCAATCGCGGTTGGCACAGTGACGAAGGCCGAGGTCCCGTCCGGGCTGATGTTGGTAAGCGAGACCGTGTTCGTGCCACCGATGCCGCTGTCGTTCACCGTCTGGAAGATGACGCGCGTGTTTACGCCCGCGTGTTTACGCCCGCGTGTTTACGCCCGCGTGTTTACGCCCGCGTGTTTACGCCAAAGTGTGCTCCGGTGATAAGAACCCTCTGGCCGGGGTTCGCCGAGGCCCTCCCACGCCGCCATCGGCGGGCGTGCCAAGGTCTGCGGTTGCCTCTATGCCCGTGAAGGCGGTTGGGCCAACAGCGGACGGGTCGCTTGTGCCTCCTGCCGTCTCCACGCTGATTTCGCCGCCGGGGTTGCTCGGAATCGTGACGTTGATTGCGGTGCTGCTGCCGAACACATCTACCGTGCCGCTGCCGGTGTCAGGGTCAACAACAGGCGTGCCGTTAAAGTGGACAGTGATATTGCCCTCGTTGAATGCACGACCGTTCAGCCTCAGGTTCACGCCGGGGCGGAAGTCCGTGTTGGTGAACGACGTTATCCTCGGCACGACTTGAAGCAGGAACGACCCGTCTATGCCGATCACGCTGATGTCGCCAGTGTTAACGTTTGTGGGCAGGCTCACCACTGCCGATGTCGCATCAAGGCTGACGCTGCTTACGCGCACCCTCGCCGTGCCCTCAACGCCCGCATCATTGATAGTCGGGAAAACCACGTTCGTGTTAGACCTAAACCCAACGCCATCTAGCACGGCCTGCCCGAAGGCATCAACCGAAGCCTCTGTCGGGTCTGCGGGCGTGCCGGTGGTCGAGACGGACGATATGCCGGTGAACGAGGTCGCGCTGACCGCGATCTCGTTGCTCGTGCCGCCTGCCGTGGTCACGCTCACAAGCGCACCCGGACTCGACGGGATGACGCTGTTCATGCCAGTGCCGCTAGAGAACACATCGATCGTGCCTGTGCTCACGTCGGGGTCAGCCACGTCTGAATCGCCGAAGTGGACGGTGATGCTTCCCTCAACGAAGCCCCCGCCGTTGAGTTGTATGCTTCTTGAAGTGCCCGACGGCCTGAAGTCCGTGTTAGTGAACGACGTTATCCTCGGTACAATTTGAAGCGGGAACGACTCGTCCGCGCCAATTACGCTGAAGTCGCCGGTGACCGCGCTGTTAGGCACGTCAACCAGCGCCTCCGTGCCGTCTAAGTTCACGGTCTTCACACGCCTGATCGTCGTTGTCAACACACCGCTGTCGTTGATTGCGGAGAAACGCACATTGGTGTTGGTGCGGAAGCCTGAGCCGAACAACGTGATGGCCTGACCCACGTTGGCAGACGGCAGACCACCGTCAGCAGGCGTGCCAAAGCTGGCGGTGGCATCGAATCCGGTGAACGAAGTCGCGCTGACCTGGACAGTGTTGCTCGTTCCACCATTCGTCGTAACTGTAACTTCGCTCCCGGCATCATTTGGAATGATGGTGTTCATCCCAGTGCCAGAGGAGAACACGTCTATGGTCGTGGTGTTCGTGCCGGGATCAACGACTGAGACATCGCCAAGATCGACGGTGACGCGGCCTTCGATGAAGCCTCCGCCGTTAAGTTGCAGGCTTCTTGAAGTGCCCGATGGCTTGAAGTCGGTATTGGTGAACGAGCTTATCTTGGGCACTATCTGGAGTACGTTTAGAGGCGCGCCTGCGGAGGTGTCGAGCAGGATTCTAACGTTGTCTATACCCCAGCTTTCGTCGCTCAATGCCTGAAGACCTCTGCCGAAGAAGACCATCTCTAGCGTGTCGCCATTGTGCTCGAATGCGTGGGTTAATCCACGGTACAACTTGTCAACAGTCCCGGTCACGCCTCCGAAATCTCCGGTGGCGTCGGGATCGCCTGGGAAGCTCGTCGCCGTGCCATCCCTGGGGAAGGAGCGCTCGAACTCAGGCCCGGACCGTCCTTCCACCTGGAAACCCCAGAAGTCGCTGCCAGCGCCAGCATCCCACGTGTCGAGTATGTACAGATCGATCTCCACCACAACCGCGCTGTGGGCAGGCAGGCTGTCGAGCTTCATGGTTATATTTTCGTTTCCGAACCGGCCAAGATACAGCGTACTCTCGTCAGGGGCAGTCGTTTTGTTCGTGCGGCTCCACTCAGGGCCTACCGAGGCTTCGAAGTCCTCTGACAGGGCCTCGGTCAGCGTGCCGAGGTCTGGCACAGGCAGAGCCGTGTCAACGCCAATCACCTCGATTACACCAGTGACCGAAAGGTTGGGCACATCCACCAGCGCCTCTGTGCCATCTATGTTGATGCTCTTCACGCGCCTGATTGTCCCTGTCAAATTGCCGCTATCGTCGATTGCGGGGAAGCGCACGTTGGTGTTGGTGCGGAAGCCTGAGCCGAACAATGTGATGGCCTGTCCGGTGTTCGCAGACGGCAAGCCACCATCAGCAGGCGTACCATTGTTGGTGGTGGCATCGAGTCCGGTGAACGAGGTCGCGCTGACCGCGAAGGTGTTGCTCGTGCCGCCGTCCGTCGTGACCGTGACCTCCGAGCTTGCGTCAAGCGGTATTGGCACGTTGAGCGATGTGCCACTGGAGAATACATCTATGGTTGTGGTGTTAGTGCTAGGGTCTTCAACTGACACACCGCCAAAATCGACGGTGACGCGGCCCTCTATGAAGCCTCCACCGTTGAGTTGCAGGCTCCTGGAATTGCCTGATGGCTTGAAGTCGGTGTTGGAGAACGACGTTATCCTAGGCACTATCTGGAGCGTCTCCTCAGCGACGCCCGGTGTGTCGTCCACAAGCACTCTTATATTGTCCAGTCCCCAGCTTTCGTCGTTTACGCCCTGGAGACCAGACCCGAAGAACACTATCTCCAGTGTATCGCCGGTATGCTTGAATGCATGGGTCAGGTCTCTGTAAAGCCTGTCCTGCCATGTGCTTATTGGCCCGAACTCGCCGGTCACGTCGGGGTCGCGCGGTATGTCCGACGCGGCGCCGTCTCTAGGGAAGGTATGCTCGAACTCTGGCCCAGCCTGTCCCGCAACGTGGAAGCCGAAGCGGTCTGGCCCAAATGAGCCGACCCCTCCATCCCAGCTATCAATAATAAACAGGTCCCACTCCACGGTGACGATGCTGTGTTCGGGCAGTCCGGTAAGAGTAAGCGTTACGTTGGAATTGCTGAATCTGCCGAGGTAAGTCTCGGCGGGGTCGAGGTCGTCGCCGGTCGTGGTGGTGCGAGTCTGACTGCTCCACTCAGGGCCTGTGCTCGCGTTGAAGTCGTTGGAGTAGACCTCGTCTAGTGTTTCCAGGTCTGGCACTGGGAGCGGAGGCCCCTGAGTGCCAGGAACCACCAGCGTTCCCGTGACGGCTGTCGTAGGCACGGTTACGATGGCTTCAGTGCCGCTGAAGTTAACGCTTGAGACGCGCGCCGAAGTGACGCCGAGCAATCCTGAATCGTCTGTGCGCTGGAACTGCACGTTTGTGTTCGAGCGTAACCCGCTGCCCGTTATGGTGAAGGCCTGACTGACGTTCGCCGCGGGCGCACCGCCATCCGCGGGCGTGCCGATGTTGGCAACGGCATCCATCCCTGTGAAGGACGCTGGCCCAACCGTTAGCTCGTTGCTGGTGCCGCCCTCAGTGACGACTGTGATCACAGACCCCGGCCTGCTCGGTATGACAGAGTCAAGACTGGTTCCACTGGAGAACACGTTAATAATATTCGTATCTGTGGCGGGGTCAACTACGGGGACGTCTCCATAGTTGACAGTGATTGCGCCCTCTACGAAGCCGCTTCCGTTCAGTCTCAGGTTACGAGAGTTGCCGGACGGACGAAAGTCGTTGTTCGTGAATGAGGTTAACCTAGGCACGATTTGCAACTGGAACACGCCCGGCGCGCCCAGCATAAAGATGTTGCCAGTAACGGTAGTGTTCGGCACGCTGACAGTCGCCTCAGTCCCGTCGAGGCTGACGTTGCTGATGCGTACGCCGATAGTCCCAGCAACACCGGAGTCGTTCACGGTCGGGAATATGACATTGGCGTTGGTTCTGAGATCAGTCCCGATGATGCTTATCACTTGACCGATGTTCGCCGACGCTTCTGCGCCATCGGCGGGCGTGCCGAAGCTGGCGGTAGCATCGAAGCCATCGAAAGTGCCTGGCCCGACGGTGAACGGATTGCTTGTCCCGCCGGTAGTTGTCACGCTTACCTCGGAGCCTGCGTTCCCAGGTATCGTAACGTTGAGGGCGGTGTTGTTGGTAAACACGTTGATAGTGCCCGTGCCTGTATCGGGGTCCACTACGCTGACCGCGCCGAAGTTGACAGTAATACCGCCCTCGATGAAGCCCCCGCCGCTCAGCGTGAGGTTCACACCGGGACGATAGTCGCTATTGCTGAATCCGGTAATCCTCGGCACTATCTGGAGCGCGAAGTTAGCCGGTGTTCCGGTGGCGGTCACGCCTCCCGTGTCCGCGGTCAGCGGGACGACTACCGTTGCCGAGGTTCCATCGGGCGCGGCGCTGCTGACTGTCACGTCGGTAGTGCTTGTGACTCCGTTCGCGTCAATCGTCGGGAAGGTAACGACTGTTCCGGCATCGAATATTCCCTCGGCGTCGCTCTCAAACGTGATAGTCTGTCCCGGGTTGGCCGATGGCAAGTCGGCAATGGCTACGATGCGCTGGTCGGCAGCCGTGACGTTCACGGTGATGTCTTCGGCCTCGCCAACGTTGCCCGCGAGGTCGGCTGCGATAGCTCCAAATGTGAACTCGGTCACACCCTCCGGCACGAGGAATGGGAACTCGAACGGGTCGCCGAAATCGACGAATACAAGCTCGCCGTTCACGAAGAAGCTAACCGAGCGCACAAACACGTCGTCTTCAGCGTCAACCTTGACTACCGCGAAGCCACGTTCGAATATCGTGCCCCCGTCCTCAGGCGAGGTGATAATCGCGGTAGGCGGAATGCCAAACGGGTCTTCGAGGCTCACATACTGGCCTATAAACAGGGATGTGCCGCCTGTGGTTCCTTTTTCGACGATAGGCCCGGCCACCAGATAAATGAAAACGTCGTCAGCCGCGATGCCCAGTCCATTAGCGTCGCCCAGGGTGATGAAGTTCATCACGTCGCGAAGCCTTGGCGTGGTGGCGTCGCCAATGTCGATTATCGGCACGCCGTTGGGACGCACGACGTCCGCTCCAAAGGCGAACCTGCCGAATATCGCAATATCCTGTAGCAAGTCGCCGCCTTGTGTCTCGGTGCCAGCGAGGAATGGATCGTTTGGATCCGAGATGTCCACTGCCCTGAAGCCGTTTGCCGTGAACGTGGCTATATAGGCAACCAGGTTCTGAATCACAACGTCGCGCGCGTTGCCGCCAACGGTTGTCGAGCCTTTGCTCTGCGGGTCAGTTGGATCTGAGACATCCACGACCTGCACGTCATTGCTGTCCGCGATGACGGCAATATTTCCGTTAACATCCACGCCTTTCGCTATACCCGGCGTATCCACCGCGCCAAGGAAGGATGGGATATTGGGGGTGGACACGTCTATGATTTGCAAGCCGGAATCGCCGTCCGCGACGTAGGCGGTGTCGCCTCGAACTACTACGTCCCATGCCTCGCCCGGCGTGTCAAACGAGCCGACGATGAACGGAGCCGCAGGCGTGGAGATGTCGATAATCTGAAGTCCGGCGGAGCCATCGGCCACGAACGCGAGGTCTCCTACAACCTTGACGTCGTTGGCGTTGCCAGGCGTGTCTACGCCCGAGCCGAGAACTGAAGGCGTCAATCGGTCGCCGAGCGCGACGACTTGCAGACCTTCCGAGCCTGACGCGATGTAGGCGAAGTCTCCGCTCACGTCGATGTTGTTGGCGAACCCAGGCAAGCTCAGTTTAGACAATGGCTCAGGCACAAACGTCGTCACAGTAACGGGAACAATCACTGTAAACGGGCCGTTGCTGACCTCAACCGTGGTATCGCCATCCTGTCCGGCGAACAGCTTGCCGTCCCTGTCGCCGAAGCTGAAGTTGACGACCAGCAGGTTGTTGGACAGGTAGGTAGTGCCTGTGTTGCGTGAGGTGAGGTTCGCCGTCGTGCCGTCCACGAGCGTGCCGGTGACGACGAGCTGCACCGTCGCCTCGGAGATTATCGTATTCACGGTGAGCGTCACAGCGCTCGGCGAAATGTCGAAGTCCGTAAGAACAGAGCCGAAGTCGAAGTCATCCGGGTCTGTGGGATCGGTGCCGCTGATGTCGATCTCAAGCCCATCATTAATCTGGTCGCCGTCGGTATCAGCCAACAGAGGACTCGTGATGAAGCCGTCAACGCCCGGTATCGTCTCCTCGCCGTCCTCGATAGTGTCGCCGTCGGTGTCGGCGTTGTTGGGGTCGGTGCCCAGGTTGAACTCTTCAAGGTTCGTCAGGCCGTCAGAATCCGGGTCTTCCGCTGCGTCGTTGGGGTCGTTAGGGTCGAGACCGTTGGCGAGTTCGTAGTCGTCGGGCATTCCATCGCCGTCGGAGTCGCCGGTGAGGAACACCTGCATCTGCAAGGTGCTGATGACCTGTTCGTTGGAGGCGAGTATAAGAATCGTGCCGCTAGCAATCGCGGTCACAAAGCCGTTGTCGCTCACCGTGGCTATCGCGGAATTGCTCGATGTATAGTTTGTTCCCTCTTCCCTCAGGGTTATGTCCCTTTCGGAGCCATCGGGGAACGTGGCGATTACGGTCAACTGAGCGGTGAGATTGCTTGGCGTCAGTATCGCCGAGGGAACGGTTATCTCGATTGTCGCCGGGACAGGCTCCACGTCTCCCAGGACGATAGGAGCTTCGATCTGAGTAATGACGTTGGGGATAATCTCGAAGTACTCGGACTGTCCCGTAAGAGTCACTCCGTTCACTACGCAGGTCATGCGAGCGCGCACGAGGCCCACGTTGGAGGGGATGTTGTCTAGCTGCCAGCTTCCGTCCGGCTGAACAAAGGTCGTGCGATTGAGAATCGAGACCACGCACGGCGGGTCGGCTTCCTGACCAGACGTGGCTAACACACCCAGGAAGCCGAGCACTACGCCCGCGATAATCAAGCTGGCTACCAGTTTTTGCATCTACTTACTACACCCACATCAACTTCGAAGCCACCGCCTTAGCACTTCTGAATGGTTAATATCCACCACCAGGACCCCCACCGCCGCCGGGGCCACTTGGGCCGCCTCCACCATGCCATCCACCTTTCACGATGCCAAATCCAGGGTCGGAGGCTACAATGGCCCCATTCTCGGAAACAGTTCCTGTGCCTATACTAACGAAGTCGCCAAAATCGTGGTCAAACGAGAACATCTCCACCTTCGCGCCCGGAGGCAGGCCGTCTATGTTCGGCAAGGTGAACGGCGCGGGAGGGTCGAACTGCACCGTCGGCGGCTGAATCGTCACGACCAGCTGCCACTGCATTCCGTTTGGTGGAACCATAGGAACTTTGTCGCCGTGCACCTGCGTCACCGAAACAAGGTTCTCGGTAGTGCCGTCGCTGAATTGCGCGGAGCCTGCAAGCACCGTGAACGAGAATCCCGGCACGTTCTCAAGCGTGAACGTTACATCTTCAGCACCCCCGGCGAGCTTGGCCTCACCTTCAAGCGGCAGGAGGTAGATAGGCCCTTGCAAGGTGTTCAACACGCCGGGAATCAGGTCGATCTCGAACTTCAGCTTCGGGAATGAAACATCCGGGTCGCCTGTGTCAACAGTCGTCCCATCAGCGATAATGTGATGGAAACCGATTGGTATCGCGTCGCCTGGGAACTTGAGTCTGAACACTCCCTGGTCGTCTGTGACGCTCTGTGAGTCTGGAGTCGAGGCGAAGCCTTCGACGCTCACCGTCACGCCCTGTATGGGCACGTTAGAGTTGTCCATGACGACACCAGACACTACTGTGTCCTCCGGCGCGCCTGGTATGAAGGCAGTCGCCCTGAAAACAGCTGGAAGCTGGCTGGTCTGCCCTTCAAATGTGACCTCGACCTGATTATTCTCAAGCCCTGGATTCGGCCCCAGCGTCAGGAACACACCCGCTCGCCCGTCGGAGTCTGTCTTGAGGATAACTTCGCTCAGACCACTGAAGGTTCCACCTCCGGCGATGACCGTGAACGTCAAGTCCGCGTCCTCGATGCGGTTGTCGCCATCGTCGGTTGCTATTGCGACGAATGGGTGTGCCAGTGGCTGGCCTACCGCTCCCTGCTGGTTGTTGCCTGATGCAATGTTCACCTTGTCCGGCGGCCTTGGGTTGGCCGACGCTATAAAAGTCGCTTCGACCTCCACGCCGGTAGATACCGCCTTCACGCGATTGTTGCCACTTCCAGACCGACTGCCTAGAGTGAAGAATACCTGGGCCTTGCCTTCGCTGTCCGTTATCTCGATTATGGAGCGCCTTGGATCAGGCACAGTCGGGCTGGTAATCGTTCCGTCACCTTCGTCAACGGTGAAAATCACCTCGCGATTAGCAAGCGCCGCTCCCGTCGAGTCGGTCATCTGCGCAACGAGAGGATTAGGAAGCGGTGTGTTAATGGTGGCTGATTGGACGCCTTCACCGACCACCCTTACTGCCGCTACGTTTGCCACCCTGGTTACGGTTATTTCGTCTCATCTTCGTTCCCTACGGGGTCTGTCGCCACGGCCTTTATGATGTTCGGGCCGATATTCAGCGGAATGTCCAGCGCAGTAAAGCGAGAGTTTTCTACCGTCGCAGGGAATGCTCCCTTGACCACAACGGCTACGTCGTTGACCGCGCCTTTTACCGCGTCGTGAACGTTGCCGAATATGCTTATCGAGTCCTCGGTCGTGACAAGACCGTCCTCGGTCGTGATAGCTATATTGGGCAGAATGGTGTCAAGCACCACCTGGATAACGGCAGCGCTCGTTGCCCCGCTCGTCTCCAATGCTGTCGCCTTGATCGCGTTCTCGTTCTCAGATAACGGAACATCGGTGGCCTTCCAGTTGTTCCCGCCTTCGAAGGTCGCCACGACTCCGGTTACAGTTATGCCGAAGACCTCGATTTTGAACACATCGGCTACCGTTCCCTCGACGGTAATCAGTGGAGTGTTTGTGAAAAATACCGGCGAGATGGAGGCGGAATCCACCGGCGAGGTTATTCGTATGTCCGACTGTGGCTCTGGCTCTGGCGCAGGGCCTTCGATTGTGAAGCTGCGAACCACTGAGAACGGGCCTACATCACCGCCGCTAGCCACACGGCGCACCCTCCAGAAATACTCTCCATCATCAAGCGGCTGCGTATCCGGCATGGTGAAGTCGGTTGCGAATCGCACGATTTCCAGCACCAGCGGGTCGTCGAAATTCGCGCTGTCGCCAATGTGCAACTCGTAAGGCACACCAACGGGGCCAACCTGCGACCACGTGAATGTTGGAGTCCTGTCATTGAGCGTTGCCTCGTCGTCGGGCGAAATCAGGTCTGGGGCCGCAAGAGGGGCTTTGTTCACGGTGATAGAGGCCGTGCCGCTCTGACCCTCTGAGGTCGCGGTTATGATGGCATCACCAGCGATTTTCGCTGTCACCAGACCAGTGTTGAAGTTGACGCCAGCAATGCCAGCCTTGTTGCTCGACCATACGACGGCCCTGCCGGTAAGCACGTTGCCATCCACGTCTCTGAGCGTCGCCGTAAGCTGCACCTTCTCGCCAACTTCGAGAGTCGCCGCCGCCGGTTCGACTTCCACTGTCGCTACGGGAACAGGTGTCCCGGTTGGCGAAGGTGTAGCCGTAGGCGGCGCTGGCGTTGCCGTTGGCGTAGCCGTAGGTGGCACCGGCGTTGCAGTTGGCGTTGCTGTGGGCGGCGCTGGCGTTGCAGTTGGTGTAGCCGTGGGCGGCGCTGGTGTCGCAGTTGGCGTAGCTGTAGGCGGCGCTGGTGTCGCAGTGGGCGTTGGCGTAGGCACCACCGGATTGACAATTATGTCGACAGTGGCATCGTTGGAATCCAGCGCGCCATCGTTGGCTTTATATATGAAACTGTCTGCGCCGTCGAAATCCGCGTCAGGAGTATATGTGAATGACCCATCGGTGCTGAGGGCCAGTGTCCCGTTGTCGACATCCTGAACGAGTATCGCCGTAAGCGAGTCACCGTCGGGGTCGTCGTCGTTGGCAAGCACCCCAAGGAGCGCTGATACATTGAGAACATCGTTTTCATCGACGCTATAATCATCGTCTTCAGCCTGCGGAGGGCTATTGGCGCCGCCCAGACAATCTCCCACAGGCGTGAACGGGAAGCCATCTCCATAGATGCAGTCGTACACGATGTTGTGCGCCGGAACCCGCAGGTGATTCACTTGGAAGATCGTCGTCGAGTTCAGATAGACCATGCCAGTGATGTTGTCCGGCAGCACTGCGCCCACTGGCGTGCCATCAGCCAGAGGAGGGGCGTCCAGCAGCGACATCCCACCCGGGCCGGCCGGCAGCGACCCGTCGGCAATAATCGCATCCACTCCGATTACTCCGGCACTGCCGACTCGGAAAGTCTCACCCGGAGCGAGCGAGCCTGAAAGAGCTACCGTAGCATCGCCGATGGATAGCTCCGTGAGGACGTCGAAAGCAGCGAACGAACAGTTGGATATGTCAATCGCAGAAGTGCCCACGTTGGTGATGTCGACGAACTGTCCATCGCTGGGACTCGTCTGGTAGTTACTCAGCAACACATCACTCGGACAACTGACGTCCGTTATGTCTATGTTGACCGTGGCATCGTTGGAATCCAGCGCGCCATCGTTGGCTTTATATATGAAGCTGTCTATGCCGTCGAAATCCTCGTCGGGAGTGTATGTGAATGAACCATCGGGGCTGAGGGCCAATTTACCGTTATCGACATCCTGAACGAGTATCGCCGTAAGCAAGTCACCGTCGGGGTCGTCGTCGTTGGAAAGCACCCCAAGGAGCGCTGACACATTGAGGACATCGTTTTCATCGACGCTATAATCATCGTCTTCAGCCTGCGGGGGGCTATTGGCACCGCCTAGACATTCTGCCACCGGCGTGAACGGGAAGCCGTCCCCATAGATGCAGTCGTACACGATGTCGTGCGCCGGAACCCTCAGGTGACTCACGTCAAAAACCGTCGTAGAGTCCAGATAGACCATGCCGGTGATGTTGTCCAGCGGCACTGCGCCCACTGGCGTGCCATCAGCCGGAGGAGGGGTATCCAGCAGCGACAGCCCCCCGGACCACTGGCAGCGAACCGCCAGCAATGACCGCATCCACTCCGATTACTCCGGCACTGCCGACTCGGAAGGTCTCACCTGGAGCGAGCGAACCTGAAAGGGCTACCGTAGCATCGCCGATGGATAGCTCCGTGAGGACGTCGAAGGCGGTGAACGAGCAACTGTCTATGTTAATCGCAGAACTGCTCGCGTTGGTGATGTCGACGAACTGCCCATCATCGGAACTCGTCTGGTAGTTACTCAGCAACACATCATTCGAGCAACTGGCGTGGCCTGCCAAGATAAGGGGCGAATTCGCGGAAGGGCCGGTGAGGGCGGCGTTGGCATCTGAGCCGCCGTTCTGCCCATCAGTGCCGAACAACCCAGTCATACCAGGGCTAATCGAGATTGCCGCGAAGTCTGCCCGGAGACCAAACTGCGCTGACTCACCGGGGGTTACGATTTGCAGGGCCTCGCCTTCTGCGACAGAAATCGGGACGAGGCTGGCTTCCACACCTCCGGAAAGCACGATGACGAGGTAAGCGATTCCAACGACAATTGCTGCGACGCCCACGAATGCTGCCGCAGTCAGGCCAGTAGAAATACCGCCAGAGCCGTGCTGGACGAGCGAAGTCCACACCCTGCTGGGAAGGGATTCGCCGGAACCAGGTTCTTGGCCTCTCTTATGGTTTTGACTCGCCATTAGGCTCCTTCAGAAGCCTGTATGCTACCTATTACCTCGACTGTTTCACAAACAATCGAATTGCCAGCAAGTATTTCGTGTTTGATGGAACTGTCCAGATATAGCTGGGGGAGTTTATGTAACATGCGTGCGGAAGGCAAGGAAGCTCTTCTGAATCGGTAAGGGGAAAAGGAAGGCAAGGCCGCAGTCGTCCGTTGCGCCATATATGAGGGTAAAAAGGCTGAGACCCTTTCCCTAGTGGCACTCGACTTACTTGTTAGAGCCAAGAAAGTTTTGTAATTCATAATTGCACTCGTGCCAGATTCAGTAGGCACCGATGCTGCTATTTGCGCCAACGTAAAGCGGCCCTTTTGCGCCTATCAACGCGGCACAACCGACCTGATAGGCCGATTGCGCTTTAGTGTATTTTTGCGGGACAGGCTGCTACCTGATTGGCGATTCTTTCTGTTGCATCACGCACTCAGTTCCAGTCCGTCGTTTATATCACAAACTCACGCCTCAGTCAACCAGTTTATCCCAACGCGAAGCCATTACCGTGCATAGGCACTGTTCGTCTATTGACTGGTTATGATACATTACCCTGGAAGTCTATTCTAGATCGCATATTTCCGTCGCTTTTTGGGCTTGACACCCCTCGTAAGCGGCTTCGGATAGCCTTCAAGAAATTGAACAGCAAGTAAACGCTTTTGGTGGGGTGATTCGCACTTGGGGGGTGACGCGCTCAGAGTCGTCAGCAATTGGAGCATGAAACTCTTTCCTGCGCGTCAGGGTCTCTTCCCGTTTTTTTATCTGGCGCTCGCCTTACTCATCATGGGGCCGTTGTTATCCAAGGGCTTTATCCTCACGCTGGACATGGTGTTTGGGCCTGTAGCTCCCTCTCCCACGGACCTGTTACTGGGCTTCAAAGCGCCTGTGCTCGGCGCGAAGCTCGTCCCGCAACTGCTGATAGGCGGTGCTGGGGCGATCATTCCAATGTGGCTGGTGCAGAAGTCGATTTTGCTCGCCATATTCGCCATCGCTGGAGTCGGCGCACATCGCCTTCCCTTCTTGAGATTCGAGGCCGCTCGCTACTTCGCCGGAATCTTGTATGTCATCAATCCATTTGTTTACGCCAGGTTCATGGCGGGGCAGTGGTACATCCTCGTCGCCTATGCCTTTGCCCCGTTCGCTATCAAGAGCTTCGTGTCCTTGATGGAGCGGCCTAAACTCAGTTCCGCTGTCGCGACGCTGCTGTTCACCTCGGTTGTCGCAATCAACGCTCACCTCCTTGCTATGACGCTCGTGGTGTTCGCGTTCATCTTTGTTGCTTGGCTGGCCGTACATAGGCGCGTAGAGCGCGGGCATGCGTATCTGTTGCTGTTGGTCCCAGCCTTCTTCTTACTCAACGCGTACTGGCTTGTGCCAGCCTTTACCGCGAACGATTCCGTGCTACAGGCTATTAACGAAAAAGACCTGGACGCGTTCGCCGCCTCGAATATCATCATATCGCCCTGGGTTAGCGTAGCCACGATGCACGGATTTTGGCGGGTTGGGTACGACTACGCCGTTACGCTTTTCCCCGCAATCACCACTGTGTTCAGCGTGTTCATCTTCCTGGTGGTGTACGGGTTGCTGTCCACATATCGCCATTATATGTCGATGACGATGGCGGGGCTGGCTGTTGTGGCGCTGGTTCTGGGAGCAGGCGTATCCGGCCCATTTGAGGCTCTGTACAGGTCTCTCACGGACAACGTGCCACTATTCGATGGCTTCAGGGATTCTCAAAAATTCGTCTTTTTCCTTGTGCTTGCGTATGCGTACCTGGGGGCGCTCGGCATTGAGGCTCTTTTGGAAAACTGGAAGGAACGAACCAGGATGCTTCGGTATATGACTCTCGCTGCGGTTGGCGTCGGGTTGCTCGCGCCGGGTGCGTTCACCTTTACGATGCTCTGGGGCTTCAACGGTGACCTGAAAACCACCGAGTTTCCCAAAGACTGGCATGCCGCGCGAGACATTGTGAATGCTGACTCACCGGATGTGGGTATCCTGGTTTTGCCCTGGGACAGCTACACTGATTACGATTGGGTTCCAAATAAGGACCAGGCAGTGCGAACGCTTGCGAGAGCATTTTTCGATCAGCCGCTGGTCTATCCCAAAAACGTCATCAGACGCTCTGGCATTTTCGGCCAATCCTTTTCGCCGGAACAGGCATACGTAAAGTCGCTGCTAGACGAGGCTTTTGTAAACAGTGACTTTGGCTCGAAGCTCCCACTGTTGGGGGCGAGATACGTGTTGCTGTCCAAAGATTCTCGCGAGGCGTCGTTTTACAGATTCCTGTTCATTCAGAACGACCTGGAGCTGGTTATGGACACCCCAACGCTTGCCTTGTTCAAGAACGGCAGCGAGGTTCACCGGGCATATCTCTCTGAAACCCCTGACGCCTCCGGCCCTCTTCGAGAAGCGGCAGTAACACGCCTCTCGATGTACAGGTACGAAGTCGAGGCAAAGGAGGCGGGCAGTCCATACATAGTTTTCGTGCCGCCGAACAATGACGTTGATGGCTGGCGGCTGGAAGGTTTGGAAGGCATTGAATCCGAACCAGGCTATTTCGGCGTGTTTCCGTTGAACGAAGGTGGAATCCTGAGATACGAGCCGTTCTATACAAACCTGGTGTGGTATTCAGTTTCTTTGGCGTTCCTCGCGTTAATTGCGGCAGCCGGACTGATTCTGCTAACTATCAAGCTGAGGTCAACCAGAATGCCTTGGCAAGGAAGTTGAAGATTATGTCACGTGAATATACAATGTTTTGTAGTTGACAATTGATATTCCTAATTCAGGCTCGATAACTTGAAAGCGATACTACAACGTCTGAGAAGAGACGATCTCTTGAGGCATGGCAGCCTGCTTTCCGTCGCCACGATGTTGGGCACGGTAATCCTCTTCGTTTTCAACGTGTACATGGCGCGCGCGCTTGGGCCGGACGACTTCGGCTCGCTCGGCGCTCTGCTGGCGATATTCGCCATATCTTCGCAGATTGGCAACGCGGTACAGCTAACCGTTGCGAAGAAAATCTCAGAGTTAAGCGCATCAGGCGACCTTGATCAGATGAGAGGACTGCTCCTAAGCTCCAGCAGGTTCCCCTTCTTCGTGTCGCTGGCGCTTTTTGCCGGATTCCTTGCCGCAGCGCCGGTTATTTCAGACTTCCTGCGCCTCTCGTCCCCTGTTCCAGTGATGCTAGTGGGAGCTTCAATCGTCTTTTATCTGGTGCTGCCGACATTCAGGGGCGCGCTTCAGGGACTGCAAAGCTTCAAGTGGCTCACCATCAACCGAGTCGGGGAGCGCGTCGTGCTGCTGGTCGCTGGCTCAATCCTGGTAAGCCTGGGATTTGGGATAGAGGGCGTAATGGTTGCTCTCGGCGTTGCTGGTGTTGCGATGCTAGCCCTTGCGTTTGTGCCGTTGAGCACCATCTTGCGCAAATCCGTGAGTTCTGCGGACTGGAAGGAGCTGGTTTTCAAGGGTGCTCCGGTTCTGGTTACAGTGCTAGGTATCGCGCTGCTCGCCAACCTGGATCTTGTAATAGCGAAGCACTTTTTATCGTCCGAGGATGCGGGCCTGTACAGCGCGATAGCCAGGACGGGAAGAATCGTCTTCTTCATCTCGGTAGCTTTCAGCCGTGCTCTTTTCCCAAAGGCTTCCAAGGCTCAAGCATTGGGTCGCTCTCCGACTTCTTTGATAGTGAGGAGTCTGGGATATATCGGCGCGTTTTGTGTGGTTGCCATCGTTGCCGCCGCCGTAATTGGCAGGCCATTGATAGGCATAGTGTATGGCAGTGAATATAAAGAAATCGCCTTTTTGCTGCCCTGGTATATTGGCGCGGTGAGCCTGTTGTCAATAACGACCGTTATGATGTACTACAACCTGTCGCTTTCGGTGAACCGCCACGTGATACCGCTGATCGCCGACGTCGTGCTACAAGTTGTGTTGCTGAACTTCTTCCACGACAGCCCACTGCAAATCGTAATCATCCTGATTCTGAGCATAACGCCGCTGTTTCTCGTCAACGTTATCTTGCAGTTCTCCTGGACGCCGAGCGCAAAGCAACTGCCCGTAAATGCCGTTGAGGGCGACGACTCGGCACGCTCGCCAGACCTCACCCCCATGCCATCTGGGGCTTGACATAGGTCTACAGCGCCCCCTCTCCAGAGAGTGTAGGGACAGTGGTAGATTCGAGCATCGATGGACAGAAGGTTGTAGAAGCTCTTCACCGCATAGCACAGGAGCGCGAGTTGCCCGAGACCATATCTGTGGACAATGGCGCAGAATTCACTTCAAAGCGCCTGGATCAGTGGGCCTACCTAAATGGGGTTCAACTTGACTTTAGCAGGCCAGGCAAGCCAACCGACAATGCTTTCATAGAATCGTTCAATGGTAGGTTTCGTCAAGAATGTCTCAATGAGAACTGGTTCCTGTCGTTAGAAGACACCAGGGAAAAGATTGAAGCTTGAAGGACGTATTACAATACAGAACGACCGCGCAGCTCTCTGGGCAAACCCTGCTGGAGCCAGGTTGCCCAGAGAGCTAGATGAACCTAGGAAATCCGCAAAACTAGAGTTAGGTCTGGTACAGATTTACGGGGCAGGTCACCTGAATTGCAGGCGCTCATAGGCCTATTAAAATATTGTAAGCGTTCAGTTCCTAGCCAGAAGGTGCAAGGCACATGAACGCTTACAAAAACTATATAATCAAGGAGTCAGTGAGCTCACGACATCAACCCAAATTCTTCACTAACTATATATCCCATAAATGTTGACTATTAACAATACCAGAATTGAATTTGGTGCTCCATGACAGCTAAGTTGTTACAAGGCCTACCTGTTATATCAGGAGACGGCAGCATGACATTTCACTCCAAGCGTCCCTTGCAAGGCACATGAACGCTTGTTGGCGGCTAAAGGGCTGCTCAGCTTGATAGCCCTGGCGTGTAGCTCCGGCGCATCAGATCCCGTAGCGGTCCCCACAATTGATGCTCAATCAACAGCTTCTGCTGACGCTAGTCTTACTACCATTCCAACGCCATTTTCCACGTCTACTCCTAACGCCCATTCTAGTGTCACTACTCCAACCCCACCCACCACTGCTGCCACTGGCGAGCCTACGACCAGGCCGTACAATCCGACGGCGACTATGTATGAGGTGTTTTCGGAGTTTGGGCTTAGCTTCCCTACGACAAGCGCTGCGCTGGAGGATATCTTGCGGGAGAAGGACACCTCCCAGGTTCCGGTCCTCATCGAGGCGATACGCTTCATGTTCGACGTGGACACGCGAGAGGAGGTCGCCGCTGCTTTGCGAGAGCTAACGGGCCAGGATTTCGATCGTCGCGAGTGGGACGAGCAGATGGAATGGCTGGGCAAAAACCGCGACGAGTTCCACCCTCCCGAAGGTTACGTGAAATGGAAGATAGCCTTGCTTTCAGAGCTAGACGCTGGCTATGTTGACCTTCTCGGGTCCGCCGAGGAAACGTCGCGCATCGACCCGACGGAGCTTGTATGGGGCGGTGTAATTATCGATGGCATTCCCGATTTGCGCGACCCCAACATCATTCCGTCGGACCAGGCCGATTACCTTGGGCCTGATGAGCGGGTCTTCGGCGTGTCTATCAACGGGGAGCACCGCGCTTACCCCTTGCGCATAACGAATCCTCATGAGATGGTCAACGACGTGCTTGGAGGCGAGCCTATTGCGCTCGCCTGGTGAACGCTCTGCGGCGCTGGAATCGTGTATTCCGCCAGGATAAATGGAGAGCCGACCACCTTTGGAACCTCCGGGCTGCTCTACCGAAGCAACAAGGTCATGTACGATCGCGCCACCCGAAGCCTTTGGAGCCAGCTGCTCGGTGAGCCGGTGATAGGCCCTCTGGCCGACAGTGGGATAAAGCTGGACTTCTTTCCCGTGAATCTCATCACCTGGGGAGAGTGGCTCGAAGAGCATCCCGATACAACGGTCTTGTCTCTGGAGACCGGCTACTACCCGCCAGACCTGTACCAGCCCGAGGACAATGGTGATTCTCTCTACTTCGATTATCGCCAAAGCACCCAGACCATATTCCCGGTCTGGGACCGCGACAGCAGGCTAAACAGTAAGGACCATGTCATCGTTCTGCGCATCGGTGACGAGCACAAGGCATACCCGCTCAAGGTGATCCAGCAGAAGAGCATCGTCAACGACACCGTGAACGGCGCCGACATCGTGGTTCTCTCCGGGTCGAACAAGTCCCTGGGCGCCGCGATATACGCAAGAGGCGGACGAACATTTGGCCTTGCAGAGGACCACGACCCGACTGGCGGCCTGCCGGAGTCAATCGTCGATTCAGACGGCCAGAAATGGAAGCTAACTGAGGAAGCGTTGGTAAACGTCGCCGATCCATCGCAGACGCTCAAGCGTATGCCTTCGCATCAGGCATTCTGGTTCGCCTGGTTCGCCTTTCACACCGACACGCAACTATACAGCGACGAATGAGCAAACAACCCTCTTAGAGAACACGACTGCGCCCTTTACGACATTTGCGATTCTTAGTCGAGTAATCGTGGTAGTCGTGCGGAGAGCATTGGGCCTTGGGAAATGGCGCGTATCGAGTTCCTTTAGAAAGGTGTACGCCCTGCGGGACGCCGAAGGCAGCGAGTCGGGGGTCGCGCCGTTTGCGGCGCAAATCTCCTCGACCCGTGCAACGAAAGTTCGGACATGATCCCTGAACTGGTTTTCCTGGTCTGGGCTTATGCCTGCCTGCAACTGGGCACGGACGTCGTTGAACGCGCTGACCAGCCCCCTGATTCGTACCGCCATATACTCCTATGACTCCACAGTATATCTCGACAAATTCGGGGCTAGGTTACGCTACCTGAGTGCTGTCTTCCAAGCCTTACCCAGGATACTGAAGATCGCAGTATACTCGACGACGGTAGAGAGCCTGTATGTTGTTTCGAAGGGTCGGCTTTTAAACTTTAGATGTTGAATTGAGGGTCCCTGTAATCTAACAGCTTGTTGTATATCTGTATCCGATGGCGTTGTGCGTCTACAACCAACATCCTAGACTTCTCGTTGTCGAACACGACCGCCATCGGGAGCGCAAATCTCCACTCAGGCTCGAGACTGTACACACGGCGCCGAGCTTTGTAAACGTCCGGGTTACCACGGACATATTGTTGCTGCCACTTTGAGAGTACTTGAGCATCTCCCTCGAAAGTAGTGATGTAGTTTACTTCCGCATCAAAAGATGGGACCCTACTGTTTGCCCAGTCGCACACATAGATATCTCCATCAGAGTCGACGGCGACATCAGAAGGGTGGTCAAACTGTTCTCTCCCTGAGCCATAACTGCCCAACTGGAATACAAACTCCCCTTGCCCGCTAAACTTTTGAACTCTGTGGTTCTTGTGGTCTGCTACGTATACATAGCCCCGCGTGTCCGTGGTTATCCCCCAGGGAGCATTGAACTCACCAGTCTCAGAACCCAGGCTCCCCCATTCGGTTATGTATTCACCATCTTTAGTGAGCTTCTGAACTCTATGGTTCAGGGAATCGACCACGTAGATATCATCGTTACTGTCTATGGCTATGCCCGATGGTCTGTTGAACTGGCCCTCACCCTTCCCAGGCGTTCCAAACATCTTCAAGAAGTTTCCCTCTTGGTCGAAGACAGATACTCGATGGAGCCATTCATCAGTAACATAGATATTGTTGTGACTATCGAGGCCAATTCCCGTCGGCCATACGAACTGCCCTTCACCATTACCTGATTCACCAAACTGTCCGACGATTTCCTCGTCCCCTGGGTCTATCCCGATTGAGAGCCTCATTATGATGCCGCCGTTACGCCTTCTTATGACAAGAAAGACGTTGTTTTCCTCGCCCAATGCCAGTTGAACAATTCCTGTGAGTTGCCGTCCTCCCACTACATGACTAAAATCAAAAACACGGTTGGCGACTATTCTCGTTAGCATTGCTTCCCTCTCGTATTGCCTTGAAGAATCAAGACTATCATTATTCGTTTTCCCTGAGCTATCAAGCTACGCTGACCAGCCTCGATCCCCAGGGCAGGTGAGCGCATGGAAGGCGCCTATGTGGGAAATTACCCCTATATGAAGGCGGGCTTCTCGAACGTGCCCTCCACTATTGGCACGGCATCAAGACCCAGCCAGTCTTCGATAATGGTAGTATATAGGCCTCGAAAGTCGGTTCCAGGCACCAGATCACCTTGCTCAAGATCGCCTGCCTTTGTCGATGGGTACTCACCGTATTGCCCACCTTTTACCTTGTTTCCTATAACAAATGAGACGCCGCCTGCTCCATGGTCCGTTCCAGAGCCGTTGTCGTAAACTCGACGCCCAAACTCGGAGAAGATTAGCATAGTGACATTGTCAGAAGCGTCGTGTTCTTTCAAATCGTCGAAGAAGTCTCTAATGGCATCCGAGACGTGCTTCCACAGAATAGTATGTGATCCATTCTGGTCGGCGTGAGTATCGAAGCTGCCATGGTCGGAGTAAAATATTCGCGTTCCAAGATTCGCCGTATGAATCTGGGCGATGCCCTTTAGCTTGCGAGCTATACTCGTATCGGCATACTCGACAGAGGAGGAGTACATCTCTGGAGCCACTTTTAAGATATCGGCTCCCTTGAGCGCGTCTAGACCAGTCTGACCAAGAAAATCCATGACGGGGCCAGTACCCATCGCGGGACCGTACATTCGCTTGTATCTTTCTAGGACACGCGTTCGCTTCTGTTCTTTAGTAATGTTGGTCAGCAGTCCATAGTTGTCTAAAGCCTCTACGGTGGCTACCGGCACTCCAGGAGCCGCAAGAGCACGGAACAAACTAGGTCCCATACTGACGGACGTGACTACATTTTCCTTGTTGGGGTCTATCTCCCTGACTACGCGTCCAAGCCAACCTTCTGTCCCCAGCGTGTCAGGCTCGCAAGTATGCCATATGTCCATCGAGCGGAAGTGAGACCGGGGTGAATTTGGATAGCCGACACCGTGAATAATGGCTACATTCCCCTCGTTATACATATCTCGGATAGGACTCATGCTAGGATGTAAGCCGACCTTATCATCGAGAATGAGGACATCCTCTTCGGATACGTTGACATATGGCCTATGGTCCCGATAATTGGAGTCCGCATAAGGCACAACCGTGTTCATATAATCATTGCCGCCTGTCAACTGCAAAACCACAAAGACCGGGTCTTTTTCTCCGATTTTCATTTTCTCCACCCCTTGTATGTCATTTGTCCTGAATCATCTACATGAAAGAATCTGAGTTAGGCAAATTGGAACTCTCTCAACGAGATTATAAGCTGCAATATTTCTGCTACCCTCTCCTCCGATTCAGATGCATTTTCTTCATCGTCCCACATCAGATCACCTTCTACAGCCACATGGTCGATCAACTCGCCCCTCGAATTTTCGTTGATCTCCAGTGGGCCAAGCAGATCGAGACATGTATCAACTAGCGCTTCAGGAGAAGTTGCCTGAGCCTTCACGCGGTCAATGATAGCGCGTACTCCTGGGCGGGTCACGTCACCGATCATCTCCGAAACGAAATTAGTCCTTTTCATTAATGATCCACTGTTTATCCATTCCGCCCCGGAGTGCCAACCTTCTACACTGGGCGGGTTAAGGAGGTCTTGGCCCATGTAGGTTATCTCATTGGACCAGTCGAATAAGTCAGGGGAAGGTAGCTCGGTATCCCCTACAAACCGGAGGGCGCCTATAACTACTTCTGTCGGGTTCTTGACTTTGCCAAACTGGGCCTCTTTGAAGTAGTCTGAGTTGAACAGCAACCTCAAAACAGACCGCATGTCGTAATCAGACTCCATCAAGGCATTAGCAAGTAGGTCAACGAATTCGGGGTTCGAGGCTGGGGTCACCGTCCACGCTGGCACTTGGGCCTCATCGGCAACGAAGAAATTGCAGAGATGACGGGCAATGAATCTGGCCGTCGCTGGCTGTTGAAGGACAATATCAATGATGTCCTCCCCATTAAAGTTTCCGGTATGTCCCAAGAAGGTCTTATCACCATTGTCGTGGTCGTCCTCTTTGTATTCGAAGTGCCAGTCCCACCTGCCCATATGGAATCTGGGCAACTTCGGTGTCATAGTCCATCCGGTAAAGGCCCGCGAGCACTCCCTGACGTCTGTTTCAGTGTAGTTGCCTACCCCCATTGTGAACAGCTCAAGAAGCTCCCTACCCCAGTTTTCGTTGACTGCATTAGCGTGGTTTTCGTTATTATCCAGCCAGTAGAGCATGCCAGGGTTTCTGGCTACTTCAAGGAGTATGTCTCTATACTTCCCCAAACCTTTCTCACGAAACATATCTACCATATCTATAATTTCGTCGTAATGGTCAACTTTGGAGACGCCGGTGGCGAAGATCTGGTGCCAAAAGAGGCACATCTTTTCCTGTAGGGGAGCTTTGGTATTTATCATCCGCCAGACCCAGCCCGCTTGGCCGATTCCACCTAGTGTTCCTGGCTTCCATTGTAGCTGGAAGCAACGGAGAAACTCGTAAATGTCGACTGGCTCTTGGTCATCTGGATTCAAAAGCTCATTAACCGTCTGCTCGTAACCCTGAGCTACTCTCCTCTCCAGTTCTTCGCGCGTAGCGCCAAAGCCTGTCCGTCGCATGAGATGAGCCATCATCGAAATGTCGTTGTTGCCCATTGGTTGATCTCCTTGCATACACTGACTCCAAGCTTAGCTTAATTTATTTGCACTTCGAAATAAAGTCGACGTTATCTGATCCTCAAAGAATCCCCGGTTAAAAGACTTCCCCAATGATAGCACTCTTACAGCCTATCGTTCAATTCCCACAACGGAAAAAGCCCCGCTTGAACATCTCCACTCCATCAAATTCCCGATATATTTCAATCTTCAGCTTGGTTACTTCAAATCTCACCACATGTTTTTCGCTTTCGATATAATCATAGTAACGCCAATCACCACTTTGGCCTATCTGGGAAATCCGGGATTAGGGGACTTCTATGTTGGTTGGTGCGAGAGTACATCACATGCGAATCGATGACGCTAGGCATTTGAAGGTCGGGAAGGGCTTCGGAACTCCTGTATCGGCTGGCGTAGCTCCGGCCTAGGGATGGACTCGGATGCTTGTTTCTGCCAGCGTGTGAACGAATCAATGAGTTGGTCTTCGATATCATAGGCGTAGGGGTTGCCCAGCAAGTCCTCGATCTGCTGGTCTATGAGGTGCCGGTTCTTCGCCAGCCATTCCGCCGTTCGTCTCACGCCTTCTTCAACCGGAACGATGTCAACATGCCCCAGGATAGTCTTTACGTTGGTATTGTCCAGCATCCTGCTTTCGGCGGGAGCGTAGCCTTTGGAAAGCTCGTAGGCCAGGGGATGGCTTATCTCGACTATCTCCCAGTCGTGGCCCAAAGCCCGCCCCGTCATGGCGACGAAGTCCTTGATGCGGTAAGTCCTGTCGTCAACGGCGTTGAAGGCATGGCCGTTAGCCTCATCCTTGTCACACGCGAGCAGAACGATGTTGGCGACGTTCTCTGAGTAGCCGGTGGGATGCACGCTCGAACCATCGCCCGGCACGATTATGTGTCGCCGTCCCTCCAATACCCTGCGCACTACCGGCCACAGCCATTGCCTCGGCGTGCGAGGGCCGTAGACGGTAGGGTATCGAATCATCACGGCCTGAAAGTCGCCCCGCTCGTGTTGCGCCATAACGCGGCGCTCGGTCTCGGCGACGGCGAATCCAAACGGATTGAGATCGCGCTCATTGTAGGTGGAGAAGTCGAGTGGCGTTGGTAGACTCTTCGCCGCCAGAGGGTCGTCCGTATGCTGCGGGCGCAGATAAGCCGCGGCGCCTCCGATTCCGACCAGCTTTGCCGTTTTGCCGGCCATCGCAGTGGCTACGTGACGCAGCCTGCCGTACATCCCGACTACGAGATCGTAGGTGTGGCCTTTGAAGTCCTTCTCCAGCGTGGCAAGCTCGAAGGGGTCGCCGTGCAGATGGTGTTGCACTTCGGGCATGTCATCGGCTTCGTGAAATCCACGATGATAGATCGTGACCTCGAATCCCCTGTCCAGCAGACCCTGGACTATAAACGGGCCTGTTGGCCCGGTTCCGCCTATAACGAGCGCTTTCATGCTGCCCACCTCTTGGACTCCCACGAAGATAAAGGTTGTTGCATACCTTCATGAAAAATTACTATGCGACGCTGTAAAACCAGTTCATGAGCGGATGAGGCTAGGTATTTCGCTGGTTACCTCTTTCCCGGCCAACTCTGAAATCTCGTCGGCGCTCATGCCTAGCAACTCGCCGTAGATAAGACCGTTGTGCTCTCCAAATAGCGGAGCGTGACTCCGCGTAACCCCCGGGGTCTTCAAGAACTTCCATGGACAACTGTAGTAGCGATTAGGGCCGGCGTCAGGGTCTTCTGATAGCTCGAAGAACTCCATGGATTGCAGGTGCGAATCTGACATTAACGCGGCAGAGTCCATAACCGTAGCGGCGGGAATACCATGCGCCTGAAGCAGGTTCATCAGTTCGTAGTGGTCATGATGCCTGGTCCAGTCTGAGATGATGGTATTGAGCGCTTCCTGATTGTGCCATCGGGACAGGCCGTCGCGAAACATTTCGTCCTCAGCCAGTTCAGGCTTATTCATAACCTCGCACAGGGATAGCCACTGTTCGTCGTTCTCGACCGTGATTGCCACCCACCTGTCCTCGCCCGCAGATTGATAGGCCGCGTGCGGGGCCATCGAAGTGTGGCCGTTGACCATCGGTTGCCTGATTCTGCCGTTCATGGTGTAGTCCATTATCGCCTCACCGATGATGGCAGTCGCAAGCTCCCTCTGGGACATATCGATGTAGCTGCCCTCTCCCGTTAGACGACGACTGCGAAGCGCGGCGGCTATGAGTCCCACAGCCATGTAACCGTTCAGGGCGTCTGGGAAGGCCATGCCGTTGAAATAGGGTGGCTCACCTGGGTATCCCGTAAGGCTAAACATGCCTGACAGCTTCTCAAGAGTCGGGCCGAAGGACCTGTAGCCGCTTTCGGGGCCTGTGTTGCCCTGACTGGAAAGCGACGCAAATACGATGGTCGGATTGACTCGTCTTATCGCATCGTATCCAGCGCCGAGCCTGTCCATAACGCCTACCCTGAAATTCTCTATCACAACATCAGAGACTTTCACAAGCTCGAAGAAGAGCTGCCTGCCTTCCTCCGCAGCAAGGTCGAGGGTGATGCCCAGCTTGCTTCTGTTGCGCTCGTTTATCATGCCGGAGCGATTCCAGGGCCTCTCGCCGGGGTCGTTATCTGGATAGATGTCGCGGGGATTGAGTCTAAGTGGGTCTGGATGGTGTGGGGCCTCGATCTTGACAATCTCCGCGCCCATGTCACCCATGAGCTTTGTGGCGTGAGGCCCTGCCTGGAACATGCTAAAGTCCAGTATTCTCACGCCTTCCAGTGCTCTGCTCATGGCCTGACTCCTGCTGATGAAACGCGCTAAGATGGGTCAAGCACGCGGGTTGCTTGGGATGTCGCTGGTTACCTGCTCCCTATCTAACTTTGAAATCTTGTCAGCGCTTATGCCCAGCAACTCACCGTAGATGAGGCTGTTGTGCTGAGCAAAGAGCGGTGTGGGATACAGCGTGGTTCCCGGCGTCTTGGAGAGCTTCCACGGACGACTGTAGTAACGATTATGGCCTGCCTCTGGGTCTTCTGACGGCTCGAAGAACTCCCTGGATTCCAGGTGAGGGTCGGACATGAGGTCGGCGGCGTCGGTTACGGCTCCCGCAGCGATGCCGTGCGCCTGAAGCCTGTTCATTATCTCGTAGTGGTCGTAATCCTTCGTCCAGTCCGAGATGACTGCGTTAAGCTCCTCCTGGTTGTTCCATCGAGAAAGGCCGTCGCGGTACTTTTCGTCCTCAGCCAGCGAAGGCTTGCCCATCAACTGACAAAGGCTCTGCCACTGCTCGTCGTTCTCGACCACGATTGCTATCCACCTGTCCTCGCCCGCGCACGGGTAGGCGCTATGAGGGGCCATCGAGGTGTGGCCGTTGACCATCGGCTGCCTGATTCTGCCGTTCATGGTGTAGTCCATAATCGCCTCGCCAACGACGGCGGTGGAAAGCTCTCTTTGCGAGATGTCGATGTGAGTACCATTTCCGGTGAGCCTTCGATGGCGGAGGGCAGCGGCGACGAGTCCCACACTCATGTAGCCTGTTAATGGGTCTGGGAAGGCCATGCCATTGAAATATGGCGGCTCACCTGGGTATCCCGTGAGGCTGAACAGCCCCGATAGCTTCTCAAGAGTGTTGCCAAACGACCTGTATTCCTTCTCCGGGCCTGTAGTGCCCTGGCTGGAAAGCGATGCAAGGATAATGGAAGGGTTGTACTGATTCAACACGTCGAACCCAACGCCCAGCCTGTCCATGACTCCTACCCGGAAATTCTCCAGAACCACGTCCGAGACCTTGACGAGTTCCAGGAAGATGTTCTTGCCCTCCTCGACGGCAAGATCGAGAGTGATGCCCAGTTTGCTGCGGTTGCGCTCGTTTATCATTCCAGAGCGGTTCCAAGGCTTCTCGCCGGGGTCGTTATCTGGATAGATGTCGCGGGGATTCATCCTCAGCGCGTCAGGGTGATGTGGCGCTTCGATCTTGATGACCTCCGCGCCCATGTCTCCAAGGAGTTTCGTCGCGTGTGGTCCCGCCAGAAACATGCTAAAGTCGAGGATTCTTACGCCTTCAAGAGCTTTGACCATTTTTCTACTCCGAAACGTTGTTAGATAATCACCCTCATCCCAACCTTCTCCCGTCGAGGGAGAGGACTAAGGTGAGGGACAATCATTTGCAGTATTATACACTTTGAAGTCTTTTAAGACTCAGATGACGCCAGCGCCCCGCAGCATGACCAGGTCTGACCTGGCGTAGCCGAGCCAGTCGCACAAGATTTCCACATTGTGCTCCCCTAGAAGAGGCGCACGCTTGTGCTCCAAATTATGGCCGGGAATCTTAAAAGGCGCTCCTGGATATTGGAGAGGCCCGGTCTCAGGGTGGTCAATCGAAGCGATGAACTCCCTGGCATTGTGCTGCGGCGAGTTCACGATGTCTTCGACAGTGGCAACATAACCGGTGGGCAGGTTCAGAGCCTGGGCCTCATGATAGACCTCTTCTTTAGTCCTCTCTATCATCCAGCCGATTATAATGGCGTCGAGTAGGTCCGCGTTGTCTCGTCTTCCCTGAAATGTAGCGAACTGAGGATCGTCTACCAACTCAGGCATATCCAGAAGAGTGCACACCCTGGGCCAGAGGTGCTGCTGAAGTGTGAGGCCGACGAATCCGTCCTTGCAAGGATAGATCATCGAGCCGTGCCCGCGAGTTTGGACAGTACCCGTGTACTCGTAGTTGCACAAGTCCTGGATATGGCAGCATATGAGCGTTTCCTGGAGGGACAGGTCTACGTGCTGACCAACGCCTGTACCCTCTGCGCTGTAGAAGGCAACCAGCGCGCCGCCAAGGCAGGCGACAGCCCCCATGTACTGCCCTGCGTTGCCGCCAAACTTGATAGGCTCGCGCTCCGGGAGTCCCATCAGGTTCAGGTTGCCGCCTGTGGCGAAGTCCACAAGCTCGCCTCCCTTGTACTGGCTGTAGGGACCAGTCTGTCCGAAGTGCGTCACAGAAGTCAATACCAGGCTGGGGTTGACCTTTTCCAACACCTCATAGCCCAAACCCAGGTTCTCCAGCGTCTGTGGATGGAAGCTTTCGATCAGAATCTGAGAATCCTTCACAAGCTCCTTCAGGATGCCTGCCCCTGTTCTCGTGGTGAGGTCCAGCGTAATGCTTTTCTTGCCTCCGTTGAGGTAGAGGAACGAGCCACTAGTCTCAGGATTCGGGATGTCATTGAGGAAAGGGCTGTTGCGTCGGCTAACGTCTCCAACCCCAGGCGGCTCAATCTTGATGACCTCAGCGCCCATATAGGCCATCAATTTGGTCGAGTAAGGCCCGGGCACATCCTCCGAAAGGTCGAGCACTCTGACACCGGAAAGCAACCCATTCTGCATGTTATCACGCACCTTTTACCACAAGTTAATTATAAGCTACGCCAATCAACTTGAGAATGGCGCAGCGAGTCCATTGAGGCCTTTTCACCTAGCGTTTAGTGTCGATTTTAACCACTTATCAGCTTCTGTCAATACAGGTATGTGCTATACTACCCCAAAACTGATGCGGCGAATTGCAAGGCAGACCACTGGCACACCACCTCTAGGGGGTCATAAATGAGTGAGGGCGCACTGACCGGACTCCGTGTCATAGACATCTCCCAGGACATAGCGGGGCCTTATTGCGCTAGGCTTTTCGCCGGAATGGGTGCGGATGTGACAAAGGTCGAGCCTCCCGGAGTGGGCGACGCATCCAGGAAGGCTGGCCCCTTCCCAGACGGCGATGCCGACTTAAACAGCAGCGCACGCTTTCTATATCTGAACGCCAACAAAAAAGGCATTACGCTAAACCTTGAAGCCGCCGAAGGGCATCAGATTCTCAAGCGATTGGCAGCAAAGGCTGACGTGCTGATAGAGAGCTTCAACCCCCGTGTAATGAATAGCATGGGCCTTGGCTTCGACACGCTACGCGAGCTAAATCCCCGACTGGTCATGACTTCTATCAGCTTCTTTGGACAGGAAGGCCCTTACAGCGAATTCAAGGGCGAGGAAATTGTCATCTATGCGCTGAGCGGGGCCATGTACATAAGTGGGGAGCCTGAGCGCGAGCCGCTGAAATCTGGCGTGCCCATTGCCCAGTTCGTTGCCGGACAGACGGCATTTGTGGCGACTATGAGCGCGCTTTTTTATGCTCAGGCTACGGGTTCCGGGCAGCTTGTAGACGTACCGATTCAGCAGGCCGTCGCGGACCTTATGGAAAACCACTTTGTCGGTTCCAACCTAGTTGGTCGTAATGTGGTTAGGACGGGCAACAGGCACATGAACCATCCCTGGGGGCCATACCCGTGCAAGGACGGGTATGTCGCACTTATATGCGGTCCGCCCGTCAACTGGCCTGCCATTGCAGAGATAATAGATCCTCGTTTGGGCGATCCCAGATTTGCAACAGTCGCCGAGCGAGTCAAGCCGGAAAATCGAGATGCCATCGACGCCATCCTGTCGCCCTGGTTGATGGAGCATACCAGAGAGGAGATTTACCGCCTCGGACAGGAGCACGGTCTGGCCTTCGGCTACGTGGCAACGCCGGAGGATGTGATAGGCTCAGCACAGCTAAATTTTCGGGAATACTTCACTGAGCTAGACCATCCGATGGTGGGGCGATTCGTCTCTCCCGGTGCCCCTTTCCAGATGGAAGGGTCTCCTTGGGAGAACCATAGAGCGCCGCTTCTGGGCGAGCACAACCATGAAGTCTTGTCCGACGTCCTGGGCTACGGGGACGCGCACATCGACCGTCTGAAGCACGAGGGGATTATCTGAAGATTTAGAAGGGAACCGAAACACGATGAAGCCTCTGCCTTTGGAAGGCTGCCGAATCATCGATCTTTCCATGATCTGGGCAGGCCCACACTGCACCAAACTGCTGGCCGACCTTGGCGCGCAGGTCGTCAAGGTCGAGTCCATAACTCGACTCGACCCCACTCGTGGCCCCGTAAGGCCCAGTGGTCGTCTCAGGGTCTATCCTGATGGCGATCCGGGAGAGGAGCCTTATAACCGGTCAGGCGGATTCCACCAGCTTCACAGAAACAAGCTAGGAATCACCCTGGACTTGAAGACCAACGAAGGAGTGAATCTTTTCAAGGGACTGGCGTCTGTCAGCGACGTAGTTATCGATAACTTCTCGTTCGGCGTGATGAAGAATTTCGGACTGGACTATCCTGCTCTCAGAGAGGAAAGGCCGGACGTCATCGTAGTTTCTATGCCTGCGTTTGGAATGACAGGCCCCGACAATTCATACGTTGGATTCGGCGTTACAATCGAACCTATGGCCGGAGTCTCCCACATGGCGGGATACGCCGGCGAGTACCCGATGCGCTCAGGTGGAAATCACGCCGACCCCATCAACGGACTTCACGCAGCGGGATCCATCCTCGCAGCCCTGTGGCACCGACAGAGGACAGGGCAGGGCCAGCTAATCGACTTCTCTCACCTGGAGTCGATGGCGTCTCTGATCGGTGAGGATATTGTCGGCTTTTCGCTCAATGGTAAGTTCAGGGAAAGGGCGGGCAATCGCCACCCATCAAAAGCGCCCCAGGGATGCTACAGGTGTGAAGGAGAGGACGAGTGGGTCGCAATCTCCGTTGGTTCCGACGACGAATGGCAGAGCCTCTGCCAGCTAATGCAAAGGCCAGACCTTTGGGATGGAAGGTATACCACCGCTCCTGATCGTCAGCGTCATCACGATGAGCTGGACCGGGCGATTCAAGAGTGGACGGAGGGACAAGACAAGCTAGAGCTTATGGAGCGTCTTCAGAAGGCGGGTATCGCCGCCGGCGCCGTGTTGAAGATTAACGAATCGTTTGAAGACCCTCAACTGAGGCACAACGGCTACTTTCGGCTTCAGGATTACCCCAACGCTGGAAGCTACCTACATCCCGGCCTGCCCTTCAAGCTGACTGAGACACCAGTAGGGTTCAGATCGCCCGCGCCCGACTTGGGCCAGCATAACTGGCAGACCTTTTATGAACTGCTGGGAGTACCTGCCGAGGAGTTCGCTGCTCTAGAGCGACAGAATGTAATCGGGCAGACGCCACATGAGGCGGCGGGCAACGCCCTGGCCTAGGCGAGATCTCTGGAGTTCGAAGAGCTTACCTGCTGCCCCTCAGTCGAGGGTCAAGGACGTCCCGAATGGCATCGCCAAGTATGTTGACGCCGAATACTGTGATCGTCAGCGCCACGCCTGGGAAGATGCTGGTCCACGGGCCTGCCGCGATGTAACGCTGCTGGGCTGTTCCTAACATGTTGCCCCAGGTGGGTATGTTCGGCGGCACACCAAGTCCAAGGAAGCTCAGACTGGCCTCTGTGACGATTGCGCCACCCAGAACGGCAGACCCTATCACAATCACCGGGGCCATGACGTTTGGGGTGATGTGGCGCAGCATTATGCGCAAGTCGCTCGCGCCGATAGCTCGCGCCGCATCTACATATTGGCTGGATTTGATGCTCAGAGCGACAGACCTCACCGTCCTCGTAGTGCCGGGCCATCTAACGATAGTGATGGCCAGGATAACCGCAAAAAGGGAAGGCCCCAAGGCTGCTATGAGAGTAAGGGCCAGGACCAGGCCAGGGAGAGCCTGAAGGGAGTCCACTACACGCTGAAGCAACAAGTCTAGCGTCTTGCCAAAGTAGGCGCTGGCCACGCCCAGCAATGTGCCAATGACGGTACTGCTCGCCACTGCGATAAATCCAACCAATAGGGATACCCTCGAGCCGAAGACCACACGGCTGAACACGTCACGAGCGATATGATCGGTGCCAAAGATGTGACTAGCGCTAGGCGGACTCAGCCGTGCCGACCGGTCAAACTCATCAACGCTGTAAGGGGCGATCAGGGGTGCGAAGATGGCTGTCAGAATAGCCGCCATCAGGATAAAGCCACCCAATGCGCCCAGAGGCTTTGTCCTTACAAACCGAAAGAATTGAGTCCTGAAGGTGGGTTTCCGACGCAGCCCAAGCTCCCGACCCAGTGTCGATTCTATTGACTGTTCAGACATAGCACACCCCCATACCTCCCTACATTAATCATAGCGTATTCTTGGGTCTAACCACCCGTACAGCAGGTCTATGATCAGGTTAACCGACAAGAAGATGAACGCGATGAACGTCACCAGGAACTGGATCATCGGAAAGTCTCTGGTATTGATTGAGAAGATAAGCAATCGTCCTATCCCAGGCAAGCTGAACACGGACTCGACTACCACAGACCCCCCCAAGAGAGCGGCAAATTGCACCCCGAACAGAGTGATTACCGGTAAAGAGGCGTTCTTCAGAGCGTGGCGGTAGATCACAACCCGCTCCCTCAGGCCCTTGGCCAATGCCGTGCGGACGTAATCCTCACGCAGCACCTCCAGCATCTGTGAGCGAGTTATGCGTGCCGTTACCGCGTTGGTGGAGTAGGCTAGTGCCACAGCCGGAAAGATAAGCTGTACGAAGTTCTTCCAGGGGTCCTCCCAGGGTGCTACGTATCCCAAGGGTGGAATCCAGTTGAACCACAATGAGAGGGCTAAGATCACCAACGCTGCTACCCAGAAGGTGGGCATGGCAAGGCCAATGATGGAAAACACCCTTAGACCGTAGTCTGCCCAGGTGTCTTGTCGCACAGCGGAGATGACGCCCATGGGCAGCGCGAAGACGATGGCTAAAGAGATAGCCATGAACGCGAACTGAAGGGTCAGAGGCAGCCTTGGCCGCACCTCTTCCCATATGGGCCGGTTGGTGAAGAAGGAGTCGCCAAAGTCCAGCCGCAGAGCGCCCCCGACCCACTTCACGTACTGTATGGCGATGGGGTCATTCAGCCCCAAGTTAATCCGCACTCGCTCCAGGTCGGCCTCGGTGAACGTCCCTTCTCCCTCGTAGCCTGCCAGCATAACAAAGGCAGGGTCGCCAGGGACTATCCGCAGAATAACGAAGACGACTAAAGATACCCCAAAGATAGTGGGGAAAAAGAGGAGCAGCCTACGGATTACATATGTACGCAAAGCTCAGCCCTCATTACCACAGTGATTCCGCAATTCTAACCATTAGCCAACCGGAGAGAGGAGCCGTTTCCTTGCACGGCCCCTCTCTCCGGTGTGGTTGTACTTATCTTCTTATGGATGGCTAACCGAATGCCAACTCCGTGCGTGAGAGCCACGGACTGACTATCGGCACGGCTCTTCGTTATCAAGCCACGTCCGGTCGTGGCGGTAGTTATTCTGACCCAGTGCCGAGGGTTGAGTGTAACCCTTTACACATCTCCACTGAATGTGGAATCCAGTGCCCCCCGTCGTTGGGAGGTACATCACATCCTCTAGGAGGATATCACTCATCCTCTTCAGCAACGCGCCCCGCTTGGCCTGGTCTAGCTCTCGGCTCTGCTGCTCGGAGAGATCGAGAAACTCCGCGTTTTCCCAGCCCTGGTAGTTGCGTCCCGAGTTTGGCAGCCACAACAGGCTGTTAGCCGCGTCCGGGTCCAGGAAGTTCAGGCCCGTGCCCTGCACGGCAAGCGTGAAGTCACCCGCCTGATACGCCGCAAAGCCCGCCGCGCTCTCCATCTGGCGCAGCTCAATATTCATGCCTATCTCTTTAAACTGTTGGAGCAGGATCGCAGAGATATCGGGATAACTACCTACCCCCCTGAAGGTGATGGTCACGTCCAAACCGTCGCCAAGGCCGGCCTCTTCCATCAGACGCTGGGCCTCGGCGATGTCCTCAGCCTTCTTGTCGAAACGGAATCCCGGGAACGTCCTGTAGTCAGCAGCGGAGTATATCCAGTCGAAAACACAAGGGTAGTAGCAGAGGACGTCTCCACCCGCCGGGCTGAGTATATCGATCATGGCCTCACGGTCCATGGCCAGTTGCATGGCGCGACGTACCCTCACATCATCGAAGGGAGGAACCCGGAGGTTGATGTGCACTCCGGTGACGCCAAACCCAACGGTCTCGCTTAAGAATAGCCGGTCTCCCATCGCCTCACGGATGGCCAAGTCGTCGTCACTACCGAAGCCTGGGAAGACTGCCTCCTTGTGCACCTGTCCGGTGCGGAATGCCGCCACCCTCGTGCTGGGGTCGGTGATTATGATGTGACGCACGCTATCCAGGTAGGGGCGTGGCTGATCATAGTAAGTAGGGTTGCGCTCTACCTCCCAGGAAATGCCCCTTCGGTATTCCTTCAGCGTGAACGGCCCAGCGCCTATGACCTCTTCCAGCGTTGGCTCACGTCCCGGATCAGAGCCAAAATCAATGTCCTCCAGAAGGGACTTCTTCTGTATCGTTATCCAGGGGGAAGCCACACACCCCAGGAAGGCTACGGCGGGGGCCTTTAGAGTGACCTCGAGAGTGCCCGCATCTATCGCCTTGGCTCCACCTTGCTCCATGAAGTCACGGATGCAGCCAGAGCGTGGCGACGTAATGCTGTTGGGGAGGTCAATAAAGCGATTGAGCGAGTAGGCCATATCATCCGCAGTGAGCGGGTCACCATCGCTGTAAGTGACACCGTCCCTCACGCCGAAGGTGAAAACTTTCCCGGTCGAATCAACCTCAAAGGAGTCGGCCAGGTCCGGAGCAATGTCTACCCAGGTCCGGGTATCGTACTGGTAGATGCTCGGATGTATGTGCACCATATAGGAAAGCTCGGCGACCGAGCTGTTGCGGTGAGCGTCAGTATGCCCAATGTCGAAGGCAGCCAGGAGAATCAGAGTGCCTCCCGTTTGAATCTGCTCGGGGGATGGCGTAGGCGTGGAGCGTGCTCCAGGCTGAAGAACCGCACTTACTGGGGTGGCAACCGGAGCAGCGCCCGGCATAGCAGTGGGTGCGGGGGCTGCCAAAGCTGGTTGCTGCGGTGGGGCCGGAGTGCCGGCCTGCGACCCAGTGGCAGCAGCGGCCGGTGCCGGTTGCTGAGGTTGAGCTGGTGCGTCAGGATCATCCGCAGAGGAACATGCCGCAAGCACTAAAGCCAAGGCAATTGCAATGATTCCCAATAATGCGGGATATTTCTTCCTATGTGTCATCGTTTTCTCCCTCTCTTTTTTAGTAAGCTGGTTGACTCGATCTCCTCAGGTTCTCTCCCCATAAGTAACATTTACCAGTTGGGCGCTCGCTTCTCCCGGAATGCACGGAATCCTTCGGCGGCCTCTCCCGAATTCAGATTGGCCGCGCGAGTGTAGCCCACATACTCCATCGCGTCTTCCAGGTTAAGGTTCAGCCCTTTGTAGATGGCCTTCTTCGCATACTTCATGGCATTGGGTGGACGCGTAGCAAGCTCCTGGGCAAACTTCATGGCTTCGTCCATAAGCTGGTCGTGGGGGACTACTCTAGATACCAGATGCAGTCGGAGGGCCTCATCTGCGTCAATGGTGTCAGCCGCGAAGATATGATAGATGGCCTCGCCCAGACCAATAAGTCGTGGCAAGTACCATGTCTCACCACTGGTGACCAGGGCACGGCGAAGATAAACGTGGTGGAAAAGGGCCTGGTTGGACGCTATGCGAATGTCACAGGCAAGAGCCAGAACGTATCCCATGCCCGCGCAAGCGCCATTGATCGCGCCAATGACCGGCTTTTCCACAATCGACTTGAGCATCCGAGGCGCGGGGCTGGCAAGCCCTGGTGTAGCTCCGGGATCTTCCGGGGCCTCTCCCATGTGGGTCACGTCTGCGCCGGAGGTAAACCCGCGACCCGTGCCGGTGATTATCATTACCTTGAGCGATTTATCAGCGTTAAAGCCCCTCCAGGCGTCGTACATCTCTTGCGTGGTTTGGGAGCGCATAGCGTTGAGCTTCTCGGGCCTGTTCAACCTGCATATGGCCACTGGGCCGTCAGTCTCCCATACAATATCTTCGTAGTCAGCCATAGTTCGCTCCTTATAAGTATGAATGGCAGCTTTCTAGCGCTATGAATGTACCATTGGGGTTATCACATTGCAACCCCCTGAATATCGGAACTAATGGCTTTTAGGCTTATAGCAGCAGTCTGTTGTTATTGGGCATAGGGATAAATCCCATGGCCTGCCCACAGCCAGTCAAGCAGCACCTGCAATGGCGCTGGTGGGGGTTTGTCCGACCACACTCGCCAGTAGCGCATAAGCATGCAGTAAGGCTCCAGCCATGCCCTCACCCTTCTCAACGCAACTGGCCAGCTGAACTGAGGCCTTTCCTTTCCCCCCGGCTCCTACGTCGCAGCGGGCATAGTGGTTATTTCCTCCACCTCTATTGGCTGTTCTCCTGCCGCCCCAGCAATCTTGGCTTGTCCTGACGCCCACTAACAAAAGGAGAAAGCACAAAACACCAATTGCCAGTGCCTGCGTATGGCAATGTCTGAACGCACCTGATAGTGTGCCCAACCAGGGGCCTGTTTGACCTGCTTGTAGCTCTGCTCAACCCAAACTCTGAGTCCATAGAGCCTGACCACGCAAGCCACAGGTTTGCAGGGGTAAGTTTGCTTGCATCGGAGCGTTAAGGGGCAGGGAGATTGGTCACAAGATACCACGTCGTGAGCTCCGGCAAGCACTCGGGATCCGTTGTGACAATGACCAACCGACGGGACTTGTCCACACCATAAGGCCCCCTTGGGCCTCCAGCGCCCACCATATCTCACTGTGACCATCTCGGAATGTGCGAGTAAGCTTGACCCACTTCCCAGGAGCATCCTCATCCCAGCCAGGCGTGTAAGGCTCAACCTCGATGGGATAGTACATCTGGTCATTCGCCCATAGGCTGCTCACCGACAGTACCCG
>CBDBJK010000014.1:0-93143 GCA_965206395.1 Dehalococcoidia bacterium
AGACAACCTGATAGCGCGTTTAGACGGCGTTGTTAGCGCGTCGGCTCGTACCGCGTTCTACAGTCGGTCCCTCGACAGACGTTCTAGCGTGAACTCTCTCGAAGATTTTCGGAACATACCGGTTACGCCCCTGGAGATTTATCGACGCCAGCGGCTGGGCGAGGTTGTAGCGGACATATCAAAGATTGAGTGGATAATCGGCCCCCAAAAAGGACAGTCCCCTGAGTCCGTAGCGACCACGGAAGGGCCGGAGGAGGCAGCGACTCGCTACGAGTTGTTCATTGATGCGGTCAAGCAGTGCCTCTCGCTCGAAAGGCCTCTGACGTGCGTCATCGTGACATCAAGCTCACAGAGGTTTTTCGCGGCAGAAATCGGCGGGATTTTGATTCGCGCTGGAGTGTCAACGCACGTCTTCATAGACAAAGACAGCATACGCACTTATGAGATGCTGGGCCACTTAAGCCCGGAAATCCTGGTAGTTCTGTCTAGTCGGCTCGACGAGGAGAAGCTTCCCGGTAGTCTGGAGCTTTGCGTAACGTTCAGACACTCTCAGAAGATGCGCAAAATCAGCCAACTCGATTTCTATCAAATAGACGAACTGGGGTTTCTCGGGCAGTCTACCGACTGCGAAAGCTATTTTCTGAACAATGACGAGTACTATTTCGAAAGGTCTGATAGCGGCAGATTGATCGTAACATCGCTATATAACCAC
This sequence comes from Dehalococcoidia bacterium, assembly GCA_965206395.1. GTDB lineage: Bacteria > Chloroflexota > Dehalococcoidia > Lucifugimonadales > CATOSD01 > CBDBJK01. Next base: position 713 of record CBDBJK010000014.1, read on the forward strand.
GTGCAGCCAATGCTTAGAATTGAGACGATGGACACAGTGAAGCGATTAGGGAAGCATGGGGTAGAATTCAGCGAATTGTGAATATTCACATGAGTTGAAAATAACATTTTGAGTTATGTAATAGTGTCGATTAGACTGTCCCGTCTATTACGGGAGATTAGAAGGCGCAAGGAGGTCGGAATAGGCCTTCTGGTCCTTGTTCTCGTAGTCAGCATTATCGGGAACGCCCTAACGTTCTTTGTTTTCGACCGGAGTGCGCAGCCGGATATAACGATGTCCGATGCCTTCTGGTATAGCATTATCTCGATAACTACAATAGGATATGGTGACTTCTCCGCGACGACGCTCGGAGCGCGGATAGGCACAGCCGTATTTGTCATTTTGTTTGGCCTAACGGCATTCACTTCCGCCGTAGGCATCGGGGTTGAGTGGGTAGTAGACCGCCAACACAAGGAGCGCACAGGTATGGGAAGGACTAATGCTAGGCATCATTTGCTGATTATCAACTTCCCAAACGAACGACGGGTGCGCCAGATAATCGAGGAATTCGCACATGATGCTCACCACAAGCAGGATGATTTCGTTATAGTCTCAGACCAGATCGAAACCCTGCCTTTCGCATTGCCAAACGTGACCTTCATTCGCGGATCGCCGATCGAGGAGGAAACCTATGTGCGGGCTAACGTTATGAGCGCGAGTCAGGCCATCATCCTTAGCACGGGCTATGATGACCCCAACAGCGACAGCGTTGCGGCCTCCATCGTTTCAATCCTTGAGCATCTGAACCCCGATATAAGGAGCATCGCGGAGTGCCTGAACGCGAACCACTCTTTGCTCTTCAAGGGTTCCAAGAACGTGTCACTGGTCTATACCTTTCGCATATCGAATAACCTCATCGTCCAGGAGGCGCAAGACCCAGGGGTAAATCTGCTAACCAATGCTATAACCAGCAACCAGATTGAGGGAACTCTGATTAGCACTAAGGTCGAAGGAAGCGTTGACACCTCGTTGGCGTATCGAGACATCGCCAAGAAACTCCTTGACAATGACATCAATCTGGTTGGCGTGATTCGTGACGGCGACGTGCACGTTATCTTTGATAACCTCGCTCTTGTCGAGAACGACCTCATCGTTTACGTCTCGATCGAACGGCACGACTGGCAAGATATTCGCTCGCTGTTAGCCCGATGAGAATGATCGCGCCGTCCACTCAAATCGCCGGCGACGCTCCGGCGCACACCAGGGAACAACTGCGCGTCACACTTCTCTACGCCCGCTCAACGTTCAGCGTTTACGCTGCGCTTTTCGATGACGCGGGTATTTCGTCAGCAGACATCGCGGAGCAAGACCCGTTGAGCTTGCTCCGGCGTCTTCCCCTGCTGGAGAGCGACGCCCTGCTTGAGCTTACGGACGAGTGCATCATGTCTGGCGAACGCATCATTGATATGGAAACCTCATCCGGTACGACAGGCCCCAGAAAGCGAAGGTTCATCACTCACGAAGACGATCGGTCAGAGACCAGGTTTCTGGCAGAACTATTCAGAGTGTGCGGCATTGGCGTATCCGATAGCGTCGCGTGTCTTGACACCGACCCGTTGACCTTAATGGTCTCCTTCACGAAGGCTCTCGACCTCTTGGGAGCACAAGAGGCGTATGCTTACTGCGTGGGGTCGGACTTCAACCGCGCTCTTGAAGGTCTGCCAAAACTCAACCCAAGTGTAATCATCAGCGTTCCATCAATAATCGAGCGATGCTACGATGCGCTGAAGTTTCATTACGAAAATAGAACCGATTCAAGGCTTCGCAAAATGATTTACGTCGGCGAGCCGCTTTCAACGCGGCTTCGCACAAAACTTGAAGCTGTACTCGGCTTGGAAGTGTTCGGTTACTACGGCGCGTCCGAGACATCGGCCCTTGGCATCGAATGCTCGGCCCATGACGGAATCCATCTGTTCACGGACAGGAATATCATCGAGCTAATTCCACTGAGTCCTGAGAGCGCTATCAGCGAGATTGTCGTCACAACCTTGCGACAGCAATCTCCGCCGCTTCTGAGGTATGCTCTAAAGGACATGGTACAGGTCAAGCCCGGAGCGTGCGCCTGTGGATTGCAGTATCCGCGAGTTGAGGTGATCGGCAGGGCAGGGGATAGCTTTTCTATTCTTGGCGCGAAGATTAGCTACGCTCCTATCTTGAATGCGGCCTATGGCCCAGAGCTTGGTCCAAGACTCATGCAGCTTGTAGTGACGCAGGAAGACAGGGACAGACTTACGATATTTCTACCCGACGCGATGCGCGGCGACGAAGCCGCTATCCGGCGATCGTTGCTGGCGAGCCAACCTGACCTGGACTTCCTGGTCGGCAGCAGGTATCTTGACCTTGGGTTCTCATTTGTGGACGAGTCCTATTTTGGTAAATCCAGAAAGCAAGAGAGAGTAGTTGACCGCCGAAATGCCCATGCGGAAAATGAGTAGCTATATGCGCAGCTTCCGTGACATAGATTTCCATGTGCTCACCGACGCCGATGGCGAGCGGGTCTCCGAGGGCTACGCGCTCCTGCAAGAAGCTATGGGCGCGGGCCGTGTCGAAGATATCGAGTCCTTCCGTGGAACTATTTCGGCAGCGACAGACGACGCCGTTTGCCCGAAACTGGTCTGCGCAACCTTTCGGGGCGATATGGTTGGCATTACAATTGGGGCATACCTGAGAAACCTGAACATGGGATACATCGCTTATTCGGCGGTAAGGCCCACATTCAGGCGGCAAGGGATATACTCTGAAATGAGAGCGCGATTAATAGACCTCTTCGATAAATCCGATTTCGTTATCTCCGAACTGGAAGAGGGCAGCCTTCTTTTCCGAAGGTATCTTGGCGAGTGGAATGCTATTGCCATTCCCTGCGATTACGAACAGCCGGAGGCGCAGGGTCTAATATCCCTCCGATTGAAACTGGTGTTGCAGCCGGTAGCCAGGACGTTGCCGCCGGCAGAGTCAGAATCGCTTGCAATCGTGCGGGAGTTGTACGAGCGAATCTATCGTATACCTGATGTCAGTCAGAACGAATCGTTTCGACGTATTGCCGAGTCGTTGCGAGGCAGAGCAGACGCTGTTTCGGCACAGGTGCGCTAGATGGTCGCTATCCAATTCGCTCCACAGGAAGCACGCCGCAAGCCATTTACGCAAGCCCTGGAATTGCTAAAGGGCAGAGTGAAAGCTTTCACACGCGGAGGCTCTATTGCGCCAAATCGCCATACGTCGAATCTGTTGCGCCTGACACGAAGCTACGAATTCACAGAATCATCGGATCAGGTTCTCAAGAGAAGCATATACGACCTGGCCCAAAATGTTGAAGACGCACCCCAAGAGCAGACGATTGCGAAGACATTCGCCATTGTAAGCGAGGCGATAAGTCGGCGGCTGGGAGCGTGGCGGCTGTTCGACGCGGACTTCGATAAGCGTGGCATGGGAAGGTATTACAACCTCGCTTGCCAGATCGTCGCGTCTGGCCCCTATAGAGACGCGGTGGGATTCTATGCCGACGCCGATTTCCTGGAAGGCGACGCCTTCGCTGAGAGCATCGCACCCCTGCTCCGGCAGATGAGCCTGGACTGTGATGAAGAAACCCTGGTAAAGACCATCGTTTACGTGATTGAAAAGAGCAATGTCGACTACTGGCCGAATATGCTGCTGCCCGCGCAGTTCTATCAGGCGGTCTCTGCAAAAGATGTCGAGGGTGGGCTGCGCTTCCATGCGACTGACGAGCAGATAATCGCGGGATTGCTGATGCTCGAAGGTGGGATCGTCGAGATGAATGCTGGCGAGGGCAAAACCATCGCGGCGGCGTTTCCGGCGGTCATGCATGCGCTTTCTGGCAAGCCGGTGCATATCATAACGTCAAACGACTATCTGGCAACGAGGGACGCCGACTGGCTCGCTCCTGTCTACGAGTCGCTGAGCGTTTCTGTTGGCGCGGTTCTAGCCTCCATGGGCGACGACGAACGTGGTCACGCATACAGCCAGCAGATCGTTTATGGCACACTGCGAGAGTTCGGCTTCGATTTCCTGAGAGACAACCTCAAGCTTCCTCCCAACGAAGCCAATCAGGGCGCGCTTGACGTTGTAATTATCGACGAGGCTGACCACGTTCTGATAGATCAGGCGCGCACGCCCCTTATCATCTCTGGCCCTCCGATTGGTAACAGGCGCGCCTTCAAGAAAGCACACAATGCCGTTAAGAAGCTTGTTTCCCAACAGTCCGAGGCGGTCAAGGAGCTTGAAGACCAGATTGGAGACTCGGTACATGGCTGCAGAGAGCAGCTTACTTTGCTTGCGAAGCTACTACTTGCCGACCCGGAGAGCGATGTGCTGCGTAATTGTCTGGCGGGCGAGGCCAAGGCTTACAAGCGAGTCAAGGCCATGGCTGAAGATGACGATTTCGAAAACGGCGAAAGCCAGATATCTAGAGACTTCTTCTATACCGTAGACGCCGAGCGCGATTCGGTTATGCTTACCGAAAGGGGCCAGGCTTTTCTAGAAAAAAGTCTTGGGCCTATCTTCGACACCACGACTCTTGAGCAAGAGCTTGATTCGCTAGATCTTCGCGGCGACATAGCGTTGGACGTGAGAGAGAGGTTGGTTTCCAGGCTGTCGCGGCGCATTGCACGACAGAACAGCCAGATGAATCAGGTTTTGCAGATGTTACGTGCCTACGTTCTTCTCAGAAAGAACGTGAACTACGTCGTCGACGATGGTCAAATTGTTTTGATCGACGAATACACTGGCAGGACTCTCCCGGACAATCGCTATCAACACGGGCTTCACGCCGCGCTCGAAGCGAAAGAGGGCGTAAGCGTTCATCCTGAACACGAAACGCTGGCCCAGATTTCGGTGCAGGGCTTCCTCAAGCAGTATGCGCATGTGTCAGGGATGACTGGGACGGCGCTCGACTCGCTCGACGAGCTTGAGCGCGAGTATGGCCTCACTGTGACAGCTATCCCTTCAAGCAAACCCCAGATGCGAAAAGATTTCGGGCCGAGGCTCTACCTTAACCGTCGCGAAAAGCTGGGGGCAATCGTTGACGAGATCAGGCTCTGCGCACAGATCGGGCGTCCCGTGCTCGTCGGCACGCCAACGATAGAGCAGTCCGAGGAGATAAGTCGCCTGCTCGAAGAGAGTGGAATCGAGCACAACCTGCTCAACGCCGTGAACAGCGAAGCCGAAGCAGAGATAATTCGCAACGCCGGTCGCTTTGGCGCGGTGACTGTCGCCACGAACATGGCCGGACGTGGCACTGACATCCTCCTGGAACCTGGCTTGAACGAAAGGATTGCGTCCGCTTGCCGGAACCTGGCCGAGAAGCTTTCGGATGAAGGCATCAGCCGCATTGAATTCGCCTGTTCGACTAGCGAGGAGGCCACGATGCTATCGAATGCTCTCTCCGATCTCGGAAATATCCTCGTTACAGTGGAAGGCAGCTGTGTTGTCATCAAAATCATGCCCACCGATGAGAATAGCGTGGATAGTTTCGTCAGGCTGGAGTTTGGCCTCGGTCTATGCGTAATCGGTACCGAAATGAACCAGTCTGGCAGAATCGACAGGCAACTCAGAGGGCGCAGCGGCAGGCAAGGTGAGTTCGGGGCCTCGCGTTTCATCGTCTCGCTCGAAGACCAGCTTCTGGCATTTCGAGGAGATAATGCCTCGTGCATGTCGGACAGTGCACAACGCGATTCGGCAGGGCGCACCTTCTTTGAAGGTCCCAGACTGGAACGACACCTCGATGAGATTCAGGGAGAGGTTGAGTGCGACGACTCGGTCGTTCGAGGATTGATGCACGAGTATGATCGCATCCTGGAAGAACAAACCCTGGCTTACTACAGCGCTCGCAGCGAAGTCATCGGAATTTCATCGCTGCACGAAATCTTCGAAAGCTTCGCGAGAGAATATGCCGCACGCTTTGTCGACATGCATTTTCCAGAGCTTCGCCTCTGGGACTACCAGTCGCAATTCAACGATATAGCCGAAGAGTTGTGGTTGGACTTTGAAATCGACTGCCGCGACTTTGAAGGACTCGGCCTCGATATGCTCTCCGAAGCAATTGGCGATCTTCTCCTTATTCGATTGGAGAACCTGCGAGAAGGGCTTGGCGACGCTAGAGCCACCGAACTTGGCAAGCTGCTTTTCTTGCAGACGGCAGATGAGAAGTGGCGAGAGCATATCACCGATATTCAGGAGTTGACGCTGAACGCGCCCTTAACCGCCCTGAGCCATAAAACCGCCGTAGCGGACTCTATCATCCAGGGCTTTGAGGCGTATGAACTCTTCAAGCAGGGCGTCGTAGACACCTTTATTATTCGTTTCCTGAATTTCGAGGTGGAAAACGTCGCTGAAAGCGAAAGCATCGAGCTAAACCATGTCGAGGATTTGGAGCGTATACTCGTATAGAATAGGGCAGTGCGAACAGTCGGGCGCGTGACGATTCGTCGTTCGTCCGCTCAGGGGGTTGAGATGAACAAAAAGCTAGGCAAACGCAGTTTCGCGGCATTAGCTGGCACTATGGTCGTGGCCGGGCCGGTCCTTGCGGCGTGCAGCTCGGGGCCAACCTACGACCAATGGGCCGCAACCGATGGTGCAGCTGGAAGAATAAACCTTGAAGCCGTTCAGGATGCGTTCAAGAAATCCAAAAGCGTCTCAGAGTTCGAAGGCAAGGTCAACGAGATTTACGAAGGCGACGGCATAATCTTGATTCGCGCGCGTCAGGAAGGCGATGGGGAGCGGTTGACTTTGGAAGCCTACGAGGATTTGAATAAGGACGGAACCATTAGCGAGACTGGCGATGACCTTTTGTTCGAGATCGTGCAAAATAATAACCAAAACGAGATGAGAGGCCACGGAGCCAACGGCTACTATCCTAGAAGCTCATTCGGGGCCGGTGACTTCCTGTTCACCTACCTGCTGCTCTCCAGTCTAAGAGGCCCCTACTTCTATCAAACTTCACCCGCAAGAGCGAGCACGATCAGAAGTAGTCGCACCAGCTATCGAAATTCCACCTCATACCGGTCACAGGTATCCAGAAACAGCAGCTACTTCAACAAACAGAAGACCTTCGCTAGATCACGCTACAGCGACGCGGGCAGAAACGTCAGTCCTGCACGGCAGACCTATCAGTCCTCACAAAGGACAAGTGGCGCGTTCAAGAGCAGTGGCACGGGCGTGAGGAGTAGCTGGGGATCTGGAAGCTCAAGGGGCGGCTTCGGCAGCAGCAGGGGCAGTGGCGGGAGAGGCTTTGGCGGAAGCCAGGTGGTAATCGGATTCAAGAGGGGCTAGCCTAGTTCAGGTGGAAAATTCGCCCAAGTACCACAAGCCGTTGGAAGGCATGACCCTGGAGTATATGCCTTCTGAGTTTAGCCTACCTGCTAGCCCGTTCGAGCTTCAGGTGTCTCTGGGCAACATGGGCCTGGAAGATGCCTTTCGAGTTACCCTTTCGCCCCGTTATTTCAAGCTTACGGTTGGCGGGCTTCTGAATGAAGTCTTCCCAGAGGATGAGGCCACCCGCCAGGCCATACTGGAATCGCTGGACGTGCGAGAGAACCCCGATCTCCCAGAAATGTACGACGAGTTGCTGGACATATTCGACCAGTGGCGCCGCATGGACTGCTCGCTTCGGTTCTTCGCAAATAACGGGCCGGAGATCGAGCTGTTCCATTTAGTTGCGTCACATATGAGCCTGCGCCGTTCAGGAGGCGAGCAAGTTGTCGGCCTGCCAACGCTAGACCTAGTGATGGAGCATACGTATGAGGTATTGGCTAGGTTCGTGGAGTTGGAAGGCGACAAGGACGATCTGCTGCAGTGGCTTCGGAGTTCTGTGTTGCTCTACTTCATGGACAAGCATCGGTTCAGCCTGCCGCTTGAGCCTTCCGACGAGCTTGGCCGTCAGTTGCTGCCCATCGCGGAGAAGCTTGTCTCGACGAATCTAATCGCTTCTTCGATAGAGGCAGGCGAGTACGAAATAACAGCACAGGGTAGGCAACTTCTAGGGCAGATGATCGACGAAACCGAATCTCAAATAGACCACTTCGACGTGTTCAAAGACGTCGTGTACGACTACGAAGCCCAGACAATCGAGTTCAATACCGGGCATGGGCAAGATTTGCGAGTGCAGGTCTACGAAGCCGAGGGCCTAGACGCTTTCAGGGCGGTGTACCTCTTGCGTCTATACGATGGCGCTATTGACGAGTATTCGGGCCGCTGGCGACAAGAAATACACAACGAAGAATTTTTCGACAACCTTCTGCGGCCCGTCTTAGACCACCAAATAGCAGACGAAGACCAGATAGGATGGATCATCGAGAGTGGTTTTGCGCACAACGAAGAGCAAGCGGAGCAAGCCAGAGGGCACGAGTCACGGCAAGACACAATCAGGCGCATGAGGTCTGAATAAGCCCGGCTTTGCTCTACACGGCGAAGAACAGGATCAAGCTGACACTGATAACGACCGCCCCTTCGATGAACGCCACTCCCAGATTACGGTCTACCGCTAACTCTTGGGCTACCTTTACTTGCCGAAACAGCACGAGGTCAACCATTACTCTGACGACGGTAAGCAGAGCGAAGCCTATCAAGGCGAAAACGACGAAGCCAGCCAACGCTTCGTTCCAACCAATGAATTCGCCGAATACTGCCTTGAAAGTCACGATTCCGATTGCAATCAAGTTGGCGCCCAGCGCGACACCGACGGCTACGTTGTCCCGTTCAATCTCTTCATGGATATCCATCGAAGTGGTCATCTCGTAAAATAGCGTGTACAAAATAAGTGTCATCAGCCCAAGGCCGAGGAAAGCGAAAGAAGTCTCCAGGCCGCCGCCCTCGCCGGAAATCGACCCTGCTACTACCAGACCGACTGCGACATAAACACCGAACTCGACTGCGCCAGTGCCCGCGTTCTGGTCCTCGATAATTTCCTTCTCGGTGCTGAACTTATAAAGAACCAACTTATCTACGATTATCCTTGCTATGTTCAGTACGACGATACCACCCAAAGAATAGAGGAACACCTCAAGCACACCACGCCAGTATTCATCGGTGAATCCCAGGCCGACATCTGTTGATGGACCAAACGGCTGGAACAACGCGCCCACGAAAACGATGATTATTCCAATATAGTAGCCAGCAATGCTCAGGGCGAGCGCAACGTTGTCCTTGTGGCTCAACTGGTCATTGATGTGATAGGGCGTCACAATATCCTGCACTAATTTCGCCAGTGCAAGGATTACAACCCCCATTCCGACGAACACCAAGCCGCGAGGGAAAACCTCAAGGGTGTCGATGAAAGCATCTGCCATTACGATTTCTCCCTGTATCTGGTTGGTCTCACTTCTTGTAAACGCTAACCAGGTCTGCTGATAAGACCTCCGAGGCATAGACCTCGAAAGGCGTGCCTTCCCATTTGACGACCGAGATCATCTTATTTCGATTTTCGTTGACGAAGTCCCACCCGTAGAATCCTTCGCCCTCGCCCTGGTTGTCATTAAAATAGTATATCTCGTGGCTGTTGGTATAGAAGTAGCTTTCACCCTCGTATGTGACGAAGTTGTCTATTGAATGCTCTTCGTCCAATCGTATCAACTCGTCGTTAGCAATGCCTATACTGGACAAGCCCATCGGCGAATCCTGTTCAGTTATCGAAATGAACAGCCCGTCTCTGCCTTCCGACCACTCGATGCCTACGTGCCTGTCTCCCTCTACGCCTATAAGCTCGTGCCAGCCGCCGGTAGCAGCCTCGTACCGGTTGTGCTTCTCGATGATGAAATAGGCGTCCTCGAACGTCTGTGAGAAGCCGCTGATGACTACAACGTCTCCCACTCGCGCCGATCTCAGCGTCTCATCGGGAGGCGCACCGGAGGATTTCTTCTTCTTACCTTTCCAGAACATGGCAATCGCTCCTTGCGATGTATCCGATAACCTATCGTATTCTACGCAGGGCAACCCATGCGGTCAATCAATAGTGGCGAAATGAGCAATGAAAAATTGGTATCTATTGTAGAAGGCGATGATAGCGTATGATAACCCCAAGCGCGTGTAAGTAAAAGGAGGTGTCAGAAATGAATCTAATCAGCCGCGAAGAATTGAAGGAGAAGTTAGATCGAGGGGACGACTTCAAGCTGGCGATGGTTCTCGGCGACTGGGCATACCGCGCAAAGCATATCCCAGGCTCCCTAAATATCACCTCGCCTGACGCTGCTGCCAAGGAACTGGAACCCGACGATGAGATTGTTATCTATTGTTCTGATGATGGCTGCCCAGCAAGCAAGTACGCTTATCAACTTTTAACGACCAAGGGATTCAAGAACGTGCGTCGCTACGCGGGTGGCATAGCCGACTGGGAGGAGGCTGACTACCCGCTTGAAGGAGAGTGGGTGAAGTAGCTTGCCCCTCGGCTACTCGACGTAACGTATTCTGAGGAGTATCGATATGGGTTGTTTCGCAATTATGCTCATTCCCTCGGCTGGGGCCAGCTTCTTTTTCAGCGCCTGGATCATCATGGTCTTCTGGGGCATCATGGCCGATGACGTCGGAGTCAACACGGTTAGCTATCCTGGCGCTATGGTGGTTACAATCGCCCTGTGGATGGCGGTAGCTCCGCTGATAGCGGCTCTTGGTCGCAGTCTCATTCGTCAGGGCAGATGAGTGAGAAAGATGCCAGCCAACCAGACATCAATTATTTCTGCTTGATTCTATAAACGCTTTCACCACGCCGACAAACTCCTCAGGATGCTCACGGAATGGGTAGCGACCGGAATGGTTGAAGATGTGCATCTGCGAGTCGGCAACGTTTGGGAGAATGAGGTTCAGGCAGTCGAGGCCAATGGGGTCCCATATTGCTGAGGGGTCTTCTAAGCCCCAGACGACTAGGGTTGGGCAATTCAATCCGCCAGCCCTTATCCAGGCGTGAGTCTCCCTCTGCATAGCCACCAGGTCGCGGTTGTACTGGTCTTCAAGCTCCGCGTTCTTTGCCGCAGCTTCCTGATACTTCGGCAGGTCGTTTATCCTCCATTTGACATAAACCGTCCACATGAATCAAAGCGACCACAAAACGTGAGCAATGTAAAGCCACTCCGTGTGAATCGCAATAGAGTAGGGCGACCGTAAGATAATCATGGCATTGTTTGACACTTTCCAGCGTGGTTAATAACATGCGGAGGGCAGTTTGGATGTAACAGATGGCAACGAAAGGAAGATTTCAAGTGGAGCAGCAAAAGAACAACGGCGCGAAGCTAAGAGTTGTCGTGGTAGGCGCAGGAATCGTCGGCGCAACGATCGCATTCAACCTATCGTTGCGCAATGTAGAGGTAACGATTGTCGATAGCCATCAGCGGCGATGGAGCTTCCGGTCATTCATTTGCGTGGTTGAATTCTTTTGGGAAGGAGCCAGCCGCTTACCATCTTCTCAATAGACGCTCGATGGATATGTGGGATAGGCTCGCGCGCCGTCTGGGTTCCGACATCGGCCTCCATTGGGGTGGCGAACTTCGATGGGAGTCCACCACTGAAGGAGCTGAGGAACTGCGCAAGCGCGTTCGTCGGCTTCAGGCGCTGGGCTACCCAACCCGAATTATCGACGAAGACGAGATGCTCAGGCTTGAGCCGGGCCTGTCTCCAGGCAATGTGACTGCCGTTGAGGTAAGCAGTATCGACGGTCGGGTAGACCCTCCAATGGTCGTTCGGGTGTGCCTGGATCGGGCACGCTCGCTTGGTGCGTCAGTGCGCGTCGATACGCCGGTCACGGGGTTATCTTCGGCGGACAATGGCAGTGGCAGCTCCGTTGTGCATAACGTGCAGACTACCGAAGGAGGCATATCTTGCGACGTTGTAGTGCTGGCCGCCGGAGTGGACACGACGAAGCTCGCCGCTATGGTTGGGTTGAGCGTGCCACAGGAAGAAAGCCCTGGCGTCGTCATGCGAACAGACTCCGGTCCGCGTGTCATCGAAAACGTATCGGTTCTGTATGCGCCGCCAATAAATGCTGACTATCCTGAGATTCACATGCGCCAGAACGCCGACGGAACTCTCATGATAGGCGAAAGAACGCAAGAGAGCTTGAGCAGAGACGATTCGCAGGAGCACGCCGACGATCTGCTCAAGCGTGCGATACATTTTCTGCCTGCCCTTGATGGCGCGAAGGCGATTCCCGTTCCTGTTGGCTATCGCCCTATGCCGACAGACGGCTTGCCGATTCTTGGGTTCACGAAAGCGGTGCCAAATCTTTACATAGCCCTAATGCATAGCGGGGTAACGCTTGCCCCTCTGGTAGGCGAGATGAACGCTTTGGAAATTGTTGACGGCGCAAGAGTCGAGATGCTGGACAACTATCGCCTTGAGAGGTTCTCTGGTTAGAATTCACTGCATTGATATAGCACGCCGACGTTACCAGGGAGTGCATTCGACGATGATGGCCGGGCGATTCGATTAGTGCATTCTGTGTCTCGAACTATCCATCCAAATTTCCTTGAGAGACCATCTGGTCACACCTGCACGTCGGCGGGCATCTGAGGTATTCAACTCCAGGCATAGTTTCCAGCGCCACCCACAGATATGGCCCGCTACTAGACCCAAGTGGTTGTCATCATGAAATAACGTAGCATTCTGGGGCACAGCATGCGATGTCATTCATGTTTCAGTCGTCTTGATTCGAGGTATTTCTTATAAGTGAGCCTTCAATGTGGTAGCCAGTAAATACGGCAAGTATTTAACAAGCTGTCACGTCTGAAATATGGGTTGAATAAGATGACAGCCTGCCTCCACATGGCGCTCAGTGACGCAATAGGTGTTTGTAACCAATGCAGATGATTTGGAGCGATTACGAATGAAAGAGGAGTATGCGAACGCGTTTCTGGCTCCTGCCAAGCTGGTTTGGGAGAAGGAACTGGGGTGCGTGTTGGATCTCGCTGGGGCAGAGGCCGTATCGAATCAGTTTACGACCGAGCAGGTTACCGCAGTCATAGGTATCAGTGGTCGTTTGGAGGGCAACGTACTTTACGGCTTCAGCGACGGCACAGCCCTTGCGGTCGCCAGCCATATGATGGGCGAGCCAGTAACCGAGCTTGATGACATTGGCCTGTCGGCTCTCGGAGAGATTGCCAATATGATTACCGGCAACGCGGCTACTCAGCTCGCTGCCACCGGCTACACTTGCGACATTAGCCCGCCAGTCATCATCGAACCCGCGGAAAGTAGATTTTATACGCCAGGCGGCAAACAAATACTCGTGACTTTCGGCAGCAAACTTTGCAACCTGAACGTGCGCATCAGTCTGAACGAATCGACTCGCAACAAATAGCGATTAGGGTTTCTCGAAGCGTGTCAGGATTTATGGTTTTGCCTCATTATTAAGCTAGGACTTATCTAACATAGCTTGCTCACTGGCTAAAAGCGCTTCTTTGCGCTCGACACCCCAACGGTATCCACCCATGCTCCCATCTTTCCTTACTACTCTGTGGCAGGGAGTCACCAGAGCGACCGGATTAGCCCCGCACGCCCTGGCTACTGCTCTCGCCGCCTTGGGTTGCCCTATCGCGGTGGCAATCTCGCCGTATGACCGAGTCTCACCCCAGGGAATACTTCTAAGCTGTTCCCAGACGAGCCTTTGGAACGCGGTAGCCTGAATTTCCATGTCCAACGGCATGTCCAGACGAGTCCTCCTGCCAGATATCCGTTGCAGCAGAGGCTTCAGATATTCCTTCATGCCAATATCGTCACGGTGGATTTCCGCCGCTGAGTATTCGTCCTTCAAAGCCGCCTCAAGGGATGGCCTGTCGTCCCCAAGACGGACCGCGCATACACCTCGCGCCGTTGACGCTAGCAGCAGAAACCCTAACGAACATTCGACGATTGCATATGCAATGCTTAGGCCCTGTCCGCGCCTTCGATACAAGGCCGGGGTCATTCCAAGCTTGGAAGACGCCTTCTCATACAGACGGCTGCTAGACCCATACCCTGACTCGTAGAGAGCGTCCGTCACAGTCCAGCCCTCTCGGAGTCTGGCCTTGAGGCCTCCAAGGCGACAAGCGTCCGCATAGCTGCGTGGCGTGATTCCAACAATGCGCTTGAACACCTTCTGGAGATGATGTGGACTAGCTCCCACATGAGCGCTCAAGTCCTCAAGGGTTGGAGGCCCTTCAGAGCAATCGCCTATGTACTGGCATACTCTACGCGCCATTGAGATATGGGGATCTTCGGAGTGTTGCTGTTGAGGATTACAGCGACGGCAGGCCCGAAAGCCCATCTGTTCGGCTATCTCAGGAACAGGGAAGAAGGCAACCTGCTCTCGTCGGGGCTTTCGGCTTGGACACGAAGGGCGGCAATAAATGCCAGTCGAAAGTACGGCATAGACAAACGCGCCATCGAAGCGGGCCTCCCTCGCTAACGTAGCCTGCCAGCGACCTTCGTCTCCAGACTCGCTGCCAGTTATAGGACGATCCATTGTGTTAACCAATTTGATATGCCTCCAAGATGACTTATACCTTGGTAAAGGATATATTACAATGCTCGCCGAAACTATCCGAAAGTTGCCAGCAAAGTTTTTCTGCGCGCACACCCATCACCCCGTGCGGTCGATAGGCCAACTGCGCGCTTGCACATGGACAGCCGCAGGCCACAAACGTTATAATTTGAGTCGGCGAGAAGGCAATTTCTGGGGGAGTGTCGGAATTGGCAGACGAGCATGATTTAGGATCATGTGCCGAAAGGCGTGGGAGTTCGAGTCTCCCCTTCCCCACGTCCTAGTATAGACGTTTGGACGATCAAGCCCCTCCAATCTAAAGGAGCTTGCTTTCGCCATTTGACAGAAACGCGATTGCAGTTTAGTTAAGCCACATTCGTTTTCTGCGAAAACACCTTCTTTATGCAGGGACAGCAAATGTTATCAAGATGGTCGTCTTCATGCACGTCGCCGTGCAATCTTCAGGGTTGATGAGAGTATTGGCGATCGTCTGGGAAATATCGACCATTTTGGAAAGTAAGGCGGAAAGAAGATAGAATGATCACCCAGTCTACGCAATCTGGGGACATTGGCCCAGAATCTATCAATGAGCTGGCCCGCATGTTCTGGCACTCTGCGATATTGCGGGCTGGTATCAAGCTTGACGTGTTCTCCATTCTCGACAAAAATGGCCTGACATACGACGAACTTGCCGAGAGCATTGGGGCCTCTCCCAGATATGTATCTGCATTCCTTGACTCATGCGTGGTCTTGGGTTTGCTCGAACAGAGTGATGACAAGTATCACAATAGCCCTCTGACATCCAGGACCCTGATCAAAGGCAAGCCAGAATATGTCGGTGATCACGCTCTGCACCACACGAACACCTGGGCTTCATGGGGCCGCCTTGACGAAGTGATAAAAGAAGGGAAAACCTTGTTGCCCTTCGAGACCGGCTACGTGGATACGGCGACCTACTGGACCAATTACATGATGGGTCAGCACAATCGGGCCACTTCGGGGCAAGCCGACCAACTGGTGCGGAATGTCGATCTCAGGGGCAAGCGTAAAATGCTAGACCTGGGCGGTGGGACTGGGAGCTACAGCATCGCTCTTTGCGATGCAAACCCTGAATTGAATGCGGTGGTCGTTGACCAGAAAGAGCCTTTAAGTATTGCCGGGCCACTGGTGGAAGAACACAACTTGCAAGACAGGGTTACTCTGTTAGAGGGTGATTTCTTTGAAACAGACCTGGGAGCAGACTACGATGTCGTTCTCATTTCCGGAGTCGTGCTTATCAAGCCGGAAGAGGACTGCCGCCGCCTGATTAAACTAGCCTACGATCTGCTGATTCCAGGGGGCACGATCATCATACAGGACTACATGCGCATGGACGACAGCCCGGAGCGCAAGAAGTTAGACACGCTTGAGAATATGTATGTGCTAGTAGTCTTTAATTCAGGCGCAGGTGATCGAGAGGGGGAAAAGGTGGCATCATGGCTTCGAGACACTGGATTCAAGACTCCTAATTTAATCCCTGTGCCTACACAGCTGTCGATTATCACTGCCTCGAAACCCGCATTGCCCTGATTTCAGGGATGGTTTTGCCGCTAGAGCGACCCCCAATTCTTGAGCACGAAGTCCACTTCAGAGGCACTCAGCTTTGAATAACCGATATTGCCGCAGGCTAAAGAAAGGACAGCGTGAATAGTTCCGGCCACGAAATATCCGGTTATCGATGGGTAGTGATGGGCGCTTGGGTTACCTCCTCGGTCGCGGGTTTCATGGTCGTTTCCACGCTGGGAATCTTGATGCCCTCCATTAGCGCCGACCTGGGGTTGTCGCCATGCCAGCAAGGTCTCCTGGGTTCTGCCGCATTCTGGGGCAACCTGTTGCTGGCAATACCGCTGAGTTGGTGGACGTCGCGGTATGGCCCAAAAGCTCTGACTACCACGACTCTGATCCTGGGAACGCTATTCATATTCATCCAGGGCGTTGCGCCGGCGTTTATCGTCTTGATCATCGCCCGATTAGCGTTCGGCGTGTCTACTCTCGCCCGAGAACCTGCTAGGGCATACCTTATCAGGCAGTGGTTTCCACAAAATGAAATTGTTATAGCCAATAGCGTCTCTAACGTGATGTTCGGTGTCGTCGTGGGTGGCGGACTAATCGTAACGCCTATCATACTCAACAACTTCGGAGATGACTGGAGGACAGTCTTTCTCGTTTACGGAGGGGCGTTCACTCTGCTGACTCTGATCTGGATGATACTTGGCAGAGAACGACTGCTTAACGAACCTAAAAGACAGAGTAATCAACCTGAGCGGAACGTCGTGAAAATCGCTCTGTCACACGGTGATGTCTGGGTTGCGGGTCTTGGATTTTGTGGGGCTGCGCTGTCTTGGGCAGCATTTTTGAGCTTCTATCCCACGTTGATGTTGGATACCTACGACATGCCATTGAGTTGGTCGGGAGCTGTGATGGCTCTAGGCATATTTATCGGAGGACTATCAGGGCTGGCAGCAGGCTTTTACGTTTCCGCAAAGGGTAGGCGAAAAGTTCTACTGCAGGCATTTGGCGTGATCATGGTCGGGAGCTACCTGGGATTGTTGCTTACGGATTCCATTCCCATTCTTATCGTAATGACATCCCTGAATGGCATTGCTTGGGGATTCTTTCCTATACTTTACACAGTACCGTTTCTCATATCTGGAATTCGCTCCCGTGAAATTGCCATTGGAGTGTCGTTTTTGGGAGTCGCGATGTCTGCTGGGTCTGTCGCTGGGCCACTGATCACGGGGTTCCTACAGGAGGCTTTGCAAGACCTTCGGACGGCGCTGTTAATCGTCAGTTTTGCCGGCCTCTCGCTCAGCCTGGCCGGGATACTGCTACGATTTGGCAATAAGGATGCGAGCGCTCAAGCAATTGATCACGCTATGGGGGATTTGGACTAAGAACGATTTTCGTTGCGTGACTGGCTTCGATGAATCAGGTCCAACGTAACCGCACCACCAAAATCAATCAGCCTCAGAGCATTCAGCGGGAACGCCTTGACCATGCCTTGTACCGCATCTATAATCGTGAGAATTCTACTGGAAACCTGAAATATATCGAGCATTCGGGAGTAATGTGTGAGCACCATAATCCACGGCACGACAATAGTAACAGCCGACATGAACCGCCTAGTTCATCACAATGCGGCGATTGCGATTGAAGGCGACCACATTGCTGCCATCGGCCCAAGCGACGAAATGTTGGCTCGGTTTCCACAAGCTGAACGAATCAATGGCCGTGGCAAGGCTGTCATGCCTGGCTTCGCCAACTGCCACACGCACTTCACTCTTACCATGTCGCGCGGCGTGACCGAGAACAACTCCTACCGGGAGCAACCCAATTACGGCAAAACTGTAAGCGTCCCCTGGAGGCCTGAGCTTGAGGCTGAGGAGCTTGCGGTAATGGCTCAGCTAGGAGCGCTTGAGGCCCTGAGATGCGGGACCACTCTGGCTATGGAAGTAGGCGCCGGCATAGATGTCTATGCAAAAGAGATTGTGAGCAGTGGACTTAGATTGGTGCTCGCGGAACAGGCTTCAGACCGCGCCAGCGGATGGATTGGCGATCCAGGTCCGTTCAAGGTCAAGACCGAGCTTGGCGAGCGGGGCCTTCAAAATATCGCCGCTCTGCATTCCAAGTGGCATGGCAAGGAGAACGGGAGGGTAACGGTAGGCGTGGCTGGGTGGGCACCGGATATGGTATCTCCCCAACTGCTAATAAAACTACGCGATTTGCAGGAGAAGCTTGATACTGTTTCTACCATACACCTCAACCAGATATGGGGCGAAGTCTCGTCTGTTAAGGATAACCATGGCGTGCTTCCCACCGAATATCTGGAGCAAAACGGCTACCTGAACGAACGTCTAGTCGCGGCTCATTGCCGTTGCATGGTTCCGAAAGAGGAAGAGATACTTGGTCGCTCCGGCGCTTTCGTCTCCTTCAACTCCGCGATGGCAGCGCGCCGGGGCCTCAGCCCACACATAGCCGATCTTGAGGCTGCTGGGTGTGGCATAGCGATGGGGACAGATAACATGGCTGAGGACATGGTAGAAGTCATGCGCACTGGTATGTTCATGGAACGGGTACGAATCGGCGATGGCGGTCTTCCATCGCCAGAGGACGCATTCCAGTGGGCGACAGCTAGCGGCTATCGTGGGCTCGGCATCAGTGGGGCGGGTTCCCTACAGCAAGGAAACAAGGCCGACCTTATAATCATCGACACGCAACGCGCCCATCTTGTCCCCACCATGCGCATTGTCTCCACCTTTGTGAACCAGGGTCAAGGAAGAGATGTTGAGGCCGTTATGGTGGATGGCACCTGGCTAATGCGCGATGGCAAGGTGCTGACGATGGATGAGGACGAGATCGTACGACGCGCGGAGGGCATCGGTCGGCGTGCGTGGCGCCGGGCATTGGACAGTGATCCCGAATTCAAGCTGCCAACGGGTTTCGATTTCAACACGATCGACCTATAGATATAGGCTATGTTGTTCAGTGACGGTCAGTCATTTCCCGAGGAAGGTAAGATAAGATTAATTGCCGGAGTCTCGTTCGCGTTTGTCTGATTCTGGCCCTCGTCCCAGTCTGGGATTAGCAGCTTTGAAGTAGACTCAAGTAATACAATGCTGAGTGCACCCGCCACGCTCGCCGCTACAGATATGACCAGCGCTATCTCATAGCCCCCGGTTATATCGAAGATAGGCCCGCCAATCCATCCCCCAAGCGCCATTCCAAATCCCGCGCCAAGCATCTGCGTGCCATGCGTAGAACCAAGCGGGGCATGGCCGAAGTATTTCCGATTGAGAATCGGGAAACCACCCGATTCGCCACCATATCCGATGCCAAAGATCACGGCAAACAGGTAGAAAACCCACAGATCATGTGTCCAGAACAGCATCATGACTGAAATGCCTTGTAAAAAGAACCAGAGAGCCATAATCGGCTTGGCACCGATATATTCTGAAATGATTGGAGTGGTGAACCGCGTCAACACGCTTGTTCCTGATACGACGGTTAAGAGGCTAGCGGCAGCTATAAGAGATATGCCCTCCTGCATTGCCAGTGGCACCAGGTAAATCAGAATAACCGCGTGTCCTACACACCCAAGAAAGTGTATCGAGGTTGTGTTCCAATATGCGCTCGTTTTGCGCATGTAGCCGGCAAATAGCTTGATGCGTTCTTTGTCTATTTTTTTCCTGACTAGCTCGACAGGGTCTCCCGGCAAAGCTCCGTAAGGGAGAAGCCCTTTATCCGCAGGCCGGTCTCGGTAGGCCGCGATCATAGCCACCATGATGGTTCCGGACACTGCTGTAATAATCCAGACGGCAGACTTCCAGCCGAATTCAATAATTAACAGGCCGACTACGGGCGCGGCCAACGCAGGGCCAATGCCCCATGCGGCCATTATGAATCCCATACCGACGCCCAGATGCCGCCGGAACCAGTTCATGGCTGAAGGAATGAGCGGAACCAGAAACATTGCCTGTGCGACGCCTAGAATAGCGCCAAAAGTGATGTACAGGTGCCAGGGCTGAGTTATCATTGCAGTAAGCGTCATTCCGATTATGAATAACGCAGCGCCAACAACCATTGTGCGTTTCGCGCCGTAGCGGTCGCCCATATATCCGGCAAAGGGAGAGACCACTGCTGTCACGATATTGGATATGGCGTAGGCTGCAGTTACCTCGCCCTGACTCCATCCAAACGTTGAAGTGAGCGGATCGATCAGAACGCCAAAGGCCATGCGCATGGCACTCCCAACCATCTGCATGGCTGCAATGATCGAGACGATTACCCAGGCGTAGTGATAATAGAAAGTTCGGCCTGCGCGATTATTCGTTGGCGCACGCGGTCCCATTTCCTTGCTCGACGACATGTTTCTCCTAGCAGCCCTATACTTGATTCCTTAGTAAACATCAATGAAGCGGGCAGATAAATAGAAATGCTCTTTCCCAGGTCTCTTTGCCGGCTTCAATTGATTCGTCCTGAGGCGCTGTAACGCCCTGTTCTTGCGTGAACTGAGGCAAGTTAGCCCGGGAAGCTGTTTCTGGAAGGCTGAACGCAAAAGCCATCTCATCGACCCTCGACTCAACGCGAGCGTCGGCCACGGCCGCCATGAGATATATGGTGAGAGTCAAACTGACGACAACCACGGTAACGAACTGGATTGGTAATCCGAATATTTTCATCCCGTCTTATCTACACTCCACTGCTCGAAGGAGCCAATCTACGCGAAGGCAATCTGTATTATAGTGCATCCTTCATGGTTCTGGCGTCTCCCTGCTATTCTCATCTCCAAGATAAACCGTTATCGCCTATCAGATGCGGCCAGAAACCTCTCGAAAGACGTGATGAGGTTGGTATTCAGTTTCGTATTGAAAACCGAGGCCCTCAAGATATATCGACCATCGTTGTACTTACGGCGATTTTACGAATGAAACTGAATCGCTGAATGGCTATTCGAGTTGAAATTGAGCACGCCAAACACTGTTTGACAGAATCAGCGGGTCGTCGTATAGTCAGGGCCATTCCTGATTATTACAAATTAGGAATTTGAATGTGACAGGGAGATTGGATTAACTCCTGGTCGTGAGGCGTGCCGTGCGTAAACATTCGATAATTGTCCTATTGCTTGCCCTCGTCCTTTTAATGAACTTGAGTTCTGTCATCCCTGTATCTGTTGCGGCCCCTGGAGATGACGCTCACCAAATCTCTAGCCTAGGGTTGACTGTCGTAGCGCCCCGGCAAGAGCCAAAAGAGAAATCGAATATCGATTCGGTAATCCTCCGCGTGCTTCAAGACCTGGAGGCCAGAGGCGTCACGAGAGATAATGCCAATGCTATAGAGGTTTCCTCCCTATCCATCGAAGGCGTCCTGCAGATAGATGACGATGGGAACATTCAAACATATATCCTCCTTTCTGAAGCGGGAGCGGAGCGAGCCAATGAACTGGTTAGGCTTGAAACGCAATTGGAGATTGCCCGAAGCGATTTGAACGTCATTCAGGCATGGGTTCCGTTTGACAGGATCAGGCAAATTTCCGAGTTCGACTTCGTAAAGCGCATACAGCTTCCGGACTACGCGCATACGTGGACCGGCTCAGTCAATACGGAGGGCGATGCTATTCTGAGAGCCAATCTTGTGCGGAATTTGCGTGGCATCACAGGAAACGGCATCAGAGTTGGCGTCATCTCGGATGGCGTGAACTCGCGTGCTGTTGCTCAGGCTAGCGGTGATTTGCCCAATAATATCGAAATTGATCCCGGTCGGCCTGGCAACGGTGATGAAGGCACTGCGATGCTTGAGATCGTCCATGACCTGGCTCCGAATGCACAGCTTGCTTTCTCAGGCCCCTCCACCAGCTTGGAAATGGTTAATTCAATCAACTTCCTGGCTAGCCAAGCCTTCGGTGGAGCGGGCGCCGACATCATTGTGGATGATCTGGGGCTCTTCGCTCAGCCTTACTTTGAAGATGGCTTCATCGCTGAGACTGTCGAGAATGTGATCGCTAACGGGACGATCTATGCATCGTCTGCCGGAAACAGCGGAGACGCTCACTATGAGAGCGATTTCGTCAGAGATCCTTTGGACTTCCACAACTTCGGCGGCGGGGACAACGCGATGCGTGTTCTCGTTGGCGGCGGCGGAACGATCAGAATGTTTCTCCAGTGGACTGACCCGTTCGGAGCTTCAGGCGTCGATTATGATCTATGGACGTGTGTAGCTGGCTTTACACCTGGAACAGGTGTGCCCGGACAAGACTGCTTCGCAAGCAATTTTGAGCAAGATGGCGATGACGATCCTATTGAGGGCTTATCGCTCACTAATAACGGCCCGAACACGGCGGAACTCGACATATTCATAGATGGATTTTTTGCGACTGACATCCGGCGTCTTGAACTTTTTGTGCTAGGCAACATCCTGGTTACCGAATTCAACGTTCCTGGCGGTAGCCTATTTGGTCACGCTGCCGTACCCGGCGCTTACGCGTCTGCGGCTATCGACGCCTCCGATCCTGGGAACAACGACATCGAACCGTTCAGCTCTCAAGGCCCGGCAGACATTTTCTTCCCCTCGTTTGAGAGCAGGCCCAAACCAGATATTACGGCTATAGACGGTGTATCGGTTACGGGCGCGGGAGGGTTCCCCGGCACTTTCTTCGGGACATCAGCGGCATCACCACACGTTGCTGGAATAGCTGCCCTGGTGTTGGAAGCCGTCCGCAACGCAAACCCTGGCATATCCAAGACAGAAGCGGCGGACCAAGTGCGGCAGGCTATCATGAATACTGCTGTCGATCTTGGCACTGGTGGCTTTGACGAGGTGTTCGGAGCAGGTAGGATCGACTCTCTTGCAGCAGTCGATGAGGCTGTCAGCGCCGACCTTTCGGTAACCAAGAGTGTAGACAACACAGCGCCAAACGAAGGCGACAACATCGTGTACACGGTAACTGTCAACAATGCAGGCCCCGACAACGCCACAGGCGTGCAGGTCACCGACGTGCTACCAACAGGAGTGACATACGTTTCAGACGACGGCGATGGAACCTATGACAGCAACACGGGCGTGTGGAACGTTGGCGACGTTGCGAGCGGCGAGAGTGATACTCTTAGAATCACCGCGACGGTCGATTCGGGCACGGGCGGGCAGACGATCACGAACACCGCCAGCGTGACGTCGGCAGACCAGATTGACCTTAATCCTGACAACAACTCAGACAGCGCAGATATCACTGTGCAAGTCGCCGACCTTTCGATCCTTAAGGATGTGAACGACACAACGCCAGACGAGGGCGACGACATCATGTACACGGTGATCGCCAGCAACTCAGGCCCGGACAACGCCACGGGCGTTCAGGTCACCGACATGCTGCCGACAGGAGTGACATACGTTTCAGACGACAGCGGCGGAACCTATGACAGCAGCACGGGCGTGTGGAACGTTGGCGACGTTGCGAGCGGCGAGAGTGATACTCTTAGAATCACCGCGACGGTCGATGCGGGCACGGGCGGGCAGACGATCACGAACACCGCCAGAGTGACGTCGGCAGACCAGATTGACCTTAATCCTGACAACAACTCAGACAGCGCAGATATCACTGTGCAAGTCGCCGACCTTTCGATCCTTAAGGATGTGAACGACACAACGCCAGACGAGGGTGACAACATCATGTACACGGTGATCGTCAGCAACGCAGGCCCGGACGACGCCACGGGCGTTCAGGTCACCGGCATGCTGCCGACAGCAGTGACATACGTTTCAGACGACGGAGGCGGAACTTATGACAGCAGCACGGGCGTGTGGAACGTGGGCGACGTTGCGAGCGGCGAGAGTGATACTCTAAGAATCACCGCGACGGTCGATTCGGGCACGGGCGGGCAGACGATCACGAACACCGCCAGCGTGACGTCGGCGGACCAGGCCGACCTTAATCCTGACAACAACTCGGACACCAAGGGCATGACAGTCTCTACAAAGGCTAACCTCTCGGTCACCAAGGCGGGAAACCCCGACCCTGTGATTGCGGGTGAGCAGCTAACCTATACCATTACCGTCACCAACGGCGGCCCATCCGATGCGACAGGCGTCACAGTGACCGATACCCTGCCTGCCGAGGTGGACTTTGACTCCGATATCGCAAGCCAGGGCAGCTTCGATAAGACGACTGGCGTGTGGACAGTCGGCAACCTGACAAGCGATCAGGTTGAAACGCCAATCATCGTGGTCAATGTATCAGTGTCTACTGCGGATGGCACAACCCTTACGAACACGGCCACGGTTTCAGGCAATGAGACCGACCCCGATGATACGAACGACTCTGCTGTTGTTGATACGGCTGTGTTGGCAGAAGCCGATCTGTCCATAACCAAGTTGGCAGACCCCAACCCTGTGGTCGCAGGTGAACAACTTGTCTACACCGTAACCGTAACCAATGGCGGCCCATCCAGGGCCACAAGGGTCAAAGTGTTTGATACACTACCAGAGGATGTGACCTTTGTATCCGCCAGCCAAGACTGCAATGAAACAGGCGGAACCGTTACTTGCGATATTGGCCGATTGGCGGTTGGAAAAAGCGAAGAGGTCTCCATTTTAGTTGACGTTAACCTATCTGCGACTAGGTTGTGTTGACATTTCATCTGAGCCATATGAGAGCACCGACGAAGTTCAAGAATCCCAGGAAACGCGATGACAGCTTGTCAAAGCGAGAGAAGATATGCCGGTAGTGCTTGATCTTGTTGATGACCTCGAACACTCCACAAGGTGGCGCTCGTATTCGTAGTCTCGGTAAAGGTACTCATCATACTCTCGTGGCGTCTTTCGATTTGACCGAGGTGGAATCACAGGTAACGCACTCCCCTGCCCAGGATGCATTGGAGAAAATCCATCGAATCGTATCCCTTATCAGCAATCACATGCTCGGTTTCGAAATCAGCTATCAATGCCTGTGCCTGGGTGATGTCGTGACGTTGACCTGCTGTGAGCTCAAAGCGCAACGGGTTGCCCAATCCATCCACGCTCACGTGGATCTTGGTACTGAACCCGCCTCGGCTCCGGCCAAGAGCTTGGGCCGATTGGCCACCGTATCCCTTATCAGCAATTTTTTGGAGGCTCCAGCAGCACAGGGATGAGCGCGAACCACAGTGCTATCACAGTGCTATCACAGTGCTATCAATGATGACATGCTCCATATCGGGGTCTTGCACAAAATGCTGATGCATTCGTTCCCATACACCCTTTTCACACCAGCGTGCGAAGCGCTTATATACGCTGTTCCAGTGACCGTAGTGCTCAGGCAGCAGTCTCCAAGGAGCACCACTTCGTGCCATCCACAGGATGGCCTCGACGTAGCGCCTGCAATCGTCCTCCTCTCCAACGTAGAGGTCTGGGCATGAGCGCAGAAATTCAAGGATTTTCGACCATTGTTCATTGCGTAATTCAGTCGTTGACATGTATCCATTATGCACCAAATGTCAACACAACCTAGTGGTTCAACGTTTTTGTATTGATGGGTAGAGTGACTTTAGCTTGATGCGCGCATCCTCGGTAGTGAAGCGCCAATCCACTCGTATCACATCCCGGTTGCGTTGATTCTGCCAAGCATTGACCTCGCCGCGCAGGATGTCTTGATTGGCAATCCGTCGGTCCAGGCACTGTCGAGCCAGCACACCGATCTCTATCTCCGCCATATTCAACCAACTCCCGTGTAAGCGGGAGTGTAGTGTATCTCCAGTCGCTCAGCTATACGCCTCGCCTCAGCAGGCTCGAATGCCTCGTATAGCGAGGACAGCTTGTGAGTGTTGACAGATTGTCCATTACCAGCACGATCCGGTCTCTGTCAGGGTAGTCCTCGTCGACCAGTTTCTTTATCACATGCGCCCAGTCCACCTTCGTGCGACGCTCTCTGACCTCGACTCGGCGCCATCCGTCCAGCGGTGCAAACAGCATGAACAGGCTGCTCACTCCATTGCGCTCGTATTCGTAGTCGTATGCCGCCGATAAGCCGGGCGCTGCGGGACGCGGCACTCGCGTCTCCTTGACTTGCTGTTTGCTCGTCTCATCCATGCACACCAGAACCTCATTCCCATCGTACGGCCGTTGGTAGACCTCCAGGAACTCAACGCCTTGGTCTCATCACGTCTTCCATCACGTCTTCCATCGCGCACACAAACTCCGCGCTCTGACCGGGCGGGATGCACCAACTCTGCTTCAGCCACGGCTTCAGTTCGTTTTTTTTTAAGCGCCTGGCGAACCGTCTCGGTGCTAATGGTCCCGACTATCTCACACTCGACCAACTGGTCAGCCAACAGCTTCAGGGTCCAACTGGCACGCCCCTCCGGCGGTTCCCCGCAGGCCATCGCTATCAACCGTGCTTCACCTTCGCCGTCCAGTCTCTTTTGACGCCGACGCAGTTGCTTTTTGCGATTCAGCGCAGACTCGACCCCCTCCTCCACACAGCGCTTGCGTATTCGCTCGACCGTTGACTGTCCCACACCGAGCGCGCTGGTGATGTCCGCGTCCTTCATTCCCCCGTCCGAGCGTGACTCATCGCTCATCAGCAGAATGCGCGCATGGGTCTGTTTGTACGCCGCAGCCCGACCGCGTGAGACCAAGGCGTTGAGTTCCTGTTGTTCGTCGGTAGTCAGTCTGATACGGTACTTCTTGGTAGACATCATGGTTCCTCCTCGGTTCAACGTTACGATTGAACCCCCAAGAGGAACAATGACTATCATGGTATTCATTTCAATGATGTTGGACCACTAGGGCAGCAGAAGTAGGCGCGCAGGTGCTTGAGGCGGGTGGAAATGCCTTCGATGCGGGTCTGGCCGCCGCCTTTGCGCAGATGGTGGTAGACCCGTTCATGTGTGGACTGGGAGGAATGGGTTCTGCTCAAGCATGGGTTGCAGATACAAACGAAAGCACTGTTGTGGACTTTCACGCACGTGCGCGTTCTAAAGTAACACCAGATATGTGGGCCAAAGACCAGCTAGGCCGCACCCCAATTTCAGGATACACACTATTTTCCGACTATCGCTCTGAGCTTGGTTATAGCTCGATCCTTACGCCGGGCACTCCCGCTGGTCTCTGGGAATTGCATCAGAAGTATGCCACGATGCCCTGGAAGGACTTGATTCAAGCCAGCCATAAACGTCGCAAAGAATGGATTCAGAGCGTCGCCTAGTTTCGTCAACTTCTTGCAGCACAAACCGCAATATGGCATTCCCGACGGTATGACCCGCGTAAAAGCCACTTCCGCTTGCGCCGCGATCTATTTGCGGGAAGATGGCTCGCTCCACGACGAGGGAAACCTGATCAAGAACCCGGACTATGCGTCTACATTGGAACTCTTGGCGGAAAAGGGTGTTTCAGAGTTCTACCACGGAGAGTTAGGCGACAGAATCGCACGAGACCTTGAGCGAGGAGGCTCGTTCGTAACCCGGGATGATTTGCGGGAATTCAGGCCTCGTGTTTACGCCCCGCTTCGTGTGGGCTACGGAGACTACACGGTTGCGTCCAACAATGCGCCGGGCGGCGGGCCGTGGCTTCTCGAAGTGCTTCAAATCCTGGATGGCTTCGAGCTAGGGCCAATGGGCCATAGCACCGCAGATCATCTTCATGTCTTAGGCTCTGCAATGAAATTGGCCCACGAGGACCGAAGCCGCTATCTGGGCGATCCTGAATTCGTAGATATCATGCTGGACAAGGTTTTTCTATCAAAAGAACATGCTGCCGAGTCACAGCGCGCCATCCGAAACGGAACTGCGGTACAGGCTAGCGCACCTGGGTATGATGACGCGACGACACATCTGGTTGCTGCGGACGCTCAGGGCAACATCCTAAGCATGACACACACCCTTGGCTCAAGCTCTGGAGTTGTCACGCCGGGTCTGGGCTTCATGTACAACAACTCGATGAAATTGTTTGACCCTCAGCCGGGCACCACCAACTCTATCGCATCCGGTAAGGCGCGAGCCACTGGAATGTGTCCCGCCATAGTATTCCGAAATGGAAAGCCGGTGCTTGCAGTGGGAGCGCCGGGTGGCAGCGTGATCATGTCCAGCGTGCTGCAGAGCATACTCAATGTTCTTGATTTCGATATGACGGCGGTCGAGGCGGTATCAGCGCCGCGCATTCACACGGAAGGAGAGCACGTGTGGATAGAGGCGCGTGTAAGAGCCGACGTATGCGAGGAACTCAGCCGTCGAGGACATCCTGTAGAGCATCGAGTGCAGAGCTACGCTCCCGACTTTTCCCGACCTCAGATCGTGGTAGTGGGCGGAGAACGTCAGTTTGACGGAGGCTCTGACCCGCGTGGCGGCGGCGGTGTAGTTTACGCCCGATAACTGTGGAAGGTGAGTGCTGCCGTCTGCCTTAGCCAGACGATATGACCTCTTTTAGAAACCCCAGGACTTCATGATTGAAGAGTTTCGGTCGTTCGTAGTAAACCGAATGGCCCGTGTTAGGCACTCTAATAAGGTTCGCCTGAGGAATTAGAGACGCGGCGACCTCGATGGTTGCGGGCGGCGACATGATATCTTGTTCACCCACAATGTACAGGATCGGCACACCAGATTCCGCCAGCCTTTCGTGGGTAGAGCCTCGGAAACCAGGAGGAACCTCCAGAAAATCCGCCGCATGCTTGGGGTTCAGCCGCATTATCTGGCGATACAGAAATAACGATTCGGGATGTTTATCTGCGAAGTTCGACGACAAACCCTTGATAGTTCCTGCTGGTAGTGTACGGTTCTTTTCTAGCTGCTCGATTCGAAGCTGACGTGACTCATCATTCACAGAACCGCCATTGGAGCCGGAGAGGACAAGGCCCAAGACCCGACCAGGGTTTCTCAGCGTGAAGCCTACTCCCGTGCGCCCGCCCATGGAGTGGGCAACAATTGCCACCTGTTTCACAACTAAATGGTCTAATAACGCCTTGAGATCATCTGCAAAGGCGCTACGACCTTTTGGTTCAACTCCGTCTCGCGTTTGCCCGAAGGTGCGATGGTCGAATGTGATACACGTGTAGTGTTTGGAGAAGAAAGGGATTTGTTGCCACCAGGAGAGGTGATTACCACCGGAGCCATGGGCAAACACGACAGGTGGCCCGCTGCCGTGTACCTCATAGTAGAGATCAGTGTCATCGATTGGCAATAGTGGCATACCCAACCTCCTTTTGCCGCCAGTTTACATCAAATCATGGGCCATGTAACGCGCCCGAATTCTTCCAGATCGTGCAAATAGCTTGGGAGTTGCTCACTATGTTACTTATTTGCAGAAAGAGGCATTAATCTTTAACCGGACCAATATGACGAGACACGCCAGGCTCATGAAGCGGATAACGACGTTAGGTGAGACACTAACTCTTGTGGAGCCGAGAGAAAAGGTGAGTGAGCGGTGTTCATTGTTATGACCTTTTCACAGGGCATGGCTGTGTACATATACTTCTGAAATGCTGGATATATGGCCTTGTCGTCCAGGCACTCTATGTAGACACGGCGAACCTGCCCCGACTTTTCGTTGGTGGTGTTCACGGGCGTCGACTGAGGAGCCATAGCCCGGGGCGTCAGAAGCGATTTAGCCCACGTTACGTCCTCTTCTGAGCAGTCGCCATAAAAAGTGTCTTTGATCGCCTCTTCTCGAAAGTTTGAGTAAATTCCATCGTTAGATATGAACAAATCAGCAGCAAACGTCGATTCTTTATCATGCCCGACTAGCTGGAATACGGACTCACCATTGCGGGGAAGCATCCCGGTCAGATACACCAATAGCCTGATCTTATCAGGACGATACTCGGCAGCCTGGGCGATTACCGTGCCAGCCAAACTATGGCCCACAAGTATGACTGGTTCAGGCTGCGCGTCCAACACTTCGCAGGTACGATCGGAATATGCTTGTAGTGTGACCTCGCTTAGCGGTGTGTTGTCCTTGCCATGACCTGGAAGATCAAACGCGACTGCATTGTGACCTTCTTTTTCGAGAAGAGGGATGATTTTATCCCAGCACCATGCGCCGTGAAATGCGCCATGAACCAGCACAAAGGTTGACATAGAACTGCCTCCTTCAGTTTGAGCCATATTGCAAACTGTCTCTAATGGACGGAAGTGTATAACTGGCGTTCGGCCTCGTCAACAATCCTTCCATGAGCCATTCGTCCCACTACAGCCTTACTAGGGAGCACAGGTCCTGATAACCTGGAAGGCAACCTTCTTGGGGTCATCATCTCCGAATTCTGATCTTCCCACTCCGGGAGAAATTATCGGCAGAGTTATTCCCGCCTTCCGATATTCGTGGATTCTCTCCTGGCATTCCTCCGCAGTACCAGTCACAGCCAGGGCATCGATCAGGCCATCAGGAACAAGTCCGACTGCCCGCTCTTTGTCGCCTTCTGACCAAGCCTTTCTGACCGCCTCTACCTCTTCTGGGAAGCCGCTTTCCGCTATCACAGTGCGATAGCGGGGGAAGATTCCGATGGTAGTCGCCAGGGACTGCCGCACTGCGTTTCTGGCTTTGGCCCGGTCTTCAGATATGACGCATGCCAGGCCGGCAGCTATATCTACTTCCTGAGGTTCACGACCAGCAGTGGCGACACCCGTGAGAACGTTTTTCACAGACTCTCGCCTGTGTTCGACAGTTCCGACGGCGAGCAACACACCATCCGAGATTTCGCCAGCAATCTGTGTCATCCTGGGACGCACCGCAGCCAGATAAATCGGTATCTCATTTCTGAGAGGCTCGAACCAGAAATCGAATTGTTCGATGTTTATCACTTTCCCCTGGTATGAGGCAACACCATCCCGAAGGAGAGCGCGAACGATGTCAACAGTCTCCAGGAGCCGCTGAAGCGGTTCCACATAGGGTCCGCCATGCTCTGGTCCAACCTGCACCCTGTGGCTCGACCCTAGACCCAATATGAATCGCCCGTTAGAATAGTAGTCTACGCACGCGGCCGCCATGGCTATCGTAGGAGCGCTTCTGACGAAGACGCTGCTAATGTTGGTTCCTAGCTTGATGGTGTTCGTCGCCATGGCGCAGGCGGTAAGGATGGAGAACTGGTCGCCACCGTGGGCTTCTGCCATCCAGGCCGAGTCGTAGCCCAATTCCTCAGCGAGTTGCACACACTCCACGATCTCCATGGGCGATAAGCTACCCGCAAAGCCGATTCCAATTCGATCCATGATTTCTCCTCCCAGGTTATAGTAATCGTTATAAGACTGCGTCAGTATCTAGTTGTGACAAAAGATTACCATATTCTGAGTCATCTGCCGCATAAGATAGATTGCCTGTTCCTCAATCTAACATAGCCTGTGTAACTGTTGTCTAGCTCGGACGATTCGAATTAGCTACGATTTATAGTCAATCTAGTTCAAGGAAACTTGAGATGAGATGGTCATGATTCTAACTAAGGTGGACCCCATTATTAAGACAGCACGAGGGCTAAATTAAGAGAGTCTCCCACCCCTGCGCTAGGTTTCACCAAGCCCGATGGCAGCCCTGCTTCTTCAGCTGCTGCTCCCCTTTCTTCCTGGCCATGTTGGTACACCTCTGCTGGGGTCCGGTAGCCCAAAGCCTGGTGAGGCCTCTGCCGGTTGTAGAACTCCAGGTAGGCATTGATCCCAGTTCGGGCCTCGGCGACGGTCTGGTAAGCTTTCAGATACACCTCCTCGTACTTGATGCTCCGCCACAGCCGCTCCACGAAGATGTTGTCCAGGTACCTACCCTTACCATCCATGCTGACCTGGACCCTCTGCTCCTGCAACGTCTGGGTAAAGGCCTCACTGGTGAACTGACTCCCCTGGTCGGTGTTGAATATCTCCGGTCGTCCCTTACCCAGGGCTTCCTCCAACGCCGCCACGCAGAAGCTGGTGTCCATGGTGTTGGAGAGCTTCCAGGCCAGCACGTGCCGGCTGTGCCAGTCCATGATGGCCACCAGGTACAGGAAGCCCTTCGCCATGGGGATGTAGGTGATGTCCGCGGCCCAGACCTGGTCGACCCGATTAACCTCCACTCCCTTCAGCAGATAGGGAAAGATCCGGTGTCCCGGCGCTGGTTTGCTGGTGTTGGGACGCCGGTAGATGGCTTCCAGACCCATCAACCGCATCAGCCTTCGAACCCTTTTTCGGCTCACCAGATAGCCCTGTTGCAGCAGCCAGGCCTTCATCTTCCTGGAGCCGTAGAAGGGGGTCTTCAAATACTGACGGTCCATCAGGGCCATCAACTCCAGGTCTTCTGCCCTGGTCGGTACCGGCCGGTAGTATACCGAGGCCCGGCTGACGTCCAGCAGGATACATTGACGCACCAAAGACAGCTGCTGGTGGTCTCGGTCTATCATGGCTCGCCGTATGCTGCGACTCATAGACCGGACCTTTCCGACAAAAAATCGCGTTCCACCTTCAGCTGGCCGATGTGCCGGTAGAGGTGGTTAATCTGAGCTTCCTTGGCTTTCTCCTGGGATTTCTGATTGGTGGCAAATAGCTCCGGGGCTCCTTCCACCAGGGCCCTTTTCCAGGCGTGAATCTGACTGGGATGGACCTCAAATCGGCTGGCCAGCTGGGCGATGGTCTCTTCCCCCGCAAGGGCGGCCAGGGCCACCTTGGCCTTGAACGCCGGACTGTGCTTATTCCTCGTCTGCTTCATGTCCTGCTCCTTCACGTCGGTTAGTTGCCGGTTATTTTAGGAGCTGGACTCTCTCTTAGCCAGTTGTCTAGTTTTTGGGTACCACCTCAAACCTTGCCTAAACGGAATTATGACTACTCTTAGATCTTACATCTTAGACAATCGCGTTTGCGGATGGGAAGCGCCGCAATTTCTGGAATTATTACCAGGCAGGGGGTGATATCGTGGGTAAAACTGTTACCGAGAAAATTCTGGCTAGAGCCGCCGGAGTTGTGGTTTGTATCCCAAAATCGCCAGGTCATGAGTTTGCCTATTTTCTGAAGCATGTCCTGAAACGCTTTCCCAGTCACAAACGCCTCAACAGATTGGAACAAACGCCTGCTAAAGGTATTTGCAATGCATGCTCCGTAGAATTTTTCAGCCAGTAGAGGCATATCCCTTCTCACACACCCTCTGAGACTTCAAACCCATCTTCTGCTTTCCCCCTTACCACTTTGTGCACCATTCCAAGAATCGGATACGAAGAAATTAGTAGCTTTACCAGTTAGGAATAGTCCATTCGTAACTACATCGGATTTCTACTTCGATTTACGATAGACTTGGAGTAAAAGCTATGAAAACACATGAAGGATTTCTCATGCAATCCTAATGCAGCCGTTATACCATTCGAGATAGTCTGGAACCGGAAAGGGGAGACCTGTCACGTTTTGTTGTCTATTTTAAGGATTTGATTGAACTGACCTGAGTGTCAAGGGGTATGCAATGAATTGCCCAAACTGTAACCGCGAAAACGACGATACCAACCAATTCTGTATATTTTGTGGTGCGACTATGCAAGTTGAGCCACTCAACGAGGTTTCGAGTCAAGAGACCTCTGGTGAAGTTCCACGAGAGGAGATATCGTTGCTCGCGCTGCAAGGGCAGGTGCGGAATTTGCAATTGGAGATTGGGCATATTCGCACCGCGCTTGCCAGAACGGGGATTCATGTAAACCCACCGCAGCGTGGACAAGAGCGTCAGCAGGCTGCACCTCCAAGGTCATCAACGGCAGTTGCATCAACAGCAGCTTCGGTTGCCGCGCCTCCTTCGCCGAGCGAACCCTTGGGTCAGAGGCCCTGGGAGCGCATACAAGTTGATTGGGAGCTTGTCTTTGGCGGTAACTGGATGGCTCGCATTGGCATAGTCGCACTCATCATAGGTATGGGCTTCTTTCTGAAGCTGGCGATAGACAACGAATGGATAGGCGAGACAGGTCAGGTTGCGCTTGGCCTCATGGTCGGCGTAGCTCTCCTTGGAGCGGGCGAATACTGGCAGAAGCGTTACACCAGCTGGGCGCAGGCCCTGACCGGCGGGGGCATAGCCATCCTGTACCTTTCGATTTTCGCTGCATTCTCTTTCTACAGTCTTATTGAACCCATTCCGGCCTTTGGTTTCATGGCCCTGGTGACCCTTACCGCCGGCGGCCTCGCTATCAGATACGAATCCATGGCAATTGCCATTCTCGGAATCATTGGTGGTTTCGCAACGCCGATTCTGCTCCAAGAGCATTTGCCGGAACAGCAATATCTGCTAGGGATGCTCTGAATAAGTCCCGATGGCTTGTGGGATAGTAAAATAGGGCCAAGGGCTGAAGACGGGGGAGGAGAGGCAATGAACCAGCCGACGTTTGCGGACTTGGACTACGAGAGCAAGAAGCGAAAGACTCGCCGGGAGAAGTTCCTTGAGCGCATGGATGGACTGATCCCTTGGGAAGAGTTGGAAGAGCGCATTCGACCGTTCTATCCCAAGGCCGGTCGTGGTCGGCGGCCCTACGAGTTATCGGTGATGCTACGGATACACTGCGTGCAGTTGTTTTACAACCTGAGCGACCCTGGGATGGAGGACATGCTCTATGAGGTCGAATCGGTGAGGCGGTTCGTAGGGCTGAGACTGCCTGGGCCGCTGCCGGACGAGACGACGATTCTGAACTTCCGCCACCTGCTGGAAGAGCATGAGTTGGGCGCGGGTCTGTTCGAGGAGATCAACCGCTATCTGGAGTCCAAGGGTCTCCGTCTTCAGGAGGGGACGATAGTGGACGCGAGCATCATAGCGGCGCCCTCATCGACGAAGAATCGGGCTAAGAGCGTCTAACAAAACCTAATAAAAGGGGTTAGAATCTGGACATTCTCTGGAGGAGGATGACCTAATGTCTAAGCCCCTTGTAAGCGATGAATTCTGGGAACTGGTGCAACCTTTACTGCCGCCACAACCACCGAAGCCGAAAGGAGGAAGGCCCAGGATACCTGACAGACAGGTCCTAAGTGGGATACTGTTCGTGCTAAAGACAGGCATTGGCTGGGAAGACCTACCCAAGGAGATGGACTGTGGCAGTGGGATGACCTGCTGGAGGCGCCTCAGAGATTGGCACCAGTCGGGAGTCTGGGAGCGCATCCACTTGGTATGCCTTGAGCGCCTGCAAGCAGCTGAGCGCATAGACTGGACTCGCGCAGTGCTGGACAGTGCTTCAGTGCGAGCAGTTTTTGGGGGCAGAAAACAGGCCCCAACCCCACGGACAGGGCGAAGGCGGGTAGCAAGCATCATATCATAACCGATGCCCAGGGCATTCCACTGGCGGTCAGGTTGACTGGCGCGAACGCTCACGATGTCACCCAAGCCCTTGAGTTGGTGGATGCCATACCTGCTGTCAAGGGCAAGCGAGGCAGGCCTCGCAAGCGTCCTCTTCAGGCGCAGGGAGACAGAGGGTATGACTCTGAGCCTGTTCGCAAGGAGTTGAAGAAGCGACATATCTGGCCGCTGCTGGCCAAGCGAGGTGAGCCGCATGGCAGCGGGTTGGGGGTGCATAGATGGGTGGTTGAGAGAAGCCTGAGTTGGCTTCATCAGTTCCGACGCTTACGGGTTCGATATGAGCGCAGGGCAGACATACATGAGGCTTTCTTGGCCATAGGTTGTGCCATCATCTGCTCTCGCTTTCTGTTCCAATAATGGTTTTGTTAGACGCTCTAAAGAGCGCGACCCCGAGATGCACCAGACGAAGAAGGGTAACGAGTGGCACTTCGGGATGAAGGTGCACATCGGTGTGGACTCGCAGACGGGAGTGGTGCACAGCATGACCACGACATCTGCGAACGTGCATGACCTGACTGAGTTGCCCCGGTTGCTGCACGGTGGGGAGTCTCAGGTGTGGGGAGATGCTGGGTATCAGGGAGTTGACAAGAGGCCGGGGAACCGGGGCTTGGACGTGGAGTGGCAGGTGGCGATGAGGCCCGGCCAGCGTCGGAAGCTGGAGCCTGGGAGCCCTGAGGCGGTGTCGGAGAAGCGCAAAGCGTCGGTCAGAGCTAAGGTGGAGCATCCGTTCCTGTACATCAAGCGGCACTTCGGCTACGCCAAGGTCCGCTACAGGGGGCTGTCCAAGAACACGCAGCGGCTGATGACGCTGCTGGGGTTTGCCAACTTGATGAGGGCCGAACAGTACCTGGCGGCGTGAGACCTTGTATAAGTGCGCCCAAAATCAGGGCTAAGGGCGGCGAAAGGCCCTGTCAGGGCCGGTTGTAGGCCGACAATAACCCTCACCACGGTGCCATGAGGCAATTTAACGCCCCCAAAACCACTCCGGTCAACTCGGCCCAGCCTGAAGCCGATTGTTCAGAGCATCCCTAGCATACGTCCTCGTACTCGACTTGGGTGTGCTAGGACTGGCGACGCTGCGAAACTGGCAATGGTTCACGTTACTTGCGTTGATAGGCTCCCTGGCTCTCTTCAGGATGTGGGCAGTAGAATTTGACCCGCAAGAGAACCTGCTTCTTGGTCAGGTAGCCATCACATTGATATTCCTGGTCTTCGTGGGGGCCACAACGCTGTTCCATGTCATCTGGCGTCGTGGGCCTGGGCCTGCCGACCGACTGCTCATGATTCTCAATGCGGGCGCGTACTTCGGCATCAGTTATGGCCTGCTTTGGGACGAGTTCAGACCCTGGATTGGTGGCTTCACGCTGCTGCTCGCGCTGTTCTACGGTGGGGTAGGGTATCTGGCATTGAAGAGGAGCAAGGAGAACGTCAATCTGAGCCTTATGTCGTTGGGCATCGCACTGGTTTTTGTCACCATAGCCGCTCCTGTGCAGCTGAGCGGCCCCTGGATTAGCGTTGCGTGGGCTGTCGAGGGCACTGTACTGATATGGCTGTCCTTCGCGCTCAAGATGTGGCAGCTAAGATGGTTTGGCGTGGGCGTTTTTGCTATCTTCGTCGCGTGGCTGCTGTTCATAGACACGCCCGCTGCATTGACAGCCGATATCAGGCCGCTGTTCAACATCTACATGCCCGCCTACCTCGTCGGCATAAGTGCGACGTTTGTCGCGGCGTACATCTTGCGAAGGCACAGGAGCGAGCTTGAGGAACGCGAGAACAGGCTGTTTCCCTCCTTCCTGGTCGCTGGCACAGCCATGTTTACGATAGCTGTGCCAGTGCAGGTTGGTGACGAGTGGATTGCGTTCGCCTGGGCTGTCGAGGCGGTGGCTCTTGTGTGGTTATCCTTCAGACTGGGCATTCATCAGCTACGCATGTCTGCTATCGGAGTCTTGGTCACACTAGGCATACGCTTGTTGGTCTTCGACACCTTTATAGACCTCGAAGGCTTTCGCCTGATGCTTAACTATCGAATGATGGCCTTCGCTTCGGGTGTGGTCGCACTCTACGTCGTCGCATTCTTGCTAGGGAGAAACCGAGACGGCGCACAAGAGTGGGAGAAGGAGATTCTATTTCCGATATACCTGCTGGGAGCCAGCTTCCTTACTTTATACGTTCTCAGCGCCGAAGTAATAGCGTCAGTAGACAGCGGGATAGTAAATGCTACCGGCCAAACGGCTGAGTACATCAAGAGCCTGGGTCTGAGCCTGCTGTGGGCAATCTACGCCATTGTCGGACTGGCGGTGGGAATCATCAAAAGATGGCGCATGGTGCGGTTGGCCGCGCTCGCGCTGCTGGCTATCCCCATACTCAAACCGTTTCTTGTCGACTCCTTCGAACTTGAGCGAGGTTACAGAGTCGCTGCGTTCCTGAGCCTTGGGGCCATTCTCCTAGCCGGAGGATTCTTCTACCAGCGTTACAGCACAGCCATAAGAGGGTTCCTCTTCGATGAACAACAGAGCGCGACGACTTCCTAGACTAGCGATGGCGATAGCTGGCGTCGCCTTGGGACGAGCAGGCATTAGGGGCATTCCATGTGAACAGATGGTATCATCTCCTGTGCCCGTGAATGCTTTGGCGAGGACGATGAACGATGGATTTGACCTCAGGCCAAACGGCCCACAGAGAGCTTACCGTTACAACAGAAAAGATAAAGGCATATGCCGAGATTACAGGAGACTATAACCCTCTCCACTTCGATGAGGAATTCACTGCCAAGACGCGCTTCAAGCGATTAATGGCCTAGGGCGGTATAGCTACAGGACTGCTGCACACCCTCGTAGCCATGGACATGCCGGGGCCGGGCACGGTCTTCGTCAATCAGAGTTGGAGCTTCCCCAAGCCCGTTTTCATCGGCGACACCATACGCGCGGAAGCTGTAGTGACCTCAGCCAACAATCGCCGGGGCATCGCGAAGATGGAATTCCGAATAACCAATCAGGACGGCGATGAGGTGCTGACGGGCGAAGCAACTGTCTTTCAGGTTTCTGGCTGCGGTTCCACTGACAGTTAAGTATCCTCTGATTCATGGCGAGCAAATCGGACACGCAGGGATTAAGAGCGCAGGGTGGTCGCTTAGTTGCCAGCCTGACACGCCCACTGGTCTGGCATACGAGGCCGTCTAACACATCGAATCGCTATATCGAATATGCAAGATGCAGATTGACAACAAGAAGATGCTATGTTAAAGCCCGGCCCAACTCAGGCGTATTGCGTCCTTCAGGTTGCCTGACGAACTGGGGTATCCTGGCAATTCCTTCGTGCGATGTTCTCTTGGCCTATTCAAGAGCGATGAATGTAAATGGCTTTGGCATTTAAGAATCCCCTAATCGGGCAAGGGGTGGCCGTTGTGATGAAATCTCCCGGTTTGTGGACGTGAGAACAGTTTATGATTCGAACAGGTCTGTTGCTATTGCTGGTCTTGGCACTTGGTGTCGTGGCGTCGCCTTACTCTTCTTCAGCAGCGTCACTCTCACAAACCACCGTTAGCATCCAGATCAATATCACAGACCTGGGCTTTGAGCCAGAAAATGTGACCATCGTTGCCGGACAGAGCGTCCACTGGACAAACGAATCCTCACAGATGCATACGGTAACGGCCAAGGGCGGCCATTTCGACTCTGGAAACCTTCCCACAGGCGCGGGATTTAGCATTGCGCTCGCCGTGCCCGGCGTCCACACCTACTCCTCACTACGTGATCCTGACTTTGAAGCTCAAATACGCGTAGTGCTGGAAGGGTTGTCCGCTCCCGCAAACGAGTTAGCTAACGACCACATACCGGCAATTACTTTCCCACTTCGACCGGATGGCGACTTATCACCTCACCCGGATTATGGGTTTCTGGCCTCTCGAACTCGCATAATGCTGGGCTTCAAGGACGATGCCACCGTTGCCGAAGCTAACGCCGCGATGCAGTCGGCAAACGTCGTGATCATCGGAGGGCTGACGAACGTCGAAGTTCTCCTGGTCGAGGCTGAGGATACGCCAGACTTCTCTGGTTTGAATACGGCCATAGACGCGCTTCGAGGAGACCCTGCGGTGGACTTCGCCGCCATGTCCCGTGAAGTGGCCGTGCATGAGATTCCGCAGCCCGCCGAGAAAGACCTCTTCGAGGCTCCCAACGACGAGGCTCCCACCGACTGGAGGTTTGACCAGTCGGAAATAGGCCTTTCTAAGCTTGGCACTGGGGGGAACTGGGGCACCGAAGCTTCACGGCTTCCTCAGATGTGGAACTTCCGCGAAGAGGTTGTGACGAGAGGCAACTACGAGTCCATTCGC
Source organism: Dehalococcoidia bacterium (assembly GCA_965206395.1). Taxonomy (GTDB): domain Bacteria; phylum Chloroflexota; class Dehalococcoidia; order Lucifugimonadales; family CATOSD01; genus CBDBJK01. The sequence continues at coordinate 40,303 of CBDBJK010000014.1, forward strand.
ACAGCCGTAATTGACGCTGGATTTGAAAAACACCCCGATCTGGACGCTAACCTTACAATCGAAACGCTTTGTAAGCCAACGCCGGATGGCCCGAAGTGTACCAACCAAAATGTTGACCGCCATGGCCCGCACGTCTCCGGCATTATTGGCGCCACCTATGATAACGACTCCTTTACCGAGCCAGGCCGTTCGATTGGCATGAGTGGCGCAAACCCGGTCGCACGGATGTCCGGCATTTCGTTTGGCTTTCAAATTGGATCAAACACTCACGCAGAAACATTGGAATCCATCGAATTGGTCTTGGACAAGGTGTCAGGCTTGCGGGTCATTAACCTGAGCTTCGCTCCTGTTGCTCCTACCGCAACGGCTTGGTGGCAATCTAAGGGAGCTTTGAAAACATACGGCCCCGGCGGCGACGACGATTCTTCAGTGGCCAAGGATTTCTGTACCTTCAATAACGAAGACGGCTGGCTGAAGGATATGAACAGCTACGCCGGTATAGCGAAGAATATAGCCGTATACGCTTTGATTCTTGGGGTGCTAATAGTCCAGTCCGCAGGAAACGAGAGCAACGATCTGTGCATTGGCAGTATCGTCAATGCACCAGATTGCGTTGACGAAAAGATATATGCGGAAAATATGGCAGGTTTTGCACGCGCCTCGGCGAGATGGCATGAGCCTTTCTTAAACGCTCTTCCTAATCCGATTGTGGCTGTTGAAAACATAGACATCGACAGAAAACGGGACATTTCCTCCAACCTTGACGGCGATATATCCGCTCCCGGTGAAAAAATATTAAGCACGTTGCTGAATGAAACCTATGGCACATTAAGCGGAACATCAATGTCCGCTCCTCAAGTTTCGGGCATCCTTGGGTTCATACTGGCGTTCACTGCTTCCACAGGCGACCCTCTAGGCAACATGGTGGACGCCAAACAGCGGTTGCTCGACTGGGCCGTTTCGGATACGACGGACGACGCCTCAGCGCGAGTGGACGCCTTCGCGACGATTATGTCGATTCCCGGCGCTGCCAAAGTCCTGGTGGACGTTAACGGTATGTCCAAGGACGGGAACCGCCGCGTTATCCTTGGCCCGCCAGACCCGGCTAATACGGGAGGGGTCGAGCTAGGCATGGATAACGCCTCCAGCGACGAGGTTGATCCCACGACGGGCAGATTCTTCCGCACTCATCCAGACGGCATCATCAACATGAGAGACTTCCGCCGTTGGCGCGATGCCTTTCTCCAGTCCTGTGCTGGCGTGCCCGTAGGCCTGGGGAACTGTGCCGAAGTAGATAACATATTCCTCAATGGCGGCGAATTTAATACCAAGAAGGATTTGATCTTCGACCGCTGTGTCGAGCAAGGTTCGACTTCAACGGCGACGGGAAAATCTCGCTAGTTGATAAGGCCAAGGTTCCGCTCAACTTCGATGGCACTGTAGTGACCGACCCAAACAACGCCAACATGATGACAGACTTGGAGGTACTCGTTAGTCAGTGGGACCCCGACCCGAACAAAACCGAAGGCTGGACGGCTACCGATCTTAGCACTGATTTCCTTGTGAATTCCGGCGACCTGGAAATACACGCGCTGGACCTCTTTGTCGAAGGAGCCACAGAGGTGTTCGTCAATATTACTAACGACGACACGGGGGAGACCTACCCTACTCGCAAGATTCCATCTGGCGACTTCATAATCTATACGATCCCCGCAGGCGACAAGCATTCTATCGAAGCCTCAGCAATAGTCGATGGCAATACCATAGAGGCGAGGCTTCTAACTAATGTCAGACTTCCTGCGGCAGGGTTGGATTCGCGTATCAACCTGTGTATCCGAAAACTCGAACTTTTCGCTAGCCCGTTATCTCTGATTGCCAACGGCAAAGATGAGGCCGAGATTAGGGCAAGATTTCAGGCCTGCGATACGGAAACCCTGGAAGACGCCGTAATCGACTTCACCGTGAGTCCCACTGGAGAAGGTCATGGCTCAGTCAAGTTCAGCACAATGGGCGTCGAATCGAATGGCACAGCCCTCAACATCTTCACCGCAGGCTCCGAAGTGGCCGAATACGAGATAACCGGTGTAGCGACGCTTCAGAATGGCAAACAGGCTGAGGGCAAGGTCACGATTGATGTGACTTCTTCGGCTGGTATAGCCTACAAGTTCGAGCAGACCGTTCTGGAATTCTCGGAGCAAGGGTCAAGCCGCTGGCCTGTTGTAGACCTGTCCGACCCAGCCGTCAACGAAGGCTTTAACGCCGTGTGCAATCCGGCGTCAGTTTTCGGTATTGTAACTCTCCCTGACGGGCAACCGAAAGCGGGCGCGAAGGTCAGCTTCGTTGGCATCGATGGAGAGCCTTCTACCACCGAGAACGATGGCATTTTCGGACTCTCGGTTGCGTTCATCAATGGCGTTTCGCCAATCCAGCTCACTCTGAGATTAACATCGGCCTTTGCCGGTCAGGACAAGCAAGACAGAGTAATCACGGTACACTGCAACGCCCTTATCGGTTTGCATTTCTTTGAAAGTCCGCCGCCCGTGACCACTATCGAAGGAAAAGTAACCGATGCGACCACAGGCAATCCGATTCCAGGCGTGTTAATCGGCAGTCAATTCGGCGGCTCCGCCACTACCGACATTTTCGGAGAGTACGTGCTGAATGATGTTCCCCTCGGCAGCGATGGTTCGGACAGGTTCTGGCAGGTAACGGTGGTGCCTTCCAACTACCCGTCCACCTTCAAGTCCGTCGTTGTGGCGTTTAGTAAGACTGCCAGGGTGGACTTCGAGCTTGGTATCGGCGATTGTGACGACGACATCACACGGATTTACACCTTCCCGGACGGTGTCGCTGATGCGATATTTCTGTTTGGCGGATTGAAAGAGGGAGGGAAGCTCATCCTACAGGAGCTTATCCAGAGTGGTGTCGTGGTCAAGAGCTGGGGCGTGGATCCGCTTCCGTCACCACCTGCGCCGCCACTCGATTCCGGGTTCATTTCCGCATTGCAGGAACAGCTCATTCCAGGCATAGCGTCGGCCTGGAGAAACTGCGTCGACTACTTCGGTTTTGAGACTACGATTGCACCGGTTCTGGCGCGAGAGGGGACGCTGACCGACACTGCTAGCGGCCTGCTTGTCACTGAGCTTGTGACCACCTCTGCTGTCAGCGGGTTATGGGAAACGAGACTCGGTGATTCCTCTGAAGTCCTCGGCAATGCACCTACTGATGTCATGGCAGGCCAAGTTACCATGAAAGTAGCGCCCGACGAGGTTAGCCGTTACACAGACTACCCCCTGTCGAATGGCACATCCATCGAATCGACATCGGATGGAATGCTTGTGCATGGTCTGAGCGAAGTCGCCGAGTTAGAATATCTCTATGATTCCAGCTTCACTATTACGGAATGGACTTCTGTGCCACAAGCTGTCGGCTCAATAATCAGCGGAATCAGCTTTGGCGCTGTGCCGCAAGGACTGGGCGTGAGAGGCCCGGGAACGCACCGACCTCAGTTGATGTTCGTCCCGCGAGGCGACGGTTCAGCCCTGCGATACTCGAACGATATGTCTCAGCCTCTGCAATTGAACTCTGACGACAATGGCGGCTTCGTGAATTACGAATACTGCGAAGTTGTGGTGCGAGACTATCAAACCCAGCCCGCATACTTCTCAAATAATGACGTAACCCCACCAGGCGCGCAACTATGGAAGCGCAACACGACCTTCCAGCCCCCGAGCGGGTTATTCCAAGGCTCCTATCTGCACGAGTACCCGACACCTGTTGGGCCGGGTCACTACAGAATCAAGTACGCATTCTCAGCCACGATAACAGAGGGCGGCATTATACCCAACTTCAATGTTCCAGACTGCTCTGAGTCCGATAATCTGGTGGCAGATTTTTCCACCACACCTCCACACGTGGAAGGCCAAGTGGTTTTCTTCACCGACGAGTCCACCAGCCAGGGCAACTCGATAATCGCGTGGCTCTGGGACTTTGGCGACAACAGCGATACCAGCGCAGAGAAAAATCCTGCACACTTCTACAAGGACAATGGCGACTACGAGGTTCAGCTAAGAGTTATAGACGCGAAGGGCGACACCGATGCCATAACCAAAATCGTAACTGTAGACAACGCTCCACCGCAGGGCGAGATAGACAACGCTGCGGCCCATGAAGGCGAAAGTGTTGACCTTGTAGTCCGTCTCGCTGACCCCGGCGAATTAGATCAGGCTGAGCTAGAACTTAAGATACAGTCCTCCAACCCTGATTTTCAGACGATTCAGGATACGCGTCCCGCAGGCATCCATCCCTTCTCGATTCTAGGGCTGCCCGTCGGCGACTACCCCCTCACCCTGACCATCACCGACAAGGACGGAGGCATCGGTAACGACGACGCCCAGGTCATTGTCGTGGGTTCGGGAGATCCTCTCCCGCCAACGCCGCCAACGCCTGAGCCTCCACCTCTCGTCACTTGCGATCCGGCGGTAACTCTGGACGGTCAGGAAACGCTATTTCTCGACCTTCTCAATGCCTATCGTGTCCAGGCAGGCGTCGCGCCACTCGAAGCTTCTCCAGCGCTGACGAAGGTGGCATTACGCCACGCGCTCGATATGGCGGCCAATAGCTTTACTGAACACATCGGCTCCGACGGCAGCGATCCAATACAGCGCGCGCTCGAAGAGGGATACCCCAGCGACAACGTGGGCGAGAACCTGGCTTCCGGCCTTGACAGCGCGGCCAACGTGCTAGCAGGGTGGAAGGCATCCCCAGGCCACAACCAGAATATGCTCGACCCTCTCTGGGTTGCCATAGGCATCTCCCGCGAATTGGACACGACCTCTTATTGGGCTACCAGCTTCGGCGAGGTAATCGACTGTCCGACGGCCCTGCTCAACTCGGAGGAGGAGTCAACCACCATATTGGCATCCGCCTCATTTACAGACAGGGAGTCAGGCTCTTCATCGAACCTCTCAGAGCGCGCGATAGTGCTTTCATCCCGTAACGACCGCGAGGCTACAAGGGCTGCCAGAGTCGTTGACACCAGGCCGACCAGAATTTCTATTCCTGTGACCGAGGCCCCGGTGTTGCAGCTTCCGCAGATAGTCCCGCTCTTGCCCTTCCTGCCCACGACGGCATTAGTTATATCAAACCTCAACCCCGAGGCTGAGGATATCGTTACTTTCACAAACGTATCCAGAGACGCCGCCGGACAGCCTATAAGCGCATCTCTCCGCACAGGCGACAGTGGCGGGCTAATCAACCTTGGCCCAGGCGAAAGCCGCCAGCACATCTACACTGCCGACGGCACGTTCACTGTGAGCCTGCTCTCGTCGGACGCGGATGGTCAGTTCCTTTCACTGGAGCGCGACATAGAGGTTAGCGCGCCACCGCCACCGCAATTGCCCGACCCTGACTTTAACATGACCATCTCGCCCGATGCGCAGGTAATACACCCTGATGATAAGCTAGACCCTGCCAGCTTTGTGATCGCACTGGCCTCCATTGGCGACTTTAATTCACCGGTGACGCTGAGCATAATCGGTCTGCCTGCCGGACTCACGGGTGTTTTCTCTCCTGACGTGGTCACGCCGTCGGGAACATCCATCCTGACCCTGACCGCTACCGATGATTCTCTCTCAGGTCTGTTCAATTTCGACATCGTAGCCGAGGGCGGCGGCATAACCCAGATGACCGCCAGCTCGGTTTCCCTGAGCTTCGGGCTGATTCCCATCTGCACAGGCACATTCGAGGGAACAGTGTATGACGCCGATACACTCCTGCCAATTCCCGGCGCTTTCTTCACTGGAATCCCCTTTGTTAAGACCGACGAAAATGGTCACTACATAGTGACCAACCTTTCGTTGGGTTTCAACAACACGCCTCGGTCGAAAGGATTGACAACATTTATCACTGGATACTGGCCTGCGGTGGGGTCGGGAGTCGCTGAATGCGGCAAGGTGGACGACGATGTTGACATCTTCGGCACTAAAATCAAGTTTGGCGCGGTGAAGGGTCGCGTGGTCGTAGGCGAGCCTGACCTCCTCGACATCGACCCCAATGTCTTTGTCATTCCAACTGACATACCGCTTGAGGACGTTGCAGTCAAAATAAGCGGTAACGGCACCCTGACCGACGCCGGTGGATTCTATCAATTTAACCAACTGCCACTCGATCAGAACAATGCACCGCGGAATGACACCGTGGGAACAGAAAAGGATGGTTATTGGCGCGGTGATTCGCAAAAAATCGTCAGAGAAGCCGATAAGACCACAGAAGTCCCCCTGATAACCATGGTTCCTATCTGCACCTCCGATCTGCGTGTCCGGCTGACATATGGAGACACCAAGGAGCCAGCAGCTTTTATTCGTGTAGATATCAAACACCCCAACTCCGGGACTTTCCGTCCCTTCACCGATGCCAACGGTGAGATCTCGCTGGACAACTTGAGGCTTGGGTTTTTCAACTTCCTTACCGAGCTTCGCCTCATAGTTTCAGCAAGCGCTGTACCAGGCTACAATAGCCTGGACGAGTTCTTCGATTTCAAGCTATGCGATGATGTCGTGTCTGAGGAGTTCGAGTTGGTGCCGCGCGTCGAAAACTTCGGCGCATTGGAAGGGCACGTCGTCGATGAAAACGGTGACCCTGTTGAGGGTGTTTCAGTGACATTTATCTCGGGATTCGTGTGGTCTGCCACAACTGATGCAAATGGCTACTACCTGATAGAGGACGTTTCTCTGGGGTTCGACCTCCAGACCAGCAAGTCGGGGACCGCGAGAGCAGGTAGCGCCGATTACTGGAGGAGCGATCAAACGAGTGTTACGCTTCAGAATGGACAAACGGCCATCGCAGATTTTGAAGTTCTTAAAAAGAGATATGGCAAGATCAAGGGCACAGTGCGCGACGTAGCCACCGGAGAACCAATCGAAGGCGCCGAATTCAGCACAAGCATCTTCTTTACATCACTTCCGGGCGCGGGGCCTACCGGCCCCGACGGCACGTTTGAGAGCGACCCACTCGGACTTGGGTTCAGGAACATACCAATAACCAAGGGCTTCGACGTGGTAGCTACAGGATATTGGAATGGACGTGGAAGCACCGTCATTCACGCCGATGAGACTGAAACCGTGGACGTCGATCTGATTCCGGTCTGCCAGGGAGCAACCATTATCGGCACGGTCTTCGATGCTTCCACACTGCTACCTCTAGAAGGTGCATCCGTCAACGCATTCGCTGGCGCCGCCCCAGGCGGCAATGCGACCGATAAAACGGACGTAAACGGCAACTTCCTTCTGACCAAGTTGACTGTAGGCAATGAAAACTCACCGAAGAACGTAACGGTGCAGGTCTTCAAATCTGGATTCTTCACGCAGACCAAGAGCGTGACGATATTCTGCAACGCCAGCATATTCGCGGGCTTTGGCGACGACTCGACCAGCGTTGGGACTATCGAGGGCACGGTGACAGACCTCACCACAGGCCTCCCCATGCCAGACGTATTCATCGGCAGCGAGTTTGGCGCCAAAACGACAACGGACTCTCTTGGACACTACTCGCTGACCGACGTTCCGCTCAACCCAGACAACAGCGACCGCGACTGGAAGGTGACTGCCGCTCTCGACGGTTTCACGTCGCAGACCAAGCAGGCGACGGTGATGGCAAACGAAACTACGATACTGAACTTCGAGTTCGGCGGCGGAATCAAGCTCTTTGACTTGAATCGCCTCGACGACCCTCTTGAAGTCCAGGAGACTTCTGTCCTGAACGTAGAGATAATGGCTACCAGCACTGACCCGGTCATATTGACCATTCAAGGGCTGCCACCCTTCACCAGCTTTACAGACAACGGCGACGGCACTGGCATGCTAACGCTGACTCCTGGTTTCGACGACTCCGGAGACTATCTGAAAGTGCAGCTTGCGGCGACTGATGGCACTTTCTTCGATAGCCAGCTATTCACGATCAGGGTCATCAACCTCAACAGACTTCCCATAGCCAACGCCAACGGCCCTTACGTGGTTGACGAAGGAAGATTCATTACCCTGGATGCCACCGGCTCCAGCGACCCCGACGGCGGCGGCCTCTTTTACCAGTGGGACCTGAACGAGAACGGCTCTTTCATCGATACACTCGAAAAGCAGAGCCTCCTCTTCCTGGAGGATGGCGTATTCGAGATTGTGCTTAGGGTGAATGATGGGTTGGACTTCGCCTTTGACACCACTACCTTAACTGTGAACGAGCTTCCTCCAAGAGCTGGTATTTTGGTGCCAAGGTTCAAATCCGAAGGCACTTTTGTAGTTATCAACGATGGCTCCTCCGCCTATCCCGACGAAATTATCTCGTGGGACTGGGAAGTCAGTGGCATTGGCACAAGCACTGAGCAGAATCCTTCTTTCTTCTTTGAAGATGACGATGACTATAAGGTCAAGCTGACGGTAGTGGATGACGACGGCTCTACCGCGTCGCGTAGCAGTACGATTGTGATACTGAACGCCCTGCCCGTAGTTGAAGCTGGCGAAAACCAAACGACGAGCGAAGGCGATCTCGTGGAGCTTGACCCCGCGACCTTCACCGATCTCGGTATTCTGGACACACACCAGGCCACCATTGACTGGGGTGACGGCTCGTCGGAAGAAGATGGAACTGTGATAGAGGGCGGCGGCTCAGGTACTGTCTCCGGCTCGCACGTTTACACTTCCGAGGGCAGCTATACCGTTCAGGTCTGTGTGATCGATAATGACGATGATTTTGAACGCCCTATCTGCGACACGTTCGTCGTAACAGTCGCTCCTGGGAATGACCCTCCCGTTCTGAGTCCCATTGGGAACCAGGTTATGAACGAGGGCGCTACCTTGAACGTGTCCGTTACCGCCACCGATCCTGAAAGCGATCCCATCGCCCTGATGGCATCCAACTTGCCTTTGTTCGCTGCGTTCACAGACAATGGCGATGGCACTGGCACACTGTCGTTGGCCCCTGGCTTCGACGACGCAGGGGTTTACTCAGACGTGAAGATTACTGCGTCGGATGGCGGTTCGACCAACACAGAGACATTAACAATTACAGTTCACGATGTTAACAGACTGCCCATTGCCGATGCCGGTGGCCCGTACATAGCCAACGAAGGTGACACGATTGCCCTGAACGCGTCTGGTTCTTTCGACCCAGATGGCGATAATCTCACCTACGAGTGGGAATTCGAGGGCCAGAGCTTCTTTGATGTATCCGTGGATGTAACGAAAGACGACGATTTCTCCGGCAATGCAACGCTGACGGTCGATGATGGCAGTCCAGTTAGCGACATCGTTGGCGTCATCTTCAACAACGTGGCTCCCAAGGTTGACATCGGCCCGGACGTAAATCTGTTGATCGGTCTCACGACGCCCAATCCGGGACTGGTTCTGTCCAGAATAGGTACTTTCGAAGACCCAGGTGCAGACGTATGGGCGGCGACGGTGGACTATGGCGATGGCGCAGGCGCGCAACCTCTGGACCTCAACCTTGACAAGAGTTTCGCGCTAAACCATGAGTACGTTGATACAGGCCTTTTTACAATAGTTGTAGTTGTTTCCGATGAAGATGGTGGAGTGGGTATAGACACAGCGCAGATTTCGCTGATTGAACCTATCGGAGGCATTGCAGTTGATAAGACCCCGGATAACCAGACAGTTCCCGTTGGTGGGACGGCTGACTTCAGCATCACCGTTACCAACACCAGCAGTGTATCTCTGAGCGCCGTGATTGTAACGGATTCAAGAGCGCCTGATTGCAGCAACTTTATCGGCGTCATGTCGGCGGGCGCTTCGACAAGCTACGAATGCTCACAGCAAGGAGTCGTTGCCAACTTCTATAGCCTGGCTGTCGCAACTGGCCTCGCTGGATTCACGGGAGTCATTGGTCTGGACAGCGCCACCGTTGAGATCGCCACACCGGGTATCCAGATAGAGAAGACGCCTGATGAGCAGGAAGTGGCCAACGGGGGTACAGCGGAGTTTACCATTAAACTCACAAACACGGGCGACACCACGCTAACCAAGCTGGTCGTCTCCGACACTCTGACTCCAGATTGCGCACGCACCATCGGCCAGTTGGCTGATCTGGGAGCGGGAGAAACGACTAGTGGTTCAACGTTTTTGTATTGATGGGTAGAGTGACTTTAGCTTGATGCGCGCATCCTCGGTAGTGAAGCGCCAATCCACTCGTATCACATCCCGGTTGCGTTGATTCTGCCAAGCATTGACCTCGCCGCGCAGGATGTCTTGATTGGCAATCCGTCGGTCCAGGCACTGTCGAGCCAGCACACCGATCTCTATCTCCGCCATATTCAACCAACTCCCGTGTTTGGGAGTGTAGTGTATCTCCAGTCGCTCAGCTATACGCCTCGCCTCAGCAGGCTCGAATGCCTCGTATAGCGAGGACAGCTTGTGAGTGTTGAGATTGTCCATTACCAGCACGATCCGGTCTCTGTCAGGGTAGTCCTCGTCGACCAGTTTCTTTATCACATGCGCCCAGTCCACCTTCGTGCGACGCTCTCTGACCTCGACTCGGCGCCATCCGTCCAACGGTGCAAACAGCATGAACAGGCTGCTCACTCCATTGCGCTCGTATTCGTAGTCGTATGCCGCCGATAAGCCGGGCGCTGCGGGACGCGGCACTCGCGTCTCCTTGACTTGCTGTTTGCTCGTCTCATCCATGCACACCAGAACCTCATTCCCATCGTACGGCCGTTGGTAGACCTCCAGTACGTCTTCCATCACGTCTTCCATCGCGCACACAAACTCCGCGCTCTGACCGGGCGGGATGCACCAACTCTGCTTCAGCCACGGCTTCAGTTCGTTTTTTTTTAAGCGCCTGGCGAACCGTCTCGGTGCTAATGGTCCCGACTATCTCACACTCGACCAACTGGTCAGCCAACAGCTTCAGGGTCCAACTGGCACGCCCCTCCGGCGGTTCCCCGCAGGCCATCGCTATCAACCGTGCTTCACCTTCGCCGTCCAGTCTCTTTTGACGCCGACGCAGTTGCTTTTTGCGATTCAGCGCAGACTCGACCCCCTCCTCCACACAGCGCTTGCGTATTCGCTCGACCGTTGACTGTCCCACACCGAGCGCGCTGGTGATGTCCGCGTCCTTCATTCCCCCGTCCGAGCGTGACTCATCGCTCATCAGCAGAATGCGCGCATGGGTCTGTTTGTACGCCGCAGCCCGACCGCGTGAGACCAAGGCGTTGAGTTCCTGTTGTTCGTCGGTAGTCAGTCTGATACGGTACTTCTTGGTAGACATCATGGTTCCTCCTCGGTTCAACGTTACGATTGAACCCCCAAGAGGAACAATGACTATCATGGTATTCATTTCAATGATGTTGGACCACTAGGTTGTGTTGACATTTGGTGCATAATGGATACATGTCAACGACTGAATTACGCAATGAACAATGGTCGAAAATCCTTGAATTTCTGCGCTCATGCCCAGACCTCTACGTTGGAGAGGAGGACGATTGCAGGCGCTACGTCGAGGCCATCCTGTGGATGGCACGAAGTGGTGCTCCTTGGAGACTGCTGCCTGAGCACTACGGTCACTGGAACAGCGTATATAAGCGCTTCGCACGCTGGTGTGAAAAGGGTGTATGGGAACGAATGCATCAGCATTTTGTGCAAGACCCCGATATGGAGCATGTCATCATTGATAGCACTGTGATAGCACTGTGGTTCGCGCTCATCCCTGTGCTGCTGGAGCCTCCAAAAAAACGGTGGCCAATCGGCCCAAGCTCTTGGCCGGAGCCGAGGCGGGTTCAGTACCAAGATCCACGTGAGCGTGGATGGATTGGGCAACCCGTTGCGCTTTGAGCTCACAGCAGGTCAACGTCACGACATCACCCAGGCACAGGCATTGATAGCTGATTTCGAAACCGAGCATGTGATTGCTGATAAGGGATACGATTCGATGGATTTTCTCCAATGCATCCTGGGCAGGGGCGCGTTACCTGTGATTCCACCTCGGTCAAATCGAAAGACGCCACGAGAGTATGATGAGTACCTTTACCGAGAGCGCCACCTTGTGGAGTGTTTCATCAACAAGATCAAGCACTACCGGCATATCTTCTCTCGCTTTGACAAGCTGTCATCGCGTTTCCTGGGATTCTTGAACTTCGTCGGTGCTCTCATATGGCTCAGATGAAATGTCAACACAACCTAGCTACGCTTGCTCGTTCCAGAACGTCACGGAAGCGTTCACAAATGTGGCGGAAGTCACAGCCGACGACGACCTGGGCAGCGCCTTCTCGGACTCGGACTCCGCCGATGTAACGATAGCAGCCAACGCCGTGCCTGTTGCAGACGACCAGACAGTAAGCGTTGACGAGAACACGTCTGTACTCATCACCCTCACTGGCGGCGACCCAGACGGCGACGCATTTGAATTCATAATCCTCACGCTGCCGACTCACGGAGTTCTTTCAGACGGAACGACTATCGCAACGTCCACTCCGTTCACATTGAGCGGCGACGGCGTGACCTATACACCTGACGCCGACTATGATGGGCCGGACGAGTTTGATTTCAAGACCAACGATGGCACATCAGACTCCAACACCGCCACTGTATCCATTGACGTGTTACGAATGAATGTCACGCCTGTAGCCGACGCAGGCGGCCCATACTCAGGCAACGAAGGCGACAGCATCAACCTGGACGCATCCGGCTCCTTCGACCCCGACGGCGCTATTGTCCTCTACGAGTGGGACCTTGACAACGACGGCGCGTTCGACGATGCCACAGGCATAGCGCCAGCCGTGACCTTCGGCGACAACGGCGTCTTCACGGTCAGGTTGCATGTCAGCGATGGCGTCTTGACCGACACCGACACGGCTGAGGTAACAGTAGGCAACGTTGCTCCCACAGTGGACGCGGGGCTTGATGCCACTATCGATGAGGGCGATACCTTCACAAGCTCAGGCAGCTTCAGCGACCCTGGCGCAGACACCTGGACTGCCATAGTGGACTACGGTGACGGCTCCGGCCCACAGCCATTGCCGCTCAACCCTGACAAGAGCTTCAGTCTAGGCCATACTTATGATAATGATGGCGTGTACGCCGTGACCGTCACGGTAGACGATGGTGATGATGGCCTAGGAACCCGCTCGGCAGAGGTAACGGTGCTTGACGCTGTTCTCATTGCAGGCTGCGAGTTCGACGCGCTGATAAGCGACTACCAGACGACACCTGGCAGTGGTCAGTTCGTTGAAATCGCCAATGTGGGGATTGGTCCCATGAGCCTCGACGAGTGCTCTCTGGTCACCTACAACGTCTTTACGGAGACCACTATTGGCGCTGGTACGGTGGGACTTTCCGGCACCCTAGACCCTGGGGAGACCGTCCGCGTTGACTTTACAGGAGCGTTGCCACGAGGCCCGGGCGGTATCGGAGTCTTCGAGTTGCCGCCACCTCCGGATGGAACGCGCTTCAGCACGCAGAACGAGGTAACGGGCATGATCTACCCGAGCAACGACATCGTCTTCGGCGTGGGTCACCTGTCGATGCCTGCTCACAATGCGATATACGAATGCATCTACGGCGGCTCAGGTCAAGGTTTCTTCACGCGCCCGTTTACTTCTATAGGGGACTGTCTGCAATAGTGAGCTAACGAGCGCGCGTTGATGAACAGCGGCAAGAAGGACAACAGAGTTACAACGACAAGCAGCAGTTCCACCAGCTTCGCGATTGACTGCCAGCATGTTCAATCAGTACGTTCCGTTCACCGACTATGTACCTCTTGGCAGATGATGATTTCTAGAACTTGTGACGCACTCTTCAGCCCTCCATTTAGAATGTGATAGCATTGGAATTAAACCAACTATGGTTGACACGCTAAGCGTCTGCTCCTAAAATGCGAGAGTCTTCACAAGCAGTTAAAGGGAGCGATGCGAAATCATAACGCAGGTTTGCTATGACGACCAAAGCATACATAATGATAGAAACAGAGGCGGGCAAGTCGAGAGATGTGCTTAAAGCGCTGCGTTCCGTGCAGGCGGTGGAAACGGTTGAGGCCGTCACTGGCCCTTATGATATCATCGCAGTTGTGACGGCCTCAAATCTTAACGTAATTGGAGACCTGATCCCCAGTCGGATCCACACCATCAACGGAGTCACTCGCACCTTAACTTGTTTTGTCCTGAACAGGAGTTGAGCATACTGAGGTGGTACCCAAAAACTAGACAACTGGCTAAGAGAGAGTCCAGCTCCTAAAATAACCGGCAACTAACCGACGTGAAGGAGCAGGACATGAAGCAGACGAGGAATAAGCACAGTCCGGCGTTCAAGGCCAAGGTGGCCCTGGCCGCCCTTGCGGGGGAAGAGACCATCGCCCAGCTGGCCAGCCGATTTGAGGTCCATCCCAGTCAGATTCACGCCTGGAAAAGGGCCCTGGTGGAAGGAGCCCCGGAGCTATTTGCCACCAATCAGAAATCCCAGGAGAAAGCCAAGGAAGCTCAGATTAACCACCTCTACCGGCACATCGGCCAGCTGAAGGTGGAACGCGATTTTTTGTCGGAAAGGTCCGGTCTATGAGTCGCAGCATACGGCGAGCCATGATAGACCGAGACCACCAGCAGCTGTCTTTGGTGCGTCAATGTATCCTGCTGGACGTCAGCCGGGCCTCGGTGTACTACCGGCCGGTACCGACCAGGGCAGAAGACCTGGAGTTGATGGCCCTGATGGACCGTCAGTATTTGAAGACCCCCTTCTACGGCTCCAGGAAGATGAAGGCCTGGCTGCTGCAACAGGGCTATCTGGTGAGCCGAAAAAGGGTTCGAAGGCTGATGCGGTTGATGGGTCTGGAAGCCATCTACCGGCGTCCCAACACCAGCAAACCAGCGCCGGGACACCGGATCTTTCCCTATCTGCTGAAGGGAGTGGAGGTTAATCGGGTCGACCAGGTCTGGGCCGCGGACATCACCTACATCCCCATGGCGAAGGGCTTCCTGTACCTGGTGGCCATCATGGACTGGCACAGCCGGCACGTGCTGGCCTGGAAGCTCTCCAACACCATGGACACCAGCTTCTGCGTGGCGGCGTTGGAGGAAGCCCTGGGTAAGGGACGACCGGAGATATTCAACACCGACCAGGGGAGTCAGTTCACCAGTGAGGCCTTTACCCAGACGTTGCAGGAGCAGAGGGTCCAGGTCAGCATGGATGGTAAGGGTAGGTACCTGGACAACATCTTCGTGGAGCGGCTGTGGCGGAGCATCAAGTACGAGGAGGTGTATCTGAAAGCTTACCAGACCGTCGCCGAGGCCCGAACTGGGATCAATGCCTACCTGGAGTTCTACAACCGGCAGAGGCCTCACCAGGCTTTGGGCTACCGGACCCCAGCAGAGGTGTACCAACATGGCCAGGAAGAAAGGGGAGCAGCAGCTGAAGAAGCAGGGCTGCCATCGGGCTTGGTGAAACCTAGCGCAGGGGTGGGAGACTCTCTTAATTTAGCCCTCGTGCTGTCTTAATAATGGGGTCCACCTTATACTGACTGGATTTTGTGTGGGGTTACACTATTTGATGACGTTTCGGCTTGACACCTCCGCTAGCGGGCCTCTATGATTTCTATGAGAGTTTTAAGAGCAAAGGAAGTTTCCATTAGTGTCGAAAATTAGGCTGGCAATGCGGTTTTACAGAGTACCATTAAGGCATAGCCAGCGAGGATGTGGTGTTTGCATTTTCACAGCCCTTCTTTTAATTAGAAGGGTTTTTTGTTTTTAGGATAATATCTTTGAATACCATCCATGTGCAGTGTGAATTTGCGTTAAGTTGTCCATTCAATTAGCAACCCCTGAGAGGTGAGTTGTGCGATTTTCTTTGTCGTTTCTCCCGAAGGAAACCCGGTTCTTCTTTTTGCTTCACCAGAGCGCGGTGAACATTCAAGCCGTGGCCTCCAAACTTCAGGACTTAATGCAGAACTTTGAAAATGTATCGGCAAAAGTACAGGAAATCAAAGATCTAGAAGAGTTCGGAGACCAGATCATCCATGACATTACCAATTCCCTGCACCGTACATTCGTGACTCCCATCGATCGCGAGGACATACTAGCACTTGCGGGCAGGTTAGACGATGTAGTTGATGCCATCGATGAGGCGGCTCAATATACCTTAGAATACAAGATTGAAAAACCCACAGAACATGCTATAAACCTATCCATCATTATCGTAAAATGCGCCGACGAACTTGAGAGGGCAATGAGCCTACTCACTGCCGGAAACTCAAAACTCAAAGAAATCCTACCGATCACGGTTGAGATCAACCGTCTAGAAAATGAAGCAGACAAGGCGGCCAGCCGCGCCATGGGCGAACTCTTTAGCACGACGGATAGCACGACGGATGTGATTGAGATCCTGAAGTGGCGTGATATTTACAATGACCTTGAAGAAGCAACCGACCGTGCAGAGGATGCGGCAAACGTTTTGGAAGGAATTGTACTTAAACATTCATGACATCGCTTGACGGACTCCGAAGGCCTTAATGCTCGATTCTTCGTCTCTTGCATTTTTGATACTTGTGATAGCGATCGCGGTAGCATTTGATTTTGCAAATGGCTTTAACGATTCTGCAAACGCAATAGCCACTGTGGTATCCACCCGAGTAATGTCTCCTGTAGCAGCTGTGATCATGGCTGCCGTAATGAATTTCATTGGTGCGCTTTCTGGGACTGCTGTGGCTAAAGCAGTCGGAAAGGGTGTGGTGGACCCTGATGGCATTACACTACTGGCGGTAGCAGGCGGCGTAGCAGCTGCGGCCACCTGGGTATTCGTCGCCACACGATTCGGTATGCCTGTCAGCGGAAGCCACAGCTTAATTGCGGGACTGGCAGGCGCTGGGGTCGCCCAGGCTGGCTGGGGTGTCCTGGTTGCTTCCGGGATACGCAAGATTCTTCTTGGACTGGCCATATCGCCGATACTCGGCATTATTGGTGGATTCTTGATAATGCTCGCCATCTACTGGATGTTTCGCAAGGTATCACCGACACTGATAACTGCCTTATTCTCGAAACTTCAAATCGGAACGGCAGCGGCTGTTGCATTCAGCCACGGCTCCAATGATGCGCAGAAGACGATGGGCATTATCACACTCGCGCTTTTCGTGAATGGAAGAATAGACAGCTTTGAAATCCCCCTTTGGGTCATCGTCCTCTCAGCATCCGTGATGGCAGCCGGGACATATTTTGGAGGGTCGCGTGTCATTCGCACGCTGGGAGTGAGAATAGTCGCGATGCGGCCTGTTAACGGATTCGCTGCCGAGAGCGCTGCTGCCAGCGTTATCGAGTTGGCGACGCGCACAGGAATTCCGGTGAGCACTACTCATGTCATCACGTCTAGCATCATAGGCATGGGGTCCACGCGGCGTCTGTCAGCAGTGCGCTGGGGGGTTGCCAAGGGCATCGTTTATGCGTGGATACTCACCTTCCCTATTTGTGCCCTCCTGGGCGCAGCACTGTTCTATCTGATAGATATGATCACAAACTAAAATTGACCCTTTACATCTTTCAACGCGACTAGCATTGATGCAGTAGTGATTCCATTAGCAGTTCCAGGTCAATGTCCGTGTTTGGGCTGAGACGTTGGTTTATTCAAATCCACCCTTTGGACGATCATCAAAGGTTTCCAATACGTTCAAGTTCTCAGACCACCGACTCGTTCCACCCATAGCTTGACCAGGCGCTCGGCATCAACGCCAACAGCAATCTTCGCATTGGGGTTCTCGCCATACCTGCCATAGAATTCTGCGATAGTTTGCCCTCTGGAAAGTAGACTCTGCGTTTCGATCTGCACGTAAGCTTCCTTGAACTCGAATATCGAAGGCTCTATGGCATAGGCCATCGCGGGTACGTCATTGTACCTGACGCTCCCCGGCGTATGCATTCGCCCAAGTCGCTCGTAGGTTTGTTGGATGAATGGCGTAATTGACTTCATTAGCCGTGAAGCTGCGGTGTCAGCTTCCCACGCCTTTTGCAGTTGACTCGCTGTAATCTCCACTTGATCGCATACGTCGAGACCAACCTGCACGACCTTCGCGCCTGAACGGTACACGATGTCAGCAGCCTGCGAGTCACCCCATATATTCGCGCTAGCCACTGGGGAGACATCGCCCAGGCCATCTTCGCCGTGTACGTCTGGAAAGAAGGTTGGTTCGGAAAAATCGAACGGCTTATTCGATCCTTGGTACACGGGAATAGCTGGGCGGTTTGCAGCTTCGAGAATATGCATTGCGTTGAGCGTGCATTTCTCGACATGGGTATTGCCGAAGACTGTCGTAAGAGCTTCCACTTCAAGCTCAGGGCTTGCCAAGGCCATCAGAATTGCGGCGGCATCGTCGATACCAGGGTCAGTATCTATTATTACTCTGTTGGAATACGTCCGCATCAGGATTTGACCTTTGATCGTGTATATTTGGCTCGATTCATTTGAGCCTTATTAGAGTGGGCGCTGTCTAGCACCAGGACCTCCTGTCCCTTCGCGTATGTCCTTGGCAGTAAGCTCATCGACTCCCTTAGGCCATCGCCGTTTCAGTGGATCGTTCACTTGAATCGAGAATCTACCCACTCCTTCAACCTCTATGTCGATGCTATCTCCCTCCTGCATCGCGCCAAGTCCTTGATGGTTAGTCCCCATAAACAAAATGTCTCCGGGGCTGAAGCTCTCGATGGCACTAACATACTCGATGGATTCAGGGATGGAGTGGGCGAGGTCATCAGTGTTGTAGTTTACACGTAGCTCTCCATCCACCCATAGACGCACCTGCAGATGATGGGGGTCCTGGATTTCGTCATTGGTGACAATGCAAGGGCCGATAGGGGCAAAGGTGTCGAATGACTTCCAAGGCGAGATCGGCATCTTGGTAGTGTCTCTGGGGCCGCTGCTTCGACCGCCGGTGGGCAGTCTGGCGGATACGTCCACTCCAGCCATGTAGCCGAATACGTTGTCCATGGCGTCGCTTTGCTTGATGTCCTTACCCGCACTCCCAAATACCAGTACAAGTTCTGCTTCATGGTGGAAGATGTTGACGTCGTCAGGTGGAAGGATTACGGTCTCGCCTGGACCGATGATGGCCTCCGGGGACTTCAGAAATCCCCACATGGGCGCGGACTCTCTAGCGCCGAACTCACGAAAGTTGCCGCCCATGCATAAAATTTTGTTGGGTCTGGGCAGTGGCGCGAGGAGCGATACACTTGAGAGCGGCACTGCCTTGCCAGTCGAGGTGCGATAAATCGGCGCGGAGAGCATCTATCTGGGTGATGATGGTCTCCATCGCCGCCTGTCCCTCGCGGGCGCCCAGCTTTTCGACCACGTCGCTGATGTCCACTACGCCGTCGTCTCTCAGCAAACCCGGACGACCGTCATCGAACAAAACGAATTTCATTGGAATTCTCCTTCACAATGTCATATGAGACGTGATTTTCCAGATCATACTGGCTTCTCTGAAAATTTGAATCTATGGAATATCTCGAACTATACCACGTTTGAGATGTTGTCGCAGTTCCAAAAATCGCCTATCCTTACAAATAATAACGACAAGGATTTACCAACCAATGAAAAAACTTGATGGCAAGACGGCTATTGTCACAGGGGCAAGCAGAGGAATCGGAAAAGCGATTGCTATCATGTTTGGAAATGAAGGCGCGAACGTAGTAGCCACCGCACGAACTAAACAGGCAATCGATGTGCTTGCTCTCGATATCGTCCAATCAGAGGGCATTGCAATTGGCGTAGTGGCTGACCTTAGCGTAGACTCCGATGTCCAACGTATCGCAGATGAAACGATGGCTAAGTTCGGACGGATCGACATTCTCGTGAACAACGCAGGAATAATCCATCCGCGCGTCAACCTTGTAGACTTTGATTTCGACCTCTGGAGAAAGGTCATCGCCGTAAACCTTGAAGCTGCTGCCCTGCTGACGAAGTATTGCCTGCCAAGCATGATCGAGAATGGATACGGGAAGATCATTAACATTTCGAGCATCGGCGGAAGGAAAGGATCGAAGGGTCGTAGAGCATATCGGGCCACCAAAGCTGCTCTCATCAGCCTGACTGAAAGTGTGGCGGCAGAGGTGAAACCATATGGCATCGATGTGAATTGTATCTGCCCGGGCGGAGTCGACACCGAGGGGTACAGAGAAGCCTTTGAAAACAGAGGCAAGGCAGACGATCCCAATTTGATGGCCCCTGAAGAAATCGCGAAATTGGCGGTCTTCCTGTCATCGGGCGACAGCTCGTCAATCACCGGCACGGCGATAGACGCATTTGGGGGCAAGAACCCTCTATTTGCCTGAAGTGCAACCATGCCAGTGTTTCGCCGGATACAGACATATCCGTACTCTTGCATACGATTACATTACTCTCGATCAAATAGAAGGAGGCGTCTAACATGGACTTAGGACTACAGGGAAAGTATGCGTTGGTTGCTGGCGGAGGTCGGGGCATTGGCAAGGCCATTGCGCTGGACTTGGCCCGCGAGGGAGTCGATGTGGCTATCGCCTCCCGCACGCTAGAGCAGTTGCAGGAAACCGCAAGAGAAATCGAGGATCAGACGGGCAGACGTGTCATTCCCCTCGTGGTTGATGTGACCAAACGGGAGCAGGTTGATCGAATGACGGAAGAGGCCGCGACCAGACTGGGAGGGTTGCACATCCTGGTCAACAGTGCCTCGCTGCCGGGAGGTTCTCCCTCGGCTGTTGGCCCGATAGAAACCCTCGATGATGACGAGTTGTTGTCTGATTTCGATGTGAAATACGTGGGAGCATTACGCTGCGCCCGCGCTGCCATTCCATACCTGAAAGAACAGGGCTGGGGCCGCATTATCAATATCAGTGGAGCCAACGCCCGCCGGGCAGGAAACCTCAGCGGCGGAGCACGCAACACTTCTCTGGTGCATCTGACCAAGACCCTGGCTGTGCAATTGGGCCACTTCGGAATTACTGTCAACTGCATCCATCCAGGCACCACCCGTACCGAGCGCACGCCCGGTACGCTTGCCGCTCGCGCCACACAGCTTGGTATATCCCCTGAGGAGGTGGAGCAGCAGGACTTCGCCCCCGGTTCTCCCGCCGGCAACTCAATTGGTCGAATGGTAGATGCCTCTGAGATTGCATATCTGACGACGTTCCTGGCATCCGACAAGGCATGGGCTGTCACAGGCGAGCTTGTGGGGGCCACCGGCGGTTCTGGCAGTTCGGTCTATTATTAAAGGCGCGACTATGAAAATCACAGATATACGAATAGAGGTGATCAGCCGAGAGTTGCCAGCGACCGGCCTTGCCTCGGACCTTGGCCGATTCTCAGGCGTGGTAGAGCAGGGCGGACTCCGAGTATTTACGGATGAGGGAATAGAGGGTAACGCCTTCGTAGGCCAGTTCCGACAAGGTGGTCACCCGCTCTTTGGCCCCATACTCAATGTGCTCAAGCCGGAACTCCTGGGACGCGACCCCGCAGAACGAGAATGGCTCTGGAGTCGGCTTGCAATTCTTCGCGGTCGTCGAGGATTGCCAATGACGTCGTGGGCGCCTGTGGATGTCGCGTTATGGGACATTGCAGGCAAGGCGTCGGGCATGCCGGTATACAAGCTTTTGGGCGTCCAGCGTCACCAAGCAGAGGTGTACGCGACGTATCCACCAAGACATGAAGCGCCAGAGGGCTACGTAACTGAAGCGGAGGAGATAGTCTCTCAGGGCTTTCGTGCATACAAGATTCACCCTGGTGTTATGAGCGCTCGTGATGTCATCGAGATGGTGGGCAGAGTGCGGAGCGTGGTGGGAGACGACTTCCGACTGATGCTCGATCCTAACGGTGGGTACGGCTTCCGCAAGGCGCTGGAGATTGGCAGGGCGCTGGACGACAACGGCTTCTATTGGTACGAAGACCCGGTGCCCTGGAGCGACTACGATGCTATTGCCGAACTTAGCCAGAGATTGGACGTGCCGCTTTGCATGAGCGATTCTCCCGAATTGCAGTTCTCGAATGGCGCGCAATTGATAAGGTTGCAGGCAGCCAGTCTAGTACGCGGTACTGCTGCCAAACTCGGTATTACGGGGCTGAAGAAGCTCTGCTCGCTTGCCGAGGGATTTGGGATGAACTGCGAAATCGGCACCGCCGGTAATTCACTGTTGCAGGCAGCCAATCTACACGTAATCCTTTCGGTCAAGAACTGCGACTTTTTCGAATACTGGATGCCACAGTCGGCGCATCAGTTTGGCTTGGTCGAGGACATAAAGCTGAACGAGCAAGGAGTGTTAGAAGCGCCCACGTCACCGGGTCTTGGGTACGAGTTGGACTGGGACTGGATCGAGCATCACAAAGTGGCGACGCTTGAGTAGGACCTATTGTTTGCCCACGTAGGAATCCGAGGCACTGGCGTCCGAATGGTGGCTGGCGGTAGTTTCTTATGCCTCAGACACGAGCGGCAGCCCGTTTTCGTGTCGCACGTCGTTGATGATTTCGAGGACACGTTCGCGAAAAGGCGCATATTCCAATTCGAACTCCTCACGCAGGCGGCTATTATCGACCAGATATGTGCCGGACTTTTCAAGGCCTCCTTCATCGTCAAAGATTATCTGGGCATCCGGGATAAATTCTCGCACCATGTCAGCAAGTGCTCCCATGCTTATCGCCGTGCCACCGGAGTTATAGAGCGAATAGTTCGTGGAGTCGGCCAGTGTGACGCGAACGAAGGCTTCAGCTATATCCTCGACATGGATTGGCAGGCGCGTGATGGATTTGAAAGGAAAGCGGATGCTCTCACCTCTTGCGGGCAAAGTTATGCATTGAGCATGATCGGTAGAGCCTCGCACTTTATCGGGGCCGGTCACGTTGGCCGGGCGGATGCCAGTAATAGACATTCCATAGTTTTGGATATACTGCTGGGCCTGGAACTCGTTGAATATCTTGTGAACGGCGTACTGGCTCGTGCCATGGGTTGGGTCATCCTCGTTCACCAGCCTCTCGCCGAAGTGACTCTGCTGACCGCTGACCGCGATGGAACTGGCATAAACTACCCTCTTGATTCCACACAGCCGCGCCGCCTCGAAGCAGTTGTCCATCCCCAGAATGTTCAGCCGCATGTTGAAATGAGGATTCTCTTCGCCGCCTCCAAGGAGGTAGGCCAGATTCATGATACGGTCTGGCTTCGCCTCTATGATTGTTTTCATTACGTCCTCGAACCGAGTGACGTCGCCCCTGACGAATTGCACCTGGTTTTCCATGCCAGAGAGAGACGCTGCCCCAGACGTGATGTCCATGCAGACAACGCTTTCGCCTCTTTCAACGAGTCGCCGAATGACTCGCGGGCCAATAAATCCAGCGCCACCCATAACCAGTACAGTCATTTCACTTGCCTCCTGCTAATTGGTAGAGACCTGAAAAGTGGGTTTAGTCGATGCTTCAGCTATCGGCTGCTCGCTAGCCGGTACGCCTTCGCAGCAGTGTCGTGAAATAGAGCAGCCCTTTCATGCGGTGAAAAGCTTTCAGAGACGCGCTTGAAGGCGTTCCACATGACGTTATAGGAATATGAGATCTTGTCAACCGGGAAGTTGCTCTCGAACATACAGCGGTCTACACCGAACTGGTCGATACAATGTTGAAAGTAGGGAGCCATAGTATCGGCTAGCTCAATCGAACCTGGCGGGGCGTCTTGCTCGTGCCAGCTATTACCATAGTTTGGCATTCCCAACCCGCCAAGCTTTACTACCACGTTGGGCGAAGTCGCCAGGGCCGCAATATCCTGCTTCCACTGCTGAAACACCTCTTCCCGTTTACTGGCATAAGGGCCAACGCCAAGAGGGCCGCCAATATGGTTCAGGATAATGGTCACTTCTGGGAAGGCCTTTGCCAGGTCTGTTAAGTCCGCAATCTGAGCGTGATACATCCAGGCGTCGAAACTCAAGCCATACTTTTCCAGATTCGCAAACCCCTCCCTGAACTTTGAATCCAAAAGCAGCCCTTCGGGAGGGTTTCTAGAGGATATTACGTCGGAATTCGCATCCCAGGTAGAGATGTATCTGATCCCTCGGAATCGGTTAGCGCTAGCGGCCAGGTGTGCTTCCAGCACCGGCGCCACAGCGTCGCCAAGGGTAAGGTCTGCATATCCGACGATGCCCGCGATGACAGCGGATTTACCATGCTGCCCGCTCGCGCTCTGGTCTGCAACGCCTTGCACGAACTCAGTCTCGCCAATGGGCTGCATCTCCACAGGTCCGTCCTTCCGATACATCGACGAGCATTCCACGAACACTGTCTGAACAATATTGTGGCCTGATCCAGTGTCACCGAGCAGGTCTTCAAGTAGATAGCGATTGTTGGGGCGCTCCCACAGATGGTGGTGTGGGTCGCAGATGGGCAGACCGGGATCAATCGGGTCTTCTACGGTTAAAGCCAGCCATGCTTCACGCTGAGTCGTCATGTCGCCCCCTTCTTAATTGCCTCTGGATTTTTGGATACAACTTTCTAACAAACTAAAAGCCGCGCTGGTAAAAGCCCACATATTAGCCTCACGGTCGTTGTCACCCGTCTCCAGGGTGATGACGCGCTCGACGGGGCCTGAGACGGCGATACAGGCGTGGCCCGCGTCGTCGCCATACCGATTTCCTGTTGGGCCGCTAGCTCCGGTCTCACTCAGTCCCCAGGTTGTGCCGTGCAATTCACGTATAGTACGAGCATTGAGTGTGGCATAGGGTTCGCTGCTCGCCCGAATATCGACCATAGCGTCATCTGGAACACCAAGCAACCCTTTCTGGGCCACACGGGTATAGACAACCGCTCCGCCGACGTAATAGGCTGAGGCTCCCGGCACGGCTACAAGGGAGGCTGAGAGCAGACCTCCGCAGGAAGACTCGGATACAGAAATGGTCTGCTGATATTGCTTTAACAACTCGCCAACCGACGCTGCCAGCGAATTCAGGTTCGTCATAAATTCCTCCCGTCAATAATCATCTAGCTGGAAATCGCGTATCGCTAGTTTACCTCAGTTAGGGTTCATTCGGATAGCGCGCTTGACGGCAGCCAGCATACGCAAATACAATCGCCATCGACGACGATGGGAAAGAGGAATCGTGTCAATACACACAAAGGAGTTAGCGCTATGGGAGATAAGCTAGAAGGAAAGGTAGCCATAGTCACAGGCGCAGGGCGCGGCATCGCTAAAGGAATTGCGTTGCTCATGGGACAGGAAGGAGCCAAGGTTGTGGTCGCCGACCTCGGCGGGTCTGTAGAAGGCGAGGGTTCAAGTAATGCACCAGCACAGTTGGTGGCTGACGAGATCAACGCCGCAGGCGGTCAAGCAATACCCCACTTCGGCGACGTATCCAAGTGGGACGACGCCGAAGATATGGTTCGCACGGCAATACACACCTGGGACAAGTTGGATATCCTGGTTAACGTAGCGGGAATCCTGCGCGAGCGCATGGTGTTCAACATGACAGAAGAAGAGTGGGATGATGTCATTCGCGTGCATCTGAAAGGCACCTTCGCAACCACGCACTTTGCATCCATCCACTGGCGTCAGCGTCGGGAGTATGGACGGCTCATCAACTTTACGTCGAGTGCAGGCATCGATGGCAGCCCTGGGCAGCCCAATTACGCGGCGGCCAAGGCAGGTATCATTGGCTTTACTCGTAGCTGCGCCAACGCATTGTTTAGATATAACGTCACAGCCAACTCTATCGCGCCGAGCGCATCCACCCGTATGACCGACAGAGGATTGGCATCTGCCGCCCAGATGAGAGAGGGTGGAACAGGGCCAACGTCCGAGAGGGAAGCAGGCACGGAGCGAGACCCGTCAAACGTAGCCCCCGCAGTGGTATTCTTGGCAAGTGAGGCGGCGGGCAACATCTCTGGCAGGATCATTGCAGCCGGTGGCTACCACATAGGACTCTACTCGGAGCGCGAGCAGGTAAAGCACATCTACAGCGACGGCCCCTGGGACATGGATCATCTGTTTGAAGTCTTTCCCAACACTTTAGGAGAGGGCTTGACGCTTCCTGAAGGGCGTGTCCAGGGAGGCGCATGACACAAAGTCTGTTTAACAATGGCGGGAACCAGTATGTTGGCCTTCCCAGTCGCCACATATCATGAGTTTAGACTTTGTTATCACGTCAGTACGTTGTGGATCGGCTTCGACGACTACGCAAGGAGCTTGTCCGCAAGGTCTGGGAAGTCCTTTGCGCTGATGTCAAAGTCAGAACTCGCAGATGTTGGGTCAAATACGCTGGTTGTACCAGATATCTCGGTTTCGCGATAGACGTACGCCGAGCGGAGGCCCGCAGCCATCGCACCCTGGAGATCCCCAGGGTGTGCGGCTACCATCATTGTCTGCGACGGTTCTAGCCTCAGCAGCCTGGTCGCTGTTTGATAGGCCTCGGCATCGGTCTTGTAATGCCCCAGGAACTCGCAGGAAAGTATCCCGTCCCAGGTGATGCCATTGTACTTAGAGCAGTCTACGGCTATAGACCAGCTCAGCACCGTGAGCACGACAACGGTGTAACGACTCCGCAACCTCTCAATCGCTTCGGAAGCATCGGGCCATGCCCTGAGTCGGTGCCACACGTCGTTTAGTTCATCACGTTCCGAGCCCGAAAGGGACAGCGATGGATGATCCACCAGTACGTCGTCCAGTACACGGCGGTGTAACTGGTCCGCGTTCATCCATGGGAGTTCCCCAGACCGGACCTGACCCAGCATCTGGAACATGCCCCTGCGCCATTCCGAGGCGAACCGAGATACGTCCAGGTCTGCTCCCTGGTTGGCGGCCAGCCTGCCAAGCTCGGCCTCAATCGCGCCTCGCCAGTCGAAGACCGTGCCGCCCACATCAAAAGTTAAGGCCTTGATGCTGGAAAGATCCACTATACAAACTCCCGTTATAAAACTGGCAATCGTTTACATAATTTCCCAGGCCGCCAGCGACTGGGTCTTTTTCTCCGAGCGAGCTTCTAGTCCGGGTGCTTGCTGTACATCATCAAGCCGCAAGCGTCGGGTGTATTGCTTCCTGCGATGGCAATATCCGCTTTTACGCTTACCTGCCGTGCCCCTGCCGTCCCTCTGAGTTGCTCAATGCTGTCGGTGTGGAGAGCGGAGCGCGTGCGTCCGGTTCCAAGGTTCCCACCGCTGGACAGGAAGGGGTGTGGGCCTTCTACCCTGATGTCACCGGCATAGAAGTCATGTGCCTCTCCTTCTTTAACGCCGTGCCATTGGAAGCCTTCCAGGAAAGTTTGGGTGAAGGTAGCGTAGCCGTCGTAAGGATTAAAGATATCCACGTCATCGGGGCCAAGGCCGGAACCCTCCCACATCTTGCGAGCCAGGTGGCGAGTCGCTTCCTGCATCTCATCCAGAGTTGTCATGCTACTCCGTCCACGGATAGCGTTCTGAGTGTGGTTCAGGACGTAAACCGGCGTTTGGTGCAGACTCTTGGCGCGCTCCGCGGTGGTAAAAATAAAAGCTGCGCATGTCATGACAGGCCGGTCACAGTCGTAGACCACCATAGGCTCCTCTATCAGCCGGCCATTCAGATAATCCTCACGGGTGAGTTGATACGGCTCGTGCAGGGCGTAGTATGACCACGGCGTCAGAAGGCCATTCCTCCTCTGGTTGATGACAAATGGGGCCAGGGCTTCATGGGTCGTGCCGTACCTCTGGCAGTATTGCTGGAAGGTGACGAGGTTGTTGAACATCGCGCCGCCCTGATAGCCCCATGGGAGGGTAAAGGCGTTGTTACCCTGGGCCTCTTCGCGGTTATTTACGGGGTTGTTGTGTCCATATCGGCCATCTAAATTGACCATCGGGTACCACACCAGAAGGTAGTCGGCCATTCCATCGCCGACGGCTTGGGCTGCCATACCCATCATCGGGCCGATGTAGGGCGCTTCGGACTCCGAATACTTGATGTTTTTAAACCCCAGTTGCTTCTGGATCCATCCTGCTGATGCCTTCGTCAGGCCATCTTCGGTGTCGTAAGGGGGATCAAAATATGGACGCGGCGCCCATGTCTGCTCCGCGCGCGTTTCTGAACTCGTCATAAGACCATCTATGTCGTCTATCGACAGGCCTGCATCTGAGATCGCCTTCAGGCACGCTTCTTTGGACAAACCGCCGCAGGATCTATCCAGGCTCACGCCGTCCCAGCGCCGTTCTATGTGGGACTGCCCCCAACCTACGAGCGCCACCTTCCCCCGGTGTTCCCAGAGTCCCTGTCCTTCACTAGTCCTCATCCAACTGTTGCCGTTGCTAGTCATCTTTATTTCCCTTCTGCCAGAGTCCGTTGCAATCGTACGGACAGACTGGCTGCTCCTTAATTACTGGATTACTCGCCATTCAGGAACCAACTGTCCCGAACCCTCTCCCGACTCGTCAAACACTACCTCGACAGGCGCACCGACAGGAACTTCTCCCGCAGGAGTGCCCGGAAGGTTAGATAGGAAGTTGAGGCCTGGGTCTTCATCCAGAGTTATCACGGCGAAATTGATGGGTTGAGCTGATTTGAATCCACGGATGCGGGAGTCCCGTATAACGAAAAATACGTCAATATGACCCTTGCCTCCCACTTCTTTCCATTGAAGAGGGGCTGTGGAGTCGCAATTATTGCACTGCTGTTTCGGGGGGTAATGGTTGAGATTGCAACTGGCGCAATTTTGCACCACTAGTTTCTTCTCGTTCGCCGCATCCCAGAAGGGCTGAGTAAGCTCATTAGGCACTGGAATGGGGCGTTCAAGACCTGGGATCATAGACATGGTCGTCCTCCGTCGCTTGTTTTTCAGACTTCCTTCGGCACTTCGCCGCTTGTGCCATCACATGGCGTGAACTACGATTGCTAGAATCACTTTGATTCAATGATCCTCTTAATTCTAAGTCTTCTGCTCGTTGATCCAAGGCTCAGTATGTCCGGCATCCATCCAGAGAAATTGGAACCCTGCCTCCAGCGCAAACTGCTGATCCATCTCGGTATCGCCAATATGGTAATACACCTCAGCAGAAAAGCGAGCCTTTACATCCACGAGCTGATGTTTGGCTGAAACGAAGCTCACCTTGATGTCATGCCGATCCCATATGCCCTGCTGAACGGGAAGCGGTCGGTCCGAGCTACTTCCAATGATACAGCCATGAGCCTTGGCCTTTCTCACCATTGCCATAGTGATTGGCCCAGGTGGGTCGCCTGCTTCCAGCGTTCCGTCTATGTCAAAGCTAACCAGTATTGCCAAGAACACCCTCTCTTTTCACTGAAGATCAAGATGAGATTACCCGCTCACTCCGTCGAGGTTTCGTGCTCGGAAGCCCCGAACACTATGTCTGCAACTCGGTTGTTTGGAATATCGTATGCAATCCTTCAAGATATTGCAGGAGATTTCCTGATTCAGCCGTCCCTAGCTCGCAACAAGCCATGCTGACCGAATCGAGTCTATCACCACGAGGGTTTTTGTCAACCCATTTCAAACCTCATCTGGCCTCCGAGTCTGGGATAACTCGATGCCATTGCCAATCTGGTCAAACTGGCCCTGTTTCAAAGCAATATATACTGGCCATTGACCAACCGAACAGGTATTTGCTGTGATTCCAGACCACTAGCCCCTGACAGCCCTCTGAGTTGCGATTGACCAAAATAGGAGCTACCATTATCCTCCAGCTAGAGGTTCTTAAAGATTGGAGATGAAGTGACTCACTTTGACGCGATAGTAATAGGTGTAGGCGGCACGGGCAGTTCTGCTGTCTATCACCTTGCTCAAAGGGGCTTAAAAGTCCTAGGGCTGGAACGGTATGACATACCCAACGGGATGGGATCTTCCCATGGAGTTACCAGGATGATCCGGCTGGCCTACCACGAACATCCATCATATGTACCCCTTGTTCAAAGAGCATATGGGTTGTGGCACCAGTTGGAAAATCATACAGGGGAACGCCTGATGATCACGACCGGCTCCATTCGCGGGGGATCGGAAAACGGATCGTTGTTCCGAGGGGCGAAGAAAGCCTGCGACATTCACCATTTACCTTATGAAGTTCTGGATGGAACTGAAGTTAACCAGCGATTCCCCGGCTATCGATTACCAAAGGATGTACTGACCGTCTATCAGCCTGATGGAGGATTTCTGTTATCAGAGCAGTGCGTAGTAGCGTATGTTTCCGCTGCCCTTGAACTTGGTGCCGAAGTACACGGACGGGAACAGGTGTTAAACTGGGAGCCTTGGGGAGACGGCGTCAAGATTCAGACTGACAGGGATACCTATACGGCAAATAGTCTGGTCATCTGTGCTGGTTCCTGGGCGTATAAGCTAGTGCCGGGCCTCGCTGAATATGCCATACCGGAAAGGCAGGTGCTGGCCTGGTTTCAGCCGAGCCAACCGAAGTCATTCAAACCCGGAACCTTTCCTGTATGGGGTCTGGAGGTGGATGAGGACCGGTATTACGGATTTCCCTCCTATGGGGTCCCTGGTTTCAAGCTGGGCCGCTATCACCACCTCAAAGAGCAGGTTGACCCGGACACGATGGAACGTGAACCCAATGCGCAAGACGAGGAAATGCTCAGGGATTTCACTCGACGCTATTTCCCAGATGCTATTGGCCCAACTCTGGCCCTTAAGACTTGTCTGTTCACTAACACGCCGGACGGGCATTTCATAATTGACAGACTTCCAGATTGTCCACAAGTCAGCATCGCTGCTGGGTTTTCGGGACACGGTTTCAAATTCTGTAGCGTCGTTGGAGAGATAATGGCCGACCTGTCCCAACGCGGCGAAACTTCCCATGACTTGAGCCTGTTCAAGCTTGATCGATTCAATAACGCCGTGCCGTAGGACTTAAATTTGCGCTGAGGCTTGACAATTACACGGGGGCTGCGGACCTTGCCAACTGCCTAGCCACGAAAGCCTTCATTAGTCTTAGAGAGCGATCGGTCTCCGTTCTAGGATCGCTTCCAAACCCATGTGGCATGTCAGGAAATATCTCTAATTCGATCTCTCCACTAGCAGAACGATACGCCTCCACAAATCGCTCTGGTATCGACATTGGAACGTTTTCGTCAGCTGTCCCCTGAATAATCAGCGTAGGAGGCAACTCGACTTTTTCTTGGCCTTCCAGGATGACTTGGGGGTTACCCTCGTGCATGGCCTCTTTGTTCAGAAAGTATGCTTCGGTGCTGATTACGAGACGATCCATACCTGCGTTCTTAGCGTGTAAATAACGAGCGTACGGGTCCAGTACCGGCCAGGTTTGGAGGAGGTAGGCAAAGGTCGCGTCATGGCCTTCTACTTCTGGAGACGAAATGGCGGTGTAGCGAGGGTCATGTGGACGCATGGCACTGAGCATGATCGTGTGCCCACTGCTGGACGAGCCTAGCCCTCCAATATTATATGCATCTGAGTTGAACTCTGTGGCATGCGCCTTCAGCCAGCGCGTGGCATAGTTTACATCGACTACCTGAGCGGGATAAGGGTGTTCAGGGGCTATACGAAAGTCTATCGCCACGACGACCAGGCCACTGACTGCGAGATTATGGTTTATGAGTTCTCCACTAGTTCTAGGGATGCTCTGAACAATCGGCTTCAGGCTGGGCCGAGTTGACCGGAGTGGTTTTGGGGGCGTTAAATTGCCTCATGGCACCGTGGTGAGGGTTATTGTCGGCCTACAACCGGCCCTGACAGGGCCTTTCGCCGCCCTTAGCCCTGATTTTGGGCGCACTTATACAAGGTCTCACGCCGCCAGGTACTGTTCGGCCCTCATCAAGTTGGCAAACCCCAGCAGCGTCATCAGCCGCTGCGTGTTCTTGGACAGCCCCCTGTAGCGGACCTTGGCGTAGCCGAAGTGCCGCTTGATGTACAGGAACGGATGCTCCACCTTAGCTCTGACCGACGCTTTGCGCTTCTCCGACACCGCCTCAGGGCTCCCAGGCTCCAGCTTCCGACGCTGGCCGGGCCTCATCGCCACCTGCCACTCCACGTCCAAGCCCCGGTTCCCCGGCCTCTTGTCAACTCCCTGATACCCAGCATCTCCCCACACCTGAGACTCCCCACCGTGCAGCAACCGGGGCAACTCAGTCAGGTCATGCACGTTCGCAGATGTCGTGGTCATGCTGTGCACCACTCCCGTCTGCGAGTCCACACCGATGTGCACCTTCATCCCGAAGTGCCACTCGTTACCCTTCTTCGTCTGGTGCATCTCTGGGTCGCGCTCTTTAGCCCGATTCTTCGTCGATGAGGGCGCCGCTATGATGCTCGCGTCCACTATCGTCCCCTCCTGAAGACGGAGACCCTTGGACTCCAGATAGCGGTTGATCTCCTCGAACAGACCCGCGCCCAACTCATGCTCTTCCAGCAGGTGGCGGAAGTTCAGAATCGTCGTCTCGTCCGGCAGCGGCCCAGGCAGTCTCAGCCCTACGAACCGCCTCACCGATTCGACCTCATAGAGCATGTCCTCCATCCCAGGGTCGCTCAGGTTGTAAAACAACTGCACGCAGTGTATCCGTAGCATCACCGATAACTCGTAGGGCCGCCGACCACGACCGGCCTTGGGATAGAACGGTCGAATGCGCTCTTCCAACTCTTCCCAAGGGATCAGTCCATCCATGCGCTCAAGGAACTTCTCCCGGCGAGTCTTTCGCTTCTTGCTCTCGTAGTCCAAGTCCGCAAACGTCGGCTGGTTCATTGCCTCTCCTCCCCCGTCTTCAGGCCTTGGCCCTATTTTACTATCCCACAAGCCATCGGGACTTATTCAGAGCATCCCTAGTGCCTGTATTCCAGGCCCCTCCGTGAACGAAAAGCAGGGCAGGAAATGGACCGCTCCCTTGAGGTTGATAGATTCGAGCTTCCCAGGATTTTTCTTGGGTTCGTCTGTACTCTACGTCGTAAACTCGAACTTCATAATTTTGATCTGGATCGTATGTAAATGGCGAACTCATTTTCAGCTTTTCCTCCACGAAGAATTAAGACGACAACATCTATCAATACTACAAAGTGTGTTCGCTCGTCATCGCCAGGTCCTTTTTCGTCGATAGGGCGAGTGAATCAATGTGCCTCTCCCCGGTCAGCCAGAGCCTTGATGCATGATAGCAACGATACAACTGCTTCAGGCGATGCCGGCGACTTTTCTAATTAGCGATGGTACATCGCCGGGCAGTTCGTCTCCCGCCCAAACTACATACTGGTCAGGACGGATCAAGACCAGGCGCGATTCGTATGCTTTCCGCTTTTCCTCATAGGTATCCCATACAATATCCAGGGGCACGTGCAGAGATCGGGCCGTCTGCTGAAACGCCTTGATTGCCCGAACATCAGCATCGAAGGCGAGCAAGGTGAAGCCTTTTCCAAGTTCCTCGAAGACATTGCGGCCGGAGGACAGGGGTTGTGGAGCCAGATGGTGCCCCGGCTGGGCTGCATAGGAATGGTTTCCATTAACACCGCAAGAAGAATTCGGAGGTCCAAGAACAACAGACTAGCCCTCGTAGTGGGGATCGTATGATCGCTGGTCAGAGCTACCTGAGGCCTCTAATTGCTTCCAGGCCCGCCCGAACTCCTTAGAATCACGGTCAGGATTGTAGCTCTCTAGGAACGAGCGGTCTGCCCTAATGCCCCCCGCGATAATCCTTTCGCCAGTGTCCACGAAAATCGGGCGCCGTTCCTCGCTGTAAGAGTCCAACAGCGGCTCGCCTCCCCAGCCTTCTAACACCGCCGACAGCTTCCATCCCAGGTTGGCTACGTCCTCAAGGCCAGAATTTAATCCGAATGCGCCATAAGGAGGATGACTGTGGGCAGCGTCGCCAGCGATGAACGCACGCCCTTGACGATAGGTGCTGGCAATCGCGATGCGCAGATCCCAGAATCCTACATAGTCGATTGTAGATGGAAAAGAGAATCCAGCGGCACGTTGCAGCAGCCCGTGAAAGTCATAGTTCTCTGCGGTGGTATCTTGCGGTACAGGTGCGTGAAAGAACCATCCTTCTCCCACGTCGATTCGACCGAAGAATTGCCAAATCCCTTTTAGTTCTGCATTTAGCACGCGGTAGGTGGTCCGTTCGGGAAAGCGTTTCAGGCCTTCGTGAAGCTCGCGTGAGCGGAAGACGGCCAGCGCCATACGCTGTCCGAAATCCGTGCCCTCTCGTTCGATGCCCAGCTGCTCTCGGACTGTGGATCGCGCGCCGTCACAACCCACGACGTATTCAGCCTTCAGAATCTTTTTGCCAGAACCGCCTTCCTCGGCGATGGTGACTCGCACGCCGTCTTCGTCCTGCTCTATCGTTTCTGCCGACCATCCGAAGAGGCTCGTCACGTTGGGAAAGTCAACCATTCGCGCGCGCAGTACCTCTTCCGTCTGATATTGAGGCAGTCGTTCATTGGCCTAGAAGTAGTAAGACCTGACTGATTCAAGTCCCGCAGGTGCGTACCAGTATTCGCTCATCAGGTCTCCGTAGGCAGTGATACCACCGATTGGATAACCCGAAGGCAGCAGGCGCGCGGCCCGCAACTCATCGGCGATGCCCCAAAAGTAGAAA
Source organism: Dehalococcoidia bacterium (assembly GCA_965206395.1). Taxonomy (GTDB): domain Bacteria; phylum Chloroflexota; class Dehalococcoidia; order Lucifugimonadales; family CATOSD01; genus CBDBJK01. Next base: position 74,791 of record CBDBJK010000014.1, read on the forward strand.
TGCTCAAGTGTGCGCTGTGTAAGGTTTTGACCCTTGGGAATCTGTTGTGGTGACAAATGACGCTCGACCAGCACGCAGCTAACGCCACGAAGCCCAAGCTCTACAGCAAGCGCCACCCCTACGGGTCCTCCCCCCACGATAATTACTTGATGGTCTTGTTCCATATCAACCGACATTTCCTAGACTGGATTCAATGCGACCAAAAGCGCATCAATTCGGGATAGCAAAGACTATATGATCACTTTCGGATGTTGTCAATCGCCAACTGAAGTGATCAATTCCATTTCACCGAACATAGCCCTGATCGCCACCACCCCAGAATCTTCCGTATGCCATTGACATGATACCCAACCCCGAATACACTCGCGTCGACCGCTTGCCAAGGTTGGATGCCTCGCCCAGCGCCAAGACAAAAGTCTGAACATAAAGCTGATTAGCGTAGTGAAAGGAGTATGATCATGCTAGACCTGTTGATCAAGGGAGGCCGTGTTGTGACGCCTGCGGGAGTGGGAGAGCGGGACATAGGCGTGCAAAGGGAAAAGATTGTTGCCGTTGCGTCACCCGGTACTCTTCCGTCAGATGGTGCGCGAATAGTCGATGCCGCCGGAAGGATCGTCGTGCCTGGAGGAATCGAGGCGCACGCCCACATCGGATTCGGCGAGGGTCGACCTCCGGGTGGGCGGAACAACGCTGGTCCGGCTGCGCAATCTCTGGCAGCTATCTGGGGCGGAACCACAACCGTCGTCGACTTCGCTAACACGCCTGATGAAGGAGATGTCGTACAGGCTGTTCAAAACCACCTGGCTGGCTGGAACGAGAAAGCTTACACCGATTATTCCGCTCACTGCACCTTCAGAGGCAGCGCAACGCCAGGCGCAATCTCCCAAATCAAAGACCTCATCACAGCAGGCCTTCCCAGCATCAAAATCTTCACCACTACAATCGTGCCGCCTTCTCCTGACCGGCCCTTTGCCAAAACAGACATGGGACTGCTAAATGCCATAATGGAGCAGACGGCAAATTATGGCGGAATCGTTGCGGTGCACTCTGAGGATGATGATATCGTTCAGTACAATTACTCTATGGCACAGGAGCGCGGGCTATGGGACTGGCACAACATGCATCTCATCCACTCCAACGCGTCGGAAGACCTCTCTTTCCGGCGCGTAACTCGATTGGCGGAACAGACTGGAGCGGGAATGTACTTCGTGCACGTGAGCGCGAAGGAAGGAGTCAACGCCATCGCGGACGCTCGGAGTCGCGGGCTACCCATCTACGGCGAAACCCTTCTTCTCTATTGCTCGTTCAACGCCGAGGACTACAAAGAGCACGATGGCATGAAGTACCATACGTATCCCTCTCTCAAGTTCGAGGCTGACAGGCTTCGGTTGTGGGATGGACTGCTGCAGGGTGACCTGACTTTCATGGCCACCGACAGTATCGCCACGCCCTATGCCCAGAAGATAGAGGGAAGGACGGTTGCCGATGTTACGGGCGGGAACATCGGAATCGAGATTCGGATGGGCGTCACCTACACCGAGGGTGTGGTCAAGCAGGGTATGTCGCTAGAACGGTACGTCGAGATTACTTCAACCAATGTTGCCAAGGTTCTTGGGTTCTACCCTCGCAAAGGGGCGATTGCGGTAGGGAGCGATGCAGACATCACTATCATAGACCCGTCCGTGAAAAGGAAGTTGGCGCTGGATGAGCTCCATCTACAGGACTACAACTCCTGGGAGGGATGGGAAGTCGAAGGATGGCCGACGACGGTGCTGCTGCGCGGGAAAATAATGATAGAGGATGGCAAGCTGCTTGGACAGCCCACCGATGGGCGGCTCATTCCTCGCAAAGTAGATTCCTCTATTCTTCAGAAGCCTGTCGTCTAAAGTTTTCGAAAGCTGAGAAAGGGCGCAACGACGAGCCGCTGCGCCTTTTCCAAGCCTCGGCCCTACGATAGCCAGAATATCCCACGCTGAGGGGCACCGTTCGCGAAGGCATTGTCATGTGCCCTTATTCTCCAGCCACAGAAGCCGTCAAAGGGTTAAGAGAGGTCAATCAATGCCGACTTCAAGGAGTGCGCTCACTATGGTATATTCAATTCAAATTCACAGTCCGGTGCTGTGAAATCTGGATCCTGCCCTCCATCAGCGATGTCGACGCCAGGGCCGCAGCTAATGAGATCGGTATCACCGCGTCCTGCTATTATGTCTTTGCCTACACCGCCGATCAACAAGTCGGTGCCTGAACCTCCATCCAGAATATCATCGTCCTGATCGCCCAACAATAAGTCGTTGCCATCGCCACCTAAAATTACGTCGTTGCCTGTCCCACCGCATACCAGGTCGCTGCCATCCAGACCGATGATTATATCATCGCCGCTTAGACCAACTATCACATCATTACCAGGGGTACCAACGAGGATGTCATCGCCTTCGGTGCCCACGATGGTAGCCTCCACACCAATGCAGAAGAACTCCGCAGGAATGACATCGAATACGAAGAGGAACACCCTTTCATTGCCAGACTCATCCATGACTGTAAGGCTCAATTCGTGCTCACCAATGGATAGTCCCGACGCCTGATAGAAGAATCTCCTGTCATCCTGTGTGGTTACGTCGCCGGTGATGTCTTCGCCGTCCAGCGTAGCCGAAATCAGAGTCACGGTCTGGTGCTCATCGTAGCTTGTGTCCACCCGACTGGGATCGGTTGAAAGGTGGCCTCTCTCGGCCGCGACATCAGCCGCATCGCAATTGGGGTTTGGGACTGATACGGCTGTGCACGTCTCCAAGCCGTATTCATTGCCTTCGCCCGCATAGTCGATGCTGATGAGTGAGCTTGGACTGATGCTTGCCGGGAGAAAGACGGGGTTTGGTATACCGGTGTCCTTCTCGAAGAGTATCGCCTTATCAAGGTCAATCTGGATACCAATATCAGCCGGGTCGGTGTCGCTGCCAGCAACGCCCTCAATTCCGATCTTGCCCAAGTTACCGCCGATATCTGAGGCTTTTGCGAAGACGTTATACAGCCCGGGACCGGGACTCACTTCAACCTTCCAGGAGCGCGGACCTTCCAAGATGGGGTCTGGTACAGCAATCGTTGCGCCCACGGCATTGCCGGAGGTTGTGGGGCTTCCCACGGTGTACACGGATACGGTGGGAGTGCCGGTATCCTCGTTAGTGACGATGCTGATGGTTATCTTGTTATTTGTCACCGGTCGGCTCGCCGCTGTGCCCGTCACTGTGAGAGTAAGCACAGGGGACAGGCCGTCCTTGGCTATGAGAGCATTATCGTCCGTGAAGGTAGCGACAATGTTACCGGCCTTGTCGAGGAGGAATCCTGTAAGCTCGACGCTGGGAGTGGCATCTGTAGCCAGATCAGAGGCCAGCGTCAGCAAAATGCCCTGTTCGTTGGCAGTAGTGTTGACCGCACCTAGCGAAAGGCTGCTGGGCGCAACGCCGTCCACTAAGAAGTCGTCCGCATCTAATGTGGCCTCATCCAAAGGTGCCCTGCCTGCGCCAAGGTCAAAGTAGATGCTCACGTTGCCTACGGCAGTGCCATCCGCAATAACGGTGTTCAACTTGGGATTCTCGATCTTGTAACCCTCGCCCACTGCCCAGGAATTGGCACCGGACAGAGCGCTGTGGGTTATCTGAGTTTGTGAGCCTATGATTACAACCGTGGCCGTCGAGCCATCAGTGGTATTGGTAATCCTATCGCCCACCTTCACGCCATTAGTCACGAATTTGGCGTTGGCGTCCTCCAACTGTGTCGTCGGGGTTCCTGCTAATGTTGCGCTGCCTGTGAGAGGCACAGCGAACCTGGTATCTAACTTTCCGCCGGTAACTACAGGGCGGGTTGCACCGGCAGCTGTTGGAGCCGCTGGCGTAATGTCCAGGTTGAACTTGAATGGGTTGCCGTTTGTACCAAGAACGGTATTCGCGGGCGCGTTGCCAACCTTGTCTTTGGCGACGATAAACCACGAAACTGGCCCTTCATCACCGCTGGTAAACTGCTTTGACAGGCTTGCTCTGAAAGCCTCCCCGCCCAGGAAGAGTGGAACAACAACATTTCCGGAAGGTCCGCCTAGTGAGGTCGTTACGAAGATTTCGTCAACATCTGTGGTGGCCATACCTGATCGATTGCCACCAACAGATGGCTCGTCGTCCACTTCCAAAACAAGCGTCTGCGACAGGCTGTTGGTGAATGACATCTGCCCAGGCCACACCTGAGTTATCGTAGGAGCCTTCATGTCAATATCTGCAGTGGCAGTTCTGATGCCTGACGGGTCGGCGTCGTTATAGCTCACAGTGAGTACGTCCCCGTCGGAGATAGGAACCAGGTGCGCCAGGAACACGGCAGCAGAACCCGCAGTGGCTTCAGTTGGAATGACCGAGGTACCAAGCGCGGTTACTGCAACACTAATTCGCGCGTCAAGGGCGACACCGACCCCTGCGTCTGCTTGAATGTCGTCAATCGTGTCCGCGCTATTGTCGACGGCAGACTTGATCACATCGAAGTCAGGCCCGCTGAAAAGGGCAGCCCTGGCTACGAATTTGTTGCTGTCGAATGTGGTCTCCACCCCGTCAAGCTTGCGAGTCAAACCTCTAGGGATGCTCTGAATAAGTCCCGATGGCTTGTGGGATAGTAAAATAGGGCCAAGGGCTGAAGACGGGGGAGGAGAGGCAATGAACCAGCCGACGTTTGCGGACTTGGACTACGAGAGCAAGAAGCGAAAGACTCGCCGGGAGAAGTTCCTTGAGCGCATGGATGGACTGATCCCTTGGGAAGAGTTGGAAGAGCGCATTCGACCGTTCTATCCCAAGGCCGGTCGTGGTCGGCGGCCCTACGAGTTATCGGTGATGCTACGGATACACTGCGTGCAGTTGTTTTACAACCTGAGCGACCCTGGGATGGAGGACATGCTCTATGAGGTCGAATCGGTGAGGCGGTTCGTAGGGCTGAGACTGCCTGGGCCGCTGCCGGACGAGACGACGATTCTGAACTTCCGCCACCTGCTGGAAGAGCATGAGTTGGGCGCGGGTCTGTTCGAGGAGATCAACCGCTATCTGGAGTCCAAGGGTCTCCGTCTTCAGGAGGGGACGATAGTGGACGCGAGCATCATAGCGGCGCCCTCATCGACGAAGAATCGGGCTAAAGAGCGCGACCCCGAGATGCACCAGACGAAGAAGGGTAACGAGTGGCACTTCGGGATGAAGGTGCACATCGGTGTGGACTCGCAGACGGGAGTGGTGCACAGCATGACCACGACATCTGCGAACGTGCATGACCTGACTGAGTTGCCCCGGTTGCTGCACGGTGGGGAGTCTCAGGTGTGGGGAGATGCTGGGTATCAGGGAGTTGACAAGAGGCCGGGGAACCGGGGCTTGGACGTGGAGTGGCAGGTGGCGATGAGGCCCGGCCAGCGTCGGAAGCTGGAGCCTGGGAGCCCTGAGGCGGTGTCGGAGAAGCGCAAAGCGTCGGTCAGAGCTAAGGTGGAGCATCCGTTCCTGTACATCAAGCGGCACTTCGGCTACGCCAAGGTCCGCTACAGGGGGCTGTCCAAGAACACGCAGCGGCTGATGACGCTGCTGGGGTTTGCCAACTTGATGAGGGCCGAACAGTACCTGGCGGCGTGAGACCTTGTATAAGTGCGCCCAAAATCAGGGCTAAGGGCGGCGAAAGGCCCTGTCAGGGCCGGTTGTAGGCCGACAATAACCCTCACCACGGTGCCATGAGGCAATTTAACGCCCCCAAAACCACTCCGGTCAACTCGGCCCAGCCTGAAGCCGATTGTTCAGAGCATCCCTAGTACTTAGCGTAGGGGTCGTGAAGCTCATCAAGTCCGTCTTGGTTTCCTGCACATTGTAGTTAAAGGTGACCTTCACGAATTTACCCAGGGCAATCGTAAAACCACTGATGATCGTGCCCGTACTGTTGATAATGGCGCTCGCGCCCGTAGTGTCGGGAGTATTATCAAATGCATCTCCAAAGGCAAATAACGCTGAATTGATTGGAGTAGTCGTTGGGGCGGTCTGATCGTACTCCGATATACCGATGGTAATTTCTACGTTGTCCGTACCAAAAGGAGGAGCGGACGCGAGTGTCACTGCTGTGATGTAACCATCTGCGTTGATCGTCACGCCGGCTACCGTTACTGTTGTGCCCGAAACCTTGGCGACGACATCGTCTGTATCCAACGTCGCGTCGCTGCTGTCTCTGTTCCGGCCCCGTGTCTGAGGACCTGTAAGGCCTGAATTCGTTGCGGTCGCAAAGGGGAAGGTAGTTCTGATGTCGCCACCATCGAACGTCAGAACCATGTCTTTCTCTGAACTAAATACTGGGTCTACCACACTTGTGCCTGTCAGGTTAAAGTTAATTGTAGCACCGACAAGACCCACGATCGTACCCGTGCCGTTATGCTCAAACATCGCAACCCCCGTCATGGTTGGACCGAGGTCGGCGTCTTCTGTTGTGGCCGTGACGATATTGAAGCCGTCCTTGTCGGAGAAGAACTTCCCGTCAGCGACACCTTCGTCGTTAAGTGCACCGCCCGCGAGCGTTACGGTTCCGATTTCCGAAGCAAAGACAGGGATGACAATTAAGAAGGATGCCAACAAACTTAGAACTGCGAAGAGGAACACAAATCTGGATTTGATTTTCATCGTATGCCCCGGGTATTTGTGGAGTTATCTTTACAGGATGAATATATATTGGGTGATAGTTCATCAATTAGCGCCCCAACTATATCGTATTAAAACAGGTTATGCAAATTGTTATTCAAGCCGACATCCCATCTATGGAACTGGCCAGTCTGTCAATTTCTGCCAACGGTTAAGCCTTGAAAAACCAGGTCACAAGTCTGCGTGAGAGGGCGGGAAAGCTTGGTACAGAGCGTGAGGAGTTGTGAAATATTCTCTACACCTTCCACATTTCTTATGGCCCACCCAAACAGTCTGTTACAGTTGTAAAGGGACCAAAGAAAGAACCTGCGCCTGAACCACCATAGATACAGTCGTAGATGGCGTTGTGAGCGGGAACCCGAAGGTGGGCCACTCCGAAAACCATCGTTGTGTTCAAGTAAACCATGCCAGTGATGTTGTCGGGTAGCACGAAGCTCACGAATGTTCCATCATCTACAGGGGGCGCATCCATCAGCGACAACCCACCGGGGCCAGACGGCATCGACCCGTCGGGAATCACCGCGTCAACGCTGCTGACCCCTGCGCTTCCAACCCGGAAGGTTTCACCCGGCGCGAGCAGGCCGAACAGGGCCACCGTAGCGTCACCTAATGATAGCTCCGTGAAGACGTTGAAGGCCGCCAGCGAGCAGCCGTCGATGTTGATGGTGGAGCCGCCTACATTCGTGATGTCGACGTACTGCGCATTATTAGGACTCGTCTGGTAGGCACTCAACAGCAGGTCGTCCGAGCAGGGTGCAATGATGACAGCAGGTTCAAGAACCGTCACGTCGAAGCTGTTACAGCCTGAGCCTCCGTCGTCATCAGTCACACACGCCTCCACTGTGTAGCTGCCGTTGTTGGCATACTCGTGACCGAGATCGAAGGTCTTGTCCTGATTCAGGCTCAGTGGTTGCACACCCGACCCATCGCCATAGTCCACTGTAGCCGTCCAGCTATCAGCGCCAGGGTCAGTGAAGCTACCAGCGCTGGAGATGGTATCGTCCTCGTCAACCGTCTGGTCGTCTCCGGCGTCTACCGTCGGCGATACGTTGATGATTGTGACTCTCAAACCAATTAAGCTGGTAGAGCCGTCATCGTCTGTGACGCTCAGAGATACAGGATAGAAGCCATCGTCAGGAAAGACAAAGCCGGGGTTCTGCTCTACGCTGACGCCCAGTCCAGCGAAGTCCCACCTCCACGAGGCCAGTGCGTCCGGCGAGGAAACGGAAAGGCCTGTGAAGCTCACTGCCGAGCCTTCTTCCTGCGGCTGGGGCGACCAGTCTGCCACCGCAGTCGGGCCAAGGTCGTTGACCCTGACCGATGTCGCAGCCGTGCTGTTCAGAGGGCCGTCACTTACCATTAGCCCCACTGAGTAGGTACCATCGTCAGTGAAGGTAATGGTAATCTGGACACCACTGCCGTCGTCATAAACGCCATCGTTGTCGAGGTCCCAGTTGTAGGTCAACGGGTTTCCTTCCGGGTGGAAGGAGCCGTCGCCGTTCAGCGTGAGGAGTGCGCCTTCGTCAACCGAGTAGGGGCCGCCCGCATCTGCCACAGGAGGCTGAACCACATCGTTGACAGTGATGTTGATGGTCTCGCTATCGGTGAGGTCGCCGTCAAATGCCGTTATCTGCACACTGGGGTAGCCGCCCGAATCGCCGAAGCCTGGCGCAAGCGATAGCATTCCCGTCCCATCGCCGTTGTTGGTGAAGCTCGCAAACGAGGGTAGACCGGACGCGGACAGCGTTAGCACGTCACCATTGGAATCAGTCGCCGTCAAGCTCACTATGACGGTTCCAGCGAAGGCATAGGTGTGCTGGTCGCTGGCTCCGGGGTCGAGTAGAACCTGCCCTGCTCCGTCGCCGGGGTCGAAGACGGCTGCTATCGGGATTCCCAGGGCGTCGCGTGATGCGTTAGTAAAGGTAACGCTTTCGCCCGCCTCCGGGCTGACTTGGGTATTATCAGAGCAGGTATCGGCGGGAAAGGCGGTAGTATTCCCTGCTGAGGCAGTGCCGTCTGCCACTTCGCGGTAAAAGCGAAACACTCTACGCGGGCGGCAGTATAGACACTGGACGTTAGGTTCGCGCTAGTCCATTCGCCGTAAGGCAGCGCTGCAGCGGTACTGTAAATGGGCGGGCCTGATGGAACACTCCACTCGTGGCGGAAGCGAAGAAGATGGTCGCGCTATCTACGGATGTAGACTTGGCCGACGGGCAGTCCAGTACCTCGCCGAAGCTGGTCGCCCAATACGAGATCGGGCTTTGCTCGCGTGATATGCCGATTGCGTTCCATAAGGGATTAAGCATATTCTGATTATGCAGCGGAGAGGACTTCCAGCCAACAAGCACCTGATTTGCTGTGGACAGTCCAGAGACTATACTCTCGCTCACGTTGCTGCTGGGGTATCCCTCCTCTTCCACCGCCCGTTGCTGCGGTGTGCTGCTATCGGAGCCTATGTGTTCCAGGAAGCTGTTGGCCGCCATGTCCATCGCGTGGCGGACAGCCGCCTTGGTCAAAGCGGGAGAGACCTCCAGAGGCACGACGCCTGCTTGAATGCGATAAATGTTGAGCAAGTCCAGGAACGCCTGCTCAACACCGTCCAGTGTGACAGAGGGATTACACGACGGGGTTGGCGGTGGCGGTGGAGGCGGCACGGGCGGGTCTTCTCCCGAACCCAGAATCTTAATCAGGGCCGTGTCAATGTCAACACCACCGTCCTTGTCGGTCACAGTCAGGGTAAGCGGATAGTCGCCCGCAGCCAGACCCGAGATGATGAACTGATGGACTCCGGCGGGTCTGGTTTCTGCTATGGCGGGAAAACCAGATGCGCTGGACACCACGCTCATGGCGAGGGTTTGCTGGTCATTCTCTCCTGGGTCGGCCAGTAGCACGGTGATGGTCACGTCTTCGCCTTCATCAGCGAATGCGTCGCCAATCTGACCTTCCGGCGGGAGGTTGGTCACCGTCACGATTTTGGAAGCCACGCCGATTGCGCCGGAAGCGTCAACCACCGTCAGGTCTACCTGATACGCGCCGTTGTCCTTGTAGCGATGCGTGGGGTTCTGCTCCGTGCTGTTGCTGCTGCCATCCCTGAAGTCCCAATCCCAGGAGAGAATGCTGTTTCCGGGGCTGGTGGACCTGTCGGTGAAGAACACGGCATCGCCTTCTTCGGCGGGGTTGGGAATCGCGTCAAATAGCGCCTCCACGAAGTCAGTATCTTCACAAGATGGCGGGTCGAGCAGGCCGCTATTTATGAGAGCCTTTAGTTCATTCTCGTCCGTGTACGGAATCGCGGTGAAGGCGTATCTGATTTCGGAGCTTCCGGGGCCAACCGGCATGGGGTACTCGTGAAACCATGAGCCGGTTGAGTCGGTTATCGAGATACCGTCGAAGGTCGCGTTGCGCCGCCAGATTCGAGCCGGGTCGAGAGCATCGAACCCAGAGAAGTATTCGCGGCTCGTAGTGTACTGCTTGTCGATAACCTGGCAATACTGGTATATTTCGTAGTCGCCCGCGTCGTCCTGACTGAAAACTATCGGTTGGGTGACGTCGCCAGAATACTTGAGGGCGGAGCCGTCTCCTCGCAGGACGAGCATTAGCTCAGACTGATGCGTAGCGGCCAACATCGCGCCTCTGCTGTGAGGAACATCACCGAAGCCGATGCCGGTCAGTGTCTGGTCCTCCTGTAATACGCCAGCAAGTACGAATGAGTCAATGTCCCATATTGACTCGTATTGATATTCCAGTTCGGCGACCTCATTCAACCCGATAAGGCGCAGGCCTTTTGGAACGGTTTCTATGGACACAGTCGGCGGGAGCGCAAAATCCTGGTAGTGTTCAAGCTGGTCGACAGGAATGCTCATCGTGGCGGTGCCTTCGAGTCTCTCTGTAGTAATTAAATTAGAGGCAAATTTCTTCGACGATTTGGTCCTCCACTCAAACCTCCCGGTTATGAAGGATTGAGTGACAAACTCGTCGAGAAGCGCTGTGTCGCCCACCTGCTCCAGGACGCCTTCTCGCTCTAGCGTCAGATTCAAGGGAGGAACGCCATCAGGAAGGTTAGCCGTTATGGGAAACACATCACATATGAAGTTTTGAGCGCAGTTCGCCCACCCGATTATGGTAGTGGGTATTGTGGGGAAATTGGATTGGTTGAATCCTAAAGCCTATTCGGGTGTAGGATTCACGCCATAGCTGGCGACCTTGACTCCGTCTTAATACACCTCGAAAAGGGTGACTGCCCCGTCCCTCACGATTGTTGTTTCCAGTATATCAATGGTGAGTATTCCCTCTTCGATGGAGTAGGGTTGGATGACCGTGCCATCGCAGTCGCCTACGCTTAGCTGGAAGTCGAGCGTTGAGTTTGTGTTTTGCATCGCGGTGACGCTCTTGGTCTCAGGCGGGAAGTTTGGCGTCGATGCGGTCACGTTCCAGGTGCGGTCGGCCTGGTCGGGTCCGAGCGGGACATCGTCCAGGGTATATTTTCCAAATGCGTCGGTAATTGTAGAGTCACCGAAATCGGCGCCGATAAACACGCCAAACAAAGGCTGGCCCGAAGTCAAATCGGTTACTCTTCACTGGATTGTAGCGAAGGTTATCTGGTCTGGCTGGCCGAACTCGACCTTGATAAACGCATCGCAAAACGCCGTGACGGGCGTAGGTTTGCAGAGAATCTCGATGGAGCGTGTCCCAACGAGGTCATCATGTGCTTCGAACCCGTTGTCAATCACGCCTATGCGCACAGACTCTACGTTGCCGCTCCTCTGGATCGTTTCCCTCCAAGTTCCAGGCTTGAGGGAGCCGCGAGGCCTCCAGAACCCAGTTGCCGGTGTTTCCGAGGGGTTCTCCGTTTGGGCCTGTCGTAACCTCCCACGTCCAGTTGAACGGCGGAGGGCCTGTTATCGCGTCGGCTGGCCGGGGAAGCTCGGATAGCTGAAGTTCGGGTGACATCGCCGCGAAGTCTACTGCCGTGTCCGCGAGCAGGGAGTCGATAGCGAATTTAAGACCAGAGAAATCCACCGTGTCAGGCGCAGCCACTAGCAGGATGTCAATATCTGGCAGCCCGCCTATGATGACGACGTTTGCTGCCTGAATCGCGGCGTTTGCTTCGGCTACCGTCGCCGTGTCCATGAAGCCCAGCAGTATGCGAGTCCGGGAGGCCACGAAACCGAAGTCCGGGTGAGAGGACATGTCCTCGGCCAACTGTATCGGAAAGGTGATTTCAGGGGTGTTATCGTTTGCAGGAGCGTTCGCTGGCCCTGACAAGCCCTCAAGAACTACGTGTATCTTGCCTTCGAAATTTGGGTTAGAGGAGGAGTGATAGGTGTGAACGCCTGAGATGGCGAGCGCGATGCTGAAACCTGCATTGGTCGCCAGATTGCCAGAGTCAAATAGGCCGCTGTCGGCGGTCACAGAGCGGACATCAGAGGACTCATTCGTCCAATGCACACTCTGACCGGAGAATATGGTGACATTGGATGGTTCGAAGCCCAGATCGCCTATGCTTACTTGAATGAAGCCTGTATTCTGCGCGCTGGCGAATGGACTGCCTGTCACAGTAACTCCAATTATTACAGCTGCGAGCAGCAACAGGACTCTATATCTCACGACACTCCAATTGGAGATTATCCTTTTATAGAGCGCTTACTCCACCGTAATCAAGGAAGCCTGGATGACTCAGCAACTATCCCGATGGAATTCAGCGTTTTCATCAACTCAGCGCCATTAGGTTGGCACGGATTCTATACGAGCCTTTTGGGGTTGTCAAACGCCGTCGCCCGCGCAAAATTCACTTCATGTAGAGAATCAGGGCCTCCGAAACACTTTGAGAGGTTCTAATCGGATCATTTAGTACGGAATGGCAACCAGTTGACAGATTTATGAAAGGCTACTACACTCGCGTCGCGGACGAGCCCTCGTTCTTCCAGGTATCCACTCTCATGATGAGGATTACATTGCCATGATTATTGACAGCCACGTACATATTTGGGCTAAGGGATGGCGACCTCCCTGGAATCAGAATCGCATCCTCGCGTCAGTCGCTCGTAATCGAGGCATCAGCATGGACGAAGCGATGGCGTTCATGGAAAGGACATGGGACCCTGATGGGGACGGCCTTCTGGCTGAGATGAACCTCACTGGCGTGGACAAAGCCCTCGTGTTTCGGGTAGATTACGGCATCGTGGTCCCGGGTGAGGTGAGTGAGGTTCCTTTCGAGGAGCAGAACCGTTTGACCTCCGAGCTTGTCAATAAGCACCCCGACAGACTGGCATGGTGCGCAGGCGTCGACCCTCGCCGACCTAATGCGGCAAGCTTCGTCAAGAAGGCCATAACCGAGTGGGGAGCGCGTGGCTTGAAGCTGTATTGCGCCGGTGGGTTCTATCCCAACGACAGAATCGTCTACCCTATATATGAAGTGCTACAGGAGTATGGCGTTCCTGCGATGTTTCACGTTGGCCCCAACGCGATGGCTCCTATGCTCAGCAAATACACCCATCCCTTACACCTGGAAGAGGTCTCGATCGATTTCCCTGACCTGACTATTCATGCAGGCCATGGCGGAGTAGGACATGCACGGCACAGCTTCGGCTGGTATCAGGACATGCTGGCGATAGCCGAATTGCACGGCAACATTGTCATCGATACCGCCTTATGGCAGGGGATGGCGCAACGCGACCCGCAGCGGTTTTACGGTTATCTGAGAAACGCGGTGGACGTTCTGGGAGCGCATCGCGTTATGTATGCGACAGACTGGGCCAATCCTGCGGTTCCCTCCAATGGCTGGTTTCTCCAGATGTTCCAGGAGATCCCTGAAGAAGTCAAAGAGGCAGGCGTTGACTTCTCTGAAGGGGAGAAGCGTGCGATCCTGGGCGAGAATGCGGCCCGAATATATAAATTGTAAATGTTAGCACCTTCTCTTGTCTTGTTTGGGGAAGGAGTATGAATCGAATTAGCTTCAATGATGCTACAGCTATCTGTTAATTGCTAAGATAATAGTGGACATTTCCTTCAAGTCAATTCGCACGATCCAAGCAGAGTGACATCTAGGGAATATCAGCGCGTCTGAATGAACCTTCTTCACAATTGTCCTTGGTCATGTGTTCAACTTTGGCACGGCGTAATGAACCATCTCGGATTATGTAGCTGAGGATGTCAACTATGCAGTATCGCCTTCTAAACCGGATTACCGTGAGGCCGTTGGTGAATCTGCTTTTCGTCGGAACCATGCTGACCTTTGCGGCATGTAGTACAGGAGATACACCAGAACCAGTTACCATTTCGACACCCCTGCCGACTGTAGAATCCGTGGTGACCATCACTATACCCAGACTTGTTATCGCTGATGTTCCAAATGACTTGCCAGAATACGACCGTTCGGATTGGAGGCATTGGATAGATGCTGATCGTGATTGCCAGAATACGCGCGCAGAGGTCTTAATAGTCGAATCTGCTGTAGCTGTAGATTTCACAAACGAAAGTTCATGTACTGTCGCCAGCGGAGAGTGGACAGCCCCCTTCACCGGTACGAAAGTTGAAGTTGCGAGAAGCCTTGATGTTGATCACATGGTTCCCCTGGCTAATGCGCATCGCTCTGGAGCATGGGCGTGGACCGCTCAGCAGAAGGAGGATTTCGCAAACGATATGTCGTTCGACGATCACTTGATAGCAGTCACTGCCTCCGCCAATCGCTCCAAGGGAGCCAGAGGGCCGGAGGAGTGGCGACCAGATGATACTAGGTTGTGTTGACATTTGGTGCATAATGGATACATGTCAACGACTGAATTACGCAATGAACAATGGTCGAAAATCCTTGAATTTCTGCGCTCATGCCCAGACCTCTACGTTGGAGAGGAGGACGATTGCAGGCGCTACGTCGAGGCCATCCTGTGGATGGCACGAAGTGGTGCTCCTTGGAGACTGCTGCCTGAGCACTACGGTCACTGGAACAGCGTATATAAGCGCTTCGCACGCTGGTGTGAAAAGGGTGTATGGGAACGAATGCATCAGCATTTTGTGCAAGACCCCGATATGGAGCATGTCATCATTGATAGCACTGTGATAGCACTGTGATAGCACTGTGGTTCGCGCTCATCCCTGTGCTGCTGGAGCCTCCAAAAAAACGGTGGCCAATCGGCCCAAGCTCTTGGCCGGAGCCGAGGCGGGTTCAGTACCAAGATCCACGTGAGCGTGGATGGATTGGGCAACCCGTTGCGCTTTGAGCTCACAGCAGGTCAACGTCACGACATCACCCAGGCACAGGCATTGATTGCTGATTTCGAAACCGAGCATGTGATTGCTGATAAGGGATACGATTCGATGGATTTTCTCCAATGCATCCTGGGCAGGGGCGCGTTACCTGTGATTCCACCTCGGTCAAATCGAAAGACGCCACGAGAGTATGATGAGTACCTTTACCGAGAGCGCCACCTTGTGGAGTGTTTCATCAACAAGATCAAGCACTACCGGCATATCTTCTCTCGCTTTGACAAGCTGTCATCGCGTTTCCTGGGATTCTTGAACTTCGTCGGTGCTCTCATATGGCTCAGATGAAATGTCAACACAACCTAGTTACTGGTGTGAGTACGCCCTCAACTGGATAGCTATCAAGGCCACCTGGAACCTGTCGGCAAATCCTGGTGAATGGACTGCGCTAGAGGAGATGCTGGGTACTTGCACAGCAGAGGTGACATTCGAAGGGAACGAACCCTTGCCTTTACCGAGCACCCCTACACCTGCGGTTGCTACCTCCGTCGTAAATTCGGTGGAGCCTGGGGTGGTATTCGTTACAGAGTTTATGGCGAACCCGTCCGCTGTTAATGATGCGGAAGGAGAGTGGTTCGAGCTTTACAACTCACGCTCCGACGTCGGCGTGGACATAAATGGCTGGACTATAAGGGACGAGGGTTCCAACAATCATGTCATAAACAATGGTTCTCCACTCATCATTCCAAGCTTAGGATTCTTGGTATTGGGAAAGGTTGCTGATGCCGAGGAAAACGGGGGAGCATTGGTTGATTATGCGTTCTCGACGAGCTTTACACTGTCCAATAGCGAGGACGAAATCCAACTGTCTGATGGCACAGGCAATGTTATCGATAGCCTGGCCTATGACTCCGACATGGTCTTCCCTGGCACATCTACTAGCTTGAATCCAACTGCATTCGATGCGAGTTCCAACGACCTTGCCGAGAATTGGTGTGGATCTCAGAGCCTCTTGACAGGGGGTGACAGAGGGACTCCCGGCATCCCCAATGATGCTTGTCCCTGACTCGTGAACACTAAACTTCTTACAAAAGACCAACCTGGAATCCGGCCCGTACTGCCACTACCAATCCCGACAGCAACACAACTAGAGCAGTAGCCAGTGGAAGGATTCGTGTGAATGAACCAATTAACCTGTTCTGAAACTGAAATTTCTCCACCAGCCTCCCGGCATAGACCAGTAGCAGACCCAATCCAGCTAGTACAGTCGCCATTCCAACGCTAAAAGCAAAGATCAGAGCCAGGCCAAATCCGATACGATGCAGTGATATGGCTGCCAGCAAGATCACAAGAGCAGCGACTGAAGGCACCAGACCGCCAACCACTCCGAGAGCGGTCAGACTCTTCCAGGTGATGCGCAGATTGTCAATCTTATGTGGTTGATGATCGGCGTCGTGGGAGTGCCCGTGAAGCAGTTTCACAGTGGCTTCCTTCAGCCATAGATAAAGTCGAGATGGCTTCGATGCTGCTGGATGGGCCGGTTGGTGGAAATGGGATTGCGAAGCGTCAGCCGCGTGAGAGTGGTGGTGAGATGCTCTCCTGCTACGTAGCCAGGCTATGAGAAGCCAGAAACCCACTAATACTATTATCACACCGGAGACTAATCCGAGCCACGGATACAAGTGCTCTGCAGTAACGAGATTTGAGGCGAACAGAACTACAAGCCCTAACCCCAGAACGCCCAGTGTATGGGACACGGTGACGGTGAATCCCAGAAAGAGCGCGTGCTTTGTCGTGCCGCGAGTTCCCACAAGGTAGGCTGCCATAATTGTCTTCCCATGGCCCGGTGATATGGCATGCACGGCCCCAAGTCCAAGAGCCAAAATAAATGAGAGGGCGATCACAGGCAGGCTTAGCTTGTCAGCAGTTATCAGGGATGTCAGAAGGTCATTAGACCTGCCGCCAGCCTCAGCCACAGAAGTAATAGAGGCAGGCTGAAGCTCAGTTGCTTGACTCACACCGCCCTCAATCACGAACGTCGAGCGCGCTTCACGCAGGTCTAGGGGGCTTTTCAGCATATCCCGAGGATACACTCTCAACTCATCATTGGTCTGGTCTAGCTCCGAGACTGTGGATTGGGTCAGAACGACGCCATTGCCGGGTTTGACTACTATCTCTTTCCAGCCCAACCTCTGGGAGTAATTATCATCACGGTAATAGATATCTTGCTCCTTCCGGTGATTCGTCTGCTCTACCTGCCCTTGCAAAAGGAAGCTGAGTCGAAGGGTGGGGAGGTTTCCCTGACCAGGAGGAAAGGCAAGCTGCTGCTCCACGACCTGCGCCTCCACGGGTGAGTCGTTGACAGACAGGTGTAATCCATTCTTGAGTTCCTCAACCCTATTGGCCAGGTATGCGGCGCGCTCTTCATCACTGACCTGCCCATCTCGATCAAGGTCAATCTTGGGCATCTCCTGGAAGGTTGGTATCTCAGCCATGTCCAACACGTATCGGAGGTAGATTCGATCAGCGTGAGGCTCAATTCGGCTGTAGCGATTGATAGTGAAATTGCCCAGGGGGTGCGCCGATGCGACCGGCGGACGAGGTATGATGAACACCCCCATCAGGATCAACAAGGCCGACATAACGAAGATTCCCCTGCGATGTTGGAAAAGGATAGCCTGCCTCATCTCATCGTCCCTCCCTGGGTATCCGGCAACGCCACCTCTTTGCTAAGGTCTTCCAGGGCACGCTTGGCCTCATCTGCTTGCAAGATGGAGAAATGAGGATTCAACCTGAGCGCACGTTCGAGGTATTCCCGCGCAAGCTCTTTATCACCCAGTTGGTTGTAGATCATGCCAGCGTGATAGTATAGGTTGGCGTCCTGAGTGCCGAGCTTCATCGCCTCGGTGACGGCATCGGCGGCTTTGTCATACTGGCCGTTCTTATACAGTGCCCACGCGAAGGCATCATATCCATAGATGTCCTTGCGCGCCGCTAGCTCTTTTCTGGCAAGCTCCAAGGCTCTGCCTAGCTTGAGATCGTGGTCAGCGTAGAAAAGGACTATCTGCCTGTTATATAGCACCTGGTTTATCCTGCCTAGCTCGTCGATGAACTCCACTGTGTCGTATTGCAGCTGGGCTTCTTCCGCGTTGCCAGTCTTGGCGTAGAGATCGCCCAAGGCCGCGAGAGCAGAGGGTTGTGGAATGGTTTGCACGGCACGTTCATAGAGGTCGATAGCCTCATCGTAAATACCTTGCCCAGCACGAGCCTTGCCCAGCGCGGCGAGAGCAAGGTAGTAGCCGCTAAAGTCCCTCAGCGCGACCTCATAATGCTTCGATGCCTCATCAGGACGGCCCGAACTGAAATAGAGGTTCCCAAGCTGCACACGCGCCCAGGCGGTGGCCTCGGTTCTGGCTGCGCCGGCGGTTGCGGCCATCTGCATGGCCTCGATTGCTCCATCAACGTCGCCCA
>CBDBJK010000015.1:0-50158 GCA_965206395.1 Dehalococcoidia bacterium
GCCAACGCCTGATAATCTCCGGGAGGCACAAGCCACCCGTTTTGACCTTCTTGGACAAGCTCGCAGTTTCCCCCAACGTCTGTGGCAACAACTGGCTTGCCCAGTCCCATAGCTTCGAGAAGGAAGTTCGAGCAACCCTCATTGTCTACCGATGACAACACCGCCACGTCGAGGGCGGCCATGTAGTCGGCCACATTATGCTGATTGCCGAAGAAGACCGCGCGAGAACCCAGTCCTAGTTCTTGAGCTAACGCCTCAAGTCCGCTTCGGAGCGGCCCATCGCCCACCATCGCCACTCGCAAGCCAGGAAATCTGGCTGAAAGAGAGGCGGCGGCCCGCAGAATCGTAGCCTGATCTTTGGGCTGAGTGAGGCTGGCTATGTTTCCGATTACCAGCCCGTCTGATGGCAAATCCAGGCGTTCCTTGACGCGCCGAACCATGTCTGGATCGGGTTGAAGACGCTCCGGGTTAATTCCGTTGTAGATAACGCGGGTCATGCTTGGACTGATTCCGCGTTCATGCAGATACTGTCGGCCTGCCTCGCTGTTCGCCACTGCCAGATCAGAGAAGCGCGTAAGTCTGTCCTCGACAAATCGGTAGGCCTTGTTCCCCAAGCCACGATCCTTTCGAAGCCCGCAACGCTCAGTCACGATGCGGACAGGCGTGCGGCTCAAGAATGAGGCTGTTAAGCCGAAAAAGGTGGCTGGGCTTAGAAAGGGCTGTATGATGTGAACCTGCTGGCGTTTCAGCAGACGAGCAAACCTGATCACGGGAGCCATGCTGTACTTGCTCTTGCGATCCAGATTATGAAGTGTGATTCCCTGCTCGTTCTTCAACTCGGCTTCCAGTTCACCACCCGACCGTAATGTGACCACCAGAACCCGAAATCTGTCTTTGTCCAGGCCAAGCGCTAGCTCCACAAGCTGGCGTTCAGCGCCTCCGAAGCCAAGGTAGTTCACTGGCAAGCAAACGTTTATCCGGGCAGGCAGACCACTCCCATTCTTGACTGTATGCCGGGCGGCAGACATTATTATGCTCGCCCTTCAACGGCGATGCCTTGCACTTGAAGGCTTCCCGCGTCGCGGTGTCCATTTGTAGTGAAGAATTCAACGATGCATCCAACCACTTCTTCTACCTGCTCGGTGGTCAACTCTGGATAGATTGGCAGAGAGAGAATCTCCTGAGCTACCTTTTCGGTTACGGGCAGACCACCTTCTGGCGCGAACTCCTTGTATGGCTCTTGCAAATGAATGGGAATCGGATAGTGGATGCCAGCCATGACACAACGAGCGTGAAGCCATTTGAGCAATGAATCCCGTTCTGGAGTTCGGACAACGAACAGGTGGTAGACTGAATTGGCCCATTCCATCTCGGTTGGAAGTGTCAGGGGCAGCGAACTCAAACACTCGGCGTACATCTTCGCGAGTTCGCGTCGTCGGCTATTCCAGCCCTCAAGACGGGCCGGTTTGACACGGAGTATAGTCGCCTGAATCTCATCGAGGCGGGCGTTGAAGCCCTGTGCCACGTGAACATATTTTTCAGAAGAGCCATGGTCACGCAGAATCTTTGCCTTTTCAACAATCTCGTCGTCGTTGGACAATAGCATACCGGCCTCGCCGTAGGCTCCGAGATTCTTCGAGAAGTAGAAGCTGAAGCAGGCCACGTCACCGATAGATCCTGCGAGACGCCCCTTGTAGGTAGCTCCATGAGCCTGGCAAGCATCCTCGATAACCCTGAGATTGTGTCGCTTTGCAATCTCCATAATCGGGTCCATATCCGCAGGATGACCATATAGATGGACAGGCATAATCGCCTTTGTGCGTGGGGTTATGGCGGCCTCAATTTTCGTCGGATCCATGTTCATTGTTACCGGATCGATGTCCACGAACACGGGTCGAGCGCCCGCCTGGGCTATGGCCCCTGCAGTGGCGACGAAGGTATGGGACACGGTGATTACTTCGTCCCCAGGCCCAATGCCGAGCACGCGCAAAGCCAGATGCAGCGCATCAGTTCCAGAGCCAACTCCGACACCGTGACGAGCGCCGCTAAAGGCAGCGAACTCTTCTTCCAAGGCTTGCACGTTCTCGCCCAGAAAGAGCTGCATATTTCGCAGCGACTCGCCAATGCGGGCCATGATTTCTTCTTCCAGACCAAGATACTGTTTGCGCAGGTCAACCAGAGGTATCGTCATGCTATTACCTGCTCACTGTTGCTGGGGTTAAAAGGTTTGAACTGTTTGTGACTGGCTGTTGTACTCTAGGAATCTGCGGAAGGTTGACACGTTGTCCTTCGTTGGCGAGGGACTGATGTGCCGCCTCTATGATAGAAATAACGCGCAAGGCCTCTTGGCCATCGCTGCGGGGCTTCTTCCTCTGCTCTACACACTCCAAGAAGTGGGCACACTCAAGCTTGAGGGGTTCTGTGTCGGGAATGAACGGCGCTCTGACCTCTCCATAGTGATATTCGACAACAGGCACGTTGCTGCCATTTCCGTTGTCGCTTAATGATGCCCCTTTATCAACAATACGCAACTGGTCGAAGGGCGCTACTTCATCAAAGACCACCATTCGCTTGCTCCCCACCATCGTCAGCTTACGCACTTTGCAAGGATCGAGCCAGCTAACGTGAGTGTGAGCCAATACCTGATTAGGGAAGCCTAGCGATATATAGGACACTTCGGCTAACGAAGGGTTAACATGCGCCGTGGCTCTGGCGCTGACCCACAGTGGGTCTTGGCCTAACAGGTACAGAAATATGGAAATATCGTGTGGCGCTAGATCCCACAGAACGTCCACGTCTGTTCTAAAGACGCCCAAATTCAGCCTGGCCGAATCTATATAGTAAAGGTTTCCCAATTCTCCACTAGACAGGAAGCTCTTCAGGAAATCCACGGTCGGGTGATACTGATAGGTATGTCCTACCATCAGGGTCAAGCCCTTCTCCTCGGAAAGGTTGACCAGCACCTGTGCGGTTTCAACGTCCGAAGTCAAGGGCTTCTCCACCAGGACGTGCTTCCCGGCCAGCAGAGCCTCTTTGGTGAGATTGAAGTGACTGTTGACCGGCGTCGCAATGACGATGGCATCTACGTCGCTCTTTATCATTTCCTGGTAGTCGGAGGTTGTCAGCACATTGGGATAATAGTGCTTGATTTCGTCGAGTTTGGCTTGATCCTGATCGCACACCATATACAGTTCTGAGCCTTGCAACTCATGAAGCACACGGAGATGCTTAGCCCCCCAGTAACCAGCGCCAACTACACCAATTCGAATCATTAGTCTCTCCTTTTACGACTTGCAATTCTCACGAATACCTGCAAGATACGTACCACTGTGAACAGCATTATTCTCGAATCAAGAAGAATGCTGCGTCTTCGTATATACTCCAGGTCCAGAAGCATCATCTCTTCCAGTCCCATTTGAAATCTCCCGTTTGATATCTGCCACAGTCCGGTGATGCCGGGCAACGTCTGAAACCGGCCATGGTGCCATTTTTCATACCATTCTAATTCGTAATGGATCGCAGGGCGTGGCCCGACCACACTCATGTTGCCCCGTACGACGTTGAGCAACTGAGGGAGTTCATCAAGATCCGTCGTCCTGAGAAATCGGCCAATCCGCGTGATCCTGGAGTCCTTGACATCTTTAACTGCTGACCCTTCTTCATTGCTCCCGGACTGCCCTCCTTCAACGTACTTGCGGAAACCTTCCTGATGGACCGTTTGGTCAGCGTCGGTAACCATAGAACGGAATTTGTACATGACAAACTCTTTGCCGTCAAAGCGGACGCGAGTTTGGCGAAAGAGTATAGGCCCTCGTGAGTCCAGCTTGATTGCAAGGGCGATAGTTATCCACAAAGGCGCAGAAAATACCAAAGCAGCCAAACCCACTGCGAGGTCGAGGATTCTCTTGAGAATCAGATATGCTTGGCTTTGCGCACCGCGAGGGGGCACCTGAGTAGCGGTCATGTCTTGTATATCTAAATCTGTTCGCAAAATATGTACTCTCTCTAAAGGGAGTTCCCATGGCACTCTAAGAGCGCGTCATTTACCGATAGGCAGCACGCAGAGCAATCTGCCCGCTCAGGTCTAACTGTGCCAGACCTATACATAAATCCTCTAAACACTTGACGACGTTCGAGTAAGTGGCGCGGCAGGTGCTAGCTTGACGCCATTACCCAGTCCTACTGTATGGGTAGATGGCCTGTCAGACGGGGCTGAAGCCTTCCGGCCCACTCCGAGGTAGTGGAATCCCAATCGGGTCATTTGCTCAGATTCCAGTGCATTTCGGCCATCAAAAAAGAACTTCGGTGACATTGTGAGGCTGGAAATCTCTTCCCAATCCGCCTCTACAATTTGCGGCCATTCAGTCATGAGCACCAGCGCTTGAACGCCCTCGGCACAGGTCTTGGGATCAGATCCTAGTGGTCCAACATCATTGAAATGAATACCATGATAGTCATTGTTCCTCTTGGGGGTTCAATCGTAACGTTGAACCGAGGAGGAACCATGATGTCTACCAAGAAGTACCGTATCAGACTGACTACCGACGAACAACAGGAACTCAACGCCTTGGTCTCACGCGGTCGGGCTGCGGCGTACAAACAGACCCATGCGCGCATTCTGCTGATGAGCGATGAGTCACGCTCGGACGGGGGAATGAAGGACGCGGACATCACCAGCGCGCTCGGTGTGGGACAGTCAACGGTCGAGCGAATACGCAAGCGCTGTGTGGAGGAGGGGGTCGAGTCTGCGCTGAATCGCAAAAAGCAACTGCGTCGGCGTCAAAAGAGACTGGACGGCGAAGGTGAAGCACGGTTGATAGCGATGGCCTGCGGGGAACCGCCGGAGGGGCGTGCCAGTTGGACCCTGAAGCTGTTGGCTGACCAGTTGGTCGAGTGTGAGATAGTCGGGACCATTAGCACCGAGACGGTTCGCCAGGCGCTTAAAAAAAAACGAACTGAAGCCGTGGCTGAAGCAGAGTTGGTGCATCCCGCCCGGTCAGAGCGCGGAGTTTGTGTGCGCGATGGAAGACGTACTGGAGGTCTACCAACGGCCGTACGATGGGAATGAGGTTCTGGTGTGCATGGATGAGACGAGCAAACAGCAAGTCAAGGAGACGCGAGTGCCGCGTCCCGCAGCGCCCGGCTTATCGGCGGCATACGACTACGAATACGAGCGCAATGGAGTGAGCAGCCTGTTCATGCTGTTTGCACCGTTGGACGGATGGCGCCGAGTCGAGGTCAGAGAGCGTCGCACGAAGGTGGACTGGGCGCATGTGATAAAGAAACTGGTCGACGAGGACTACCCTGACAGAGACCGGATCGTGCTGGTAATGGACAATCTCAACACTCACAAGCTGTCCTCGCTATACGAGGCATTCGAGCCTGCTGAGGCGAGGCGTATAGCTGAGCGACTGGAGATACACTACACTCCCAAACACGGGGAGTTGGTTGAATATGGCGGAGATAGAGATCGGTGTGCTGGCTCGACAGTGCCTGGACCGACGGATTGCCAATCAAGACATCCTGCGCGGCGAGGTCAATGCTTGGCAGAATCAACGCAACCGGGATGTGATACGAGTGGATTGGCGCTTCACTACCGAGGATGCGCGCATCAAGCTAAAGTCACTCTACCCATCAATACAAAAACGTTGAACCACTAGTCCCGCCGCAGCGACAGAACCAACGTAACCCAATCCGATTACACTGACTTTCATACAAATTTGCCCTTTCCAAACCAGGTCTTAGTTCCATCAGGTAACCTAGCCTGAGAGTCACTTGATTGTTGCCTGTCTTCCGTCTTAACTGTTGACCTTGAATATCCTAAAACTTAGGTGGAGGACATGCCTTCGTTTAATTGCCGTTCCACTCGGCCTGCCTCTAAAGCCTGGAGGATTGCGGTAGCTGCGCGGTCGGGATCATGTCGATAAGGTAGGCCGTTCGCGGCAAGGGACATTGCGATTATTCCCTTCACGTGCTTACCAATTTCATCCAGGTCAGGGTTAACGAATTCCGCCCCTTCTCCCTCATAGGCTTTAGCTACGACGGCTGTTGGGGCAGCAGTATTGACGATCGCCCAGTCCAGGTTACTCGGGCTTAGATAACGAGTCATCGCTTCTGCGAAATCCGATGCCTTGAAGGCCGTCTGTTTCACCCTGTTTTGTCATCAAGTTGCACATATAGATGCGTATCCCTTTAGTAAAGGCAACGGCGTCTGTTATTCCCTTTGGCAGGGTGTTTGGCAGTATGCTGGTGTACAGGTCGCCTGGCCCAAATACGATAGCGTTCGCATCTAAAATTGCTTGAACTGCCTTTGGGTTCGCTTCTACGTCTCGGTTCAAAAAGATTCGTTTGATCCTAGGCAAAGGAGTCAATCTAAGGTCGATGTCAGACTCGCCTACAATCAAACGGCCATCGTCTAACTCGGCGCATAGTTCTGCTGTTTCCAGAGTCACAGGGACAACTTGACCTGTTACTCCAAGCAATCGACTAATGTCACCGATGGCAACTTCCAGATCGTCGCTCAGGCTTGTAAGAGCCGCGAGCAAAAGGTTTCCCACACTATGGCCATTGAGGCTGGAGTCTGTGCCGAATTTGAATTCAAGGGCCTCTCTTATCCTCAGAGTATCCTGCGAATCGTCGCTTAATGCCATCAGACACTGGCGAAGGTCACCAAAGGGAGGATACCCAAACTCTTTGCGGAGAAGACCAGAACTGCCACCGCTGTCAAACATTGTGACGATGACAGTCAGCTCAACAGGGTAGAGTTTCAATCCTCTCAGGATGTTGGAACTACCGCTGCCCCCGCCAATCACTAGAATTTTGGGCTTCCTCGCTATTATCATTCATTCCGTGTTATCGCTACGTAAGATTGATAGATGAGTCGTCTTCAGCATGTTCCATCGAGGCGCAAATCCCGGTCGCTAGCGGTTATTCTAAAATTCCGGACACGCTGCCGCAGTCCCGACACCATCCGGCTTCCAAGAATTTATTATGCTCCAGGCCACCTATCTTGATGCGGCGATACTGAATCACCACCTCGAAAGGTAAAATTGCTAGGCAATCTGAGACGGTGAACGGCCTAGTGGCTGCCTCAACTTCACGGAATTAATCCTTAGCTACCGAGGAAGCGCTTGTTCTCTAAATGCCCTGTTCAGACAAAATGAAGGCCGTTCACTGTAGCCGGGCTTCATTTACTTATTGACAATCAATCCAAAAATAATAACAACGAAATCTTCTGAATGTGAGTTCAGGCTCTTGGCAATGCGCCCACTAAGTCTGCCTCAGCGATCTCTACAGGTGACAGGCCCCCCACGACTTGAAGAAGGACGCAGCAGCGCTGTCGGGAGCTAAAATGCCGCTGGAAGATGCCTTCCAACCCTGCAAATGGCCCATGCTTGACAACGACTTTCTCTCCCGGTTGAAAAATCTTCTGGTCGTACCCTTCATCGTTCCACCATGCAACACGTTCGCGGATATAATCTACAAGCTCTTCGGGTATGGGCGTTGGGCGACCGTCTGTGCCGAGAAAATAATTTAGTCCCGGAGACCAGCGTATGACAGGCCACCTAGAGGTATTGACATCAAAACGACAAAATACATAGGTAGGAAATAGCGGTTCCTCAGTACGTTTGCCTCGCTTTTTGGAAGCGATTCGCGGATAGAATACTTCGACGCCCAGGGAGGTCAGATTAGTGACAAGCCAGGATTCTTTCTGCGGCTTGCTCTTCGCCACGTACCAACTAGTGGTTCAACGTTTTTGTATTGATGGGTAGAGTGACTTTAGCTTGATGCGCGCATCCTCGGTAGTGAAGCGCCAATCCACTCGTATCACATCCCGGTTGCGTTGATTCTGCCAAGCATTGACCTCGCCGCGCAGGATGTCTTGATTGGCAATCCGTCGGTCCAGGCACTGTCGAGCCAGCACACCGATCTCTATCTCCGCCATATTCAACCAACTCCCGTGTTTGGGAGTGTAGTGTATCTCCAGTCGCTCAGCTATACGCCTCGCCTCAGCAGGCTCGAATGCCTCGTATAGCGAGGACAGCTTGTGAGTGTTGAGATTGTCCATTACCAGCACGATCCGGTCTCTGTCAGGGTAGTCCTCGTCGACCAGTTTCTTTATCACATGCGCCCAGTCCACCTTCGTGCGACGCTCTCTGACCTCGACTCGGCGCCATCCGTCCAACGGTGCAAACAGCATGAACAGGCTGCTCACTCCATTGCGCTCGTATTCGTAGTCGTATGCCGCCGATAAGCCGGGCGCTGCGGGACGCGGCACTCGCGTCTCCTTGACTTGCTGTTTGCTCGTCTCATCCATGCACACCAGAACCTCATTCCCATCGTACGGCCGTTGGTAGACCTCCAGTACGTCTTCCATCGCGCACACAAACTCCGCGCTCTGACCGGGCGGGATGCACCAACTCTGCTTCAGCCACGGCTTCAGTTCGTTTTTTTTTAAGCGCCTGGCGAACCGTCTCGGTGCTAATGGTCCCGACTATCTCACACTCGACCAACTGGTCAGCCAACAGCTTCAGGGTCCAACTGGCACGCCCCTCCGGCGGTTCCCCGCAGGCCATCGCTATCAACCGTGCTTCACCTTCGCCGTCCAGTCTCTTTTGACGCCGACGCAGTTGCTTTTTGCGATTCAGCGCAGACTCGACCCCCTCCTCCACACAGCGCTTGCGTATTCGCTCGACCGTTGACTGTCCCACACCGAGCGCGCTGGTGATGTCCGCGTCCTTCATTCCCCCGTCCGAGCGTGACTCATCGCTCATCAGCAGAATGCGCGCATGGGTCTGTTTGTACGCCGCAGCCCGACCGCGTGAGACCAAGGCGTTGAGTTCCTGTTGTTCGTCGGTAGTCAGTCTGATACGGTACTTCTTGGTAGACATCATGGTTCCTCCTCGGTTCAACGTTACGATTGAACCCCCAAGAGGAACAATGACTATCATGGTATTCATTTCAATGATGTTGGACCACTAGTCATTCGAAAGCCCCTCTCTTATGCATGCAGTATCTGACGGGCCAAGCACATACCCAACCCCGTTGCGAGTGCGTAAGTTGACCGGCATCACATTAGCCAGCTTTTTCCTGAGTCTATGGATAAAAAACCGAAGCCGCTCCTTTTTAACTGGCCTACCCCATACCTTCATCATCAGCTCTTCGTGCCTTACGACCCGACCATATTGACATGAAAACAACCAGGCTTCAGTATCGGTCAGAAACGGTCTTATATTGGAAGGCACAAAATTCGCTATCGACGCACGGTTTAACTTTGAATGGCGTCCGTTGAACGAAGTTTCAGCCCTTCGGAGCAGGGCGTGGACACGACTCACAAATTCATGGAAGTCAAATGGCTTCTTGAGATACATGTCTGCGCCGTTGAGAAGCGCCGCGACAACCCCTCTATACCCATCAGTGCCTATGACCATAATGGGTACGCTGGTAAGGCGGCGGAGCAGTGTAAGCAACTCCGTACCTTCATGTATGCGCAATTCATTTGAAATGAGAATAATGGAGGGACTGAATTCAGCAACGTGAGCCAATCCTCGGGTGCCATCCGTCTCTCCTACAACCTCAAAAGCCTCTTCCTGCAAGGTCTCTGTCATAGAGCGTCGCAGATCCGCATCAATCTCTAATATGAGTACATGTGAATGCATATCAATTCCAATGGTAGGCCTCTATCATGAACAGAATGGGGAACAGGCGGTTCCAAAAAAGGGTAATCGAAGTGACAAAGAGTGACAAAAAGGTGGAAGGGTTACGGCTGTCGCCTGGCAAACCTCATTCCTTCTCAATGGCTGGGCGCTAAAGGACTTCGAAGTTAGGTTGCGCGATAAGACCAGCTTCGTGTCGAGCTTGGCTTGATCGGTCTTCCAAAAACCTGGTCTTTGAAGTGGTGAAGGGAAACTGGAAACTGCGGTGTACTCGATTTCCTGGGCACGAGGCCAAGTAAAGTATTATATCCAGGAAATACGTTTGGTTAGTAGTAGAAGCGAAGCCACAGATAGCCTGCGGAGATGGCCAGAGTGGCAATAGATACCACTGCACCGTACTTCAGAAACTGCATGAAACCAATGGAATGTCCTGCGGCTCTTGCCATGCCCAGAACCACGACGTTAGCAGATGCGCCTACAGTCGTGAAGTTGCCTCCAAGGTCGGCACCAAGCGTCAAGGCCCACCACAACGGACTTATCTTTTCGTCACTACTTTGCTCTGCTAGCTGCTTGACCACAGGGGCAATCGTGGCAGTATCAAGAACGGGGCCTTTGCAGGCCCCTAATTGCTAGCTTTCGATTATGCCCTACTCTGAGTTTGCTTAACAAGAGGGTATCGGAAATGCAAGTCGGTGTCAGCTTACGATAGCACACTCCACCGAGTTTATTGGAGGCAAGTTGTCGATAAGCAGTTCCCAGTTGTCACCATCGTCGCGGCTGTAGAAGACCTGACCCGTGGTCGTTCCGATGTAGATTCCGCACGGGTCGAAGCTGTCAGTCGCCATGCCCTCCCGCATGGCGTGAAGATAGGCATTTTTCTGGGGCAGGCCGTTGGTCAGCGGCTCCCAGTCTCCGCCTGCATTGCGGCTTCTGTACACTCGGAATTTCGCGTCGGTCACGTACCGCAATTCTCCGCCAACCTCGCCTTCGGCCATAACCTTGTCTTCTGGCATCACGTAGAGGGTCTCCGGGTCTTGTGAGTGTAAACCCAACACGAACCCGAAGCGAGAGGGCAGCCCTTCCGTAATATCCTCCCAAGTCTCACCGGCAGAGTCGCTGCGGAACACCCCACAGTGATTCTGCTGGAAAAGCACGTTAGGCCTCTAAGGGTGGGAAAGCAACTTGTGAGTGCACTGTCCGATATCTGGGAAGCGTTCTGGGAAAAAATCGGCGCGCACGCCCTTGTTCATCGGCTGCCAGCTTTCACCGCCATCGACGGTCCCGAACACGCCAACAGCAGATATGCCGACCCACATCCTGTCCCTGCTCAAAGGGTCGAGAACTATGCTATGCAGGCAAAGCCCGCCAAAGCCGGGCTGCCACATGTCCCCGGTGGGATGATTCGATAGGCCGACGACCTCGTTCCAGGTAACGCCGCTATCCTCGCTTTTGAACAGCGAGGCGGGATCGACGCCTGCGTATAGAACGCCGGGCGAGTCTTCTCCGGCAGACTTGATGTGCCAAATGTTCTTAACAGTGCGTTCGCCCTGCTCGTCGAAGCGCGGCTGTTCGTTGGAGCGGGACCAGGTATCTCCCAGGTCGCTGCTTACATGCACCTCCGGTCCCCATACATCGTAATTGATTGCAGCTAACACCTTGCCGCCATCGCGCGGGTCATACATCATATGAAAAACGTTTCCGCCTGCGCAGTGCATTCCGGAAACCGACCAACTCTTGCGCGAGGCGTCGCTGGAAAGAATGACCCCTCCCTTCCTTGTTCCTACCAGCAGCGCTACGTCACCCTTTTTCGTATTTAGACTGTGAACCATGTCGCACCTGACTCCTTGGCAAAGTACAATATTACGACCAGTTTATGATAGAACAAATGTACGTGTCAAGGGATTCACAGTCCTGTTGAGGAGGAATATTTTGCGAGTGTTGACATCCTCACGACGAAGAACGAAATGCCTGTTGCAGTCGTATGCTGCGATCTGTCTTTTATGCCACTTCTGGCAGAGAGATGGCCCTGCGAGGTGTGTCGCTTACCAGTCCAGCAGGTGTGCCTTCTGCTTCCTCCAGCCCTCATCAGATGGAAACACGGTGTTCATTAGAACGCGCTGCAAGTCGCCGTCGAACCAGTCCTGCACCGTCTCGCGCCACTTCTTGTAGTGCGGCGCGTTCCTGTGGGCTTCTAGGGCCGCCTGGTCAGCGTAAACCTCATACAAATGAAAGCGATTGGGGTCTTCGTCACTCTGCAAAATATCAAACCTGAAGCATCCCGGCTCGTCTCTGACCGAACCCTGTGCGTCGCCGAAGCTCGCTTCCGTAAACTGGTCCTTGAAGCCCTCTTTGATCTGGATGGTCACGAAAATCGAAATCATGGCTTCCCCTTTCAATGTCCATTTTTTCTGGCGAACGCATTATACCAGGCCCATTCGATATATGTCACACACTTCAGCCTGATGTCGCGGCGATGCTTGAGGCCGAGTCCCAGGAGGTCTAATCTGCCACATAAAATAACGTGAATAGCGGACAAGGAGCGGGGTATTTTTCAGCGCACAGATCATCTTAATAAGGCGCTGTTGAATGCGTTTCCTATCCCATCTGTTCGCAGGGGTGACAAATCTATGTCTGCCAATTCGGTCATGTACGACCTGGGAATCTGTCCTTTATTCTGCAATTAATCGAACTCATGGGAAGCTGCGATCATGGCACAGTCTCATCGTAGTCCATACCTATGTGACCCTCTCGTTCTAATTCCGTATACTCTTCGTCTGAGATTTTCATGAGGGTTTTGTATACACACTCATTGTCCTCGCCCAATCGGACTGGGCCTCGCCTGATCTTGATGGGAATCTTGGACATCTTATAGGGCGCGCCAGGGTACAAATGAGTGCCTGTGTCCTCCTGGTAAGCCTCTTCAAAGATGCCTCGCTCTATGAGATGAGGGTCGTCGTAGGCATCCCGCTGGTCCATTACAGCGCCCGCCGCAACGCCAGCATCCTGCAAGACGTGCATGGCCTCGTAATGGTCGTGCTGGGTCGTCCACCTGGCGATATGTCGGTCAATTTCGTCTTGATGTTGGTATCGCCTGTTATGGTCTGCGAATCTCGCGTCCTTTGACCAATCTGGGTCTCCCAACGCTCTGCTGAACGCATTCCAGTCGCTATCGTCATAGATGGTGATTACAATCCAACGGTCATCTCCTTTGCAGGGATAACAGCCCTGGATGGCGTAGGGGTGGCGATTGCCGAGAGTTGTGCCATTTCGTTTGTTCATGGAGTAGTCCATGAATTTCTGTCCCAGAAAGGGCATAACGTTCTCGGCCTGGGCCAGTTCGATGAGTTGGCCGTTGCCTGTGCGATTTCGGTAATGTAGGGCGGCCAGCACAGCGAAAGCGCCCTGGGTACCACTTGCGGCATCGCCCACCAACACCGGGGTCACAGTTGACGCGTCCATATCCGCATAGCCCCTGAGCAGATGGTGGCCGATGACACTCTCCATATGCAGCCCAAAACCTCTGAAGTTCTTGTATGGGCCGGTGCTGCCATAAGCGGGCATACGAAGCATGATAATGCTTGGGTTCTGTTCTTTGAGCATGTCGTAAGAGATTCCTAGCCTGTCCATTGTCGACGTGGGATTGTTCTCTACGAAGACATCGCTGATTTTCACCAGCCGCTTGAAGACTTCCATGCCCCTGGGCTGAAGCAAGTCGACGGTCATACCGAGTTTGTTACGTGCGTGCGCGTTGAACAGCGGAGTCCGGTTCCATGGACGAGCTCCTGGTACGCGACCAGGCATCCCCCCAGCGTAAGGCGCCATGTCCTTGATAATTGCCTCGGTGGGGTGAGCCATACGCCCTCTGGTTGGAGGTGGAGGAAAGGTCTTAATAGACTCGATTCGTATGACCTCTGCTCCCATGTCGGCCAGAAAAGAGGTGCAGTAAGGGCCTACCCACACTGCGGTGAGGTCGATGACTCTGATACCTTCTAGCGGAAGATATGACATTTCAAATTCGCCCACTCACTAGGTTGTGTTGACATTTCATCTGAGCCATATGAGAGCACCGACGAAGTTCAAGAATCCCAGGAAACGCGATGACAGCTTGTCAAAGCGAGAGAAGATATGCCGGTAGTGCTTGATCTTGTTGATGAAACACTCCACAAGGTGGCGCTCTCGGTAAAGGTACTCATCATACTCTCGTGGCGTCTTTCGATTTGACCGAGGTGGAATCACAGGTAACGCGCCCCTGCCCAGGATGCATTGGAGAAAATCCATCGAATCGTATCCCTTATCAGCAATCACATGCTCGGTTTCGAAATCAGCTATCAATGCCTGTGCCTGGGTGATGTCGTGACGTTGACCTGCTGTGAGCTCAAAGCGCAACGGGTTGCCCAATCCATCCACGCTCACGTGGATCTTGGTACTGAACCCGCCTCGGCTCCGGCCAAGAGCTTGGGCCGATTGGCCACCGTTTTTTTGGAGGCTCCAGCAGCACAGGGATGAGCGCGAACCACAGTGCTATCACAGTGCTATCAATGATGACATGCTCCATATCGGGGTCTTGCACAAAATGCTGATGCATTCGTTCCCATACACCCTTTTCACACCAGCGTGCGAAGCGCTTATATACGCTGTTCCAGTGACCGTAGTGCTCAGGCAGCAGTCTCCAAGGAGCACCACTTCGTGCCATCCACAGGATGGCCTCGACGTAGCGCCTGCAATCGTCCTCCTCTCCAACGTAGAGGTCTGGGCATGAGCGCAGAAATTCAAGGATTTTCGACCATTGTTCATTGCGTAATTCAGTCGTTGACATGTATCCATTATGCACCAAATGTCAACACAACCTAGTCACCACAGCAGTATCAATATCGCGTTTTGCACTTCGTTATGTAGTCTGTGGGGACTCTCACATCTCATTTGCGATTTCTGGCCAATCGGAAAGTGGAGGTGCTGTTCTGGCTGCGAAGGACGTAGCACAGCTACGACTCAAGGACACGGTTCAGAGCCAGCGAACCGCCGATCAGACCTTTGCCCGCTGAATTAGTATGGGCTCAAGTTAGGCATTCCAAAGAGCCACCAGTCACGCCGACAATGCGTGTCCCACCTTTGCATCTTTGACGACTTCACTTGATTATTTACATAAATAATGCCGATAATAACGACACGATGTCGCGCGATTTGGCTGCCACGGAATACCCAGTGGCCATCGAGGGCCGAGTAATCGAGCTGGAGGAAACTCCACAGACTCTACGCAGCCACGGGTGTTTTCGCAAGTTCTCGTCGAAGGCAAGGCCAGCAAATTGCGGCAATGTCTTCATGTGCAAGATGCTGTTCGGCATTGGTCCCTTGCGGCTGGTTGTCGCAATCTGATCGCGACTGTCATTCGTTTGATAGCGGGAAGATGAGTATACCTTCTGATTTTCACACAAAGAATGCCCATGCACAGGAATTGTTCGACGGCATAGCTGGAAGCTATGAATGGCCGGCTGAAGTCTTTTCGTTCTTCCAGTACGGGCGATGGCGTCGCTTCCTGGTGTCTCAACTGAGAGTCTCCCAGCAAGCCTCGGTTCTGGACGTCTGCACAGGCACAGGACTGGTTGCATCGGACATCGCGGGCAGATTTGGGTGCCGCGTGGTCGGCATAGACCTGAGCGACGGCATGATCAAGCAGGCCCGGCGTAATCTCAAGTCGGCACGGATCACACCGGCAGTTCGCCTGGTCAAGGGATGCGCGGAGAATCTACCTTTCGCTGACAATTCATTCGACGTGATCGTGTTCACGTATCTGCTCCGATACGTGGAAGACCCGGAGGCGACTCTAGGCGAGCTAAGCAGGGTGCTTAGGCCGGGAGGGCAGATGGTGTCGCTGGAGTTTTTCGTTCCGCAGGGGCCTATAGTTTATGGGCTCTGGCTGCTGCATACGCGCCTGATGATGCCGATGATGTCCCGGCTGCTTCCAGGGGGATGGCGAGAAGTAGGCTCTTTCCTGGGACCCAGTATCTCCAAGTTCTATCGCAAGCATACCCTCCAGGATTTGAGTGAGATGTGGGCGCGAGCTGGCATCAGACAATTGCAGACCAAGCTACTCTCCCTCGGGGGTGCCGTCGCGATGTGGGGCAGAAAGGAGGTACAGGATGAAGATCGATCTGAGGCCCGCGTTCTATGCCCTTCCGCCGGGTGCTTGGCGGGACTACGTGACGTTGCTCCACCTTCCGTACACGCTCTGGCATCTTAGCTATGTCGTGCTTGGAGCGGCAGCCGCGCCAGTCCTGCATCTGGACCGTGTGGCATGGTCGTCGCTGGCGTTCTTCCTTGGCGTAGGCTTGGCAGCTCATGCCCTGGACGAATACCATGGCAGGCCGATGCACTCCAACATCTCCAATGGCAGGCTCCTCAGCATCGCCGCCATCTCATTGGTCGGTGCGTTGCTCATCGGTGTATACGCGTCGCTGATCATCGGCCTGTGGATGGTCCCATTCGTATTGTTTGGCGGACTTATGGTGCCAGCCTACAACTTGGAGTGGACTGGCGGCAGACTACACTCGGACATTTGGTTCGGCCTCGCGTGGGGCGCCTTTCCGGCGCTCGCTGGCTATTGGGCGAATGCGGAACGACTCGACGTACAGGCATTTCTGATCTCCGGGGCCTGCTTCGCGCTGAGTCTGGCACAGCGGGCGCTGAGCAGAAGGGTCAAGAGTGTGCGGCGAGACGTGCATACAGTGTCAGGTCGTATAGAGTTCGAGGACGGGCGAACTGAGGATATCTCTGCCTCATATCTCCTTGCTGCGCCGGAGGCTGCACTCAAGCTGACCGGCACAGCCGTGGCTCTATTTGCTTTGGGAATGCTTATAGCCCGACTTTAGCCCAATCGAGAGATGGGTAACAGCACGCCAAACCCCTTAACGAGTTTAGGTTGTGTTGACATTTGGTGCATAATGGATACATGTCAACGACTGAATTACGCAATGAACAATGGTCGAAAATCCTTGAATTTCTGCGCTCATGCCCAGACCTCTACGTTGGAGAGGAGGACGATTGCAGGCGCTACGTCGAGGCCATCCTGTGGATGGCACGAAGTGGTGCTCCTTGGAGACTGCTGCCTGAGCACTACGGTCACTGGAACAGCGTATATAAGCGCTTCGCACGCTGGTGTGAAAAGGGTGTATGGGAACGAATGCATCAGCATTTTGTGCAAGACCCCGATATGGAGCATGTCATCATTGATAGCACTGTGATAGCACTGTGATAGCACTGTGGTTCGCGCTCATCCCTGTGCTGCTGGAGCCTCCAAAAAAACGGTGGCCAATCGGCCCAAGCTCTTGGCCGGAGCCGAGGCGGGTTCAGTACCAAGATCCACGTGAGCGTGGATGGATTGGGCAACCCGTTGCGCTTTGAGCTCACAGCAGGTCAACGTCACGACATCACCCAGGCACAGGCATTGATTGCTGATTTCGAAACCGAGCATGTGATTGCTGATAAGGGATACGATTCGATGGATTTTCTCCAATGCATCCTGGGCAGGGGCGCGTTACCTGTGATTCCACCTCGGTCAAATCGAAAGACGCCACGAGAGTATGATGAGTACCTTTACCGAGAGCGCCACCTTGTGGAGTGTTTCATCAACAAGATCAAGCACTACCGGCATATCTTCTCTCGCTTTGACAAGCTGTCATCGCGTTTCCTGGGATTCTTGAACTTCGTCGGTGCTCTCATATGGCTCAGATGAAATGTCAACACAACCTAGACGAACTAACTTATGAAATAATCGAAGTCCAGAGTAAGTTCGTTCATGCTTATCAACAGACGCTGGCGGAGTTCCCCAAATGGTTTCCGGACCATATGGGCATCCAACGGGTTTCCGTCGAGGGCGATGATATCTCTAAAGTCTTGCGTCCAGTTGACGTTCGCCACAACTATGTTTCGGGGATAGTTGCAGAGTATAAGCTGAAGAAAATCACTCTAGTGGTCCAACATCATTGAAATGAATACCATGATAGTCATTGTTCCTCTTGGGGGTTCAATCGTAACGTTGAACCGAGGAGGAACCATGATGTCTACCAAGAAGTACCGTATCAGACTGACTACCGACGAACAACAGGAACTCAACGCCTTGGTCTCACGCGGTCGGGCTGCGGCGTACAAACAGACCCATGCGCGCATTCTGCTGATGAGCGATGAGTCACGCTCGGACGGGGGAATGAAGGACGCGGACATCACCAGCGCGCTCGGTGTGGGACAGTCAACGGTCGAGCGAATACGCAAGCGCTGTGTGGAGGAGGGGGTTGAGTCTGCGCTGAATCGCAAAAAGCAACTGCGTCGGCGTCAAAAGAGACTGGACGGCGAAGGTGAAGCACGGTTGATAGCGATGGCCTGCGGGGAACCGCCGGAGGGGCGTGCCAGTTGGACCCTGAAGCTGTTGGCTGACCAGTTGGTCGAGTGTGAGATAGTCGGGACCATTAGCACCGAGACGGTTCGCCAGGCGCTTAAAAAAAAACGAACTGAAGCCGTGGCTGAAGCAGAGTTGGTGCATCCCGCCCGG
The DNA here is from genome assembly GCA_965206395.1 of Dehalococcoidia bacterium. GTDB lineage: Bacteria > Chloroflexota > Dehalococcoidia > Lucifugimonadales > CATOSD01 > CBDBJK01. The sequence continues at coordinate 18,199 of CBDBJK010000015.1, forward strand.
TCAGAGCGCGGAGTTTGTGTGCGCGATGGAAGACGTGATGGAAGACGTACTGGAGGTCTACCAACGGCCGTACGATGGGAATGAGGTTCTGGTGTGCATGGATGAGACGAGCAAACAGCAAGTCAAGGAGACGCGAGTGCCGCGTCCCGCAGCGCCCGGCTTATCGGCGGCATACGACTACGAATACGAGCGCAATGGAGTGAGCAGCCTGTTCATGCTGTTTGCACCGTTGGACGGATGGCGCCGAGTCGAGGTCAGAGAGCGTCGCACGAAGGTGGACTGGGCGCATGTGATAAAGAAACTGGTCGACGAGGACTACCCTGACAGAGACCGGATCGTGCTGGTAATGGACAATCTCAACACTCACAAGCTGTCCTCGCTATACGAGGCATTCGAGCCTGCTGAGGCGAGGCGTATAGCTGAGCGACTGGAGATACACTACACTCCCAAACACGGGAGTTGGTTGAATATGGCGGAGATAGAGATCGGTGTGCTGGCTCGACAGTGCCTGGACCGACGGATTGCCAATCAAGACATCCTGCGCGGCGAGGTCAATGCTTGGCAGAATCAACGCAACCGGGATGTGATACGAGTGGATTGGCGCTTCACTACCGAGGATGCGCGCATCAAGCTAAAGTCACTCTACCCATCAATACAAAAACGTTGAACCACTAGGAGTAACCTTCTGGCTATATAAGTACTCATCTCTTCAATACCACCTTATATAAACCTCAGAATTGAACTTTCACCCCTGCAGCTTCGAGCTGAGGGATAACTACTTCTATGGAATTGGCGTCCAAAGGCTCGCCCCAAAGCCTGATCGTGTCGCCCTCGCCGAGGCCAATATCTAATAGTGGTGAGAGGTCGGTTATCTGATTCTTTGAAAACTCGATCAGCGTGAGATTAGTGAGCGAAGACAATGGTGAGAGGTCACTAACATTGTTACTGGTAATATTGAGTCTGGTGAGATTGGTGAGCGAAGCCAGTGCTGAGATGTCGCTTATCTCATTTTTCTGAAGGTTGAGATCGGTGAGATTGGTGAGCGAAGCCAGTGGTGAGTGAGGTGGTACCCAAAAACTAGACAACTGGCTAAGAGAGAGTCCAGCTCCTAAAATAACCGGCAACTAACCGACGTGAAGGAGCAGGACATGAAGCAGACGAGGAATAAGCACAGTCCGGCGTTCAAGGCCAAGGTGGCCCTGGCCGCCCTTGCGGGGGAAGGGACCATCGCCCAGCTGGCCAGCCGATTTGAGGTCCATCCCAGTCAGATTCACGCCTGGAAAAGGGCCCTGGTGGAAGGAGCCCCGGAGCTATTTGCCACCAATCAGAAATCCCAGGAGAAAGCCAAGGAAGCTCAGATTAACCACCTCTACCGGCACATCGGCCAGCTGAAGGTGGAACGCGATTTTTTGTCGGAAAGGTCCGGTCTATGAGTCGCAGCATACGGCGAGCCATGATAGACCGAGACCACCAGCAGCTGTCTTTGGTGCGTCAATGTATCCTGCTGGACGTCAGCCGGGCCTCGGTGTACTACCGGCCGGTACCGACCAGGGCAGAAGACCTGGAGTTGATGGCCCTGATGGACCGTCAGTATTTGAAGACCCCCTTCTACGGCTCCAGGAAGATGAAGGCCTGGCTGCTGCAACAGGGCTATCTGGTGAGCCGAAAAAGGGTTCGAAGGCTGATGCGGTTGATGGGTCTGGAAGCCATCTACCGGCGTCCCAACACCAGCAAACCAGCGCCGGGACACCGGATCTTTCCCTATCTGCTGAAGGGAGTGGAGGTTAATCGGGTCGACCAGGTCTGGGCCGCGGACATCACCTACATCCCCATGGCGAAGGGCTTCCTGTACCTGGTGGCCATCATGGACTGGCACAGCCGGCACGTGCTGGCCTGGAAGCTCTCCAACACCATGGACACCAGCTTCTGCGTGGCGGCGTTGGAGGAAGCCCTGGGTAAGGGACGACCGGAGATATTCAACACCGACCAGGGGAGTCAGTTCACCAGTGAGGCCTTTACCCAGACGTTGCAGGAGCAGAGGGTCCAGGTCAGCATGGATGGTAAGGGTAGGTACCTGGACAACATCTTCGTGGAGCGGCTGTGGCGGAGCATCAAGTACGAGGAGGTGTATCTGAAAGCTTACCAGACCGTCGCCGAGGCCCGAACTGGGATCAATGCCTACCTGGAGTTCTACAACCGGCAGAGGCCTCACCAGGCTTTGGGCTACCGGACCCCAGCAGAGGTGTACCAACATGGCCAGGAAGAAAGGGGAGCAGCAGCTGAAGAAGCAGGGCTGCCATCGGGCTTGGTGAAACCTAGCGCAGGGGTGGGAGACTCTCTTAATTTAGCCCTCGTGCTGTCTTAATAATGGGGTCCACCTTAGAGATGTCAATTACCTCGTTATCTTGCATCCAGAGAAAGGTAAGATTGGTGAGCGAAGCCAGTGGTGAGATGTCAATTACCTCGTTATCTTGCATCCAGAGAAAGGTAAGATTGGTGAGCGAGCCAGTGGTGAGATGTCAATTACCTCGTTATCTTGCATCCAGAGAACTGTCGATATTCTGGATAGTACGCCCATGAGCCGTTTTAGCTATAACACGTTTCAGTGATTTACCAGGGCACTGAAGCTCGAACGAAATTCTACTCGATCAGATGCCGCTTCAATACGTCCTCGTCGAACTCGATGCCGAGACCAGGGCCTGTTGGCGGAATGATGTAGCCGTTTTCGAACACGAGAGGTTCTTTGAAAATTATCTTGTGGAGCGGCCCCTGGTTCGCCTCCTGGATGAGGAAGTTCGGCGAGCAGGTGTCGACCTGAATCGCGGAGGCGGCGGCAATTGGCCCGCAGTACATGTGGGGCGCTATCATCGCGTAGTGGGTCTCTGCAATGCTGGCGATTTTCTTCGCCTCCGTTATCCCACCGCACTGTCCGACGTCCAGCTGAATGATCTGCGCTGCCTTCTTTTCGAGAACCTGCGCGAACTCGTACTTCGTAACCAGCCGTTCGCCTGTGGCTATCGGAATGCTCGTATGGGCAGCAACTCTAGCCATCTCATCCATGTTCTCGGGTGGAACCGGTTCCTCGAACCAGAAGGGGTGGTACGGTTCGAGATAATCGGCGACGCGGATCGCACTATAGGTCGTCAGCTGACCATGAGTCCCGATCCCCACCTCCAATTTGTTGCCGACGGCGTTCCGAATGCTTTCGAATATCTTCGCCGCGTGTTCGATCTCCCAAAGTGGAATATCTCTTGGTATCGGATACATCGGCATGAACGGGTCGAGCTTGCAGGCCGAGTTGCCCTCTTGGAGTAACTGTACCGCGACCTCGCCCGCTCGTTCGGGATCGTCTTTGAAGGGGCCTCCCGGCATGTAGGCATAGGCTCGGAGTTTTTCGTGGTACTGTCCGCCCAGAAGATTATAGATAGGCTGGTTCGCCGCCTTACCAACGATGTCCCACAGCGCCATGTCAATCGCACTTATCACCGGAGTAGCGTAGAGGCTTGGGTGGCGGAAGTCATGGCGGGAGGCGTACATCCGGTCCCATATCCTCTCGATGTTAAAGGGGTTCTCTCCGATGACATACTGGCCAGCCAACTCCTCTATCAGGCTGACTTGCGACTTCAGGTCACCCAGATTGCGTGAGTAAGCGCCCCCGGTTACACGCTCGCCAAGTCCTATGATTCCTTCGTCGGTTCTGAGTTCCAGAAACAGCAGATATCTGCCACCAATGTACGGTTCCTCGTTTTCAACGACCATTGTCTTGAGATCAACGACTTTCAATGCTAGCTCCTGACCTTTTATCTACTTACCAAAATATTACGCCCGGAATTTCTCAGATGGAACCTCTCCTCCTCTAATTCCTTCCTTTATATGTATCTCCTATATGTATCTCCCTGTATTATGTTTATCGACTTCTAGTTGCTAATTACTCTATAATACGCAGTAAGCTTTCAGAGCACAGTATAGTATGGTGTAGTGGCGAAATGACAGAGTATCTATTTGTTACGTAACGACCCGAGTGATTATTCAATGACACCGGAGGAGAATCAACTATGAAATCTGATCGATCACTGGTAGCCCATCTGATGAGACGCGCAGGCTTTGGTGCCACGCCTGACGAGCTTGATTCACTGACCAGCCAGAAGACTTACGAGGAGATTGTTGACGACCTCGTTTCGCCGGAGCGATTTCCTGAGATAGACATCTCTTATCTGGAGAGGTACTACACAGGAGAAGCCGTTGCTATCCACGTCGGGAAATGGCTGTATCGCATGGTCAACACAAAAAGGCCGCTTGAAGAGAAAATGACTCTCTTCCTACATCACATTTTCCCAGTTGCATGGGGCAAAAGCGAACACCTTGACTCCCTCCTTAAAGAGATCAAAATGTTCCGAGAAGTGGGAATGACGAATTTCAAGACTATCTTACTGGAACTGTCGCGTGATCCTGCCATGATCTTCTGGCTCGACAATAATGAAAATCACAAGGACGAGATCAACGAAAACTACGGCAGAGAGTTGCTTGAACTGTTCTCTCTGGGCGTCGGAAATTACACGGAAGATGACATAAAGAGTACTTCTCGCGCGTTTACCGGATGGACTTTCCGCCAGCCGCTTTCGATCTACCCATTTGGTCACTTCCCTGCGGAATTTGAATTCCTGCCTGAGGATCACGATTACGGTGAAAAAGAGTTCCTCGGCCACAAGGGAAATTTCGACGGGGAAGACATCATCGACATAATCGCGAAGCAGCCTGCGACGGCTAGGTTTATATCGAGACACCTGTACAATTTCTTCGTGGAAGACGAAACGCAGGTGCCGTCATGGGCTACGGAACCGCCAAAAGACGAAGCTGCTATCGCGATGCTCTCCGGGGTGTTCATGGAAACGGACGGCGACATGAAAGCTGTTCTCAAGGCGCTTTTCAACTCCGACTTTTTCAAGAACGCAATCAATCTACATAAAGTCAAAAGCCCCACTGAATTGATCGCGGGCGTGCTCAAGCAGACCGGAGAATTTAGTTCTCCCACCCCTGGTATTCACCAGTTCGCTACGACTACACTCAACGGTGCATTAGTTGAAGGCACCATGGCAATCATGGGACAGAGGCTAATGAACCCTCCTACCGTAGAGGGATGGCATACAGGCCTCGAGTGGATCGATTCAGGGACTCTGAGTGAGAGAGTCGGCTTCGTGGAACAGCAATTCCAGGATCCCGCCAAGCCCGGCATAAAAGATATAATCTCCAGGGCGGGCAGCCTCGACGACGATCCTTCAGCGATAGTCGACAGATGTCTGGATCTAATGGGTGCGGTTAAGGTTAGCGATACAACCTACGATTTGCTGGTTACCTATACAAAGGAATTGAAAGAGATGGAAGATGATAATAACTCCGACGCGGTCGGCGTGCACAACATCCTTCAGTTGTTGGCATCAACCGTCGACTACCAATTCGCTTAATGTCAGAAAATCCTAATCAAAGGACAATATAATATGAGCAACAGTACTTCAGAAAATATCCTCGTTGTCGTTCAGCTTACAGGTGGAAACGACTTCATCAACACCGTAGTCCCTTACACGAATGGGCACTATTACGATGCCCGCAAAAAGGTCGTGATGGGACAGGATCAAGTCATGCCCATTAATGACGAACTTGCCATTAATTCCAACGCAGCCCCTTTCAAGAGGCTATTTGACGAAGGGGAGATGGCAATAGTACAGGGCATCGGTTATCCGAATTCGAACCGGTCTCATTTCAGGGGCATGGACATCTGGCATACCGCAGAACCGGACAGAGTCGGCAGCGAAGGATGGCTTGGACAGGCGATCCGAGAGCTTGATCCCAATTCGGAAAATGTGCTCACTGGAGTGAATGTAGGACAGGGCCTTCCAAGGGCAATGGCTGTCACTGGGGTGCCAGTTACCTCCATCGGTGACCTTGAAGGGTACGGCGTTATGAAGCGAATGGAACAGGAAGAGCTTCGTGACAAAGTGGTCGAAGCGTTCAAGTCCATTTACGGTCAGGCCATAGGAGCGGGGCCCGTCATGGAATATATCGGCAAGACCGGATTGGACGTGCTAAAAGGCGCTGATCTGCTATCAGATGTGGCGGGCCAATACGAGTCTACAGTGGAATACGCTGACAATCCCATCGCAAAGAACCTTAGAGATGTTGCGCGAATCCACCTCGCAGACCTCGGCACGAGAATCTTCTATACAAGTCACGGCGGATTTGACACGCATGCAAACGAGATGCCAAGCCATCCGAAACTGTTGACCGACCTTTCAGGTGCAATCTCAGATTTCCTTGACGATCTGCAAGAGCACAAAGCGGGCGACAACGTCACCATCCTGGTGTTCACTGAATTCGGACGTCGAATGCGCGACAACGGCAGTGGCACTGACCATGGGTCCGGTGGAGGCGCGTTCATGTTCGGAAACAGCGTCAAAGGGGGCCTTTATTCTGAATATCCGTCCCTGAATCCAAAAGACTGGGAGCACAATGAAGACCTGAAACACACAATCGACTTCAGGGGGATCTATGGGACCGTGCTCGAACAGTGGCTTGGCGTAGACGCCCGTCCAATCGTAAAAGGAGACTTCGAGCAGATCTCCCCATTCAGGCCTTAACAGCTTTGCTTAATAGTGTTCTTAGGAGGAGACATCGATGTCACGTCCACACGGTTTGTTGAGGGCCGGATATCCTTACTGGCGGACTCTTGGCATGCGGCGGATAACAAACTTCCCCACCGATATTGCTTTCGCCAAAAACAACACAACTTACATACTATGCCGCTCGGAAGGGGCCGCCGTTATCAGAATCTGGCCTCTCGAAGATATGGAGCAACAATCAGACGATCTTAAATCTATTGGCAGCTACGGAACTGATGACGGTCAATTCCTTTGGCCCGTGCAGATCATCACTAACGACGATGGAGATATTTTTGTCAGTGACGAAGCGACCAACCGGATTACCAGATTCAACGAAGCAGGAGAATTCGTATCAAAATGGGGCACGAAGGGTGACGGGGAAGGTCAGTTTGATGGTCCGACAGGCATAGCCTTCGACCCGGAAAATAATCTGGTGGTGGTCGATTCCAAGAACCACAGAATCCAAAAATATACAATAGATGGTCAATACATTGGCGGATTTGGCTCACACGGTTCGGAGCCTGGACAGATGGAGCTACCCTGGGGTCTGCATGTCGATGAGCACGGTGATATTTATGTGGCGGACTGGGGCAACAATAGATTTCAAGTGTTCTCCAGTGAAGGTGAATTGAAGAACGTCGTAGGCTCATACGGCGATGGCGACGCCGAATTCAACAGGCCAACGGGAGTAGCTGTCGATAATCATAATGACATCTACATCGCGGACTGGGGCAACAACCGGGTGCAGATGTTCAATTCTGAAGGCCATTACCTCTGTAGCTTCAGGGGAGACGCTTCCCTGTCTCGCGTGGCCCGTGCCTACATGCTCACGAATGCAGTGCCAAACAGACTCAGAGAAACAGGTCGTATTGAGCAAGAAAAGTACCTCAGGCGACCGAGATCCGTTAGGGTAGACAGCGAATTTCGCCTGTTCATCCCAGACTACGAAACATACCGTATCCAGATCTACGAGAAGGACTTCATCTTACTGGATGAGAGTCAGTTCGCGGAACCACTGAGAAACCCCACACTAGAGGTAACGTAGTCCCGTAGTAATAGTAAAAGATCATTTCAGGGAAGTTGTCCGTTGCCACTGGCAACGGACAACTTCCCTCTTACTGCGCTTTAGTCAGTTTGGTCGTTCCCACCCCAATCGCCACCCCAATTGCATCCCAGACACCTAATTGGATGAAGTGCTTCTTGCGCTTCGATACTACTCTACAATAACGGAGAGAAAAACTTGGCAGACAAACTGAGCGTCGGAATCATCGGCTGTGGAGAGATGACCAGCAACCACATTTTCGGGTACCTGAACTCGGCAAGGTACGAAGTCGTCGCCCTCGCCGATCTGAGCGAGCAGGCAATGAAAGACTTCGACGAACACTTCTCTGAATACGATGACTATAAGCCAAAGCACTTCACAGACGCCCGCGAGATGCTTGAAAAGTCAGCGCTCGACGTCGTTTCGGTGGGAGTCTGGGACACAGGCCATGCGCCAATGACTATGGCCGCGGCAGCATCAGGAGTCAAAGCGGTCCTCTGCGAGAAGCCGATGGCCGACACTATTGGTGCTGCCGCAGACATGATGTTGGTCTGTCGGCGCAACGGGGTGAAGCTGGCTGTCGGCCACCAGCGTAGGTGGTTGCCGGCATACACGCTTGCGAAGCAGATGATCGCCGACGGTGAGATAGGCGACGTGAGGCTTATCACCGCCTTTGCGCGCGACGGACTTCCAAACTATTCCTCCCACCAGACGGACATGTTCCGATATCTGCTCAACGATGCGGACTGCACCTGGGTCATGGGCAGCGTGGAGCGAGAGACGGATCGATGGGCACGTGCAATTCCCATCGAGGACAAGGCGCTCGCTGTATTCGGTTTCGAGAACGGCGCGCAGGCGATGATCCTCTCAGGGCTGACGCCTGAGTACGGGTTTGGAGCACGTATCTATGGCAGTGATGGCATGATCGAAATCACGGTCACCGACCTGAAGATCATGAACGGGAAGACAGGCGGCTGGCGAGAGCACAGGCCAGATGGCGACCACTTCAAATACGGGGAGGACAACTTCGAGATTATTGAGGCCGGAATCGCACAGGCCCATGAGTTTGCCGATTGGATTTCGGGAGAGATCTCGAATTACAGGGGAGATGGCATGACAGGCTATAAGGCACTCGAGATGGTGCTCGCCGTTTATGAGTCAGCGCGAACCCATACGCAGGTCCAGATGCCGCCCAAGACTATGGCTAGCCCCTTGGAGTTGATGATCGACTCCGGCCATCTGCCGGTACGCTACCCGGGGAGATTCGACATCCGAAACCGGACGCTACGCGGCGACAACGTCGTCGCCGACACTGAGAACGTATAGCTGCGCACCACCTGATATTTTTAGAAGACATTAACCCACCTTTCACGCCGCCACTCACAGTCAGAAACGAATTCTATTCTTGCTCATTTCTCTCCCTAACATATGGGGTGTGTTACAGAGACTTTTGAGGTGGTACCCAAAAACTAGACAACTGGCTAAGAGAGAGTCCAGCTCCTAAAATAACCGGCAACTAACCGACGTGAAGGAGCAGGACATGAAGCAGACGAGGAATAAGCACAGTCCGGCGTTCAAGGCCAAGGTGGCCCTGGCCGCCCTTGCGGGGGAAGAGACCATCGCCCAGCTGGCCAGCCGATTTGAGGTCCATCCCAGTCAGATTCACGCCTGGAAAAGGGCCCTGGTGGAAGGAGCCCCGGAGCTATTTGCCACCAATCAGAAATCCCAGGAGAAAGCCAAGGAAGCTCAGATTAACCACCTCTACCGGCACATCGGCCAGCTGAAGGTGGAACGCGATTTTTTGTCGGAAAGGTCCGGTCTATGAGTCGCAGCATACGGCGAGCCATGATAGACCGAGACCACCAGCAGCTGTCTTTGGTGCGTCAATGTATCCTGCTGGACGTCAGCCGGGCCTCGGTGTACTACCGGCCGGTACCGACCAGGGCAGAAGACCTGGAGTTGATGGCCCTGATGGACCGTCAGTATTTGAAGACCCCCTTCTACGGCTCCAGGAAGATGAAGGCCTGGCTGCTGCAACAGGGCTATCTGGTGAGCCGAAAAAGGGTTCGAAGGCTGATGCGGTTGATGGGTCTGGAAGCCATCTACCGGCGTCCCAACACCAGCAAACCAGCGCCGGGACACCGGATCTTTCCCTATCTGCTGAAGGGAGTGGAGGTTAATCGGGTCGACCAGGTCTGGGCCGCGGACATCACCTACATCCCCATGGCGAAGGGCTTCCTGTACCTGGTGGCCATCATGGACTGGCACAGCCGGCACGTGCTGGCCTGGAAGCTCTCCAACACCATGGACACCAGCTTCTGCGTGGCGGCGTTGGAGGAAGCCCTGGGTAAGGGACGACCAGAGATATTCAACACCGACCAGGGGAGTCAGTTCACCAGTGAGGCCTTTACCCAGACGTTGCAGGAGCAGAGGGTCCAGGTCAGCATGGATGGTAAGGGTAGGTACCTGGACAACATCTTCGTGGAGCGGCTGTGGCGGAGCATCAAGTACGAGGAGGTGTATCTGAAAGCTTACCAGACCGTCGCTGAGGCCCGAACTGGGATCAATGCCTACCTGGAGTTCTACAACCGGCAGAGGCCTCACCAGGCTTTGGGCTACCGGACCCCAGCAGAGGTGTACCAACATGGCCAGGAAGAAAGGGGAGCAGCAGCTGAAGAAGCAGGGCTGCCATCGGGCTTGGTGAAACCTAGCGCAGGGGTGGGAGACTCTCTTAATTTAGCCCTCGTGCTGTCTTAATAATGGGGTCCACCTTACTTTATCTATGACACCCTTCTATCATCTGAAGGCCTGGAGAATATACATTGAGAATTAAGAGCATAATTCAAAAGGGCACTTTGGCGCTTGTCGGCAGCGGGGAGTATCTGCCCGAAATGGAAGAGCTAGACAGATATCTTCTTGGACGGATTCCAAGTTCGCCCAGAGTAGTCTGCCTACCTACTGCCGCGGGCAATGAAGGGTCGGAAAGCATATCTCGATGGTCGGAAATGGGAAGAGAGTACTTCTCCGGTCTAGGAGCCGACGCTCAATCGGTAGAGGTCATCAATAGAGAAACTGCAATGGATGACAATGTGGTAAGTCAGATTGGAGGGGCCAATTTCGTATATCTTTCCGGTGGCGGGCCAAGCTATCTTTACGAGACTCTGATCGACACGAAAGCATGGGACGCCATCTTGAGAGTTCTAGAAAAGGGAGGAGTGGTAGCTGGCTGCAGCGCCGGTGCGATGATTTGGGGAGAGAGGATACCTGGTTTTTTGCCGCCGCCATTTCGATGGAAACCAGGGTTCGATATTGTTTCAGGAGCATCAATAGTTCCGCATTATGACCAGATCCCTGGCTTTTTCGCCCGAATTTACAGAAGTATCAACTTCACGCGGCCCACTCTAATTGGCATTGAGGGATATACCGCCCTCATCGTGAAGGATGGACAGTTTGAAGTGAGGGGCAAGGGTGGCGTGACGATTTGGGACAACGGGAGAAAGCGATTCACGGAAGGTGAATCCATACAAGCGTTTTGACCACCCTACCCGGTTTTTGAAGCGCCCTACTTGCCAAATTTAACAATGTTTTATCGGCTTGAGGTGGAATTGAGAGTGTCATGCGCCTGTTGACAACTTCAGAGGGCGGTCATATAGTCTGTGCTAACTCAGGATGTGGCGTTCATAAGCGCACTGGAGTCCATCTGGGAACTATCAGATGAGCACCCCGATTTCTTGACTCGCTCAAGCTTGGTGTGTTACCAATCCTCACAGTTTTGCGACGAACATCACCAACAGTTGACCTGCGTGGCGAAATCGCGGTGAACGGGAGAAAGGGATTTGTCAGAAGATCACCTTGTACCATGTTGCGCTGCCAGCAGGCCCGCTTCGATACCGCTTTCCAGGCCACAAAGCCGGACCTGGTCCAAAACGCGCAAGACCAGCGTCACCAGGGGAATGGCACTAATTCCAGGCGGCGAGTTCGTCATGGGTAACAACGATGATTCTGGATAGCCCGCCGACGGCGAAGGCCCCACACGTGAAGTTAAAGTCGATCCGTTCTATATGGATGAGACCGCGGTCACGAACGTACAGTTCGCCCGGTTCGTAAAGGCCACGAGCTACAAGACCGAAGCCGAGCGCTTCGGGTGGTCTTTCGTTTTCAGAGCGTTCCTGTCCGAGTCGGTGTCGGAAACAATTACGCAGGCTGTAGCCGAAGCTCTGTGGTGGAGTCCGGTTAACGGTGCGATGTGGAGGCATCCCGAAGGTTCCGGGTCGAGTGTGCGCAAACGAATTGACCATCCTGTTGTTCACGTTTCATGGAACGACGCGATGGCGTACTGCGAGTGGACGGGCAAACGTTTGCCGACAGAGGCCGAGTGGGAGTGCGCCGCACGTGGAGGACTCGATCAGAAACGCTATCCCTGGGGCGACGATCTTACTCCCAACGGCAAGCACATGTGCAACATCTGGCAAGGCACATTCCCGACACACAATACCGCCGAGGACGGGTTCAGCGCGACAGCACCCGTCAAGTCGTTCCCGACAAACGGGTACGGACTCTACACATCGTCGGAAATGTGTGGGAGTGGCAACGTGACTGGAACAGCCGAAACTATCATCGCTCGGGTCAACACGTCAATCCCACGGGGCCGGTACAGGGCACATCGCGAAGCATACGCGGAGGATCGTATTTGTGCCACGACTCGTACTGCAACCGCTACCGGGTGGCCGCTCGAAGCGCAAATACACCCGATAGCTCAACCGCGAATCTCGGATTTCGCTGTGCGGCGGATGCATAGCTGATAGCGCCGAATAGGTTGACGGCGTGTACTGCTTTTCCTTCATTGTTCAAGTCTAGGAGGTGACCATACTCTGGCCGACCGACCAAACATAGTGTTCCTATTTAGCGACCAGCAACGCTACGACACACTGAAGTGCTATGGCAACGACTGGATTCAGACTCCCAGCATAAACCAGCTTGCAGAGCAGAGCTTCGTGTTTCGAAATGCGTACGTAGCGCAGCCTGTTTGCACGCCCGCCCGATCAACCATTATGACTGGACTCTATCCGCACGCCGCCGGACCAATCGTTAACAAGATTCCGCTGCCCAAAGACGTGAAGACAATCGCAGAGATGATATCCGAGGAGTATTACTGCGGGTACTTCGGCAAGTGGCACCTTGGCGACGACCTTGAAGCGCAGCACGGCTTCGACGAGTGGATAAGCACCGAAGACACCCATCGCGACGCGTACACTCGGCGCGAACTCAGATACAAGCGTTCCAGCTACCACCACCACCTGTTAGCTAATGGGTTCAAACCCGACAGGCCAGACGATGACGACATCGGGACTTTCTCGGCAAGTATGCGTTATAGCCTGCCGGAAGAGTTTCAGATGGCGTCGTATCTGGGTGATCGCGCGGCTAAGTTCATCGAGCGCAACAAAGACCGTCCATTCATGCTTTTCGTGAGCACATTCGAACCCCATTCGCCGTACGACGGCCCCTTCAAGGACATATATAACCCTGAGGAACTTCCCACCGGGCCGACCTTCCTGAAACATCCTGAAGGCGCCTCGTTCGTGAACCGCACGCGAGCCGACTACTTTCTGTCGTTCCTCGAAGGCGCCGACCAGACCGAAGATAATTACATGATGGAATACGCTGCGCCCCTGGAGGACGTCACCACAGAGATCGGGTGGCGCACGCTGCGCGCTCACTACATGGCGAACATCACGACAGTGGACGGCATGGTGCGACGTGTTGCCGACGCGCTCGAAAGCGCAGGCATCGCCGACAACACGGTGGTGGTGTTCACCAGCGAGCACGGCGACATGATGGGCGACCATGGAATGCTGGAGAAACGCTCTTTCTACGAGGAAGCGTCGCGGGTGCCCCTGCTGATGCGTGTTCCATGGCTGTCGCAAGACCAGACTAATGTTGATGGCTACGTTAGCCATATAGACCTCGTGCCTACCTTGCTCGACTTGATCGGCGACCCTGTGCCCGATCACCTTCAGGGAAAGAGCTTCATATCGGTTATGAAGGGCGATCAAACACTCGATGGCAACGAGGTGTTCATACAGTGGAACGGAACCAGCGATGGTCTGCCCGATAGGTTCCTCGGTAGCGGATCGATTAACCGTATGCTGACGCTTCCGTGGCGCTCCGTGGTGGTAGACGGCTGGAAGCTGAACCTGTGCGCGGGCGACCAGTGCGAGCTGTTCGACCTGCAAAACGACCCTTACGAGGAAACGAACCTGTTTAACAGCCCGAGTCAGGCAGATCGAATTCGTGACATGGCTTCCCGCGTCCGCATGTGGCAACGACGTACAGGCGATGACGCTCCACTTCCACCTGCGTAACACCACACCTTATACGAGGTAGTTTCTAATTAGGGAGGAATTGTGAAATACGATGTGATAATCATAGGCTCCGGGTCCGCGGGGTCAATCCTCGCCACTCGCTTGACGGAGGATACCAATCGGTCGGTGCTTCTCCTGGAGGCTGGGCCAGACTACCCGGACCTGGATAGTCTTCCAGAAGAGGTTAAGTATGGCTACGCCACAGGCACTGACATTATGACCAGCGATCACAACTGGCAATTCATCGGAAAGGCGACGGACAAGGCCGAGCCTATGATGGTTCCCAGAGGCAAGGTTACCGGTGGATCCAGCGCCATCAACGGCCAGGTGTTTCTGCGTGGTGTGCCAGAGGACTACGACAGCTGGGACTCATGGGGCAACAACGAGTGGAGCTACGAGAACGTTCTCCCCTACCTTCGGAAACTGGAGACCGACATGGACTTTCATGACGATTTCCACGGCAGTGAAGGCCCCATAGTCGCTCATCGCTTCAAGAGAGATAACTGGCTCCCCGCGCAGGCCTTTTACAACTCCTGCAAAGCCACAGGTTTCATAGACAGCCCCGACCACAACCATCCTGATTCCACAGGCGTGGGGCCAACGCCGTTCAATAATCCCGATGGCATCAGGTTCAGCACGGCGATAGGCTACCTCGGCCAGTCTCGGCATCGCCTGAACCTTACTATCAAGGCTAATTGCACAGTACACAGGATTCTGTTCGACGGCAAACGCGCGAAACGTGTCGAGGTCGAAAGCGGTGGCGAGAAGTTTGTTGTCGAAGGCGAACAGATCATCCTCAGCGCAGGCGCGATTGGCTCGCCCCAGCTATTGATGCTCTCTGGCGTGGGGCCTGCCGACCATCTAAGAGAATTAGGCATCCCATTGGTAGCAGAATTGTCTGGAGTCGGACAAAACCTGAGGGATCACCCCCTGGTTGCCGTGACATGGCGAACGAAGGAAGACTTCCCGCTGGACGGTATGGCCCCAAGAATGCAGGTAACCCTCCGCTACACCGCCGAAGGTTCTGATCTTCGCAATGACATGAAGGTCTCGATGATGTCCTTCGCAACCGAGCGCATTAATAGGGGTGGAGACCGCATGAGACCAATGGGAGTCCGCATGACAGCCGGAATCCAGCTTGCGGTCGGAGTCGGCGAGATTCGGCTTACCTCCAGAGACCCCAATGTGCAGCCTTTGTTGGACTATCGCTACCTTGAGGACGAGTTCGACCTGCGGCGCTTGAGAGAGTCCGTTCATCTGTGTCTCAAATTGGCGGAGCACAATGATTTCAAGGACATTTTAGTTGAGGTCGTAGACCCCACTGCCTCCGATTTGGAATCTGACGAGGCCCTGGATGACTGGATTATGCGGGAGGTATCCACCTCACAGCACGTCTCCTGTACCTGCAAGATGGGGCCAGCGTCCGACGCGATGGCGGTAGTTGACCAGTACGGTAAAGTTCATGGACTTGAGGGGCTGCGAGTCGTAGACGCTTCGATAATGCCCGATTGCATTCGCGCCAACACCAACGTCACCACCATGATGATCGGCGAGCGCGTAGCCGACTTCATACTTGAGGGTAACTGATGGCTGTCACGGCGTTGTGCCGCGCAGTGCGCGATGATGGTTGACGACGATTTGGGCCACTGCTACACTCCTATCCATCCGAAAGACAGTCTCATATCAAAAAAAGGTTGCCAGGTATGCTTCCGGGAAGCTAATGATAATGCATAGCCTCGATCAGATAATTCCGGCTATGCCGAGACCCTGGGTAACACAAAGCGCGAAGTCAGGAGGATGACCTTCATGCAAACAAGACCTTTCACCGGAAATCCGCCTCAGATTATGGTTGAGCAGCTCGCGGCATCTGGGATCAAGTATGTCTTTAATAACTCAGGGTCACGTGAAGCGCATTTCTTCGATGCCTTACATCAACATCCTGATATAAACGGTATTCTAGCCCTCCACGAGGGCAGCGTTGCCGCGATGGCCGGAGGTCACACCCAGGTAAAGCTAGACACGGCTGTAATGGTTGTCCACCTTGGGGCAGGCTTGGCGCAATGTATGGGGCAGCTCATCAACATATGGGATGGCGGCTTACCCGTAGTAGTCATCACTTTCGCGGGCGACACGGGGAGCTTCGCGGACAGGATCATACTCGACCTCGATCACAGTTTTGGGCCAACGTCCATCTCCGCGCCCGTTACCAAGGCAAACTGGACCGTTATAGAACCGGAAGGTCTACCTCAAGCGTTAGACCGGGCCATAAGGGTTGCGAATACACCGCCAGTCGGCCCTGTGCATCTCGCAGTCTATGACAGGCTTCTAGGGACACAACAGGTCACCACGAACATCATAGATAATGTCGTCCCTAACTTCCGAGCTGGCTATCCATCCGACAGTGACCTGGAAGAAGTCGCTCGCGCCCTGCATGAGGCGGAGCGCCCAATGATCTATGTCGGAGACGGCGTCTGGAAGAGCGGAGCGGAAGAAAAAGTCGCACGCTTGGCAGAGCGTTTCGGCGCCACGATTGTCTCCTCCTTCAGCGACCTTCGAGCAGTCCCCATAAAGCATCGACTGCATTGCGGACGATTCGAGCAGGCTGCGGCTGCCCTCAGTCCAGATCACATTTTGTGCATCGGAGTGCGTCATGGCGGCAGCGGGAGTCCTCAGGACTTCGACGCGTTTTCATCGGCGAAAAAGGTAATCGCGATTGGTTCGGACGTACAAAACCTGGAGAACATACCAGGACTTGATCTGGGGATTCTGGCAGACGAGCGCCGGTCCCTTGAGCGTCTGGAGGATTTGCTGCTAAGCGAGTCCACGCCGAAACGATACGACGAACGGCGCACATGGGCGCTAGAGCAGGCGGCCAACCTTCGTGACGAGCGTAGGAAAGTTGCACAGAACATTGAGTTACAAGCATCTCAAGTGCATCCATCCGCCGTCCTAAACGCCCTCGATACGGAGCTTGAGCGCAGAGGTGGAGGGCTGATTACGGTTGAACAGTTTGCGCTTCCGCTCGACACCCTGGGCGGGGCCGATAGTGCAGGCAATAACGTGTACATCAGGGCCGCTGGCGGGTCCGAAGGCTATGGCATCGGCGCCGCAGTAGGCGCGAAGCTGGCCGCTCCAGACCGACCCGTAGTAGGGTTGGTAGGTGATGGCTCCATGTTCTACTCGGACTCTGGGATTTGGACGGCAGCGCATCATGAAATTCCAGTGCTCTACGTTATTCCCAACAACCAGGCATACGGGATAGTCGCCACGTCCTTCGAGCGGGCTGGCGGTCAGATGAAGCAGACGGGCGAATACGCAGGGGTCGTCCTGGATGGCATCGACCCGGTCAAGATTGCGGAAGGGTTCGGGGTCGAGGGGATGCATGTACAAGATGAGTCAAAAGCAGCGGAAGCCATTGCCCATGGGCTGTATGTGGTCGAGCAAGAGAAGCGTCCGTACCTTCTTAACGTTCACCTGCCGCTAGGGTTGCCGAAGGGCGGGCATGGCGCAACACCATTCCGCATGGCTTGAGACCACTGAGGTGGTACCCAAAAACTAGACAACTGGCTAAGAGAGAGTCCAGCTCCTAAAATAACCGGCAACTAACCGACGTGAAGGAGCAGGACATGAAGCAGACGAGGAATAAGCACAGTCCGGCGTTCAAGGCCAAGGTGGCCCTGGCCGCCCTTGCGGGGGAAGGGACCATCGCCCAGCTGGCCAGCCGATTTGAGGTCCATCCCAGTCAGATTCACGCCTGGAAAAGGGCCCTGGTGGAAGGAGCCCCGGAGCTATTTGCCACCAATCAGAAATCCCAGGAGAAAGCCAAGGAAGCTCAGATTAACCACCTCTACCGGCACATCGGCCAGCTGAAGGTGGAACGCGATTTTTTGTCGGAAAGGTCCGGTCTATGAGTCGCAGCATACGGCGAGCCATGATAGACCGAGACCACCCGCAGCTGTCTTTGGTGCGTCAATGTATCCTGCTGGACGTCAGCCGGGCCTCGGTGTACTACCGGCCGGTACCGACCAGGGCAGAAGACCTGGAGTTGATGGCCCTGATGGACCGTCAGTATTTGAAGACCCCCTTCTACGGCTCCAGGAAGATGAAGGCCTGGCTGCTGCAACAGGGCTATCTGGTGAGCCGAAAAAGGGTTCGAAGGCTGATGCGGTTGATGGGTCTGGAAGCCATCTACCGGCGTCCCAACACCAGCAAACCAGCGCCGGGACACCGGATCTTTCCCTATCTGCTGAAGGGAGTGGAGGTTAATCGGGTCGACCAGGTCTGGGCCGCGGACATCACCTACATCCCCATGGCGAAGGGCTTCCTGTACCTGGTGGCCATCATGGACTGGCACAGCCGGCACGTGCTGGCCTGGAAGCTCTCCAACACCATGGACACCAGCTTCTGCGTGGCGGCGTTGGAGGAAGCCCTGGGTAAGGGACGACCGGAGATATTCAACACCGACCAGGGGAGTCAGTTCACCAGTGAGGCCTTTACCCAGACGTTGCAGGAGCAGAGGGTCCAGGTCAGCATGGATGGTAAGGGTAGGTACCTGGACAACATCTTCGTGGAGCGGCTGTGGCGGAGCATCAAGTACGAGGAGGTGTATCTGAAAGCTTACCAGACCGTCGCCGAGGCCCGAACTGGGATCAATGCCTACCTGGAGTTCTACAACCGGCAGAGGCCTCACCAGGCTTTGGGCTACCGGACCCCAGCAGAGGTGTACCAACATGGCCAGGAAGAAAGGGGAGCAGCAGCTGAAGAAGCAGGGCTGCCATCGGGCTTGGTGAAACCTAGCGCAGGGGTGGGAGACTCTCTTAATTTAGCCCTCGTGCTGTCTTAATAATGGGGTCCACCTTACTCAGCAGCCAATTCTAATGACGATCCTGCCCATAAACGTCATGAATTAAGGCGGTGGTTCGACAGGCTCTCCGAAGAATCGGAGTCCGAAGATAATCCGATTAAGGAGTCGGACGCCACGAACGGAATTTCGGTAGCGACGCCAAATTTAACCGCCGCCTTTTGCCAATGGCTCCCAAACTAGGATTCAGTGCATCACCAGGCCACCATCCACGTTGAATGCCTGGCCCGTGATGTTGCGCGAGCCTGGGCCCGCCAGAAACACCGCCATATCGGCTATGTCCTCCGGCTCGTTGGCTCGACCGATGGGTATGATGGCGTTCCGCTGCTTTTCTAATTCGTCCATAGGGATGCCAAGGCTTTCGGACCGCTGAATCATGGTAGCCTGAGACATAGATGTACGAGTTATACCTGGGCAGATAGCGTTCACGTTGATGTCGTACATACCGAGTTGGTGAGCCGCTATCTGGGTCATGGCTAGTACAGCTCCTTTACTGGCAGCATAGGCAGCGTTGGAGGTGCCGGAATAGCCCTTGCCAGCGATGGACGCAATGTTGATGATTCGGCCTCCCTGTCCGCCTTTAATCAGTTCACGGGCTACCCTCTGGAGGCAGAAAAAAGTGCCTCTAGCGTTGACCCGATGGATCCGGTCCCAGTCCTCCACGGTGAGGTCCATAATGTTTGCATGGCGAGTAATGCCAGCATTGTTCACCAGTATGTCAATGCGGTCGAAGGCGTTCAAAGTCTCTTTGACAACGCGGTCTATGTCATTGAGGTCGCCTATATCGGCCTCGACCGAGATGGCCTGGTAGCCTAGCTCCCTGATGGTGATGCTGGTATCGTCAGCTATCTTGCCATCAATGTCGGCAACCACCACGTTGGCCCCTTCTTTGGCGAGTCGGATGGATATAGCCCTGCCCATTCCTTGGCCCGCACCGGTGACGAGAGCGACTTGGTCCTTAAGTGACATGGGGAACCTCCGATATCCGTGAAGTGAATTTCTGAGCCTGCTTTTCAAACTGTAGAACTATTCTGGGGAAGCGCAACGGTATTCTAGCCCAGGCATTGTGACCGCGCAAGAGAGTCCCTCCGGTGGATTGTTGAGGAGCAGGTCTCTTGCGCTCCCTCGATATTCCCCACGCTTGAACAACAAGGTACGGCCCTTTGACACTCGGGCGATGCTAGCTCATCTGGGGCATCGTCAGCAAATCAGTTCATGCAGCCGTTTGCACAGTTCCGTCGACATTCCAGTGACTCGTCCAGCAAAGACATTGCCCTCTGTCGGTCACCGGTATTCCCAATCTCTGACGGAACATCAGCGTAGTCGCTTGTGCTTTAACCAGTTCAGCCCGGGATCCACAGCACGGACGAAATCTCGCTGAACTCCCGCCAGAGTTTTGTCCAGGAATCACCTCCGTCTTCACTGCGGTATAAATACCCGTAACGGCTACCTGCGAAGACCACCTCGGGATCAGAAGGCTGGGCATTCACCACCCACATAGCTGTGTTGGGTTCCACTGGCAGTGACAGCCTTTCCCAGGTCTTGCCCGTATCCTTTGAACGCATCACTGTGCCCGTACGCCCCGGTGTGGTGTCGCCTATCGTCAAGAAGATGACATTGGAATTACCCGGCTGAACCATGATTCCTCTAGGGTAGGTAAAGGGAAAGACCTCACGAATACCTATGGCTTTCCAGGTGGTCCCATCGTCATCGCTGGTATAGACATCGTTGTTGACAACCACGACCACGGTATTGGGTGGCCCTGCTGCGACTGTTACGTTATGCACATCGGGGTTGGGTATGCCACCGTTCAGCTTGACCCAGGTGTCGCCTCCGTCGGTGCTACGTCGGACACCGTCTACCTCTAGCCCCACCCAGATGTTGCGTCGATTATCAGGGTCTATGGCTATGCCCGTCACTCGGGGAACGCCCACAGCGGGGCATTCTTCGGCTATCTCCACGGGTCGCTGCTCCCAACTCGCCCCACCATCTTTAGACCGGAAAATGGTAGCGCGGTTAGGTGTACCTGTGCCAGCGAACATGATCTCAGGCTCGACAGGACCGATAGCAAGTGCCCATACGCAATAGTTGCTTAGGGGAGAATCTACCAGTCGCCAGGTCTCCCCTGCGTTGTCGCTTTTGAGAAGTCCCTTATCTGTGCCGGCATAGACGCTCTCTGGATTTTGCGGATTGTTCAATAGCGTTCTCACCAGAGCATCGGAGTGGATTCCCTGGTCAATCCCCACACGTCGCCAGGTCTCTCCGCTGTCCGTGCTTCGCATGACACCCTGACCCACAGTCCCGACGAGGATAGTCATTTTACTCGCCATAGTATTGTCCTCCTTCTGACGCTTTTAGACCATCTACAGTGCCTCTTGTTTGCTACAGTATTTGTGGAATGTTTCCAGATAGATATACTGAATAGCCCTGACGATACATCAGCTATGAAAAATGAGTCAATGATCGTGAAGTGCGCGGAAGGCTATATCCCCTTCCGATTTCGTAACTTCCATTCCCAATTCATGCATTTGTGAAAAAGCAACAGCCAGGGTTTCAGTTGTCACTGCAAATGGCTCATTAGCCAAAATTGGAGCCGCCATAGCCGCCTCCATTACTTCACCCATCAGCGCCTTATTCTGCAGGTATGGCGACAATTGTCCGAAATGCACGGGGAGTCCGATTTCCGCGAAAAATCGTGCCACCTTCCTGGCTTCATCGGTCTGTTTCTCCAAAGCCAATTGCGTGAGCAACCCAATCGCGACCATCTCGCCGTGCAGGTAATTCTGATGCATATCGGGAACTACTGTCAACGCCTGAGCGACGGAGTGAGCAGCCGCAAGTCCGCCACTCTCGAAGCCTATGCCGCTCAAGAGGGTGTTCGCCTCTACAACTCTCTCCAGCGCCTCGTCAACTTCAGAGCGTTTCACGGCCTCGGCCCCTGCCACGCCATATTCGAATAGAGTAGTGGCACATAGCTCACCAATTGCCCCAGCAGCTAGCGTAGGACGTGCGCCTATCGTTGATCTTGCCTTGAGGTTCTGGAAACAGGTATGCGCTTCATACCACGTAGCCATAGCATCTCCCATTCCGGCAACAGGTAACGCACAGGAGCCTCTGCCACACTCCGTGTATCCACAGCCACCATGGCAGGACTAGTTGGGAAGAATTCTACGCCCTCAGAAACTCCTTCTGGCGTGTACATCACTGATAGCGCCGAGCATGGCGCATCGTTTGAAGCGAGAGATGGGCAGATTACCACAGGAGCCCCTAATCGATAAGCTACGCATTTGCCCGCATCGACACACTTACCCCCGCCTACAGCAACCACACAGTCGATTTCCGTAGACTGCGCTCGGAGAGTATCGGCTATCCGGTCGACCTCTTTGCGTGAACACTCCCCGTTAAAGGTTATTACAACGGAATCTATGTTGGCATCGTTGAGGCTTTTCACCAGCCTCTCCCCGATTCTTCGTCTGCCTCCTTCAGAGATCAGGATTACTGCATGTTTGCTTGGAACGATTGTGAGATAACGCCCGAGGTGGTCTAATATTCCATCTCCCTGGAAATATCTGTGAGGAGCGATAAAGACACGAGGGACGCTTGTATTTTCACCTTCCTCGACTGAAAAAATTGACGCTGGTCTGTAGGCAATTGGTTGCGACAAGGCATCCTCCTCGAATCAGATTGAAGGCTCTTGACGACCTGACGGGGCGTGATATGAGCGTAATGCTGTCGGCCCACGCATACCTAAGCCTCTGGTTTGCTGAAATCGACTAATCTTCAAGTCAAATTAAGATTTGAGAATATCATACTTGCAGCTATTAAACGTGGCAAGCGAGAACATTCGGAACAGACACTACTGGCCTGAGTAACAACCACACGAAGTGCGTTGAAATTGACATCTGATTCGACACGGGTTTCATATCGTGCAGGCAGCCTTGGCGATTCGCTGCAGCAATTTGCGTTCCTCATCAGTCAGTTCGCCTATGTTTGTTTCTAACTTCGTGGGATCCCCACCGAACAGGGTAGCATAGAAAGTGCACGCTGCGAGGTATGACCCGGCGATGGTCGGATGACTGCCATCTTTGGCGTGCAACGCAGGTTTGTCGTGTTTCGCAAGCAGTTTTTGCCATGCAGTCCCTGCGGGGATGACGGTAGCCGCAAGCTCTTTTCCGACCTTGTTGTAGTTGTCTGTCAATATCTCCTGATTCTCCGGTTCCTTTTTCCTCGCCCAGGTCATAAACAAGACCATTTCCGCACCGCTTTCCTTCATTGCTGGCACGAATTCGCGGACATTTTCATGAAAACGATCACGGTTCTTGACTGGTAACGTGCTCTGTTCCTGAAACACGACGTAGTCCCAATTCTCGTCGGTGATCGTACTCGCGGCACCAGCATTCCAATGCCGACGCAAAGACGCTCTGCCCGCCGAGATGATCTTGGATTCTATGGTGATGTCCTTGCCGGCCTTAGCGATCGTACTCAGCAAGCCTGGCAGGTCATTATTCGTTGTGAAACTGTTGCCGATGAAAAGCATTCGGACTCTTTTACCTGGCATGAAATTCACCTTTGACTTACTCAGATCATTAATACATTGTGTACGACGTGTCCAGAAAGATTCTGTTATCGTAGCACCATATGACCCCGTCCCCAAGCATCAAGTTTACTTGGATTTATCGTGTTGTGTCAGCAACAGCGCGATGTGCTGGATTACCCCTACCCCATCCTTTCGCGGAAGGCCTGTAATTAGGCT
This sequence comes from Dehalococcoidia bacterium, assembly GCA_965206395.1. Lineage (GTDB taxonomy): Bacteria > Chloroflexota > Dehalococcoidia > Lucifugimonadales > CATOSD01 > CBDBJK01. The sequence continues at coordinate 41,870 of CBDBJK010000015.1, forward strand.
AGGCAACCTGTATTTCCATACTAATTGACAACTACAAAGCTTTCTGGTGCAATGGGCCTGTCTAATAAAGTTCAACCTCACTTATTCTAGTGGTCCAACATCATTGAAATGAATACCATGATAGTCATTGTTCCTCTTGGGGGTTCAATCGTAACGTTGAACCGAGGAGGAACCATGATGTCTACCAAGAAGTACCGTATCAGACTGACTACCGACGAACAACAGGAACTCAACGCCTTGGTCTCACGCGGTCGGGCTGCGGCGTACAAACAGACCCATGCGCGCATTCTGCTGATGAGCGATGAGTCACGCTCGGACGGGGGAATGAAGGACGCGGACATCACCAGCGCGCTCGGTGTGGGACAGTCAACGGTCGAGCGAATACGCAAGCGCTGTGTGGAGGAGGGGGTCGAGTCTGCGCTGAATCGCAAAAAGCAACTGCGTCGGCGTCAAAAGAGACTGGACGGCGAAGGTGAAACACGGTTGATAGCGATGGCCTGCGGGGAACCGCCGGAGGGGCGTGCCAGTTGGACCCTGAAGCTGTTGGCTGACCAGTTGGTCGAGTGTGAGATAGTCGGGACCATTAGCACCGAGACGGTTCGCCAGGCGCTTAAAAAAAAACGAACTGAAGCCGTGGCTGAAGCAGAGTTGGTGCATCCCGCCCGGTCAGAGCGCGGAGTTTGTGTGCGCGATGGAAGACGTGATGGAAGACGTACTGGAGGTCTACCAACGGCCGTACGATGGGAATGAGGTTCTGGTGTGCATGGATGAGACGAGCAAACAGCAAGTCAAGGAGACGCGAGTGCCGCGTCCCGCAGCGCCCGGCTTATCGGCGGCATACGACTACGAATACGAGCGCAATGGAGTGAGCAGCCTGTTCATGCTGTTTGCACCGTTGGACGGATGGCGCCGAGTCGAGGTCAGAGAGCGTCGCACGAAGGTGGACTGGGCGCATGTGATAAAGAAACTGGTCGACGAGGACTACCCTGACAGAGACCGGATCGTGCTGGTAATGGACAATCTCAACACTCACAAGCTGTCCTCGCTATACGAGGCATTCGAGCCTGCTGAGGCGAGGCGTATAGCTGAGCGACTGGAGATACACTACACTCCCAAACACGGGAGTTGGTTGAATATGGCGGAGATAGAGATCGGTGTGCTGGCTCGACAGTGCCTGGACCGACGGATTGCCAATCAAGACATCCTGCGCGGCGAGGTCAATGCTTGGCAGAATCAACGCAACCGGGATGTGATACGAGTGGATTGGCGCTTCACTACCGAGGATGCGCGCATCAAGCTAAAGTCACTCTACCCATCAATACAAAAACGTTGAACCACTAGGTATCAAGGCGTAGACCTCTATCCGTAATCTGTTTAGTGTCCTGAACATTCCCGCTGAGCGACTATCCTTCTTGAAATAGTTGTATTGCTGTCATACACTTCGGCATCTTCAAGTCCATGGAGGTAACCTGATGAACGTTGGCTACTTCACAATGCCCCTGCATCCCCCTGGCTCTGACATCACGAAAACACTCGATGAAGACCTCGACCAGATAGTCACCTTGGACCAATTGGGATACAAAGAGGCCTGGATTGGCGAGCATTTTACCACCGTCTGGGAGAACATACCTGCACCAGACCTGTTTATAGCAAAGGCTCTGGCCTTAACTGAAAACATAGTCCTGGGTACCGGCGTCACCTGCATGCCCAACCACAATCCATTTATGATTGCCCATCGCATCGCTCAACTCGATCACATGGCCCACGGACGATTCTATTGGGGAGTTGGTTCCGGTGGGTTCCCCGGTGACTTCGAGGTCTTCGGATTCGATCCCTCCTTGGGAGAGCACCGAAGCATGACCAGAGATGCCATCGACCTGATACTCCAGATCTGGGAAGACCCTAAACCTGGGGTTTATGAGCACAAGTACTGGAACTTCACAATTCCCGAACCAGTGGATGATTTTGGCTTGAGGTTCCACCTTAAGCCCTACCAGAAACCACATCCACCCATAGGCGTGGCTGGCGTGTCAAACAAGTCGGATACCCTGATATTGGCGGGCGAACGTGGTTGGATTCCCATGAGCATCAATCTGGTGCCTTCGCCTACTCTCAGGACTCGCTGGGAGGCTGTGGAGGAAGGAGCGAGCAATACTGGGCGCACTCCAGATCGGTCGGAGTGGCGTATAGCGCGGGAGATCTATATCGCTGACACAACTGAGCAAGCGCGCAAAGAAGCGCTTGAGGGGGTCTTGAGGCGCGACTTCGAGCAGTACTTCCGCCAGCTGCTTACAAAGACAAATCAGATGAGCCTTATGAAAACTGACCCCGACATGCCTGACTCTGACGTGACTGCTGAATACCTCATTGACAATATCTGGATTGTGGGTAGCCCGGACGACGTGGCCGACAAGCTACGTCAGTTGTACAAAGATGTCGGCGGTTTCGGGGTATTGCTAGCTATGGGCCACGAATGGCATCCTAGAGAGAGGTGGCTTAACTCCATGACTATGCTAATCAAAGAGGTTATGCCCAGACTGGCAGATTAAGAGCGTCTAACAAAACCTAATAAAAGGGGTTAGAATCTGGACATTCTCTGGAGGAGGATGACCTAATGTCTAAGCCCCTTGTAAGCGATGAATTCTGGGAACTGGTGCAACCTTTACTGCCGCCACAACCACCGAAGCCGAAAGGAGGAAGGCCCAGGATACCTGACAGACAGGTCCTAAGTGGGATACTGTTCGTGCTAAAGACAGGCATTGGCTGGGAAGACCTACCCAAGGAGATGGACTGTGGCAGTGGGATGACCTGCTGGAGGCGCCTCAGAGATTGGCACCAGTCGGGAGTCTGGGAGCGCATCCACTTGGTATGCCTTGAGCGCCTGCAAGCAGCTGAGCGCATAGACTGGACTCGCGCAGTGCTGGACAGTGCTTCAGTGCGAGCAGTTTTTGGGGGCAGAAAACAGGCCCCAACCCCACGGACAGGGCGAAGGCGGGTAGCAAGCATCATATCATAACCGATGCCCAGGGCATTCCACTGGCGGTCAGGTTGACTGGCGCGAACGCTCACGATGTCACCCAAGCCCTTGAGTTGGTGGATGCCATACCTGCTGTCAAGGGCAAGCGAGGCAGGCCTCGCAAGCGTCCTCTTCAGGCGCAGGGAGACAGAGGGTATGACTCTGAGCCTGTTCGCAAGGAGTTGAAGAAGCGACATATCTGGCCGCTGCTGGCCAAGCGAGGTGAGCCGCATGGCAGCGGGTTGGGTGTGCATAGATAGGTGGTTGAGAGAAGCCTGAGTTGGCTTCATCAGTTCCGACGCTTACGGGTTCGATATGAGCGCAGGGCAGACATACATGAGGCTTTCTTGGCCATAGGTTGTGCCATCATCTGCTCTCGCTTTCTGTTCCAATAATGGTTTTGTTAGACGCTCTTAATTTGAGTGCGAACATTTACCCAGACAAAATGCGGGACTCTACCGACCACGTTCAGTACATAACCTTGCTTCGATATAGTTAGTATGAAGGCTTAAATATGACAAAACTGGTGATAAAAAATATAGACGATATAGTGTCGGGCGATATTGAAAAGGGGGTTTTGGAGGGAGACACAGTAGTCGCGGAAGAAGGAATAATCTCGTTTGTGGGATGGATGAAGGACGCGGATTTGGCAGGGGCAGATCAGACCGTTGATGCCCTGGGAACTACCTTAATTCCAGGTCTAATTGACTCTCACGTTCACGTGGTCTTAGGAGATTATACCCCGAGACAGAAAACCGTTGACTTCATCGACAGCTACCTGCATGGTGGAATCACCAGCATGATTTCGGCTGGGGAAATTCATGCCCCTGGAAGGCCAAGAGATGTCGTGGGAGTAAAAGCATTGGCCGTTGCCGCCGCCAAGTGTTTTGAACATTATCGGCCAAGTGGAGTCAAAGTGCATGCGGGCGCAGTCATAATCGAGCCAGGATTGACAGAGCAGGACTTCCAAGAGATTAGCGCGCACGGGGTGTGGCTTGCCAAAGTTGGCTTCGGTCAGGTAGATACTCCCTACGACTACGAGCCGATGGTCAGAAATGCCCAGAAATACGGAATCAAAGTAATGGCCCATACGGGCGGAGCATCAATTCCGGGAAGCGTGCCAATAACGCATGAGCATCTATTGAAGATCAGTCCCGATGTCTGTGGTCACGCTAATGGAGGAACCACAGCCCTATCAGACGAAGGGGTCGAGCAGCTCGTCAAGCACAGCGATCTGATCCTCCAGATAGCTCAGGCTGGAAACTTGAGATCCGCACTTAAGATCATCGAACTGGCAAAGGAAGCCAACGCTTTAAGCAGGATATTGATTGCAAGCGATACTCCAACGGGTACTGGCATGATGCCGCTTGCTGTCCTCAAGTCAATTGCAGAGCTGACCTCCCTGGGAGGGCTAAATCCTGAGGATGCCGTGGCCATGGCGTCGGGGAATGTGGTAGATGCCTATGGACTTAACACAGGTAAGATAGAAATAGGCAGGGAGGCTGATTTTGCGGTGGTGGACGCTCCATATGGCTCGTGTGCAGAGGCAGCGTTGTCGGCCTTTTCTTTGGGAGACATCCCTGGAATTTCTATGGTGATCATTGATGGGGAAATAATGATAAATACGAGTAGGAACACGCCTATGGCTACAAGAATGGCTAGAATCGAGCATAGCTAGATGAATGATGTTACATAACGGAGAAAAGGCTAAATGACTTCAGATTTCAAAGTAACCTTGCTGGGTACAGGCACTCCAGCGCCGCAAATGGCAAGGTTCGGAGCCAGCACTCTCATTGAAGCAGGGGGCGAAAAGTTCTTATTTGACTGTGGTCGTGGGGCAGCTCAGAGGCTATTTCAACTACAGATACCGTTCAATAGCGTTAACAGATTGTTCCTAACGCATATGCACTCTGATCACCTGGTGGGCATACCAGACCTCTGGCTTACCGGATGGATACATGGTCGCAAGGCTCCCTTCGAGGTATGGGGGCCAGAGGGAACCAGAAGTATGATGTTCCATCTGGAAAAAGCCTTCGAAGCCGACATCCATGTCCGTCGCGATCTTGACGAAATGTTTCCCGGGGAAGGGATTCAGATAATCGCAAACGAGTTCCGGGAAGGTGGTGTTTACGATGAGGGTGGTGTGAAGATAACGGCCTTCGACGTTGACCATCGCCCTGTAGAACCCGCATTCGGATTCCGAATCGATTACCAGGGACGTTCTGTAGTGTTATCCGGTGACACTCGTCCTTCAGAAAATCTGGTAAAGTTCGCACGGGGAACAGACTTGCTAATCCATGAAGTTGTGGCCCCCAAGGCGCTTATCGCACGTGCCGGACAATTCACCTCCCGTCATCAGCAGGCGATTATCGAACACCATACCACGCCCGAACAGGCCGGTGAGATATTCACTAATACCGGAACAAAGTTGGCCGTTTACTCGCACATTGTTGGAGGATTAGGAAAAGACTCTGATGATGAGCTATTGGAGGGCACAAAGAAAACCTACTCGGGGCGAATTGAGATCGGCGAGGACTTGATGGCATTCGAGATAGGCGATGAGGTGAAAGTCATCAGGGGAAATTAGATATGAGATCATATCAAACCGCGTTGCAGCCCAAGGCCTGATGGAGCGACATTTCGATGCACACCGGCGTTGTTCTTACCACCGAGACCGAACGCGAAACGCGAACATGGCAGGACATTCTGCCACCGTATTCGGTCATCCTGTACAACGACGATTACCATGATATGGACTATGTGGTTGCGGCACTGCTCAAAGGCGTGTCCAGCCTGACCCATGAGAGCGCTATCCAGATCATGTTCGAGGCCCATGAAACGGGTCGCGCTGTCGTGATCACCTGCCCGCTCGAAACAGCCGAGCTTTACCGCGACCGCATCGCTACCTTCGGCCTCAGCGTCAGCATCGAACAGGCGTGAAGCTGTGTCAGGCCCATCGGCATGATGCCTGGCGTCCCTGGACGTAAAATCTGCAAAAGAGGCTTTCATGCGATAGCTAAGCTAAAGGCTAAAGAGAAGGATTCCGATGTTGAAAGCTCTGACCAACATCCATAGCGAGATTGTCAGACGCACCAGAGACGAGGTGGTGAAAAATGCGGTCGAAGAACGAAGTCGAATTCGTAGAAGGCGCATTTCCACAGCAGTGGATCGACGGCACCGACCCTAACGAGCCGCAGATTCAGGTACACCTCTATGCGCAACATACCTGGATCATGCGGGAGTCATTACTCGCGCACTGGGAGGCGCCCTTTCTCTACTTGTTCGCTGGAGAGGAGCGTGCGCTGCTGGTTGATACAGGAGCTAGTGGTGCGGTGCCTTTGCGAGAGACGGTCGATAGCCTTATTGGTGTGGCATTCCCCCTCATAGTGGCCCACTCCCACGCACATGGAGACCACATAGCGGGCGATATGCAGTTCGCCGACCGACCAGATACAGTGATTGTGAGACACTCGTCTGAGGATGTGGCGGACTTCTTTGGGATAAACGACTGGCCTACTGGCAGGGTTTCAATTGACCTGGGCAGGCGCGAGATCGACGTGGTCCCAATTCCCGGACATGAGCCAGCGAGCATCGCACTCTACGACAAACAAACCCGGCTCCTGCTCACAGGTGACAGCCTCTACCCAGGCCGACTCTACGTGCGCGACTTCGCAGCGTTCCGGGCAAGCGCCGAGCGCCTCGTCGCCTTGGCCTCCGAGCACAGGTGATCTGGATATTGGGATGTCACATTGAGATGCCCGACGAGCCAGGAGTGGACTTCAAGGTTCGTTCTCCAACCCACTCAAATGAGAAGAGACTTCAGCTAAAGCTGAAACACCTGCTTGAACTACGCGACTCGTTACACGCGATGGGAGAGGAGATACGGCACGAGGTGCACGACGACTTCATCGTGGTTCCAAGATAAGCGCAAGGACGGTGGAGCAGTTCGGCCCCGACCGGAGTATGTTTGAAAGCAACTTCTACTAAACCTGCACGTATGAACGGAGGTTGACCAGTGACTGACAATTCACTTCAAGGCAAAATCGCGATCGTGACCGGCGCAGGGAGTCCCATCGGAATTGGCCGCTCGATTACGCTGGCCCTGGTGCGCGCTGGCGCCAGGGTGGCGATAATGGATATTAACAAGGCGTGGTTAGAGCAGACCACGAAAGAGATTCGTGAGGCGAGCGGCGATGATTGCGTGTTACCCATAGTGGCTGATGTCACAGACCCAGACGCCGTCGACAGAGCAGTGAGCACAACAATCTCCGATTTAGGAGGTCTTCATATCCTGGTTAACAACGCTGGAACCAACCCAAGGGCTGCTGGTCTTCTACCAGGGGATCTGGAGAGCTTTTCGAATTTCTGGGATATTACGCCCGAGGCATGGATGCGGGTGGTAGCTGTCAACTTTAGCGGCCCATTCCTCATGTCCAGAGCTGTGGCGGGCCATATGATGGCTCAAAGGTGGGGCCGCATCATTGGCGTTACGACCAGTATGGATACCATGATTCGAGAACGAGGAGCGCCTTATGGCCCTTCCAAGGCAGGCCACGAAGCCCTGGTTGCTATGATGGCTCGGGAACTCGAAGGCACTGGAGTGACCGCAAATGTCCTGGTGCCGGGCGGTGCGACCAACACAAACCTCATCGCCCCAGACACTCAACGCAGCGGATCAGAGCTTATTCAACCAGAGATAATGCAAGCACCAGTGGTCTGGCTTGCTTCTGACGAATCGAATGAATTCAATGGCATGCGGGTTATCGCTCAGCACTGGGATGAGACGTTGCCGATATCCAAGCGTTTAGAGATAGCAGGTGCGCCAGCCGCCTGGCCTCAACTCGCCCCGGTTCGTTAGCGGTATCGGGCAGAAAGAAGGGGAAGATTAAGGCCATCGACATTGAGTTCACCAGTGTTGACCTCTCTACTGAATAGTCGGAAGTCTCTTACAGGCGTCTTTGAGCCAGGGCGTGATCGAAATGGCACGTCATGGAAAGCCACTTTCACGCAGATCAAATAATATTATCTGTAGGTTTTGACATTATTGATGCTGTGGAACAGGGTTGAAAAATGAAAAGCCCCAAGAGCGCATATAGGGCGTTCGGCAGACTCGTAACATTGCTTTTGGAAATTCTGGTCATACTCATTTTAGTCGGATGTAGTGGCTCAACCAGTTCTACGCCGGCGTCCACACTCACCGCCTCAACCACAGTTCCCACTGAGTCTACACCGCTGCCAACTCAGGCGCCCACGAGAGACACTCCTTCTGCATT
>CBDBJK010000016.1:0-53755 GCA_965206395.1 Dehalococcoidia bacterium
CAGGCGCACACGCGCGCGCGCATAGGGTGAGAGTCTTGGCGGTGTGCCGTGCCGGGCAAATCAGGCATTATAGCTACGAATCGCCGGCACAGCGGCACACGAGCGCCAGCACTGGCCTTTGATGGCCTGGCCCGTTGCTGCCATGTAGTGGCGTATAGGCGGTCGGCGGTTGACAGCAAGCGGCTTGACATGGTAAGTTTTAGGCGAAAAGGAGGCAGGCTAATGCGAGTGAGTTTGTACTTATCGGCCGCCGAGGTTGAGGGGCTCCATCAAGTGGCGAAACAGAGCCTAAGAACGGTAGCAGGGGAAGTCACATGGGCGGTTCTGAGCCACATAAAGGCCAACGGTTACGTGGAACCCCAAGCCCCAGAGCCGCCGGCTGACGACCCCGAAGACGACGTGCCCCCGTTCTAGACGGGCATAGAAAGGCCCTCCGGCGGAGGGACGGTCTACCGGAGGGCCTCTCTCATGAATCGCACGCGGCGCGCCTCTTGCAAGGAGATTATACCACATCAGCCTTGAGCACGGGAAGCACTCTGGCAGTGCCCTGGGGGTGTTCCTGGGCTATGTGACGGCGACATTCGTCCAGCGACCCCACAAAGCCGTTGCGGGCCGTGCAGTCGGCGTCACCGAAGCCCGTCTGGTTGTCGACGATCTCGCCCTGCTGCACGGCGTCGCTGGCCTCGTAAGTAGCCAGGGCACTTTCGTTTTGAGCGTACATGGTCTCAGTTCGGGCGATGAGCTTGGCCCTGTACTTCGGCCCTGCATTGACGAATCGGCCAGCCGTGACGTGCTGTTGAATCAGCCGCCGTGTGGCTGCTGAGGACGGGTGATAGCCAGCAGCACGGGACTCCGCCAAAGCCTTGAACAGCGCCTTCCGTGTCTGGCCTTTGATGTCCATTGACAACAGGTGCGTCCCGCCCCTGGCCACGATCTGCCGCGCTACGTGGTCCGGGATGTTGACCGACACGCCGGTGAAGTTGGACACCGTATTGACGGTCGTCTCCATGACCCGGTGGGCGTGTCCCTCGAAGTGCTCCAGGAGCCGCTTGTCGGCAAAGCCCAGTTGTTCGTCGCGCTTGAAAAGGCGATCCATGACCTTTTCGACGATTGCGGCGTCGTTGGGGTCGGGGAGGGTGGTCATAAAGACTCTGCTACTTCGTAAGGTGTGGAAGGATAATTACCTTCATAGCGGATCGCCCATAAGCCTTTGTCGATTTTGCAGAACCTCTTGTAATCCTGCGCCAAAAGACAACGTACAGAGGTAGCAGTCATAGGCCAGCCAGTATCCGTAAAGCTTTCAGCGATTTCCCGAGCTGTTGTCGCCTCAGGGAAGCAGCTATCGATGAACCTAAAAATGATCTCTGTCTTTGTCATCGTCGTCGAGTCATCATCCCAGCTTAAATCCCTTCTATACCAAACTGAGCGTGGCAGCTCCATCACAGCACCTCCATAGCGATTCGGTATTGCGGCGTGGTCAGCGACCTGATGCCCCACACCAGCGCGTCTAGCCTGTCAGGAGACGGCCCCTCGCCAGGTATCCAGGTGCAGAGCTGGTCCTCCAAGTCCGGCATGGGGTCGGCGTGGTACACCTGGCCGAGCTCGTACTTTAGCGCCGGATTAGAGGCGCGCTGCTCCTTCGATTCCTTCGCCCACACGTCGCGTATAGGCAGTCCGGGCTCCACCTGGTCAAGGTTCATTTTCAGCAGCGCCCTACCCCCCACATTACGCTCAATTACGATGTAGTCAGCCTCGATCTCGTGATAGGCCCGCACTACCTGCCTCGCCCACCGAAGCGGCGAAGCCCGGACAGACCAATCCCCTAGCACGTCCAGCTTGCCGTCGTCGGCCAGGCCAACGCCGACTATGCCGCATTCGTCCGAGGTCTCGCCGTCGCCGATAGAGGGGTCTACCCCAATAACCCGCCTAGTGGTAGCAGGCGTTTCCCGGTAGCGGATCATGTCTCGGGTCCATAGCGCCCCCGGCAGGGAGTCCAGAAGCTCCCCCATGATCTCCTGCTGCCCCCTGGCCGTGCCCTCGTACATCTGGATAACCTGCGCAAAAAAAGCCGGCGCTAGGTTCGCCCTGTTCGCGTAGCTTGTGTCCCGTGTCAGAACCGTGTTGGGGTTTCCCACCAGCTCGCGCATCGCAGCAACGGGCCTCGGCGTCGTAGTCACGATCTGTCGTGGCGTGCCGAGGCGTAGGCCGAGTTGCAGGTTGTCCCATGCGTCCCGGCTCTTAAACGTGGCTAACTCATCGCACCACGCTGTATCATGCTGAGGGCCGCGTAGGTGGTCAGGCTGCTCGCTGCTGTAGACGTGTCCGACCCCGCCGGTGTGGAAGACGATGCGCCGGTTAGACGGCTCGTACTTGGGCCGCTCATGGGGCGGGAACACCTTTAACAGGCCCGAATCTCCCTCTACCATAACGTCCCGCACGTCGGCAGGTGTACGACCCAGCAGGGCTATGCGCTGCGCGCCGTCGTTGACCCGCTTTCGTATCCACTCGCTAGCAGTCCTGGTCTTGCCCGCGCCCCTTCCTGCCATATAGAGCCAGGTAATCCAATCGCCCGGAGGCGGCCTTTGCGATTGGCGTGCGTATAAATCCCAGGCGTAGCGGAGCATGGCACGCCGTTTTTCCGGCAGGGCTGCTAGTGCCTCTGGCGTCTGGTCCGTAATCAATGGTTCAGTCATGATTCATCGTCCTTTCTTTAGGAGCCAATCTCCGGATCCGCCTCCACACTCCGCTCCCGTAGTTGTCTCACGTAGTCTAAGACCCAAGCCGCATCCGCCGCCGCCGACACCTCGACCTTGCCCTCGTGTTTGAGGTTAAGGTTGTCCTCCATCCCCAGGGCCTTCCATTCCAACTCAAAAAGCCTCTTGAGCGCCGCTGGTATCTGGCCCGCCGCCAGCTCATCGACGTCCATCCCCTTGATGCGCTCAGCGACCTTGGCCCGCATTGCCCCGATCATCGTCACAGCTTCATCTTGGGATAGTTCTAGTGCCTTCTCCATGCGCTCCCGCCGCCTAGAGGCAAGGTCTGAATCGTGCTCGGCTGCGCGGTTGACCCAGCCGTAGCGCATGCTCCAGCCACTCCACTGGCGGAATGTCCCTTTTATGTCCTTTTTATGTCCCTCCCGCGCGGCCGCTACGGAACGATCAATGGCAGGCAAATCTCGGTACAGGAGGAAGGCGGCGTAAGCCTTGGCCGTCTCGCCTGGTTGCCGTTCCCAGAGCTTATTCATGCCTCTATTCTACTCCCTTGGCAGGCAATGCAGGTGGGTTCGTGCTGAATGACCCGCAACGGCTTCTACCCCGTCCGGTCCAGCGCCCGCCAGGGCGCGCAAGGTGGGTATGTACGCTTCCTCTAGGTTGTCCTCCGTCTCCGGTGCGACGATGCTCAGGTTCAAGGTGTCATGCTCATGGGTGCCTACCAGCCGCGCAACGGCCTTACCGATGGGTGCGGGCAATTGCCCGTGTCTGTCCTTGTGGTTGTAGAGGGTAAGGTGTCCGTCCGTCTTCTGAGTCCAGGGAACACCCGACACGTACAGGGCTGCGCCGGAGGGGTTATGCAACGGCTGTGGAGTGGTGTTTCCCTTCCGCAACTTCACCGTTGACCACATGGTGCCTCAGAGCAGAGGCGGGGCTGACCACTTGGACAACCTGCAGTTGCTCTGCGGAGCCTGCAACTCCGTCAAAGGCGACCGGCCCCAGGAGCACCTGATAGCGCGGCTCAAGGAGATGGCGATATGAGCGACGACATGACCGAGAAGAAGCCCAGGGGCCGCCCGATGGAAAAGGGATACCCTCCCAGGATAGACGCTACACCGGAAGAGTTGTCCCGCGTTGTCCTGAATGGTGGACGACCGAAGGGAAGCGTCAAGGGCCTAGTCTATCGCTGCGCGGGATGCGGGCGTGAGGTTAGCTACCCGGAGACGCTGTATCGAGATGGACGGTGCGAAGGATGCACAGAGACACTGGCTCGGTATCCCGCCCGGTCACGGGCCGCTCGGCTAAAATTCACTATAATTCCCCAAAAAAGGGGTGACGGGTCTGTGCTCAAACCCGTCACAACCCGTCACCACCCGTCACCACCCGTCACCCCTAGGCCAAAAGCTCTTGAACCAGCGCCGCGTACCCTGGGTCGGTCGTGTACGGTTCGCCGCCTGAAGCCGGTGGTAAAAGGGCGGCTTTTACCACCGAACACAGGTACTTTTGTGTCTGAGCTCGAATCCCCTATGCGCTACCACCCTCCTTCCCTGGCGTTCAATTCAGCCCTCTCTTGTCGCAGCCTCCAGAAAGGCGAAGCTGGCCGAGAGGTTGTCGAATACGCTTTCGTGGGGCGGAATCTCCATCACGGCAGGCCCCTGGTAGCCCATCGCCTTCAGTATCTTGAGCATTCGAGCGCAATCGAGATCGCCGCTGCCCAGCGCGGGCTGAGCTTCGCAGCCGCGAGCTTGCTTGAAATGCACTATCTTTATCATGTCCAGTGGCAAAGCCTCAAGCTCGCCTAACGGGTCGTCATCTGGGTAGCCTCGTAGATGGTTGGTGGGGTCGAGGCAAAGGCCAAGGTTGGCCCCTTCAGCGTCGGTGAGCCGGGCGCGGGCCTCGTTCACCAGCATAGCCATGCTGCGTATGGGCTGGCCCGAATTCTCGATGGACAGAACGACTCCCTGCCGAGCGGCTTCACGTGCGAGGCCGATAACTCCGAGCGCCTCATCTGGTATCTGGTCGGGCGTCTCCCACGCGCCGTCGAAGCGAGCCGGGTCTACGAGACGCAGATGCGGCAAGTTACTGCGGCCTCTAGTGCCGCCTGGAACTGCTGACCTGTCGGGTCGGACTCCTTCGTGAGGCAGGGCCATGCCATAGCCAAATCGAAGGACAGGTTGGGGAAGGCGTCTACGAGGCTCTTCAGATTCGAGAGCACAGGAAGCCATTCTTCGCCCTCGCCCGTCTCGCAGTCGCCGAGGCAGGTCTGCCGCAGCTCGATGTGTCTGGCACCGCGCGCCTCCGCTTCCTTGACCAGAGAGGCGAGGTCGCTGTCTTTCAGGTGAAGCCGCCATGAGTTGGTAATCGCGCCGAATTGCATTGTTCGTGACCTCCGAATTCCCAGGGATTGAACAAGATAGCCCAGGCGATTATAGCATTTCACCCGCCTTCTCGACTCCCTTATCTTGGTTGCGCCTTGTTTAGGTCAGTAGCCTGTGCTATATTCTCCGTGCCTATCGGCTTGCGTTACACTACGGGCAATCTCAGATTCCTTTCTGCGAGCCGAGAAAAGAACCAGCGGAGGCAATCACGATGAGCATGGAAAAGTTTCAACCAGGGCAGAGCCACGAGGCGGAAATAGAGGTTACGAAGGATATGACTACCAATCGCATGGGCCGAGAGGGGGCCGACGTGCTTTCTACCCCGTCGCTTTTGGGACTTATGGAGCAGGCGAGCATAAGGGCCACAGAGCCGCACCTGCCCGAAGGCCACACAACCGTTGGCTACGCCGTGGACGGCCTGCGGCATATGGCTCCGACTGCGATCGGCAACAAGGTGCAGGTCAAGTCAGTGCTCACCGAGGTTGACAGAAATCGTCTCACATTCGCCATCGAGGTGTTCGATGGCGACAAGAAGATAGGCGTGGCGATTCACAAGCGCGCCGTCATCTCTACCAACCCCAACGCATAACCGTTAATCGGCCTGCGTTACGAAAGATTGTCTGGATAGCTAATGTCTTCAGATCACGAACTATTATCAGGACTGAAGGTTCTTGACCTCACTCACTACGTGGCCGGCCCCTATGCCACGCGATTGATGGCTGCCCAGGGAGCGGAGGTCATCAAAATCGAACGGCCCGGCATGGGCGACCCCGCACGCCACATGGGGCCTTTTCCCGATGACATTCCTCACCCCGAAAAGAGCGCCCTTTTCCTCTATCTGAATACAACCAAGAAAGGCGTCACGCTCAACCTCAAGACGGAGGCGGGCAGGCGGGTTTTCAGACAGCTTGTCGAGCAGACAGATGTGTTGGTTGAGAACTTCTCGCCTCGCGTCATGCCAGCCCTGGGACTCGATTACGAGACGCTATCTGCTATCAACCCCAGCATGGTGATGACCTCAATCTCCAACTTTGGGCAGACCGGCCCGTACAGGGACTACGAGGCCAGGGAGATTAACCTTTACGCGCTCGGCGGCCTGATGCAAATCACCGGAGAGGCAGACCGCGAACCCCTTCAGATGGCGGCGCGGCTGAGTCAGTACGGCGCGGGCCAGAATGCATTCGTAGCCACGCTGTCGGCTCTATGGTATCGAGAGAACACCGGCGAAGGACAGCATGTAGACGTTGCGATCTCAGAGTACGTTGCCACCATACTCGAAAACGCGTTGAGCCAGTACAGCTATACCGGCACCAACTTCGCCCGTACCGGAAACAGGGGCTATGGACGCGCCGCCTGGGGGCCGTATCCATGCAAAGACGGCTACGTGGGCATTATTGCCGGGCCAGACCATCTTTGGCCCGCAATGGCGGAGTTGATGGAAACCCCGGAGTTAGCCGACCCCAAGTTCGACAACCGCGTTGGCAGGTCGGCCAATGCCGAGGAATTAGACGCCCTGATGCTTCTCTGGCTGGCCCAGCACAACAAGCGGGAGATATTCGAGAAGGCGCAGCGCCTTGGGCTGGCCTTTGCCTACGTTGCGACGCCTGAGGACATTCTGGGATGGGAGCACCTGCAAGACAGGGAATTTTTTACAGAAGTTACCCATCCGGAAGCTGGAACACTCACCTGTCCTAGCGGCCCCTACAAGGCCGAGGGCATGACCTGGAAGCTGGAACCAGCGCCGCTTCTGGGAGAGCACAATCATGATATACTTTGCCAACGCCTTGGATACTCTGTCGACGACCTGGTGAGGCTCCGAGAAATTGACGCGATTTAGGCTATCAAACCACAGTTAAGCTTATGGCTTAATCAAAGATCGGGTGGACACCAAAACCGTTCTCCCGCGCAGAAGGAGACTGGCAATGTCGATAAACAAGCGCATACTTGTTCTAGGTTGTGTTGACATTTCATCTGAGCCATATGAGAGCACCGACGAAGTTCAAGAATCCCAGGAAACGCGATGACAGCTTGTCAAAGCGAGAGAAGATATGCCGGTAGTGCTTGATCCTGTTGATGAAACACTCCACAAGGTGGCGCTCTCGGTAAAGGTACTCATCATACTCTCGTGGCGTCTTTCGATTTGACCGAGGTGGAATCACAGGTAACGCGCCCCTGCCCAGGATGCATTGGAGAAAATCCATCGAATCGTATCCCTTATCAGCAATCACATGCTCGGTTTCGAAATCAGCTATCAATGCCTGTGCCTGGGTGATGTCGTGACGTTGACCTGCTGTGAGCTCAAAGCGCAACGGGTTGCCCAATCCATCCACGCTCACGTGGATCTTGGTACTGAACCCGCCTCGGCTCCGGCCAAGAGCTTGGGCCGATTGGCCACCGTTTTTTGGAGGCTCCAGCAGCACAGGGATGAGCGCGAACCACAGTGCTATCACAGTGCTATCAATGATGACATGCTCCATATCGGGGTCTTGCACAAAATGCTGATGCATTCGTTCCCATACACCCTTTTCACACCAGCGTGCGAAGCGCTTATATACGCTGTTCCAGTGACCGTAGTGCTCAGGCAGCAGTCTCCAAGGAGCACCACTTCGTGCCATCCACAGGATGGCCTCGACGTAGCGCCTGCAATCGTCCTCCTCTCCAACGTAGAGGTCTGGGCATGAGCGCAGAAATTCAAGGATTTTCGACCATTGTTCATTGCGTAATTCAGTCGTTGACATGTATCCATTATGCACCAAATGTCAACACAACCTAATCTTCGCACTCGCACTCCTATCTATCCCAATCCTCCAACAGGGACAAACGAATGCAATCGCGGAGTCGACGACGGCAACAGCCGTATTCGACTGGTCGATGCCCGACCGCTTTGGAGATGACAGCGACGGCGATGGCCTGATTGATTACTTCACGACTTTTGAAGCCGTCAACCCCACAAGCTGGCGTGTAGATTTCGACGCCTGCGACTCTACGGGAACCATCGATCTTTACATCTGGTTCATTGATGGTATCGATCAATCGCCTGTAGAGGCCTGTGGCGGATTCTCATACGAGTTTCCAACCGAGAGCGCTTACGAGGTGAAGCTGGTTCTGATTGAAGCAGGCCGAGAAGTAGCCTCACATACCGAGGAAGTTGTCGTGCAGGACTGGCTGATCGTCTCGCTTGGAGACTCCGCCGCGTCGGGCGAGGGTGTTCCCGACATCCCGATTCCCGATTCCGTGATTTCCGGCACAGCAGACGCTGTGAAAACTCTTATGGCTGCGCAGGCCGACCTCAGGAGAACACAGGCCAATCCCGACGCGACCCAGAGTATGATTGACGCGGCGAATGCGGCGGTGGCAAACGCCCAGGCGTCAGTTGACCAGTGGAAGACTCAGGTGATAGCTACGTGGCAGGACGAGCCTTGTCATCGCTCTGCCAAAGCAGGCCCACCCAAGGCGGCCATAATGTTGGAGCAAAACGACCCTAGAACATCGGTGACCTTCATTCATCTTGCGTGTTCTGGCGACACGACTAGCGACCTCCCAGGGCAGATTCAGCAGGCCAACGCGCTCATCGGCGACCGCGAAATCGACGCACTGACGATGACGATAGGCGCGAACGACACCGGATTCGCAAATATCGCCTTCGCTTGTGTTGAGCAAATGCCATGCTTTGCTGAAAAACACCTTACAATTGGCATCTTGCTGACGCTCAGGTTCTGTCTGCCAGCGATATTACTTGGCAAGTTCGAGGAGTGCAAAGAGTTCTTCACCAATATCGGA
This sequence comes from Dehalococcoidia bacterium, assembly GCA_965206395.1. Lineage (GTDB taxonomy): Bacteria > Chloroflexota > Dehalococcoidia > Lucifugimonadales > CATOSD01 > CBDBJK01. Next base: position 8,870 of record CBDBJK010000016.1, read on the forward strand.
GGCAGCCCGGATGACCCCAGCGCGAAGAGAATCTTCTTCGACGGCATCTATGGCAAGGATTGTGAGGATGAAGGGCCAGGATGCACCCGTCTTCTGGACAATTACGACAATTTCAATAACGTGGAATTGCCCAACCTGAACGGCCTGACGATTCCAGACTCCGCTGCCCAACGCAAGGAGCGCGTCTACCTGTTAGAGTACTTCGATGTGACAAAGAATGATGATGGTACATACTGCGAAGACATTCCGGGTGTGAGCAAGAACGAGGCGATATGGATCGATTTCGTCGTCGAAGCTCGTCTCGATGACGCTGGCGCTAGGGCTGCACAGAGTGCGGGTTGGAGCTATATCGATGGAATCCACGCCGGATACAGCACGCACGGCTACTGCGCCGACGATCACTGGATAGTGCAGTTCGCCGAAACGCTTCAATCTCAGGGCGACATCAACGGCGCATTGCATCAGAACGAGGCAGGCAACGTATTCCACGCTGAGCAAATCGCGGCAGATCTGATGCAAGATTTTTACATAGGTGGGGACCTTGCCTCGCCTCGTAAGCCCGACCAGAGCGAGTGATGACCCGGCTCGGTTAGCCTTGAGGAGGAAGCTGCAATGTCATGGTCGATACCACGTAGAATCATCGCAATTGCGGTCGTGTTGCTCGGCGTCTTGATTCCCCTGATTGCTTTCGCGGGCAATCGCATGGAAATCCAGTCTGACAGTGTTGAGCAGTCACTCCTGATTCACCAGGCCAGAAATGTCATCTTGCTTATAGGGGACGGCATGGGCGATTCTGAGATTACGCTTGCCCGCAACTATCACGTAGGCGCTGACGGGCGGCTCAGTCTCGATAATCTGCCCTTCATGGGGACAATCACTACGTATTCGGTTGAGGAGTCCAACCCGTCGTTGCCTAACTACGTTACCGATTCGGCAGCCGCAGCCACTGCCCTCGCCACAGGCGTCAAGACGAGCAACACCCGAATCGCGACTACGGCGGGCAGCGACCTGGATATACAGACCGTTCTTGAGATGGCACAAGGGGCGGGATTTCTGACAGGGCTGGTTTCCACCGCCGAAATCGCCGACGCTACGCCCGCGTCATTTGCCTCCCACATCAATCAACGCTTCTGCAAAGGCCCGGAGGATATGGCGGACTGCCTACCGGATAAGAAACTGAACGGAGGCCCAGGCTCTATTGCAGAGCAACTGGTAGACCACCAGATAGACGTGCTTCTCGGCGGAGGCAAGGCCATATTCGAGCAGGTCATCGACGGCGGCCCGTTTGTGGGTCAGACAGTAACCCAATCGGCAATTGCACAGGGTTACAGCGTCGTGGAAACCGCCGCACAGCTTGGAGTGACTCTGCCTGGAGACCAGGTTCTTGGTCTGTTCACCAACGGCAATATGAGCGCGGAGTGGGCTGGCGACCCCGCGCTGCCGTTTCCCGGCAGTGGCCCGCAGATATGTCAGACCGACCAGCGTCCACTCGGCGAACCGGGCATTGTCGGGATGACTGCGAAAGCCATCCAGCTGCTCCACTTCGCCGCCAAGGAAGCTGGCATCCCAGGCTTCTTTCTGGTTGTGGAGGGAGCGTCAATCGACAAACAGTCGCACTTGTCCAGCCCGTGCCAGCAGATTGGCGAGACCGTCGCTTTCGATGATGCCGTCGAGGTGGCTGTGAATTACGCGAATCGCCACGTCAACAACGCACGAATCCCGCTGGATACCCTTGTCATCGTAACCGCTGACCACGGCCAGACGGCACAGATTATCTGGCCTCCCGTTAGCGTAGACCAGCCAGGCGCGTTCAGCAGGCTCGTCACCGCCGACGGTGCTGTGATAACGGTCAGTTACGTAACCAGGGAAGTCGGAGCCTTGCAAAGCCATACTGGAACCCAGTTGCGAATAGCCGCGCTTGGCCCACAATCAGCCAGGGTCATCGGCCTCCACGATAACACCGATATTTTCCATCTCATGGCTCGTGTCCTTGGGTTGGAATAGCTAACCCTCAACATAATAGGATTGGCCCGGCATGAATAATTTGACTCTCTCTAACAAAATAACGTTCAAGGCAGCACTGAAATGGGCATTCGTGGTCGCACTGGCCTTTGGTGTCTTTCTACCGATGCGAAGCGATGCCAATGCTGGAGAGACGACGACCTGGGACTGTGGCGGCGAAGGAGAAACTCCATGTAGTGCGAGCACGGAATTCTTCTGGGCAAATGGCAACCTGTTTGCAGATCGCGGCCTGAAAGCGACCGGATTTAGAGTGCTGCCGGACATCGGTTTACAGTTGGGCGATATGGTGCGACTCAATCGGGAAGACCTCGAATTGGGCAGGAGACTTGCGGAGGTAGATATACCCACCCTCCGTGCCCGTGTGCAAGGCCTCACTATAAGCGACTTTCTCGCCGACGTCGATAATTCTGGAACGGCGAGGCCTGGGCCGGACTTCCGCAAGCCCGGCTGGAGCGTCGTTGCAGACTTCAAGAATTTGATGGCCGACCTGAGGCAGGTTGTTGGCTCGTTGCCCCATGCTATCCGCAAGACTGCGGGGCCTTTGCCTGAACAAGCCTTCGCGGGGAGTAATGTATATAGCGCAGAGTTCGATGTCTCCAAATTCCGGTCAGACCTCGAAGACTTGAAGGGCTTCCTCACCGCTCGCGCTGGCCCTCTCGGTTGGTTTGAAGACCTAATCCTCGATTTCTACGACCCACCGGGCACGTCTGTAAACTCGACTCGAAGGCAGCAGGAGGTGGAAGATTTTCAGGGCGCATGGACTTACTGGGCCTTAGTGAACCAGCTAGAGCTAGCCAAGGACGAGCCTCTGAACTGGGTCACGCTCATCAGCACACATAACTCCTTCAACAATCGCTCTGACGGCTATGCCGTGCCGAACGATTGGTATTCGATGACTGACCAGTTGCGATTGGGCGCGAGGTCTCTCTTGCTCGACTTGCACTGGTTCAAAGACCAACTCAGGCTTTGCCACGGAACTTCAGATCATATTGGCTGTGCAGGTTTCGACAGGTTCTACACCAACGGCATAAAAGAGATTGGCGAGTGGCTCGATGCCAACCCAGGTGAGGTTATCTTTGTCGTGATTGAAGATCGCTCCAACGGGCACGATAACTATGTTAACGACCCTATCGCGAAATACTTTGGAGACCGCGTGTTTAAGCCAGGTGATGTTGCCACGCTTGGTTTGCCCGACCCCCGAACACAGCGATGGCCGACGATTCATGAGATGCGTGACAAGAGCAAGCAGGTCATTATCATTAGCCCTGATGACCACAGCGGTGAGTGGATATGGCACGATACGTTTACCAATCCGTTCACGTCTTCGAAAGCTGACAATTTCGAACACGACGGCAGCCGTAACGATTGTTGGGGCAATGACTCTAGTGGCCCCTAGTCGTTCAAGCAGAATCATAATCGGCTTTCAGGTCTCTACGAAGCCCGCTCTCTTCTGGACGCATTCGCCTGGACGGGCGTGTTCGACGAGGCCGAGATTGCCGACTTGGTGCGATGCAACGTGAACTTAATATCATTCGACTTCTTGCACGCACAGGAGAAGTCGCCGCCTACAACTTGCCTTGTGGAATGGCTGCGGAATGGCAAGGCAGCCTGTCAAGAGCCTGATACGAGGCTAGCGAGTGCGGTGTGGAGCTGGAGAGAAGGTGACGCAGGCCAATTGGGGGACGCTGCCCTGTTCAACGACTCTGACGGGCGATGGTTTTCCAGAGATCCAAACGATCACCACCACTTCGCTTGCGCAAGGCCAAGAGAGGGCGAGCCTGGTGACTGGGACGACAAGCTGGGCGAAAACTGGGCAGTGACCACTGCGACAGGCGTGTGGTCTGAGGGAGGCCAGGCATGCCTCGACGAGTACGGAGGCCAGGGCTACATTTTCGCTGTCCCGGTCAACGGATGGCAAAACGAACGTTTGAGAGAGGCCAACGTCGCGGGTGGCGACGTATGGCTGGACTACAATGACATTCAGATAGAGGGTGTGTGGGTGAGAAATTAATCTCAATGCTCTGCGAGGGCGGGTGGGTGGGAAACATTCGCTCGCCTTCGCAGATCGCTCCGCCCAGGAAATGGATGGCAAATTTCAACGAGGCTGCTAACATGCGAATGTCCCTAGAAGGCATAAGAATTCTCGATTTCTCCCGCATATGGGCAGGGCCACAAGGCACCAAGCTGCTCGCCGACATGGGAGCCGATGTCATCAAGGTCGAATCGCTCCGCGCCATCGACCCGCACCGTGCTATCGCTGGCTCCGGCAACCTTCCCGACGGCGAACCGGGGCCTGACCCCTGGAATCGCAGCGGCTGGTTTAATACCCTGCATCAGAGCAAGTATGGCGTCACAGCCGACATTACTAATCCTAAAGGTAAGGCCATTCTCGAAGAGCTTGTGAGTATCAGCGACGTGGTTATCGAGAACTACCGCGCTGGTCTGATGGCGCGCAGAGGATTCGGCTACGACGACCTGAGACGGTTGCGTCCCGACATAATCATGGTTTCGATGCCCGCGTTCGGTAGTGCAGGCCCCTGGAAGGACTTCATACAGTACGGCATTGGGCAGGAGCAGCTAGGGGGCATTGCATCGATGAACGGCTATCTTGGAGACGACGCTCCGATGAAATCAGGCGTCAACTTCGGCGACCCGATTAGCGGTGCGCACGCTGCTGCTGCGGTGCTTTCCGCGTTACTCTATCGTCGGCGCACTGGCAAGGGCATCTTCATAGACTCAGGACAGCTTGAGTCTTCGATATGTCTCATAGGAGAGCATTTGCTGGGCTTCGAAATGACAGGGCGCAACCCCCAAAATCGAGGCAACCGGCATCCTGTCTATGCCCCTCACGGCGTCTATCCCTGCGAGGGTGTCGATAGCTGGGTCACCATCGCTGTGACATCAGACCTCAAGTGGGTCAGCCTGTGTGAGGCGATGAATGTGCCTGAGCTTGCCGACGACCCTCGGTTCGTCAGCATCATTTCGAGGCATAAGAATCATGATGAGTTGGACGCGCTCATCTCTCGATGGACGCAGAACAAAGATGCCAACAATGTCATGGAGTTGTTGCAAGCGCATGGCATCGCCGCTACGCCGGTGCTGTCGGGCGAGGCATATTCAACGATCCTCATTACCAGGAGCGAGGCTTGCTTGAATTGATCGACCATCCTTCCGCAGGGCCTTACTTCTTGCCGGGAATATCGTGGAAGATGTCCAGAAGTCCTGGCGTTGTCCGATGGCCCAGTCCACGCCTTGGCGAGCATAACGCTTTCATATATAGTAAGTTGTTGGGGAGGTCTTCCAAAGAAATCGAGGAGATGGAGTCCGAAGGTATCATTGGCACTGTGCCAGCGGAAAGCTAGGGATGCTCTGAATAAGTCCCGATGGCTTGTGGGATAGTAAAATAGGGCCAAGGCCTGAAGACGGGGGAGGAGAGGCAATGAACCAGCCGACGTTTGCGGACTTGGACTACGAGAGCAAGAAGCGAAAGACTCGCCGGGAGAAGTTCCTTGAGCGCATGGATGGACTGATCCCTTGGGAAGAGTTGGAAGAGCGCATTCGACCGTTCTATCCCAAGGCCGGTCGTGGTCGGCGGCCCTACGAGTTATCGGTGATGCTACGGATACACTGCGTGCAGTTGTTTTACAACCTGAGCGACCCTGGGATGGAGGACATGCTCTATGAGGTCGAATCGGTGAGGCGGTTCGTAGGGCTGAGACTGCCTGGGCCGCTGCCGGACGAGACGACGATTCTGAACTTCCGCCACCTGCTGGAAGAGCATGAGTTGGGCGCGGGTCTGTTCGAGGAGATCAACCGCTATCTGGAGTCCAAGGGTCTCCGTCTTCAGGAGGGGACGATAGTGGACGCGAGCATCATAGCGGCGCCCTCATCGACGAAGAATCGGGCTAAAGAGCGCGACCCCGAGATGCACCAGACGAAGAAGGGTAACGAGTGGCACTTCGGGATGAAGGTGCACATCGGTGTGGACTCGCAGACGGGAGTGGTGCACAGCATGACCACGACATCTGCGAACGTGCATGACCTGACTGAGTTGCCCCGGTTGCTGCACGGTGGGGAGTCTCAGGTGTGGGGAGATGCTGGGTATCAGGGAGTTGACAAGAGGCCGGGGAACCGGGGCTTGGACGTGGAGTGGCAGGTGGCGATGAGGCCCGGCCAGCGTCGGAAGCTGGAGCCTGGGAGCCCTGAGGCGGTGTCGGAGAAGCGCAAAGCGTCGGTCAGAGCTAAGGTGGAGCATCCGTTCCTGTACATCAAGCGGCACTTCGGCTACGCCAAGGTCCGCTACAGGGGGCTGTCCAAGAACACGCAGCGGCTGATGACGCTGCTGGGGTTTGCCAACTTGATGAGGGCCGAACAGTACCTGGCGGCGTGAGACCTTGTATAAGTGCGCCCAAAATCAGGGCTAAGGGCGGCGAAAGGCCCTGTCAGGGCCGGTTGTAGGCCGACAATAACCCTCACCACGGTGCCATGAGGCAATTTAACGCCCCCAAAACCACTCCGGTCAACTCGGCCCAGCCTGAAGCCGATTGTTCAGAGCATCCCTAGAATCATGCACTTGACGCAATGGTCGTTTCCTTCTAAGCTCGACTACGAATAAGCAAGGGAACGCCATCTACCTTGTTCAACCCATTGTTCTCGCAAATTAGGTTTGATATACTTATCCCGGCCTCTGGCGTCAGACATGGTGTTCGTACCTGCATCCCCATTTATCTAGGGAAACCAGATTTGGACGTTCAGCCTAATACATCAATCACAAAAGTTAGTCAATCAAAACTGGCATCGTCGTAGCGATATAAACAATAAAAGGAGGTGGGCTATTGAAGTGGTTTGACTATGCAAGCCCTAATTCGGTCAGGGAAGCTGTTGACCTGCTCGCTGAGCACGGAGACCGCGCCCGCATAATGGCCGGTGGGACTGATCTTCTCGTTCAGCTTAGAGGAGGTCGCAGAGAGCTAGACCTCGTGGTGAACGGCAAGAACATCCCTGAGTTGAATGAGATTACCTATGACCCTCAAGCTGGGCTAACCCTCGGAGCTTCTGTACCGTGTTACAAGATATACGGCAACGCGGCGGTAAGTCATGCATATCCCGGCATTATCGACGCGGCATCGCTAATCGGCGGCACGCAGATACAGGGCAGGGCATCTCTTGGAGGCAATCTCTGCAACGCCGCGCCCAGCGGTGACTCCATCCCCGTTATGATTGCCCTCGGCGCTACTGCCAACGTTGTCGGGCCGAACGGCGCGCGAAAGATTGCCGTCGAGGACTTTTGCACCGGGCCAGGACAGAACGCTCTACAGGCCGGAGAGATGCTCGTCTCCATCCATTTCCCGCCTCCTGGGCCAAACTCAGGAGCGCGCTACTTACGCTTCATCCCCAGAAACGAGATGGACATCGCCGTAGCTGGCGCGGGCGTATCTGTGGTCCTGGAAAACGGCAACATCAAGTCGGCTCGTGTAGCCCTTGCATCTGTAGCGCCCACCCCGCTCTTCGTCAGAGAAGCAGGTGACGCTCTAGCAGGGAAACCCGCCAACGACGAGAGCATACAGGCGGCGGCGAGCCTCGCTGAGAACGCCGCGAAGCCCATCACCGACATGCGCGGCACCATCGAATACAGAAAACACCTATGCAACGTGCTCACAAGACGAGCTTTGAATACTGCTATCGAAAGAGCCAAGGAGGCGTAATAGATGCCGGCGAAGACCTATGTACAGACAATTATTAATGGAGAACATGTTGATTTCTTGTGCGAGCCTCGCCAGAGCCTTCTGGAATGTCTCCGCGACGTTATAGGCCTGACGGGTTCGAAAGAGGGCTGCAACGACGGTAACTGCGGGGCCTGCACAGTGATACTCGACGGCAGAATCGTGACCTCATGCCTCGTGCTTGGCGTCGAGGTCGAGGGCAAAGAGATAACCACAATCGAGGGCATAGCGACCCCTGCGGGCCTGCATCCTATTCAGCAGTCGTTCCTTGAGAACGCGGCGTTGCAGTGCGGTATCTGCACTCCAGGGTTCATCGTCGCATCCAAGGCCCTGTTAGACGAAAATCCTAATCCAACGGAGCATGAAATTCGATTCTGGCTGGCTAACAACCTGTGCCGCTGCACGGGCTACGACAAAATCGTGCGAGCAGTCCAGGACGCGGCAGTAAAAATGCAGGAGGCCTGAACATGACGACTGATTACGAGTCTAATGTCGTTCTCTCTTGCGTAGAGTTTGACGTGGTTGGCACACGTCCCGTTCGCCCCGACGGGCATGATAAAGTAACAGGTCGCGCGCTTTATGGGGCCGATTTTGACACCACAGGATTGTTGCATGCCAAGATGCTGAGAAGCCCTCACGCGCACGCACGCATCATATCCATTGACCCGAGCAAGGCGCTGGAACTATCTGGCGTGCGGGCGGTGGTGACGGCTAGCGACCTGCCGCCAAGCAACGGTGACGTCTCCCTCAAGTACGATCGTGATAACATCCTGGCAAGCGACAAGGTGTTGTATAAAGGCCACGCCGTAGCCGCCGTAGCCGCAATTAGCCCTCACATAGCCGAGGAAGCGGCGTCCCTCATCAAGGTAGACTACGAGGTGCTCCCTTCAGTGATGACGGCCCCAGAGGGTATGAAGGACAACGCGCCCCTGTTGCTAGAAACCCTCAAGACCAAGGAATTCGGCGAGGCAACCGATAAGGTCAGCAATCTTGCCGACCACTTCCAGCACAAACTTGGAGACACTGACCAGGGATTCGCCGAGGCCGACGAGATCGTCGAGCACGAATTCAATGCCCAGACTGTGCACCAGGGCTACATCGAGCCTCAAAACTCTACCGCATTCTGGAACACAGACGGTAGACTTCACATCTGGTGCAGCACACAGGGCGCGTTCCCCGTGCGAGATCAGGTATCAAAGCTGCTGGACCTTCCCGTGTCCCAGGTCAAAGTCACGCCAATGGAAATCGGCGGCGGCTTCGGCGGCAAAATTCCGTCATACCTTGATACTGTTACTGCGCTTCTTTCCAAAAAGACCGGACATCCCGTCAAAATGGTCATGAGTCGTCAGGACGTATTCGAAGGCACAGGGCCTACGTCAGGCTCTTATGTCAAGGTAAGGATTGGCGCTAAGAGGGACGGCAAAATCACGGCTGCCCAGGCATTTTTGGCGTATGAGGCAGGGGCATTCCCTGGCTCACCGGTAGGTGCGGGAGCTATGTGTGTGTTCGCCGCCTATGACATTGCCAACGCTGTGATTGACGGCTACGATGTTGTGGTAAACAAGCCAAAAACAGAAGCATATCGCGCGCCAGGGGCACCGAACGCCGCGTTTGCCACTGAGCAGGTTATGGACGAGCTAGCCATTAAGCTTGGCCTGGACCCGATAGAATTTCGGCTCAAGAACGCATCCAAAGAGGGGACCCGCCGCGCCGATGGGCCGGTGTTCCCTCGAATAGGTTGCGTCGAGGTCCTGGAAGCAATGAAGAACCACCCGCATTATAACGTCCCCCTGGAAGGGCTGAACCGAGGTCGCGGCGTTGCAATTGGGTTCTGGTTCAACATTGGTATGCACTCTGCCTGCAACATCAACGTAAACGCTGACGGCACGGTGGCTCTGATTGAAGGCTCCACCGACATCGGCGGCTCCAGGGCGTCAATAGCAATGCAGGCCGCGGAAGCGCTGGGCATCCCGATGGAAGATGTTCACCCGACCATCGTAGACACTGACTCGGTCGGCTACACGATGTTCTCAGCCGGAAGCCGCACTACCTTCGCCACAGGCTGGGCTGCTATCGAGGCCGCTAATGACGTGAAGCGCCAGCTAATCGAGCGAGCGGCCCAAATATGGGAAATAGAACCTGATGCCGTTGAGATGGAGCATGGAGTCCTCCAGTCCAAGTCTGACCCTGAACTCAAGATGACATTCAAGGAGCTTGCAGGGCAACTGGCGAGGACGGGCGGCAACATAGTCGGCAGCGCCGCGGTTAACCCAAGCACGGCTGGCGGCTCCTTCGCGGGCAACATCGTGGACGTTGAGGTTGACCCCGACACTGGAAAGGTGGAAATACTGCGCTTCACCGCCGTTCAGGACGCAGGCAAGGCCATTCACCCCAGTTACGTCGAAGGCCAGATGCAGGGAGGCAGCGCTCAGGGCATAGGATGGGCGCTTAACGAAGAGTACTATATGAATGACAACGGTCAGATGCAGAACTCAAGCCTCCTGGACTATCGTATGCCCACGGCTCTTGACCTGCCAATGATTGACACCGTAATCGTAGAGGTCGCCAATCCTGGGCATCCTTACGGCGTGCGTGGCGTCGGCGAAGCCAACATCATTCCGCCAACCGCGGCGATTGGCAACGCCATACACAACGCTATTGGTGTTCGTTTGGACGAGATGCCGATGAACCCCGCCACAGTTACAAAAGCCCTGTGGAAGAAGGGTTAGAAGTAGTGACCTATGGCTACTGTCTACATACCGTCGCTGATGCAGACCCTGACTGGGGGGGAATCCAAGGTTGAAATCCAAGGTTCCACCGTTCGGCAGATCGTCGAAAACCTGGAGGCGGCCTACCCCGGCATGAAGCAAAGGCTGGTGGACGATAACCGCATCAAGCCCAGTATATCGGTCGCCGTCGACGGAGAGGTGACCCCTATGGGAATGCTAGAGAAGGTTGGAGAGAACAGCGAGGTGCATTTCCTACCCGCAATCGCGGGCGGAATCCGTTAGAGTCAGCATGGGCTTTCTCGATCTTTAGCGATCACGATAAAAAGGGCCGATGCCTTGTTAGACAGGGTATCGGCCCTTCTAGCTTACATTGAGGTAATGCATGGCAGAACAGATAGAGCTTCAGACCGTCCCTGAAGATTGGGAAAGGGCGCTCGTGGTGATGGCGCATCCCGATGACATTGAGTACGGTGCCGCGAGCGCAATAGCCCGCTGGACATCGCAAGGCAAGCATGTCACCTACATTATGGTGACGCGAGGGGAGGCGGGCATAGACTCGATGGAACCCGAAAAGGTTGGGCCACTCCGTGAGGCGGAGGAGAGAAACAGCGCCGCAGTCGTTGGTGTCGAGACTGTCGAGTTTCTCGACCACCGCGATGGCGTCGTCGAATATGGTTTGCCGTTGCGCAAAGACATCTCCCGCGCCATTCGGAAGCATCGCCCTGAGGTGCTCATCACGGGTCTCTTTGGGCTGGCCAGAGGGAACAGGATGCTTAATCAAGCAGACCATCGTGAGGTCGGCCTCGCGGTGATAGACGCCTCCCGCGACGCAGGAAATCGCTGGATATTTCCCGAATTGCTTGATGAAGGCCTGGAGCCTTGGAACGGAATCACGATGGTATGCGTTCATGGCTCTTCTGATCCGACCCATGGCGTCGATGTCACGGACTTTATAGACAAGGGTGTAGCCTCTTTGCAGGAACACCGCGCCTACATCGACAACCTGGGCCGCAGCTTCGACCCCGACATGTTCCTACGCATGAACCTGAACGCTGTCGGCGAGCGTTTTGGTTATGACTACGCCGTGAGCTTCGAGATTTTCAACTTATAGAGGCTTTAGAATACCACAGCAAGGAGCGATTAAATGGCAGACAAAGAAATCCGAGGCGTGATAGTTCCGGTGCTCACGCCGCTGAACTCAGACGAGACAGTTGACACAGGTTCTCTGAGACGGCTGGTGAACTACCTGATAGATAATGGCGCGCACGGAATATGGGTTTCAGGCACAACGGGCGAGTTCGCGGCGCTGTCTGATAAAGAGCGCATCATCAGCATCGAGACGGTTGTGGATGAGGTGGCGGGCCGTGTGCCAATCATCGGCAACGTATCGCAGCCCAGCACGCAGCTTTCGATAGAACTTGCGCTCGCCGTTCAGGAAAGTGGGCTGGATGGCATAGCCGTGACACCGCCCTACTACTATCCGAACGCGCAGGATGAGATTCTCGATCACTATCGCTATATCAAAGACCGCGTTGGCGCTCCCCTCTGGGTCTACAACATACCTGTGACCGTCAAGACGGCTGTTGCGCCGGGAACGGTGGCAACGCTAGCCAGCGAGGGCGCAGTCGTCGGCGTCAAGGACAGTTCAGGCGCAGGTGAGTTGCTGGCAGAGCTTAACATTCTGTGCGACCAGGGAAACCTGAGCCTGCTGCGCTTCCTCGGCTCGGTATTTCGCGTCACTTCCGCGAGGGCGGTAGGGGTTCACGGAGTAATCCCCGGAATCGCGAACCTTGTTCCGGCTATCTCTTCAAGAGGCTTGGAAGCGGGCGAGGCCGGAGACACGGAGACAGTTCGCGAGTGCGACGCGAAGCTCCTGATTGCCAACGGGATTTCGCGCATCGCCAAAGGCGGCGGCGCGAACGCGGCTAGCTTCTCGGCAATGAAATCATCGCTCAAGCTGATGGGCATCCTGGACAGCGACACGGTATCCCGACCACTCAGGCCGCTGACAGAGGATGAGAAGAAAGAGCTACCTGCCGTCCTGAAAAAGCTTGATCTGCTCAACTAGAGTCTTGCGGGCGGGATATACTACAATCCCGCCCTTTAATCCACTCTGAGGAATCGCTCTGTTCTGCTGACGGGGCCTGTCTACCACGCGTCCCAGTGGACCATCGTGTCAACAGGCTCACGGGGCGCTGGCTTGAAGTTTGTGCCCTTCGTGTAGGCCACAGGGATGAGGCAAATCTGCATTATCTCGGCGTGCGGAATGCTGAGTATCTTGGCCGCCTCCTCCTCAAAGAACAGGTGGAAAGTGGTCCACGAAGTGCCGAGGCCGCGTGCGCGTGCGCGTGCGCGTGCGGCTAGCATAAAGCTCCATGCCGCCGGGGCAATCGATCCCCATACCGCGCTCTGCACGATCATCGGTTGGTCGTCTGTGCGAGCAGCGATACAGGGTATGACCATCACTGGAACCTCATGTATGTGATCGAACAGATATTGCGCTGAAGATATGATCCGAGCCTGGGTCGCATTGCGTTCGGGGTCGTCAAAAGTCACATTGGTGATACTTGACGGGAGGGCCATGTAGGTTTCAAGACCCCTGCGCCATAGATCGGCGAGAGCCGTGCGCTTGGCAGAATCCGTGACGACTACGAGGTGCCAGTTCTGCATATTCGACGCGGTGGGCGCTTGCTGGGCGATAGTAATGCACTCCTCGATCATTTTTCGTTCGACAGGCCGAGTAAGGTCGAGCCGCTTGCGCACCGCCCTAGTCGTCGTAAGCAGTTCGTCCGAAGTCAACTGTAAAAGCATGTCGCTCCTCTCAGCATTTGTGTGCGTGTCGCCTGGTAGAAACTTGCGCTCACTTTGAACCAAAGTTATCATACATGCTTAGTTCTTCAAGTCAATGCGGCAATTAACTTACTGGATAGGACAACGTGGAAAAACCAACAGAGCATTTTGTAAACGTTCGCGGAATCAGACTTCACTATCTGGACTGGGGAGATAACGGGCCGCCGATGCTAATGCTGCACGGCGATATGCGCACCAGCAGAAGTTGGGATGCTGTAATAAGAGACCTGCGTTCCCAATTCCATATCATTTCTCTGAACACCAGAGGCAATGGCGACAGCGAGTGGACAGAAACAGGCTACAGGTTCGAGGATAGGATTGCAGACCTTGCTGCATTCTGCGAAAGCCTGGAGATCAGGGATACGATCGGCGTAGGCCATTCAACAGGCGCAGTCGTGATGACGCTTGTGGCTGAACGCATGCCAGGAACATTCAACCAGTTAATTTTGCTTGAGCCGATGGTGGTCGTGGGCGAAGAGTTTCAGCGGAGGGTCTCGCACGCAGACCGCCCCAATCGTATTCGGCGGACGTGGACGAGTCGCGAGGAGCTATACGAATACCTGAAGCAGCACCCGGCAACCGGACGCTGGCGCGAAGATGTTATCCGCGACGTGACGGAGCTTGAATCGATGGAACTGCCGGATGGCTCCATCGACATAAAGTGGGCGCAGGCCTCGATGAGTTGGAAGGAGCGCGAAGGAGACTACGTGGACTTGCGGCCCGCGTTTCGTGCTCTAGGCGTACCCATGCTGTTCATTGCGAGCGGCGACCGTAGAAGCACGTTTGAAGAGCTTGACACCCTGGTGGCCGAGATACCCGGCTTCGATGCTGTAACAATAGAGAGAACGGGCCACAACATGTATATGGAGCGCCCTGACGCAGTGTCAAGAGCTATCAAGGATTTCGTTGACGGCCAGGCTTTGCCAGCCTCTATCTGAAGACTTTGCCTGAGAGGATTGGCGCATGACGAGCGATCTGTCGGTGAGGGAATGCCGTGAGGATGAGGCCGCCGTTATCCTGGACTTGTGGCGTCAGGCTGACACGACTGTTAGCGTTACCGACACAATCGAGGACATCCGGCGTGCCATCAGGGAAAGTATGTCAATGCTTCTCGTCGCCAAAATGGACGGACGCATAGTCGGCTCTGTCATCGGAGGATTCGATGGATGGCGCGGCAACATCTACCGTCTGGCGGTTCATCCCGAATACCAGCGGCAGGGGATAGCGCGCAGGCTGGTTTCCGACGTAGAGATGCATCTAGCGGCAATGGGCGTGAAGCGAATTACGGCCCTCGTGGAGAGAGACCATCCCTGGGCCACTGGGTACTGGGATGCTATAGGCTACGAGATTGACGCAGGCATGGCGAGATATGTGCGCAATCTCTGACCTTCTTTTCGCTCTCTAGGATGTGCAACATCGTCTCCGGCTGAAAGCCGTCGAGATATGGCGCGGCTCTTTGCTTATAATTGCATCTATCACAATGGTGCCGGGCCTTTGTTGAGGTAGGGGAGGGCATCCGGTATTGCTTGATTTGATAAGGCGAAACATGTTCCAAAATCTTACATCCAACGTTCGAAAGCGAGTTACCAGTGTCAAGGAACGCTACGAGGGTAACCTCCTTGTCGCCGTCATCCTGGGAACTTCCAAAAAGTTCTCATCGGACGATGTTAGCCAGATGGCAGCTGGCCTCGCTTACTATGGAGTCCTCTCCATGTTTCCCCTATACTGGGCCTGATAGCCATTCTGGGTCTTTTCATCGAGTCCGAGTCAAACCAGGCAGAGATCATCAAGTTCGCTACAGACTATCTCCCGGGTTCCGAGGAAATTGTTGGTGAAAATATCCAGTCCGTCATAAGATTCAGGGGTAGTCTGGGATTAATCGCGGTCGTAGGGCTGCTCTGGTCGGGAAGCGCAATCTTCGGCGCAGCCAACCGGTCTGTCAACAAGGCCTGGAACGTGCAGAAGATGCCGCCCATATACATAGCCAAGGCCAGGCAGCTTGTCATGGCTATTGGAGTAGGTGTGCTGTTTGTGGCCTCTGCCGCCACAGGTGCAGTCGTCCAGTTCACGGAAGAGCTGACCCGTGCCGATATCGACATACCAGGCATTGGTTTTTTGCTTGGCATCTTTGGTCGAGTGTTGCTCCAATCGACCTCGGTCATACTTACATTCGGCATGTTCCTTATCATCTACAGGTTCATGCCGAACACCAGGACCTACTGGCGTTACGTCTGGCCCGGCGCGGTAGTGAGTGCGTTCCTATTCGAACTGGCGAAGAGTCTCTTTATAGTCTACGTCGATAGATTTACCAGCTTCGGCAGCGTCTACGGCTCGCTCTCGCCCATCATAGTGCTTCTTATCTGGGTATACTTCAGCAGCATAATTCTCTTGCTTGGGGCCGAGATAAGCTCCGAGTATGGCCGCTTAAAGGGAGGACTGGACTTCTAGTGTAGCGGCCTGACTCTTTGCGCCTACGTCCCATCTTGGAAGCGGTAGTAATCCACAACCTTCTTGATGGACAGCGCTGCCCGCTCGTATGTCGGATAGCTTGGTATCCCCGATTCTTGTAGCCTGAGGTCCAGTTCCTTGAGAATTTCGCCGTCGCCATAAGGGTCTGGTGAGAAGAGAATCGCTACGGCAGGCTTGCCGGTCTTTTCCTTCGCGGCGGCGAGGGCCGAAATGTAGGCTTCGCCCTGCGAGGCATTTCGCCTGAATTCCCGAGGGTTAATCTGCATTACCAGAACGTCTATGTTGGGGTCAGTGGACAGAATATCTACTATCGATTCCATCAGCGGGCGGTTCATGCCACCCATGTCAATCGGGTTGAGGTAGCTCGCCCCTATCATGCGAAAAAACTCCTCCAGCTTGGTATACGAGTCCTTACTTAGCATGGGTATCCGAAGGCCTGCCTTGGCGAAGGCGTCAGACATCGATACCGATTGCCCTCCTGAGCCACCGGTCAGCCCTATGCCGTCACCAGTGAATCGTGGAAATGCTGATACCGCCTTTAGCGCGTCTACAGTCTCCTGCATGGAGTCTGCCCGTATTGCTCCGCTCTGCCTGATGACGACATCCCAGGTGTCCATTGACTCCGCAATCGAGCCGGTATGAGACGAAGTGGCTCGCTTGCCTTCCTCCGTCTGGCCGCCCTTCCAGATGACGACTGGCTTTTTGGGAGTAGTCTCTCGCAACAACTTGAAGAAACGCCGCCCGTCTTGCACGCCCTCCACGTACATAGCGATGAAACGCGTATCACTGTCCTGAGCGAAGTATTCCAGGTAGTCCGCGTTCTCCAGCACGACGCCGTTGCCGAAGCTGACGACCTTGTTGAGTTTCACGCCGCTGGCCTGGGCCGCGATGGAGAACGCCCCGCCATGCCCACCGCTCTGCGATATGAACGTAACCGGCCCGCCCTCGCCAGCAATCTGGTCTTGAGAGAAGCGTACCCCAAGGGCAGCGTTAAACAGACCCATGCAGTTGGGGCCGAGCAGCACGAGGTCGGCATCTTGCGCCATCTGGGTTATCGTTTTCTGAAGCTCTATACCCTCTTCGCTTTCGGTTTCGGCAAACCCCGACGTGAACATGCCGACGCCACCAACGTTTTTCTCGATGCAGTCCTTCAGCACGAAGGGGGCGACTCTGCGCGGCACGGCTACCAGAACGTAATCGACTTCATCCGGGATGTCCTTGACACTGCTATAGTTAGGAATCCCCATAGCCTCGATGCCGGGAATGTCGTTGGGGTCTAGCTGCACAGAAAACACCTTCCCCTGGAAGGTGCTCATGTTCTTCAGCCACATATAACCTGAGGTTTGCTTGTCGCCCACCACAGCGACAGTGCGTGGGTTCAGGGCGCGGTCTAATTTTTTGGCGTCAATACTCATCTGGTTTTCCTCTCAACTAGCGTCGGCGTTCTCAAGCACTATACGGGCATCAACCACCGTTAATCCGTCGCTGTATGCGATTACGGGGTTGAGGTCAAGCTCTCTAATCATGGGCCGCTCTTCAACGAACCGGGAGAGTTTCAGCAGGCTGTTCTCAAGGGCGCTCACATCAACAGGCTTCTGACCGCGATGACCTTCGAGGATAGGATAGCCTTTGATTTCCCGGATCATCTGCGCGGCGTCTCGCTGCGTCAATGGCGCGATGCGGAAGGCTACGTCTTTAAGCACTTCCACCAGGATACCTCCAAGGCCAAACATGAGCACTGGCCCAAACTGCGGGTCTATGGAGACTCCCATGATGACCTCGACGCCCGGCTGAGCCATAGCCTGGACGGAAATGCCATCGACCTGCGCGGTTGGATAGGCGCTTCCGATGGAGGCCAATATCTCGTCGTACGCCTGTCCAACCTCAGCTTCGTTGGTCAGGCCAATCTTGACCCCTCCGGCATCGCTTTTGTGAACAACGTCCGGGGAGGCTATCTTTAGCACTGCCGGAAAGCCTATTTGACGGCTTAACTCGAGGGCTTCGTCTTTGCTTTTTGCAAGCAGGGTTTCATTGGTTTCGATGCCAGCCTGCGACAAAAGCTGTTTGGACTCCACCTCTGTCAGAAGTTGGCGTCCGGCGCTTTGCGCTGCCGATATTATATCGTTCTGCGACACGGGCACTCTCCTCGATAATATTAGGGTTTGGGGTATAGGGGTTAGGGTTTAGTCCCCCCAACCCCCAAACCCTATGCCTTGCAAGGATAGTAGTGTCTTGAAGCGTTGTCAAACACGAACACTGCTTTTGCAAGCCCACTATCGCCTTCGCGTCTTGACGTTGTGACCCGTAACGCCTATAGTTTCGGTTAGTCCATAATGCGAGGAGGATACGTCTACGGTGAGTGACTCGGCTCTCTCAGGAGTGAATGTTCTTGACCTGAGCGACGGCGTATCCGGCGGCTACTGCACGAAGATAATGTCCGACCTCGGCGCTCAGGTCATCAAGGTAGAGCCTCCTGTTACCGGAGATTCCGCTCGTAGTGCAGGCCCTTTCTTGAACGATATTCCCAACATCGAGACGAGCGCGCCCTATCTATACCTGAACACTGGCAAAAAAAGCATCACGCTCGACCTCAAGAACGATGCATCGAAGCCTATTGTTCATAAACTTGTCAAGCAGGCCGACATTCTGATCGAAAATTTCAAGCCCGGCGTCATGTCAGAGTTGGGCCTGGACTACGATATTCTGAAGCAACTCAACCCTGGCCTCATCATGGCCTCAATCTCATACTTCGGACAGACCGGCCCATATCGCGACTACGAAGGCTCGGAGTTGATCGCCTACGCAGTCAGCGGGTACATGTATCTGACTGGCGACGAGGATAGGGAGCCTCTAATTGCTGGCGGCTCACAGTCTGGATACCAGGCGGGGCTGGCGACTGTTATGGCTGTCATGGCCGCGTTGAGCCACAGGGATTTCACGGCGGAGGGCCAGTATATCGACGTATCGACAATTGAAGCTCTGGCTGGCACGTTCGACGGGGTAGCCGTCTATACGATGCTCGAAAAGCGCGGAACTATGCCAAGGCGGGCCGGTACCCGGCTCATCACGCGTGACCCTCATTCGCCCTATCCCTCCGCACTGCTGCCATGCAAGGACGGCTGGGTGCATGTCCACTACTCTCCCAGTTTCCCGGAAGGGCTGGCGCTCCTCACCGGCAACCCAAGGCTGGAAGAGCCTGAAGTGCTTACTGCGATGATGGGCCACGCCGACGAGATAGATCAGTTGCTCATGGAGAGGCTGAAGGATCATACGAGAGAGGAGATACAAACCCAGGCCCAGGAGCTAAGGATTCCCTTCACTATGGTGCAGTCCATCGCCGAAGTATTGGACGACCCTCAGAATGAGGCCACCGGCTTCTTCGTCGAGCTAGATCACCCCGTTGCCGGGAAGTTAAGATACCCAAGCCTTCCCTATCATATGCCTGAGAGTCCCTGGCAGCCCGTCAGAGCGCCGCTTCTGGGTGAGCATAACCGTCAGGTATATTGCGACGTTTTGAGATACTCTGAGAAAGAGTTGACCGTATTTCAGGAATCGGGAGTTATCTAGCAAAGTATTCACATGACACAAAAGAGCAACAAATTGCTTCCCTTCCAACACATAAGGATCATAGACCTCACCAACGTCATCGCCGGGCCGGTGACCACCAGGGTGTTGGGACAGCTTGGCGCTCAGATCATCAAGGTGGAATTGCCCTGGGGAAGAGCCATTGGCAACGTCCAGATGCATACTCAAGACCCGGAGCAACCCCGGACGTACAACACCGTTGCGACGTTCAATGAGGTCAACCGCGCAAAGATGAGCATCGCCATCAACCTTGCTCACGAAGGCGGCAGGGATCTGTTCAGGGAACTGGTGAGTGTTAGCGACGTGGTTCTGGAGAACTACAGCCCCAGGGTCATGCCCAACCTGGACTTGAGCTACGAGACGCTTGCCAAAGTGCGCCCCGACCTTATCATGGTGTCTATGCCTGGATTGGGGGAGTCTGGCCCCTGGGTCAACCACATCTCGTTTGGGCCGGGAACCGATGCTCTTTCCGGCCTGTCGGACGTTACCGGATACGAGGGCGGGCCTCCGCACAAGCCCGGCAACTTCTACGCTGACCCTAACTCGGCCTTTCACGTCGCAACGTCCATAATGGCCGCGCTCAGGCAACGTCACAGAACGGGAAAGGGACAGCATGTGCAGGTAGTCCTCCGTGAGGCTACGATGGCGATCATCGGAGAGCAATTCCTGGGATATCAGCTAACGGGGAGACCGCCGAAGCGCATGGGCAGCCGCCATCCGACGATGGCTCCTCACAATGTATATAGATGCAAGGGCGATGATGCATGGGTCGTCATTGCGGTTGCGTCAAACGATGAATGGCAACGTTTTTGCTCGGCGATTGGCGAACCTGAGTGGTGTCGAGAAAGCAGATTCGCTGACAACGTAGGACGTTTGCAAAATCAAGATGCGCTTGATGCCCTCATTCAGACGTGGACGGAGCAGCACACAAAATACGAGGCCATGAACATTTTGCAAGGCAACGGCGTAAAGGCTGGCGCGGCGCTCACGGCCCCGGAAGCGTTGAAAGACCCGCATTACGTAGAACGAGGCTTTTTCGATCATACCGACCATCCGGATGCAGGCAAGGCCACTCATCCGGGTGTACCCTGGAGATTCACCGCATCCGGGAGCAACATGGGTCAGCGTGCTCCCATGTTCGCCGAGCATAACAACTGAGTGCTGAGGGAACTGCTCGATCTTGACAAAGATGAAATCGCAAAGCTGCGCCAGGAGGCCACGACGCCCCTGGAGCCGGTAGACCGCTGACCTCACGCCTATAAGTTGGCCCGAATATCAAAAATCAACATAAGCAACAATAAGGAGGCAGGTCATGGCCCTGATTTATGAAAAGCGTGGAAAGATAGCGTACGTTACCATCAATCGTCCCGAAGTCATGAACGCTATGGACCCCGAGACCTACAGCGAGCTGTCGCAGGCGTGGATAGACATTCGAGACGACCCCGATGTCTGGTGTGCCATCATCACCGGCGCTGGCGACAAGGCGTTCTCTGCTGGCGCAGACCTCAAAAAGACGATACCGCGAGAGGCAGAGAAATGGCACTTCTGGCAGACGCAGGAGGAGCAGATTCTCAATCGTGGCCTGGAAGTATGGAAGCCCATCATCGCCGCCGTCAACGGCTTTTGCCTCGCGGGTGGAATGACGCTTCTGTTGGCTACAGACCTTCGGGTGTCCGTCGAGCACGCAAAATTTGGCCTGTCAGAGGTCAAGCGCGGCATCCTGCCGGGCAACGGCGGCACGCAGCGCACCATTCAGCAGCTTCCATATCCTATCGCCATGTGGCTGCTTATGAGTGGCGAGTGGCTTTCGGCTCAAGAGGCTCAGCAGTATGGCCTGATAAACAAGGTTGTGCCGCAAGGCGAGCTGATAACAGAGGCCGAGCGCATGGCTAACGTCATCTGTCAGAACGGCCCCCTCGCGGTGCGCGCCATAAAAGAGTTAGCCGTCCGGGGACAGTACATGCCCATCGAATATGGCCTGCGCATGGAACAGGCTATGGGACAGATGCTTCGCGCCACAGACGACGCCAAAGAGGGGCCAAGAGCCTTCGCGGAAAAGCGCAAGGCTAACTTTACTGGAAGATAATCATCAACAAGGCGCGAATACAGACCGGGAGATGAAACATGACTGTCGCTGACGAAAGATACCAGTTGCCTGAAGAGTTGCGGATGGCCCGTAACCTGGTCAGAGACTATATTCGGAACGAGATTGTTCCCCTGGAGCAAGAGTTAGATCAGGATGCCATATCGCTTCCCGACGAGGACTTCAACCGGCTTACCCCTTTGACCAAAGAGATGGGCATGTGGTGCATTGGCGTGGCCGAACAACATGGCGGAGCGGGCCTATCTATCTTTGCCCAAGCGGTCATAGACGAGGAGATGGTGCAGCACAGGGCTGGCCTGTATCGCCCGGCATACAGCACGATGGGCAGTTCGCCACCGGAAGTCATCTGGATGGGGACAGACGAGCAGATCGAAACCTACGGCTTGCCTACGGTAAGAGGGGAGCGTAAAGGCTGGTTTGCCATCACCGAGCCAAGTGGCGGCTCAGACCCCGCGAGGGCAATTCAGACTCGCGCTGTCCGAGATGGCGATGACTGGATAATCAACGGCAGCAAGATATTCATTAGCGGAGCGCCCTGGAATGATTGGGGCATTGTGTTTGCGCGCACAGACCCCAACAGTCGCAGGGGCATAACCGCCTTCCTCGTTGAGAACGACATGCCCGGCTTCAGCCTGAACCCTATCCCGGTGCTGCGATCCTATTATCCCGCGCAGCTTTTCTTCGATAACCTGCGAGTGCCCAGTCGCAACGTTCTGGGAGAGGTTGATAATGGCTGGGACCTTCTGGCGAACAAGCTACTCGCGCGGGCGCGTATTCCATACTCTGCTGCTAACCTTGGGGTAGCCGTCATTGCCCAGAGAATGGCTGTAGAATACTCCAAGACCAGAGAGACTTTTGGCGCGCCCCTCGCCAGCCGCCAGGCGATTCAGTGGATGCTGGTGGACTCGGAGATAGAGATTCGCGCTTGTCGCTGGCTCATCTGGGAGGCTGCGTGGAAGTACGACGCGGGAGAAGATTTTCGACAGGAAGGCTCTATTGCCAAGCTTTACTCGTCCGAGATATTGGGACAGGTGGTAGACCGCGCCATACAGGTTCATGGCGGCTATGGCGTAAGCAAATGGCTGCCTCTGGAGCGATGGTATCGTGAGGCGCGAATCCGCCGCGTGGGTGAAGGCCCGTCTGAGGTGCAGCGTATGGTCATCGCCCGCGAGATATTGACCCCTGGTGGCCCTCCTGGTTAGCCCGACGTTTTCGGGCCTATGAATATATTCTTTGATGTGGACTATACACTGCTGGCGGTGGACGGCTCTTTGCGGCCCAAAGCCAGAGAGGTGATGCAGCGGCTCAAGGATGAGGGCCACAGTCTGTACATCTGGTCGGGAAACGGCATCAGGTGGCGTGATGTGCGGAAGCACAGCCTGGAGTCGCTGGTAAGCGACTGTTTCGAAAAGCCTGCCAACAACTACGTCGAGGCCCTGAAACAGCTTGATCTGCCGGTAAAACCAGACCTGGTCGTTGACGACTACCTGGATGTGACCGCCGCGTTAGGTGGAATCTGGGTACGCTCTTACTACTTCCCCACCAGCGACGACAATGAGATGGAACACGTCTACAAGCTCATCAACGAATGGATTCAGCAAGGCCGCTCGGACGACCCCCAGTTTCGCGCGCCGCCATCCAACCAGGGTTGGGGTACTGTGCGATAGTTTGCCATCGCCAATTGATTCGTGCATTTGCTTTACAGTCAAAGCTCTGGCTCGTATCCGATAACGCCGTCTTTCGAGAGCGCGTTCATCTTCTCTTGCGTAAGACCCAGCACTTCGCCCAGAACAAAAGCGTTGTCTTCTCCCAGGCATGGGGCCGCCTTGTGGATGACCCCTGGCGTGTCGCTTAGATGGGCCGTTACCGACGGATATAGATGATTCCCAACATATTTCCTGTCTATCCAGACGAAGCTGTTCTGCGCTTTGACCTGTCGGTCTTCCAGAACCTCTTTGGCAGAGTTAACAGCGTCGGCAGCGACACCAGCGCGCTGAAGACGCTCCGCCAATTCTGCCTTTTCCCATTGGGCAGTCGAGTCGGAAATGATTCCGTCCAGTTCGTCCTGATGATGCCAGCGGCTTAAAGCGTCTTCAAACCGTGCGTCTGCGGCGACCTCCGGGTGACTTAGAGCTTCGCAAAGCGCCTGCCATTCCTGGTCGGACTCCACGGCTATCGCAATCCAGTTGTCCTCTCCATCGCAAGGGAATACCCCGTGCGGGGCCATCCAGGGGTGACGATTGCCTCTACGCTCCTGAACTCTTCCGTTCATGACGTAGTCTATCAGGCTCTGCGCCGTGTGTTGAACGACCAGTTCTTGATGCGCCATCTCGATGTGTTGGCCCTCGCCTGTGCGTCGCCGATGCACTAGCGCCATCAGGACGCCGATGGCTCCGCCGATGCCGCTAACAGGGTCGCCGTAGGCGTTGGATTGAAGAACGGGAGGCCCATCGGCGTGTCCGGTCAGTCCCGCGACTCCAGACAACGACTCTATGGTATTCCCAAAGCCCACATAGTCTCGCCAGGGGCCAGTGCTGCCGAAACCGGGCATTGAAATCATAACCAGGCTTGGATTAATGGCGCGCACAACGTCATAGGTCAAGCCGAAATTCTCCATCACACGGGGCGCGAAGTTCTCCACCATCACGTCGGCGATAGCGAGAAGTTCTTTCAAGTGAGCAATGCCACGTGGGTCTCTCAGGTCGAGAGTGACGCCGTGCTTGTTGCGGTTGACCCCGTTGTGATTGGCAGACATTTCGTAAAGGCGCACATCAGGGTCTGGGCTTATCATACTGCCGCGCCACCAGTCCAGACGGCGCGTGGACTCGACTTTGATGACCTCTGCGCCGAAGTCGGCTAGAAGCATACCGGTTAGCGGGCCTGCCCATCCCATAGAGATGTCCACGACCCGCAGGCCGCCGAGAACCATTTTCTGTCTGTTGCTTCTCTGATTTTGCATGGGATTCATAAATAACCTTGTCGTAATTCCATTGCGTCTTATATGATGCCTCCGGCTCGCAATAACACCAGTTCAGCGTGTTCCAGCCCCAGAAGCTCGGTGTAGACGCTCTGGTTGTGCTGTCCCAGAGTAGGCGCTGGACGGAGCTTGTTAGCAGGCGTTGCGCTGAATTGCCAAGGGGTGCCGGGCAATTCTACATTTCCCAGAACCGGATGCTCGACCTGTTGGAAGTAGTTTCTAGCGCGCAGATGTTCGTTGTGAAAGATGTCCTTCATAGTCAGGAACTGGGCAAACAGCAGTCGAAAGCTTTGCGCCAGATGGAAGACTTCTTCTGACTTGTGCTTGCTCAGCCACGACTGAATCATCGCCTCTAGCTCATCAATGTGGGCCTCTTGGCCTTCCGGGGTAAGGAATCGCTCATCCTCCAGCACTTTGGGCATCCCCACGAGCACCTCCCACAGGATGGCCCATCGCTCATATCCGGGACCAACGATAAAGGCTATGTAGTCGTCCATAGTGGGCTGCACCGAAAGGCGTAAACCCTGTCTGCCGCTATAGCTGCGTCCGTGTCTCTCGCGCGCCACGCCTGTGTACGAGTATTGCGTTACATCGTAGATCAGGGAGGCCAGAATTGCCTCTAATCTGGAAACCTCTACCTGCTGCCCCTGTCCACCGTACAGCGTCGATAGGTAGGCCATCAGCGTGGAGTAGCAACCAAACATTCCGGTTAGGAAGCCAGAGAAAGGGCCGCCTGGCTGCACTGGCGGGTCTTTTGGGTCACCCATTGGATTTATGTACGCGCTAACGGCGAACACCGTGATATCGGTCATCTTGTCATTTCGCCGAGGCCCCTCGCTCCCGAAATCATTCAGGCTGGTTACGACAATGGCAGGGTTGATCTCAGCCAGTCTGTCGTAACTTATGCCGAGTGCTTGCGCCTTGTCGGGAGAAAAGCTCTCCACTACTGCATCCGCCTCTTTGCATAGCTGGCGAAAGAGCTGTCGTCCCGTCTGAGATTCCAGGTCGAGTGTTACGCTCTCTTTGCCGGTGTTCAGGAAGAAGAACAGACCACTCTTCTCAGGGTGGGGAGTGTCGTCTTGAAAAGGGCCTTGGCGACGCAAGGGGTTGCCGGTGTGAGGGGGTTCGATCTTGATTACTCTAGCTCCATAGTCTGCCAGGAGCTTGGTGCAGTAAGCGCCCGCGATGCCCGTGCTTACGTCCAGCACCCGGAATCCTTGAAGCGGTGGAGACATACTTACCCTCTATTATTCATCCTTCGGATTTCTTCTCCATGCTAAGAAGGGCATCGGATATCGTGCGGAAAACCTCCGCTCCCTCTCGCCCACGGTCCATGTCTCAACGGCATCATATTCGTGGCGTTATGCGGTGTCAAACACGCGGCCCACGAAAACAGACCTCAGAATTGGCTGATGCGGTTGATATTACTTGATCCAGGGATGTGCCCTTGCGACCTCCTCATTCAGGTCGGCTCCCCAGCCGGGCGCTGTTGGAACGGTCATGTGGCCGTCCTCTATCTCAGGCACGGTGGTAGTCAGCTCGTCCTTCCAGGGGACGTCGTCGATGTCGATCTCCATAATGCGGATGTTCGGCAGGACGGCGCAAAGGCTCGCGCTCATGAATGACGACATGTGGCTGTAATAGTTGTGCGGGGCGACGTTAAGCTGGTAAACTTCCGCGAGATCGCCAATCTTCTTAGACTGGCTGAATCCGTTCCAGGGTATGTCGATCATGAACACGTCGGCGGCGCGCAACTCGAAGTACGGTATGAATTCACGCATATAGAACAAATTCTCGCCGGTGCAAATCTTCGTAGACGTAGACTGTTTGATTTGCAGAATCGCTTCAGGGTCGTACATGTCGATTTCGAGCCACAGCATGTCGAACTGCTCCAGAACCTTTGCTATGCGCATACACGCTTCCGGCTTGAAGTGGAAGTTGAGGTCAAGATTTATGTCTACGTCCGGGCCTACGGCGTCGCGGAATGTGCCAATCAACGTTTCGATGTGCCGCAACAGCGGAGTCGTAACCAATTGGTCAGTAGTGCCTTCGCCAATTGCAAACCCGCCGCC
This sequence comes from Dehalococcoidia bacterium, assembly GCA_965206395.1. Lineage (GTDB taxonomy): Bacteria > Chloroflexota > Dehalococcoidia > Lucifugimonadales > CATOSD01 > CBDBJK01. The sequence goes on from CBDBJK010000016.1 coordinate 35,401, forward strand.
GTGTACGGTAGCCGGGTCGCCTGGGATGACGATGTTGGTCTTGAGCGCGGTGAAGCCCCTGTTTACAACCTCTTTGCCGAGGTTGTAAATGTCCTCCATGCTACGCAGCGGCGGCACACCGATTAGCTCGTGCTGCCGCGCCCTTGAAGTGCCGCAATGAGACCAGTATACGCGCACCTTCTCTCGCGTGGGGCCGCCGAAAAGCTCGACCACAGATATGTCCAGCGCCTTGGCTTTGATGTCTATCATCGCCAGCTCTATTCCCGCGATGGCCTTGGCTGCGATGCCGCCGGGACTCTGACGGGAGCCGCGTACCATGTCCCAGAAGCGCATCTCGAATGCCCTGGGATCGGTGCCGATTAGCAGGGGCTTGAGGTCTTCTATTGTGCCCACGACTCCGCGAGGCGTTCTGCCGTCGCTGCACTCTCCGTAGCCGGTTATGCCTTCATCCGTCTCGATTTTGACGAACGTCCAGGGACGCCATCCCGCGTCAACGATGAAGGTCTCGATGTTTGTGATTTTCATGCTACCCCCTGACGAATTGAAATGAAAACAGAACCCGGGCCTCATCAAATAATTGTGAGTGATGCCAACAGGGATGATACCACAAGCAGTTTGCTAGAGAAACAAGAATCGTGTGTCCTTCCCCTATGGCGGCGAGGCAAAAAACTCTGTACACTGTGGGACATGACACGAGCGCAGTTTGAACGGCTTGTCCGTGAAGCTCTGAGCCAAATCCCGGATGAGATACGCGACCGGCTGGACAATGTTGACCTGGTCGTTGAGGATTTGCCCAACAGGGAGCAGCTTGCCGGGTCTGGACTTGAAGAGACTAATTGCCTGTTGGGGCTGTACGAAGGGATTCCCTTGACAGAACGCTACGGCTATAACATGGTGCTCCCGGACAAGATAACGCTGTTCCAGCGGTCTATAGAGTCTATCTGCTCCAGCGACGATGAGATCATCGAGGAGATTCAAAGCACCGTAGTCCACGAGGTAGCCCACCACTTCGGCATCGACGACGAAAGCCTTGAGGAGATGGGGGTGTAGGTCTAATACCAACCAGACTGGTGTTCCTTAATTCGTTACTGTTCAGAGTTCTCGATATGTCCCCTCGCCTCTCAGCGCAACTCTTAAAACGACTATGAGACGTTCGTTATCGAATACTTCGTAAATCACCCTCATTTGGCCCACTCTGACACGCCATACTCGTTGATAGCCAGTCAACTTCACGCTTCCAGGAGGGCGAGGGTTTTCTTCGAGTAAATATACCGCGTCTTCAATACGAGTCCTAAAGTGGCGGGCCAAACGACGAATTTGCCTTTGAGCGGCGGGGGCAATCTCTATCCGATAGGGCCTGCCTATTATTCGGAGCCTTCCTGGTCAATTCGCTGAAAGAACTCATGGGATTCGACTCCGCCTTTCTTTCGCCATTCCTTGCGGGCCGCTTCAATTTCCGTACGCTCCTCTTCGTCAAGTTGAGCGTCCATTAGCCATTGTTCAATAGCCTCTAAAACTATCTCCTGGACACTACGGTCAGACTTGATGGCCTCAGCATCTAATGCCTTATACAGATTTTCATCATCCAAAATCACGGTGACTTCTTTCATTTATCCCTCCGTCGGCCCGAACAGGTCTTCGACGTCGCGCTCCATCTGCGCCTTGAGTTCAGCAGGCTCCATGAAACCAAGCTCGCGGTATGACTCCGCGCTGCCGTACTCGCGTGTCTTGATGACCACCGGCATGGGAACTGCGTGCCCGAACACGAGCGCCTGCTGCTTCGACTCAAGCCTCGACAGCACCGCACGCAGCTTGCGACTGCCAGAAACGCCCGTCAGCACGGCGTCCACGTCCCGGTCGTTGTCCAGTAGGCACGTTATCTTCGTGCCAAGCTGACTCATTACCTCGTCGTCGATGCCGCTAGGACGCTGGTCTACTACGAGCAGCGTGACGTTGAATTTGCGCATCTCCCTTGCGATGTTGCCAAAGATGGTCTGGTTGGCTACACCCGCATTGAGGAACTTGTGAGCCTCCTCGATGGTTATCACTAGCGGCCTTGGCTTCTGGCCCTGGTCGCCCATCGCCTTCTCGGTCATCTGCTGGTATCTTTCGTAGATGCGCCGCGTGATGAGGTTGGCGACCAGGATGTAGGCGGCAAGGTCGCTTCCATAGCGTCCGAACTCAAGCACTACGTGCATTCCCCTGTCAAGATATTGCAGAATTTGGTTCACAGAGTTATGGCCGGGGCCGTCGTCAATGAAATGAAAGCGCTGCAAACGACCAAGCCGATTTTTCAGCGCGCGCAACGCCCCATCGTTTACATTGAGACTCCCGGCCAGTTCTCGAAATTCTTCGCCTCCGGGGTGTTCGAGAAACTTCTTTATCCAGCTTCCGCCAAAGTGTCGCTCCAGAGAGTGCGCGATGTCGGCGGCAACGTCCGAGAGATTAAGCGTCTCTTGCAGCATCTTGATGTCTTCCGGCTCGATTTCATCGTAACCGATACGCACGACGTAATCTGGCGTGAGGCCCCGACGCCGGGAGCTTTCCTCGTCCAGCGAGAATACGGCTACCCTGGAGGTAAATAGCTGCTTCAGACCTTTGACCTCTCTGTTGCCCTCGTTGTATCCCTTCCAGCCGTACTCGCTCTGCATGTCAAACACCAGGTTGGTGGCCTCCCCGCTCTGCAGGATGCCTGCCAGAAGCAGCCTTGTCAGGAACGTTTTGCCTGTGCCGCTCTTGCCGAAAACACCGTTGCTTCGCTCGACGAACTGGGTAATGTTCAGGCAAAGCCTTATATCATCCATATCCAGTGGACTGCCTATCCAGAAGTGGCCCTCTTTCTCCTCGCCGAACACTGTCTGAATGTCTCCCTCGGAGGCTAGCGACACGTCGGAAAAGTGCGGTGGAATGGTCTTCGCAGGCTGCGGGCCGTCTAGCGTCGCCATCTGGTCATTGCGAAGCGTGAGCATTGGCTCGACGGTGATAGTGCCGTATGCGGTTGTGCCGGACACCACCTGGGCGATGAAGGGATTGGAAACATCCGGGGGCGTAAGTTTGAGGTTCTGGTCTGTGGAACCAAGCGAAACGTCAGTCACTACGCCAAAGAAGCGCAATCGCTCGCCCTGAATGCTGATGAATGTGCCGACCTTTATCTCCTCAATCGAGGTTGCGGCATCAAGCCTGACCTCGATTCCCTTGTCCAGCGAGCCGTCCACCACCATTCCGAGGCGTTTTCCCATCTCGCTTTCCATGCCGTTCATGCTGATGTTCCCGTTCACGGCGAGAGCCTCCTGAGCACGTTGTTGAGTCGCTGTAGCTGACCGGCGAAGTAGACTGCAAGTTCTTTGCCTGCTCCGACCATGAACCGCTGAGGGTCGGGATGGGACTCGCTGGCCTGTCGCAGAAAGGACGCAATCACGTCGTCCTGAGCGCTAATCTGTGCGGACAATATGATTGACATAAAATCCAGCGAGGAGCTAAATTCTCGCAACTCCTCGTTGTTGCATTGGTACACGAAGGAGTGGATGCGCAACGGCAGCGGGGCCAGGTAGCGTCGGATGCCATCGCTGGACTGAAAGCCCACGACCATCGATTGGAACTCGGTGAGTAGCAGCCTGTTAAGCTGTGGGTTGTTCAAGTAAACCTCTTCCTCTGTGTCCTCGTCCCCGCCGCGAGGTATGGGATGGCGTGCCGTGTCCATGCTGCGTGTGGCGACTTCGTACACGATGCCGTACACCGGGTTAGCATCGCCACTTCGCACGAGGCTGCCGAGCGGCGGAGCCTCATACAACCGATAGCACTGCGTCGTGAACCCGGTCGTAGAGGCCTCCACGACCTCACCGACGCGGGAGTCGTTCAGCGATTGCTTTCCGTTCAGCTTTGCGTCCTCCATGCGGGTTCCCTCTTTACAGCCACCTGAGCCTCTTGGAGCGGTTCTTCTCGGACGTGTACACCGGCATACGCTGGTCTTGAAGGGCGTTTTCGATTAGTTCGACGAAGTACCGCCTGTCTCCGGTGGTTACGACCGCCTGTTCGTGGGCCTCCATGAGCGTCGTCGGGTAGCCCGGCCCCTTGCGGCACTGGTCGATGATGAGCGAGTGCGTCAGGCCAAGCATCGCCTCGTCCTCGGCAATCCACGACGGCACTTCGACGCGGCCTATCTCCTCGCCCGCGTTGACGTAGAAGAAATTCACGTCGTGCCCCTGGTAGTATTTCGAGACGAGGGGCGACGAGCTTGAGAACAAGCCTGAGCGTTCGCCCGGCTCCAGGATTTCCGCGAAAACGTCGCGGTCTCGCAGCCCGCCGACGCTCTTGTCGCAGGGCCTCTGACCGTTCGTCAGCTTGCCACAGTGATATTCGCAGTCGGCAATCTCATAGGGGCACACCTGCAATCGCAGGGCGTTGATAACCTCCGGGCTGCGCGGCAGGCTAATGTAGCTTGCCAGAGCAAGGGGTCGGCTGCTCGTCATCTGACGCAAGTCTTCAAGGGCTTGCACGAAGCCTTCTTCGATAAGCTCACGCAGGACGAACTCGCGGTTGCCGAACTCCATCAGGCCCATCATTATCAGCGAGCCGTCTATGAGCGCGAGCGTGGGAACATCGGCGGGAAGCTCTCGCACTACCTCGGCCAGCGCGCGTATTTCGTCCACAGTACGCTTGGCCCCTAGCACATTGCCTTCAATGGATTGCTCGCGGGACGTGCCTACGTCTCGTATGACCATCTCATCGTCACGCGCGTAGAGATATGGCTGGCTGGAAAGCTGGGCGTCGGACTGCGAGCCGTAGGTCAGCACGGCGACGCCGATGTTTATCAGGAAGCATCGGGCGGGAATGTGTCGGTCTATGTCGATGTGCGAGCCGTCTACTGCCACGACGCAATAGTCTTCGGGCAGCGAGGGAGGAGCGTATCGCGCCCCAGGGCGGTCGAGCGGTATAGGCACGTTCCAGGCAAACGTCGCCTTGCTCTGACGCAGCTTGTCCTCGTATGCGGCGACGTCGAACGACTCGACGGCATCAAGCGCGGTCTGAAGCCGTTCCATGCGGTCGCCCTGCCGCGCCTTGATGTCGTCGACCATCCGGTCGATTTGCAATGCGGTGTTGCTCAGGTCAAGGGACATGATGGCTCCTGTGCTTTATGTAGAAGCAATTGTAATCGACGCCAATCGCTAGGCCCCCATCCTAACCTTCCCTCCTTCCGCGGAAAGAGGGGAGAGTTAGAGAGGGGGCTTGCGTCAGCCTATCTGAGCACTCTGGCATCCCCAACTCGTCGGGTGATACGCTCGTGGTCGAGGTAGTCCATAAGCGCCAGAGCGTACTTCCGGCTTGTGCCGAACATGTCTCGCACGTCGCCTACCGTGATCTCGCCTTTCTCTGTGATATACGCCGATATTTTATCAACCTGCTCCTGATAGGCTGAAGCGGAAAACACCACCGATTCGCTCACTTTTACGACCCGGCCCTCGCTGACCAGATGGTTCAAGACTTCAGGGTCGATTGGCGAGTCAGTGGGCGGCGAGTATGGGTCGGACTGAAGCTGGCGTATGTAGTCCTCGGACATCTTCTGCTGCGCGTCGGTCAGTCCGGGGCTGTGTTCGGGAAGCCTCACCAGGGTTCCTTCCTCAAAGATGACATTATCATCTTGCAGCAGCGGGAGAACGTTGTTGAAAATCGGAGGTGTCATACCCAACCTGCTCCGCAACTCCTCTTTGGGCGCGCCCTTGCGGAGAGGAAACTGCTTGTGGTATGCCTCCAGCGACTTCGTGGCCCTGTCTGAGACCGCAGCCCATCCAGCCGCGCTGTAGATGTATACGCCCGGCCCTATGGCCTGCGTTCCTAGTGGCATCGCAAGGTCTTCGGACGCCATCGCCTCAAGCTCCGCGCGCGCGCCATCAGGGCTGAGGTTGGCATGATTCACGAGGGCCTGAAACTCGCTCGGCTCCGAAAGCTCTATGGTCTTGAGAATGATGTCCCTGTCGGAACCCTTCTCCATCACCTCAAGACTCTCAAGCACCGGCTGATACATGCGGCGATGTCGGCGCGCGTGCGGGTCAACGATGTCGCCGCCGCCTAGCGTAGTCTGGTTCGACCTAATGACGAAGTAGTCGCCCTTGACCACCGCAAGCCTGTTGCTGAGCTTCAACTGCGCCCAGGTAGTCTCTCCCGGCTCGACAGTCTGCGATTCCAACAGCCTTACTCGCGCGATGGTCTCGCTGCTGCCGGTATGCACCGTGACAAACATGTTGTGCCGAACAGGATGAGGAGCGTCCGGGATTATCCTCAGGTGAACGTCCATCGCGCCCGTCGGCCTGAGCCAACCGGACCTCGATAGCACCTCGCCCCGATTGATGTCGTCTTGCGACACGCCGCTGAGGTTGGCAGCCACGCGAGTGCCCGGCAACGCGCGCTCCAGCTTGGTGCGGTGCGTCTGAATACCTCGGACGCGTGTCGTCTTGCCTGAGACGATTAGCTCCACCTCTTCACCAACGTCGAGCACGCCGTCGATCAGTGTGCCGGTCACGACTGTGCCGAATCCGGCTATAGTGAAGGCGCGGTCTATCGGCAATCGCGGGCGTCCCAGGTCTCGCTTGGGAGGTGTCTCCCGCAGAAGATCGTCTATTGCGGCTAGAAGCTCTGGAAGTCCATTGCCGGTCACTGCCGAGACGGGAACGATGGTAGAGCCTTCGAGCACGGTTCCCTTTAGCACTTCGTCGATGTCGAGCGTCACAAGCTCAAGCCAGTCGTCGTCTACCAGGTCTTTTTTGGTGATGGCCACCAGTCCACGCTTGACCTGGAGCAAGTCCAGTATGGCGAGATGTTCTCTTGTCTGCGGCATCACCGACTCGTCGGCTGCCACTACAAGCAGCGCAAGGTCTATGCCGCCGACGCCCGCGAGCATGTTGTTCACGAATCGCTCGTGGCCCGGAACGTCTATGATGCTAACCTCGTTGCCGCTGGGCAGTTGAAGCCACGCGAAACCAAGGTCGATTGTCATGCCGCGTTCTTTTTCTTCCCTGAGGCGGTCCGGGTCGATGCCGGTGAGCGCTTCGACGAGCGTGGACTTGCCGTGGTCAACGTGTCCTGCGGTTCCTACAACGTACATAAGGCGACCCCATGTTCTGAATCTGAACTAAGAATAGCATAGGGGGAATTTGCGGGCAATCAGCAGTTGCCGTTTTGGAAGGCCGGGACTTCCAGAACGGCAATGAAGGTGATATGCTGGCTTCCAAGTAGTTCTGTATATGAACAGCCCGGTTATCCCGTCAATTAGCGGCAACCCATATGAAAACTTTAGGAGGTATCTGATGCACGACACTGTAATCATTAGCGGTGCGCGCACGGCTATGGGCAGGTTCGGAGGGGCGTTCAAGGACGTTTCGGCTCCAGACCTGGGAGCGGCGGTAATCAAGGCTGCGCTGGAGCGGGCAAACCTCAGCCCTGACCTCGTAGACGAGGTTGTGCTCGGCAACGCTTTGCAGGCTACCGAGGCAGGTTACGCCGCGCGCCTCTCGGCGATACGCGCAGGAATTCCCGAAGAAGTCCCGACCGTTGCAGTCAACCGACAGTGCTCGTCTGGGTTGGAGGCGATCAATATGGCGGTCCAGCTTGTGCGAACCGGGGAGGTTGACATCGCCGTCGCGGGCGGCACCGAGAACATGAGCCAGTCGCCTTTCTTGCTGGACTACAAGGCGCGCTTCGACGGCCTCCGTCTGGGCAATGCCAACCTGGTTGATGGTCTCACCGAGGGCTTGGGCTGTCCAGTCAATCGCTATCACATGGGAGTCACCGCAGAAAACGTCGCCGAGCGTTTTGGCGTGAGCCGCGAAGACCAGGACGAGATGGCTTTCAATAGCCATATGCGCGCAGTCGCCGCCATCAAAGGCGGCAGATTCAGTGATCAAATCACCGAAGTTAGTGTTCCTCAGCGTCGGGGCGACCCCATCGTCGTGAGTATCGACGAAGGCCCGCGTGAGGATACGACGCTCGAACGTCTCGCGCAGTTAGCCTCGGTATTCAAGAAAGACGGAACCGTGACCGCAGGCAACGCTTCCAGCATCAATGACGGTGCGGCGGCTGTGGTCATCATGTCGGCTGAGAAGGCCGCCGAACTCGGACTAAAGCCTAAATTGCGCTGGCATACCAGGGGTGTGGCAGGCGTAGAACCCGCCATAATGGGCATCGGGCCTGTTCCCGCCGTGCGAAAGGCTCTCGACAAGGCTGGCATGACAATCGGCGACATCGACCTCATCGAGTTGAACGAGGCGTTCGCGGCGCAGGCCGTTTACTGCGTTCGTGAGCTTGGCCTAGACATGGACAAGACCAACGTCAACGGCAGCGGCATCAGTCTGGGCCATCCCGTTGGAGCGACCGGCGCTATCATGACCGTCAAGCTGATGGAAGAGATGGCGTTGCGCGACCAGCACATGGGACTGGTGACGATGTGCGTCGGCGGCGGTCAAGGCGTGGCGACCATCTTCGAGAGATTGAATTGATAGAAGAACACTCCTCAGCAGATGGCTCAGAGTCTTCTGGACATCTAACGGCGTCCTTGTGTGCGCGTATGGATGCCGTGCGGATGCGTGCATTTGGAGGACAGTCACTCCTAGACGACAGTACAGATATTATTCGTAGGGAGCGAGAGAAGCGTAGCTTGCAAATCGAGCAAGCCGTTGCAGGGGCGAAGAAGAAGGCTCCGGGCAAACCGAAGACGTGACCGTTGTAATCGACGCAAGTCTGGCCCTCAAACGGGTCCTTCAGGAAGAGCATACCGAAGATGCTGTAGCCCTACGAGACCACTGGCTGGAAAACATGGAATCGGTCATTGCGCCCCCGATATTCAAGCCAGAAGTAACCAACGTCCTCCATCAAAGGGTTCGTCGAGGGCAGCTCAGCCGCCGGGATGCGGCAGATATGCTCGAAATTCTTGTGTCGGCGGTTGCTGCTGTTGAGCCTCCAAGCCTTTACAGTAGAGCTTTAACATTGGCTAGCGAGCTTGAGTTGTCATCTGCGTACGACGCCCTTTATTTGGCCTTAGCCGACTCAGAGGAATGTGAAATGTGGACTGCCGACCAGAGACTTGTGCGCTCGACACAGCCGAAGTTTTCCATGCTGCGTTGGCTAGAAGAAAGTCCATAGATATTGGCAACGTGGGAAGAATTCGAGGAGGCTGCGCCCGATCTGGCCGCGTCCGGCATCAGGATGTTCGAGCAGTCGGGCGTTGCCTACCTCATGACAATGCGCAAAGATGGCGGGCCTCTGGTGAGTCCGCTGGTTCCGGTCATAACGCAAGGAAGACTTTTTGTGGTCATTCCGCAGGCCGCGCCTGACGACCTTGACCTGAGCCGCAACGCACGCTACGCCCTTCACGCGATGCCCGGCAAGAATGACGAAGAGTTCATGGTCAATGGTCATGCGATGATCGTGGAGGACGCGGCAACGCGAGAATCCGCTTCTCGGGCTGCCAATTTCACCATCGACGACCACGACCAGCTTTTCGAGCTTCACATCGACAAGTGTGTCTGGGCCATCTGGGAAGACGTTGAGCATCTTGGCGCTCGCCGCCCCATACGCAAGGATTGGGAAGCAGCTAGCTAGTCAAACCCTCCGACTCAGAACGGCTTATCGGAGTCAACGGCAGCAGCGCGAGCGTTACAGCTGCCAGAGCAAAGAGGGCAACTACGTAATAGAGGGCAGCGTCCACTCCCATGGTTTCGTATAGGCCACCGGCAATTAATGGGGATAGGGCACTCATGAGGAAACCGAAGAAGTCTTTAATGCCAAGGGCTGTGGTAGCTACGTCGCGGGGCACGATGTCGAATATTGCGGCGGTCAGTATTGGCTGGTCTGGGTACAAAAACATGCCCAGAGCGACAATCAAGGCAGTTAGCGCGACTCCCTGTCCATAAGGGATCAGCAGAAAAGAAAAGGCGCACGACCACAAGAGGCCCGGTAGCAGCACTTGCTTTCTGCCGATGCGGTCTGAAATGTGTCCCATAATCGGTTTGGCGACTATTCCTATCGCTATCAGCAGGCCGATGTGGAACCCTCTGGCAAACGTACTCAAGCCTAGCTCGCTGTCCAGGTACAACGGCAAAAGGGTGAGGAGCGCGACAAGGGCCATGCCTCTTAACCCACGCACCACCGTAATTCCCCACAGCACCGGACTTTTCAGCAAGCTTCTGGTCATCGCGACGCGGGCGTGGCGGTCTATAGCCTCAACTCTGGCTTCTGTGTCCCTTCCGATGTTCCTAAATGACCAGACTGCCAGAAAAGCCAGGAAGAAGGGCGCTATGGCGTAAACGCTGAGAATTCCCCGCCACCCCAATGCTATGAGCAACGCACCTGTCGCCACCGGGCCTGCTACATCGCCTATGCTTCCCCCAACGCCGTGGAACGACAACGCCATCCCGCGTCTGTTAGAGAAGTAGTGAGACAGGGAAGCTGAAGCAGCAAGGTGCCAGATAGAGTGGGACATTCCCACGATTGCCACCCCAACCAGCAACAGAGGATAGACCGGGGAAAGCCCCATCAAAAAAGAACCAAGACTGAACGCTCCTATGCAGCCAGCAAGGAGCATTCCCCAGTGGCGGCGGAGCATGTCCACTACGACGCCGCCCGGTAAAGTCACTATCCCAGATGCCAACTCTCTGACAGCCAGGATAGCGCCTACCCCAATGCCATTGAGGTGGAAGGTAGCCTGTATTTCAGGTAGCACAACGAGGAAGCTCTGAATAAACCAGTGGAACAGGACGTGACCACTTGCAAGCCCAGAGATGATGAACCCGCCGCTCTGCCTGATGTCCTTCTTTACATGAGGAGTTGACCCTGCGCTTTTCACTATCGCCTAAAGCAAGTCCAGGTACTTCAGGCCGGAACCTGTGTTGAGCAGTAGGATGTTCTCGTTCCGCGATAAAGTGCCATCGGCAAGCAGCTTGTTCAGCGCGGCTGCGGTGGCGGCCCCTTCCGGGCAAATGAACATACCCTCAAGCGATGCGACCAGCTTCATATAGTGCACGATTTCATCGTCGGTTACGGTGAGCGCGCCGCCGCCGCTGTCGCGTAAGGCCCCGAGAATCAGGTAGTCGCCGATGGCCCCCGGAACACGTATTCCCGCCGCGACGGTATGGGCGTCCTGCCAGGGTTCGGCGAACTCGGCCCCTTCGTGAAACGCACGGACTATCGGCGCGCACCCATCAGACTGAACGCAGTACATCTTGGGACGCTTGCTGTCGATCCAGCCCATGGTCTCCATTTCTTCGAACGCCTTCCACATCCCAACGATGCCAGTGCCTCCGCCTGTCGGGTAGATGATGGCGTCCGGCAGCGTCCAGTCCATATGCTCTGCTATCTCGTAGCCCATCGTCTTCTTGCCCTCGACGCGATAAGGCTCTTGAAGCGTGGAGATGTCGAACAGGTTGTCTTCCGCCGCCTTTTGCCGCGAGACCCGCCCCGCGTCGCTGATAAGGCCATCGACCAGGCTTAGGTGTCCTCCGGTTATGATGACCTCTTTCTGGTTGGCTTCGGGCGCGTCCTTTGGCATGAATACGTAGGCGTCCATCCCACCCTTGGCCGCGTATGCGGTCATCGCGCTCGCGGCGTTACCAGCCGAGGGCATCGTCAGTCTGTTCAGGCCTAGCTCCTTGGCCTTCGAAACGGCGGCTGATAATCCTCTGGCCTTGAACGAAGCCGTTGGGTTCACTCCTTCGTCTTTGATGTACAGGGCTGTGCATCCAAACTCGCGGCCTAGACGCTCCGTCTTGAAAATGGGCGTGAAGCCCTCGCCAAGCGTGATGACGTTCGCCTCGTCCAGAATAGGCATAACCTCGAAGTAGCGCCACATATTGGCAGAGCGCTCTTTCAGCGTCTCGCGGCTGAAGGCGGCTTTGGCGGCTTCCAGATCATATCGAGGGTATAGCACCTTGCCGCACTCGTCACAAGTTCGATGTGGTTCGTCAGCCGAGTAAGTATTGTGACAGTATGTGCATTCCAGGTGGGTTAGATAGCTCTTCATCAATCCTCCTGTTCCTGTTCACCCTGTTCACCCTGTTCACCCTGTTCACCCTGTGAAAGCTCATGTTATCATACGGCGTTGTCAACCGCACCGTTGGCATTATGCGCGCCGCCAGCTATAATACAATCGATCTTCACAAGGGTTGCCATTCATGGAAAACTGCCAATGTGGATGGCTAACCCGTATGCTCATGATATCATCAAAGGAAGCAACTTCCGGCCCGCGAAAGGAGAGCAATGGTCACCCCAATCGAACAGCGTTACATTGATATGCATCCCGGTTCAGCCGAGCGTCACGCGAAGGCCAAAGACCTATTTCCCGACGGTGTCACGCATGATGGACGCAGGATGGCTCCGTTCCCTATCTACGCTACACATGGCACCGGCCCTCACAAGTGGGACGTGGACGGCAACCGCATAATTGACTACTGGACTGGTCATGGGTCGATGATACTGGGACACTCTCATCCCGAAATCGTGGCTGCTGTCGCCAACCAGATTGGCAAAGGGACTCACCTTAGCGCCTCGTCTGACCTCGAAATCAAGTGGGGCCAGCAGGTAATTGACCTTATCCCAAGCGCGGAGAAGGTGCGCTTCCACAGCTCCGGCACCGAGGCCACGATGATGGCTATCAGGATGGCAAGAGCGTACTCGAACAAGACCAAGATCATCAAGTTTGAGGAACACTTCCATGGATGGAGCGATTACCTTTCAGCCGGAAGCGCCGGAGTTGGCGGTATTCCCCAGGAATCTCTGGACACGATGATAGTGCTTCCAATCAACGACATCTCTATCGTTGAGAAGACGCTGGAAGGCAACGACGACATCGCCGCGATTATTCTAGAGCCTACTGGCGCGCACATGGGCCAGATTCCCGTCAGGCCGAGTTTCCTTAACGAGCTACGAGAGCTTACCGATCGCACCGGCGTAGTCCTGATATTCGACGAGGTTGTGACCGGGTTCCGAGTCTCCAAGGGCGGCGCGCAAGCATACTACGGCGTCACGCCCGACATGACTACGATGGCTAAGATTCTGGGTGGCGGTCTTCCGGGTGGTGCTGTCGCAGGCAAGGCCGACATAATCAACATGATCGAGGCTCGCGACGACGCTGAATTCAATCAGAACCGCCGCATTGCGCACAACGGCACATTCAACGCCAATCCGCTGTCGGCTGCGGCGGGGACGACGGCGCTGGACTTGATAGCCAACACTCCGATTAACGAAATGGCCGACGCTATGGGCGCAAGGCTCAAGGACGGCTTGAATGACCTGCTCTCGCGGATGGAGATACCTGGATGCGCCAGTGGAATCGCATCGCTGATCTTCTTGCGATTGGGCGTCGATCACGAGTGCGACAAAGGTGTTTGCATCATGACTCCCGAGCAGATGCGTTCAGGGAACAATGCTCAACGCAACTCCCAATTTGTCATATCGATGCTGAACAACGGAATCCACGCCACTTCAAGATTCATCATGAGTGCGGCGCATCGTGAGCAAGACATCGACGAAACCGTCGAGGCCGCAGAGAAATCGCTAACCGAACTGAGGCAGATGGGCCTAATCTGAGGTCATATATTTAATAATGGAATGCCCTAGCTTCATCCCATCCTTCCGTGGAACGATCGAGGGCTTGTCATAGGTTTACGTTGCCCCTCTCCGTGAACGGAGAGGGGCCGCCATAAGCCGAGTTTTCCCAGCAAATAGTTGGGGTGAGGTCAGAAGGTATGCCCATAAATTTCGCAAGCTTTGTACCGGAGGATTAGATGCCGAACGGAATATACGACGTTGTGATTATCGGCGGCGGCGCGGCGGGTCTCACTGCCGGGCTGTACGCCTCCCGCGCTGGACTGAAGGCGACCCTTTTGGAACGGCTGATGTCTGGCGGACAGGTTGTAAACGCCGAAAAGATAGAGAACTTCCCAGGCTTCCCAGATGGCATTTCAGGGGCCGAATTCGGGCCGTTGCTTCAAGATCAAGCCATGAAGTACGGGATGGAGATTCAGCTAACAGAAGTAATGAAGCTGCGTCAGCAAGACCCCTACTGGATTCTTGAGACATATGATGGGGAGATTCTTACGAAGGCTGTCATCATCGCCGGTGGCTCCACCTTGAGGACGCTCGGTGTCACTGGTGAGGAAGAGTTGGTTGGAGCGGGCGTTTCGTACTGCGCGACCTGCGACGGAGCCTTCTTCATCGACCAGGTGGTCGGTGTCGTGGGCGGCGGCGACTCTGCGCTAGACGAGGCGATGGTGCTGACCGAGTTCGCGTCCAAGGTCATCGTGTTCCACAGGCGGGATCAGCTTCGTGGGCAGAAGGTTTTGCAGGACAGGGCGCTTGCCAACCCCAAGATCGAATTCCGCTGGAACACCACCGTAGACGCCATTCTGGGCGAAGCCGAGGTTGAGGGCGTCAGCGTAACAGATGTGACATCCGGTGAAACGTCCAGGGTTGACCTATCCGGCCTTTTCGTCTACGTTGGACTCGACCCCAACTCGCAATATCTGCAAGATATTTTGCCTCTGGACAACGCGGGCCATGTCCCCACCGACACCTGGATGCGCACTCCGATGCCCGGACTGTTCGCTTCTGGAGACATAAGGCAGAACTCGGCGGCTCAACTCGTCAGCGCGGCAGGCGATGGTGCAACTGCCGCTATTGCCGCTCAACGCTATATAGAAGGCCGGGACTGGCCTTCGTAGAGGCTATATGACAGTACAGACGAAAGAGCGAGTTCTTTCGCTCATTCACCAGCAGCAAAATCAAATAAGAGCCTTTGGCGTAAGAAGGCTTGGCCTGTTCGGGGCCTTTGTTCGGGGACAGCAAGACGCAGACAGCGATGTCGATGTGCTTGTGGAGTTTGAGCCAGATTGTAAGACGTTTGATGCATTCATTAACCTTGCCTTCTTCTTGGAGGAGTTATTTGAAAGAGATGTGGAGTTGGTCACACTCGAATCGCTGAGTCCTTACATAGGCCCTCATATTCTGAACGAGGTTGAATATGTCGAACTCGACGCTGGCTTACCTTCGACATATCCTCAACGAGACCCGGTATCTGATTGAGCAAGCGAAGGGATTAGATAGGGAAGAATTTCTACGAGATGAGACACTAAAGCGTGCCTTCGTGCGAAGTCTTGAGATTATTGGAGAAGCTACGAAGCAAATACCAGACGAATTCAGGCAAGGGTACAGTCATATCGAATGGCGAGCAATGGCTGGTATGCGAGACCGGCTCATCCATGGATATTTCGGAGTAGACTACGAAATAGTGTGGGATGTTGTAGTCAGCAAGATTCCGTCATTGGAAGAGGGAGTGGAACGAATTATCAAGGAGCAGGGCGCGAGATGATTCTGCATATTCTTGAGGCAGAGTTGTGCGGACCGCATTCATTGCGCTTACTCTTCAATGATGGAACCCATAAGCGCGTGGATGTGTCGTCGCTTCTAGATGGGCCTATCTTTGAACGCCTGCACGATCCAGCCTATTTCGCCCGCGTTGTCATAGACCCGGTAGGCGGCACAGTGGTCTGGCCAAACGGGGCTGATTTCGCACCAGAGGCATTACATGAACTGCCTGCTGAGGAAGAATCTACAACTTCCGATTTAGCTGGAACTGATTCCAAAGCCGTAGCTTTGGAGTAGACAGGCTAATACCTACCAGTCGAGCCGCCGGAAACGATGATAGGAGCTTTTGATGGACTATAGATTTACCGAAGAGCAAGATGCCTTTCGACAGGAGTTAAGAGATTTTCTCAAGGAAAACCTCGGTGAGGACTGGCGAGGGATAGACCCCGACGCCTATTTCCACGATGAGAATTGGCCTCGCATCCGGCAGCTTACGGCGAAGATGGCTGAGAAAGGCTGGCTGACACTCGCGTGGCCCAAGGAGTACGGCGGGCAGGGTCGCCCGCACATTGAGCAGATGATTTACAACGAGGAAACGGCATACTTCCGCGCGCCGACGCGTGACGTTAGCATTGGCACGCATATGGTTGGGCCAACGCTGATGCTCTACGGCACCGAGGAACAAAAAACCCAGTACCTTCCTGAAATCGCCAGTGGTGAGGCAGTCTACTGCCAGGGCTTCAGCGAACCTGAGTCTGGCTCAGACCTGGCTTCGCTTCAGCTAAGGGCGGTAGAAGACGGCGACGACTACGTTCTCAACGGCTCGAAAATCTGGACGAGCGGGGCGCACAGGTCTACGCACTGCTATCTGCTGACTCGCACCGACCCGGACGCGCCCAAGCACAGGGGCGTCAGCGTCTTCGTTGTCGATATGGACACGCCCGGCATCGAGGTTCGTCCAATCATAAACATGTTCGACATTCATTATTTCAACCAGGTGTTTTTCGACAATGTTCGGGTTCCGAAGCAGAACATGATTGGGGAGAAGAATCGGGGCTGGTACATTGCTGCTACTACGCTGGACTTCGAGAGGTCGGGCGTCGCCAGTTTTGCGTCCAACCGACGCAGCCTTGAAGAGCTTGTGGAACTGGCTCGCGAGACTCAGAATAACGGCAAGCCTCTCAGCGAAGACCCGTTGATCAGGCGACGCCTGGCCGACCTGTGGGTCTCCAATGAGGCCGGGAAGACAATCGCCTACAACGTGGCCTGGATGCAAAGCGAGGGTCAGGTGCCTAATAAGGAGGCGTCCATCTCCAAAATGATGGGCAGCGAAATCGCGCAGCAAATTCATCAGTTAGGCATTCAGATGCTAGGAATGTACGGCATACTGGATAAAGGCTCCAAGTGGGCTTACCTGAACGGCAGGCTCGCCTGGCAGTGGATGGACTCCATCTCGCTCACGATTCGCGGAGGAACATCTGAGATACAGCGCAACATCATCGCAACCAGAGGGCTGGGACTCCCGCGAGGGTAGTGTTGCGTAGAGCCGAAAACCCGATGAAAGCGCGCGACTAACCAATGCAGTGGCTGTTCGTCGCTGGTGGAGGTGCGCTCGGTGCGCTGTCAAGGTATGCCATTGACCGCGCCGTCTTCAACGTCATTGGCCCAACCGTCTGGGGCACGTTTCTCGTCAATATCACCGGTTCCTTTGCGCTTGGAGTGTTCGTGGCGATGGCAGCGGAGCGCACAGACTGGCCCATAGCGGCAAGGATGTTCCTGGCCGTCGGCTTCCTGGGGTCCTACACCACCTTCTCGACGTTGACAGTGGAAGGCGCACGGCTTTTTGAAACAGGCGAGATAACCCGTGCCCTTGTCAACGTGGTGGGAAGCATCGTAGTGGGATTACTGGCGGCTTTCCTTGGCATCGTAGTGGGCCGCGCGCTGTGAAGACGCCTAGAGTTACAGGCGTCTGAATGCCTGCCATAGCAGGAGCACGCTGACTACTATTAGCACCCAACCCATAGTCAGAATGAGTGTATTGAGGCTGGCCCTGCCGGTGAACTTCGCTCCCAGATAGCTGCCCACCATGGCTGTGCCTCCCATCGCCACGAGCAAGGGATAGTCCACCTCTCCTCGTACCGCGTGACCTATCCAGCCCAATCCTCCAAGAAAGAACCCGATGAACAGGTTGCTTCCGGCGGCAATTCTGGGGTCTATCCTGAGTATCCTTATCAGCGCAGGCAGCCTGATGCTGCCAAGGATTAGCCCGACCGCGCCGCCAAGCAGTCCAACGCCTAGCCCGACCGCACCTTCTGCTACCATCCGGTTACGGCTGAACAGGCCTGCCGATCCCTCAAGGTCTGCTCCGAAAAGATGCTGGCTCCCGGATGCGCTTCGACGGCGATTGCGCACCAATATCATGAACTCTATGCCTTGCCAGCCAACCAGTAATCCTGCCAGAAATATAAGAAGGGATTCTGGCGCGATGTCGCTGGCGAAACCGCCGACAAACGCTCCGAAGAAAGCTGGAACGCCCATGACCAGCACGATGCGCATGTTCACCCGTCCCTCGCGGAAGTGGCGAATTGCGCCCGTGAGCGAGGCGAGGCTGCTCACCAGGATGTTGGTGCCGCCAGCGGTGGGTGCGGCTACGCCAATGAGCAATAGCGCGGGAAGCCGCATAGTGCCAAGCGCGAGGCCGACAAAACCGCCAAGCAAGCCAACGGCGAAGGAAACGAAAGCTAGGAGTATCGCGTGCCATAGAAGCACGTCGGATGGCAGACCAAAGTGTTCAAGAGGAAAGTTCATTTAGTATGCACTATGGTCGAAGCGCGAAGCTACGGAAGCAATCACCTTGAGGCCTTCAAGCATCACCGACGACGTCTTCGACGTGTTCATATAGGCGAATCTGGGTGTTCCGCTGAGGATAGCGTACCCGGTTCGAATTCATGTTTATGGCTGCGCACTGTGACCACGACGCCTTCGCCTTCGATTATCCATCGTTGGG
>CBDBJK010000017.1:0-29589 GCA_965206395.1 Dehalococcoidia bacterium
TGGTGAGGTATGGATGCCCGAGTCGGCAGCGGACCAGCTCGTAGTCGTCCGATACTAGTGTCCTGTCATACCTGTATTAGTGTATAGCGGCGTCTAGGCTTGGTGAGGGCATCAGCCGCCAGTCCACCTTCATCCCAGCATTATAAGGAGCGAGTTATGGCACAGACGAGTGAAGTTGTAATTGTCGGTGGAGGCGTGGCTGGATGCGCCGTCGCGTACTATCTGGCAAAAGCAGGCGTCGAGGCGACCATCATCGAGCGCGTGGGAATAGGTTCTCAGGCTTCAGGCTACTCCGCCGGAGGACTCAACCCATTACAAGGTACAGCCATCCCGGGTCCACTGGGGCCGTTGGCGATGGAGTCTTTCAAGATGCACCTGGACATGTGGGACCATCTCCAGGATGAGTCTGGCGTGGACTTCCATCCTGAGATAATCGCTATGGTCAGAGTGGCCTTCTACGAATCCGAATTGCCTGAGCTAGAGGAGACTCTGGACATCTTCGAGGCCGCTGCCGATGAGGGCTTCTCTGCATACTGGATGAGTCCCGAAGACCTGCGCGACCGAGATCCCCGAATCTCTCAGGATATTATCCAGGGGTTATACACTTATGGGAATGCCGCCCTGGACAGCCAACTATACACAGTGGCCCTGTCCAAAGCCGCCGAAAAGCTTGGCGCAAGGATTCGCAATGGAGTCGCAACAGGACTGAAGAAGGCTGGCGAGCGCGTAACCGGTGTCCTACTGGAGGATGGCGAGATAGACTGCGACCAAGTTGTTGTGGCTACAGGGCCTTGGTCCAAGGAGGCCGGAGAGTGGCTCGGCATCTCCATACCTGTAGAGCCGCTGAAGGGGGAGATACTGCGAATGGAGCTTCCGGGGCCTCCGTTGAGCCATGACTGCTCATGGGGAGGCGTCTCACTATACAGCAGGTCAGACGGTCTGGTGTGGGTGGGTGCTACGGAGGAAAGACGCGGATTCGATCAACAGCCCAGTGAGTCCGCCCGTACGACCCTCCTTCAGAGAGCCATCATACTGATGGCCGCGATGGCCGAGGCCAAGGTAGTCAAACACACCGCCTGCCTGCGTCCCGTCACTTCCGACTGGCTACCTATAATCGGTAGAGCGCCTGGTTGGGACAACGTTTACCTTGCTACCGGCGCGGGTAAAAAGGGTATCCTGATAGCCCCCGGAATCGGCAAGTCCATCGCTGACCTCATAACCGAAGGTAGCACCCGGCTGCCTGTAGACGATTTCGGGCTGGAGAGATTTGCGTGAGGTACTCTTCCCTCAGAACATTCTGCAGATCATCATAATAAGGTGATCTCGGGTCTGTCGGAGGACGCCGATAAGCTTTTGGGGAACACCTTGCTGAATCATGTGGTATACATCAAAGACAAGCTACCTGAGTGATCCGGAGACTGATACACGCAGGCTTCAGCGAAGGCACGGAAAGACGCGCGAATCGCAGCACTGAAGAATACGAAAACAGAGTAACCACATCGCGGCCCTGAGCGCACCGGGGCCTGCATTAGCTACAGGCTCCGCTTTAACCTTGAACCCCAGCGCACCTTTGTTCTACGATAGACACGAGGTAAAAAGGCCCACGAGAGCGATACTCTGGGCCTGTGACACCAACTGCTGTGGTCAGCCGGTGCGATGGATGCAATAGCACATCGAGGCCCGTCCCGCTATAGTTAGGACGGGCTGTTTTAATTGGAGAGAATATGCAGGCAAAAGCGTTAGTCTACCTGATAGTGATAGCGGCGTTACTCCCAATCATGGCATGTGAGCAGCGGTCTGCCCCTACAGCAGAACCTACTGCAACAATTGCGCCTTCGCCAACACAGGTATTCATTCCAACGCCGCCTGTCTTTGGAGGAGGACGGAGTGTATTGGACGCGACCGGACTGGGTTTCACCATAGCTTTCATCGACGTGGCCCAAGGTGACGCTACCCTCATTATTGCCAACACCGGCGAGACGCTTCTGATAGACGGTGGACGGAGCAGAGAGCGCATACAAGAGCGTCTAGCGGCTATGGGGATCACAGACCTGGACGCCATAGCCATGACTCACCCGGACGTTGACCACATCGGTGGACTCGTGAAGGTTATTGAGCTTTATCCCATCGAGCGCATTTATCTCAACGGTGCCGACAGCGAGTCTCTGGCCTTCAAAACATTCATAGCGGATGTTAACTCGGAAGGCGCAGAGGTTATCACGGTTACTCGTGGCGATAGCATTCCCCTCGGCGGTCTGACGCTTCAGGTAGTCCACCCAGGGCCACTGCGGGACGATTCTAACGAGGACAGCATGGTGCTGTTGCTGGACTGCGAAGAGGTAGAGGTGTTGCTAACTGGAGATGCCGAGACGACTTCTGAAAAGGAGATGCTAGATGCTGGCGCGCTCGTGGACATCGACGTGCTCAAGGTCGGACATCACGGCAGCAACACCAGCACGTCACAAGCGTTTCTGGACATGATTCAGCCAGAGGTAGGAGTCATCAGCGCGGGGCTAGATAATCAGTACGGCCACCCTCACGACGAAGTTATGGACAGGCTTGATGCAGCAGGAGTGACGATATACATGACCGATACCACCAAGAGAGGTGTAGAAACAGTAACGATGACATCTGACTGTCAGACATACGAATTAGGGTAGGAGTTGGCACAGACGCTCGTGACACGGACTTGGAACTTCAGGCTGTCGAAATCATCGACAGGCCAGAAACACCCTCAGGTGTCCCCCGGCCCGCCAAGAATGTCTGTCCTCTCATTTGTGTTGCCTCTAGATACAGACTTGACCTCCGTCCAATTGCTACCACCATCCGAAGAAAGCTCAACATCCATCCCCGGGTTAATGGCCGGCGAGTTCGCTGTCCAGTCGAGTCTGACTTCGATGCCAAGGATTGTCACCCCGTCTGCTAGGTTGATGCCGCATCCGAAATAACGATGGCTGTCAAATACACCATTCATATTTTCGGCGTAGCCCGAACCATCGGTGTAGGCATTCTCAGGAACAATCTCGAATCCATCACTGCCTGTTTCTGCCGCGTTTAGAGAAGGGTCTTGCCAGCCGGTTTCGATTGTCTCAGTTGGCTCTGGCGTTGGGCTGGGAGTAGCCGTAGGTGATGGAGTAAGCGTCGCGGATGTTCTGATGACTATTTCTTGCCGCGACCGCCGCCTTTGCCGCTTCCGCCTTTGCCGCCACCACTCTTGCCACCACCGCCGCCAGAGGCTTTCTTGACGTTCAGTGTGCCATTGACTATGTCAGCCATAATTGAATAACCAGAATCGTCATCCAGGATGTTGACACTGATTTGAATATCGGTGGCCCCTCTTTTTGTTCCCTGTAGGCTCAGCGTGGCGAGGACGATGTTGGACGCTCCGCCGTCGACCGCTCCGCCTAGATCAACTGCCTTAAGCTGAACCTTTGAACTGGAAATCTGTGTAACCTGAGCTAATCCCATGCTCGAAATGTCGGCATCAATGATGGTACCAACACTGGCGTTGCTTAGGGAGACGATGATGTCAAAACCCGAAACACCATCTGGAGCTTCGCTCAAGATGATGGGGATAGACACCAGTTCTCCAACTGCGATGTTGCCACTTTGCGCCGTTAGCGTCGGTGTTGCGGCTTCGGCAATGTTCCAAGTCACCAATAGTCCGATCAAGGCGACGATGGAAAATACCAACGTCAGTTTGAAACGTCCTGCACTTATGAAATTAAGAGTCATAGCGTTATAACCTCTGCTGTGAACATTCGTATGAAGCGTTTCAATCACGATCATCAGCTATTATCACGGCAGACGCAGGTGTGGAACGTATTCAGTCGGTTTGATGACAGAGGGTGTTTAGCTAGCCGAAGCTATGTTTGGGGATCGCCAAACCGGGTGCAATCCGGCATAACTCATCCCACACACGAATTCGATGCCAGGTTCAAACCCATTGCGTCTCAACGTCTCTAAGAAGAGGAGAGCGATTCGTCAGGTCAGAGCGGGGCAAAACGTAGGTCTGTATTCAGTCGATACAATTGACTTCCAGGTAGGGAAATACGTCCTCTTCGGTGCAGTTGACGCGATAAAGGGGCGCTGCTACACTCGCCCCATCAGTGAGGGAAGGGCTTCAATCGCGGATGGCCGCTAGGAGGTCAAGCGATTTCAGAGGGAAGGCAACCACGACGGAGCGCATGCTGTCGCGGCGGGAGATACTGAAGGAGTAATTTCTAAAAGTGCTTTGAATAGGAGATAAGTATGATAATGGTTCGCCGTGTTTACACACCCAAGCCGGGCGAAGGTGGCAAACTCTTGCGTGTAATAAAGCAGGTACAGCCTGCGACAGTTGAGGCGGGATTTCCTCCTCTCACCATTTACAGGCAGTCGCACGGCGCTCATGGCACGCTGGTAACCGAGCAGAAGTGGCAAACTGCGGCAGATTACGAGAAGTCCAGGGACATGGTGCGGCAAACCAAGTCAATCACACAACTATTCGAGCAGGTCTACCCTCTATTGGCCGCCACTCACATGACCGATCTATACGATGAGGTAGAGTAGACGCTGCGAGGGTGAGTCGATGGCTCAATAAGGATGCAGCATCATTGAGTGCGTTCTGCGATGGTCATACCTCAATTGCGATGCGACGATTAAGTGATCGCGGGCTTGACAGCTTCGTCACGCATAGATACCCTTGCCATGCTCTGAAGCATGCGCTTCAAACACGGCAGTCCCGTCAATTCTGGAGGCGCTCACATGACTAGGGCTATCAAAGGCTCATTCGTTGTCGCCTTCCTTATCATTCTGACGTTGCTTCTTTTGCTCCAGGGCCTGACACCTCATACCAGCGTGCTGGCTGATGGCCCGGTGGCTTTTGACGAGGATTCATACATTCCTGGGGAAACCGCCGTCTTTCATATCCAGGATAGCGATCTTGCGACCGCTGAGACGTGTACCGGCACGTGGGAAGAACTAACGGCGCTTGTCACGAAGGAGACGCCGTGGAATGTGGTGAATGGAGAGCCGCAACCTGAAGTATATCAGGGGTTAAACATCGGCTGCTCCTATGATAAAGAAACGACAGCGAATACTCCTCTAAGACTGCCGCCTGCATCTGAGCTACCCTGGCTGGTATTGGTAAATGACGTGCGCGTCGCTATGGCCGGCGTGGACTTTGTGACAGGTGAATTCAGGCTAGTGGTCCAACATCATTGAAATGAATACCATGATAGTCATTGTTCCTCTTGGGGGTTCAATCGTAACGTTGAACCGAGGAGGAACCATGATGTCTACCAAGAAGTACCGTATCAGACTGACTACCGACGAACAACAGGAACTCAACGCCTTGGTCTCACGCGGTCGGGCTGCGGCGTACAAACAGACCCATGCGCGCATTCTGCTGATGAGCGATGAGTCACGCTCGGACGGGGGAATGAAGGACGCGGACATCACCAGCGCGCTCGGTGTGGGACAGTCAACGGTCGAGCGAATACGCAAGCGCTGTGTGGAGGAGGGGGTCGAGTCTGCGCTGAATCGCAAAAAGCAACTGCGTCGGCGTCAAAAGAGACTGGACGGCGAAGGTGAAGCACGGTTGATAGCGATGGCCTGCGGGGAACCGCCGGAGGGGCGTGCCAGTTGGACCCTGAAGCTGTTGGCTGACCAGTTGGTCGAGTGTGAGATAGTCGGGACCATTAGCACCGAGACGGTTCGCCAGGCGCTTAAAAAAAAACGAACTGAAGCCGTGGCTGAAGCAGAGTTGGTGCATCCCGCCCGGTCAGAGCGCGGAGTTTGTGTGCGCGATGGAAGACGTGATGGAAGACGTACTGGAGGTCTACCAACGGCCGTACGATGGGAATGAGGTTCTGGTGTGCATGGATGAGACGAGCAAACAGCAAGTCAAGGAGACGCGAGTGCCGCGTCCCGCAGCGCCCGGCTTATCGGCGGCATACGACTACGAATACGAGCGCAATGGAGTGAGCAGCCTGTTCATGCTGTTTGCACCGTTGGACGGATGGCGCCGAGTCGAGGTCAGAGAGCGTCGCACGAAGGTGGACTGGGCGCATGTGATAAAGAAACTGGTCGACGAGGACTACCCTGACAGAGACCGGATCGTGCTGGTAATGGACAATCTCAACACTCACAAGCTGTCCTCGCTATACGAGGCATTCGAGCCTGCTGAGGCGAGGCGTATAGCTGAGCGACTGGAGATACACTACACTCCCAAACACGGGAGTTGGTTGAATATGGCGGAGATAGAGATCGGTGTGCTGGCTCGACAGTGCCTGGACCGACGGATTGCCAATCAAGACATCCTGCGCGGCGAGGTCAATGCTTGGCAGAATCAACGCAACCGGGATGTGATACGAGTGGATTGGCGCTTCACTACCGAGGATGCGCGCATCAAGCTAAAGTCACTCTACCCATCAATACAAAAACGTTGAACCACTAGGCAGCGATGTGAACGCAAGCAGCACAGTCGCATTGCTTTTCTATTTCGACGTGGCGGACACCCACGCGGCGTCAGAGCAACGAGCGAAGGTGACCAGCACCGCCGACCCTGACGGCGAGTGGATTGCTGTCAGCGAGGTCACAAGCGAGGCCGAGGCATCGCCGGATCCCACCTCTGGCCTGTTCCGTGGCGAAGTTTTGCTGGATACCGGCGAGACCGCGTCCAATCCCGGCGATGGCGTTGTGCGGGTGCGACATGATGAAGATACCCTCACGGTGACCTATTTCGACGCCAACGGTCAGGTGATTGCAAGCGACACGATTGACGTGGAGGCCATCACTCCGATACCAGCCACAAGCACGCTAGCCCTCGTCCTGATGGCGGGGCTGTTCACGCTCGTGATTGCGTGGCGATTGAGGCGCTCTCGACCTATTTTGAGGGAAGGGTAGAGACAAATTTCATGCTGCGATTGACCCATTCCTTCAGATTCTCGTCCGTGTCCAGACCTTCTCCATCGACATAAACGAACCCCTTCAAGGGCCTGCCCGTGAAATCCATCGGGCGGGCGTGTGGAAGCGAAATCGCATCGTCATACTGCTCGGCTCCAACGCGCACCATGAGGTCACTGCCGGTAACCCCGCAACACATGTTTCCGCGCACCATGAAGGCCATACCGCCGAACATCTTCTTCTCAACGACATCCGTCTCATCCTGAAAAACTACTCGCAGACGGAGCGCCAAATCTTCATCATATGCCATATTTCGCTTTTCTCCTGAAACGATAATTGATCGAAATCTATCATAGAACATATTATCTATTTCCTAAACAAAGGTCAAGCACATTTGTTCCGTAAAAGTATCGTAAAAGTCAAAGGTTTGGCTAGAGAGGCTTGGGGTGATGTGATGTTTGAGCGCACTCAGGGCTTGATCAAGAACGCATGAATTCGGAGTAGAGCGCTGGTCGGAAGTTTTTCAGGCTACACGACCAGCACTCAGTCAGAAGACGCCAGGACGCGAACGCTTACCAATTTCCTATGTGGAAAGCATTTCGTCAATTGTTCACGTAATCAATTCCACCTGCTCGAAGGGTTCTGGAGCCAGTTGAAGCGGTCTCGACAATACCCACCACCTAATTTATATCCTTCTGGACGATGATGCAACGGGTTATTTCTCAGGCTTCTTGACCCTGCCATTACTTCCTCTTAGCTTCTTCGTCCATAGTAACCACCTTGCATTGGCAGCTAGCATAAGGCTGCTGCGTGTCGTGCTGTCTTCCAAGCATCCCCCTTTGCCCAGCCTCGCTTTTTTGGTCTCGTGCCGTGAGGCATCGAATCCCCCTGTCTCCAGAACTTTCCTGAGGGGCCATTGCCCGGAACCTCTTTACCGTAGCCTCTTTAGCTACTGCGAAACGGCGGTTCACAGGCGATGAACGGATAACCCCATCTGAGACTGTACCTGCTGCAGGACGACATCAGGAATTGGACCCGCCAATGGAGGCTGGATTGACATTAGAACATCAATGCTGCTGGTGCCACTGCCTACCGGCGTCTCAATGGGCCGATAACTTTTAATACCCATTTTGGTTCGACCGTAATCAATTCCACCTGCTAGCTCGACAATTAATTTATATCCTTCTTCCTGCTTAGCTTCGTCCTGCAGTAAGGCTGTGCGTTGCTCTTCCAATTTGCCCACCGCTTTTTTGGGTGGTGAGGCAAAGAACTTTCCTGAAACCTCTTTACCGTAGTGCGAAACTTCAAGATACCTCTTACCTGCTGCAGAAATTGGACCCGCCAATCCCATTAGAGGGCCGATAATTTTAATCATTGGGAGCATTATGATACGCATCATCGGTGATTGATTCCGAGCAAAGTTAGTTGAAAGGACACTGCCGGGCGATACCGCATTGACCGTAATACCGCTCGGCAACCTTTTTGCAAGTGAAGATGACCACCATGCCACGAATACTTTAGCCAGTGCGTAGGCGCTCATAGGAACGTATTTAGCCGGATAGGTAGCCTCGGCATAAGCCTTTAAAGCATCGTGCATACTGCCTTTAAAATCTTCTCTGGCTACTTTATCGATATCGGGTAAAGATACCCCCGGAACATCACCTCTTGCACCTTCTGAACCGGCGATGATGATCCTTCCATTTTCACTATGCCCCCTTTGGCAAGTAGGTTTATTGTCATAGCATGATGTCCGATCAAGGTCGAAGCGAAGGTCATGTCAACCCCGCTAGAGTTTTTCGTAATGTCGCTTCCTGAAACCATGCCTGCATTAAGAATCAGAAGGTCGATTTTATACCCTTTTGAGATCAGCTCTTCGCTGGCTCTTATCGCTGATTCTACTTCGGAAACATCCACTACTAAAGTTTCGAAAACATCTTTGCTTTCTCGTTCGATGAGAAGCTTACGGGCCGCTTCTCCCTTTTCAAGTGTTCTGCAACCCAATATCACTTTGCTATACCCTGCAGAAGCCAGCTGGAAAACTGTTTCGAATCCAATTCCAGAATTTGCGCCTGTTACCAAGGCAATTCCTTTAATTATGTTTTCGTCTTTGTTCACAACATTTTCCTCCAGCAGGTTGCAATTTTATATTTCATAGGGCTTTGCAAATCGTTAAATCAACTTGGTCATGAGATTATCTTTGAAGTTGATCAAGTGAATTAGGGAACCTCTGAACAACTCGGCGCAAGCGTGGATGGGCAGAGTGGTTCCGTTCTTTGGAGATGTTCAGGCATCTTTGTGACGTTCCAGGTCGTGGTTGAGGCGTTCAGACCGTGTCTGTTGTGGCCTCGAAGCGGCTTTTCGGAGCCATCGCGGCTCCCCGGCCGTGATTTGCTCACTGCGCCCCTCTCATGCCGCCAGACGGCGCTCTGCCGTCATCAAGTTGGCCAGCCCCAGTAGCAATGCCAGCCGTTGCGCGTTCTTAGCCAACCCTCGGTAGCGCACCTTGGCGTAGCCAAAGCGCCGCTTCACGTACAGGAACGGATGCTCCACTTTCGCTCTGACCGACGCTTTGCGCTTCTCCGCCAACGCCTCGTGGCTGCCAGGCTCCAGGTGCCGTCGCCGGCCGGGCCTCATCGCCACTCGCCACTCCACATCCAACTCTCGATTCTCCAACCGCTTGTCCACTCCCTGATACCCCGCATCCCCCCACACTCGTTTCTCTCCACCGTGCAGCAATCGGTGCGCTTCTGTCACATCATGCACGTTAGCTGGCGTCGTAGTCATGCTGTGTACCACTCCCGTCTCAGCGTCAGCGCCTACGTGTACTTTCATCCCGAAGCGCCACTCGTTCCCCTTCTTCGTCTGGTGCATCTCAGGGTCTCGCTCACCCGCACGATTCTTCGTCGATGACGGCGCCTCTATGATGCTCGCGTCCACGATCGTCCCCTCCCGAAGCCGCAGTCCCTGGGACTCCAGATGACGGTTTATCTCCTCGAACAGACTCTGCCCCAACTCATGCTCTTCCAGCAGATGGCGGAAGTTCAGAATCGTCGTCTCGTCCGGCAGCGGGCCCGACAGCTTCAACCCTACGAACCGTCTCACCGACTCGACCTCGTAGAGCATGTCCTCCATACCAGGATCGCTCAAGTTGTAGAACAACTGCACGCAGTGTATCCGCACCATCGCCGACAACTCATATGGTCGACGGCCTCGGCCCGCCTTGGGATAGAACGGACGGATGCGCTCTTCCATCTGTTCCCACGGGATCAGAGCATCCATGCGCTCCAGGAATATCTCCCGGCGGGTCTTGCGCTTCTTGCTCTCGTATTCCAAGTCCGCAAATGTTGGCTGGTCCATCAATTATCTCCCGAACACAGTGCTATTCTCTATGCTACTATGCCCAGACTTGTTCAGAGTATCCTTAGATTCTCCTGAAACCCTTCCAGGTTCTGTGTATGTGACAAAAATATCAGCATATTCGGGATTTGCTTATTCGTAAGCGTTCAGTTCCCAGCCAGCATACGGAAGGGGCGTGAAGGCTTACGAACAGATACCTCGCGCGTGACGCCTACGGAAGTTTCGGCGCGTCGGACGGCGGCTCAACCTGGAAAGTGTTCAGGGCGCAGGCCAGCATCCCGTAGTAACCCATCGTGGCGGTTAGCTCAGTAACACCCTGGTCGCCGAATTTCGCCTTCGCCGCGTCGAACGTAGCGTCGGAAACGCGATGGTCGCGGAATAGCTCGCGACCGTACCGGACTATCAGCGCCTCGTCATCGGTCAGCGAGTCGAGCGAGCGGCGATTGGCTACCACGTCGATGGCCTCTTGTCGAACGCCAACCTCTTTTGCCAGCCTCGCATGGGCCGCCCACTCATAGCCGCAGTCAAACTCGCGCGACGTGGTGATGATGGCTAGCTCGCGGTCTGTTGCGGCCAGCGTGGACTCGAATCGCAGGTACGTGCCAAGGTGCGCGGCGCGTCCGGCGACCTCCGGGGAGTTGAGCAGCACGGCAAAGGGGCCGCTCACCTGTCCTCGACTCGACGCTATCGACTCGAAGATGTGCGTCTTGTCGGCAGGAACCTGATCTTTTGTTGTGATATGCGTAATTCTCGCCATGATTTCCTCCTCCGTTTTTTGCGCCTTGAGGCTTTATACACGCCCTAATTTGTCGCCAGCACGGATACTGCTCGCGCCGATTTTCGGAGAGTAATGTAACACAAAACCAGCCTGTTTTATACATTGGTTGTGTTATGTAAAGAATTCTGATATATTCACGCCTGAAGAAGGATTACTGAATAGTTTGGAGGTTTACCGGATGCGTTCTATTACCTTGTTGTTGCTTGGCATGGCTGCGATGCTAATTCTCGTGGCATTTCCAGGGCCTGTTCAGGCGGCGACACTTACAGTTACCAAGACAGATGACACCTTTGACGGCGTGTGTGATGCGGACTGCTCGCTGAGAGAGGCGATTGGCATGGCTGATCCGGGCGATAGCATAGACATTCCGGCAGGGGAGTTCACACTCTCCCTTGGCGTACAGATAACCTTCGGCAAAAACCTGACCCTGACAGGGGCCGGGGCGGAAAACACGATAATCCAGGCCGATGCCAACCCTGGGACGGCGAGCTTCCGCATATTTAACATCACAAGCGGGGATGTCAGCATATCGGGTGTCACCACACGGCATGGCAAGGTAAGCGGCACCGGCGGCGCCATAACCAATAACGGCAACCTGATGCTGGTCGAGAGTGTCGTCAGTGACAACTCCGCAACCGCCAACGGCGGCGGCATATACAGCACTGGCACACTTACCGTGATCGAAAGTGTCGTCAGTGACAACTCGACGTCTAGCGACGGCGGGGGGATTAGTGGCATCTTGGCATTGACCAGAAGCACGGTGAGTGACAACACTGGCAGGAGGGGTGGAGGAATTTATGGTGCTGGAACTTTTAATAACTCCACAATTAGCAATAACGTTGCTTTAGGATTTCAAACGCGTGGCGGAGGAGGATTGTTCGCCACAACTAATACGACAATGACCAACGTGACTATAGCCGAGAACTCTACAGGTCTTAGGGGCGGAGGCATATATCGTAACAGTGGGACAGTGGAGCTGATAAACACATTGCTGGCGAAGAACACAGCGCCAACTGGCCCAGATTGTTACAGTTCGATCACTTCCCTGGGTCACAACTTCATTGGGTTTCCAGTGAACTGTAGTTTCGTGCCTGATCCAAGCGACGTGACGGGCACAGTGGATATAGCGCTTGACCCCAATATTGGACCGCTTCAGGACAACGGTGGCCCCACCGAGACCCACGCGCTGCTGCCAGGCAGTCTGGCGATTGATGCTGGCGATGATGTTGCTGCTCCCGCGACAGACCAGCGTGGAGTCGTCCGGCCACAGATTGCCGCCAGCGATATCGGTGCCTAC
Source organism: Dehalococcoidia bacterium (assembly GCA_965206395.1). Classification (GTDB taxonomy): domain Bacteria; phylum Chloroflexota; class Dehalococcoidia; order Lucifugimonadales; family CATOSD01; genus CBDBJK01. The sequence goes on from CBDBJK010000017.1 coordinate 12,321, forward strand.
GAGTACCAGCTTCCCGGTGAAGCCCCGATAGCTGTAGACGATTCATATGACGTGGCCCACAATACCCTTCGAACCGTGCCAGTGCCAGGAGTGCTCGACAACGACTCGGATGGGGACGGCGACCCGATGACAGCGTCGCTGGTCGGTGACGTCAGCAACGGAACACTGAATCTTGGCGCCGACGGCTCGTTCACATACATGCCAGACCCCGGCTTTGGTGGCACAGATGAGTTCAGCTACGTCGCAAAGGACGCTTTACAGGAGTCCAATCTGGCTGTAGTGACCCTCAATGTTGGCCATCCTCGTTGCACGCTAGACCTGAGCGCCGGCTATTCAGAGGGTAATCTTGACCTTGATTTCCTCGTGGGTTCGTTAGAGCCTCCTGTAACCTGGGGGGTATGGTTGCTGATTCCAGATGCGGGCGTGTTTGAAGCGTGGTCGATTCCTCTCGCTGGTTTTATCGACCCGCCCTTCGTTGTACCGACGATTTCCTTCGCGTTGCCTCAATTGGGGACAATCGGAGTTTTGACGGTGATGACCGCGCCTGTTGATGGGATAGTGTGCTCGGCCTGGGCCACGGTTGATACAGGTTCTGCGTTGTCTGGCGAAGTAACGATAGAAGGCCTGAGAGGACTGATACCCGAGGCCGCCAACATATTCTCCGGCAACTAGCAATATCTGAGGAGTAAACAGGCTTATCGCAGCGTACGGTCTACCGTGACCGTACGCTGCGCACGAGTCCCGTGATAGTGCTCCAGTATAACGAGGCTCCCAGCGTAATCAGTCCGATCAGGAGAAGGATGACGGCCCTGGTCGTGACGCCCGACGAGAAGCCGTCTATTACGGATTTACCCATGTCGAAGCCCTTGTCAATCACGAGGAGCAGAGTGGTATCGAAGTCGTCGTCGGGGTCGATTTCGGCCAGGACCTCTTGTTTGAGTTCTTCATATGGAGAGTCCGTCAAGATGCCGTAGGTCGCCCCGAAGCTCATGAAGATGATGGCTGAGACGACAACGAGTGCGCCTGCTCCCCACGCGATACGGCTCGACCAGTTGCGGCCTCCGAGAAACCCGATCCCTACGAGCACTGCCAGCGTCGGCAGGTAGATCAAAAACTGTAGCCTTCTAGCCCAACTGGAAAGACTCCGAAAGAAGTTAATCCAACTGAGGACGTCTCGATCGTCTTCCAGGTCTTCTCGAAAATCGACATCGGTGTATGTCCAGCCGTCGGCCAGGAACGCGCGTATATCGTCTAGCCTATCGATAGCCTCGTCGCCGTCAGAATCGATGAACGCCTCACGAATGTCTTCCCGCAGGTCAACGTCGGTGTACGTCCAGCCGTCCCTGATGATTTCTCTTAGGTCGTCCAGCAGGTCAAGGTTCTCTGTGGTTCCCTGCTGGGAGAGCGCATCACGCAGGTCTGATTCAGTGAAAGTGATGGAATCGGGAATCCGGTTGATGATAGATGGCCCGACTGATCTAACAATATTTGCGGCTCCACGCTCCAAACCATCTCTAAGAATCCCACTGCGTAGGCCTGCAAGCCGGTCGCTAACTTTTTTGTCTGCCAAATCTTCCAGCACATTAACAGCCGCGACCTTGTTGGTCGCAAGAGACACCGTGACGGCAAAGGTGTCCACCTCACCAGTGATATAAGGAGATGCGTCGTCGATAATCGTTGTCGCTTGAGCCTGCACCCATGAGGGTGGTGCGACCTCTCGCATGGCGGAGATAATTTCCTCGCTCGTTATCTCGAATCCAAGAGGTAGGTCAATGGATTCGCCAACAAATTCTATGATTAATGGCTCAACGACCTCGTCATACAGAAGGTCATAGGTGTCTGTTTCAAGAAGTAACCTTTTGACTTCCGCGATGGCAATTGCAATGCGGTCTTCCAGCACGAGCCTTATCTCGAATTCGTCGCTTCTCCCGATGAAATAAGGCGTCACTTCGTCGAGTGTGGCATCTACCTGATTTTCAATCCACTCTCTCGTAACGACACTGCGTACCGATGACTCCAGCTGTTCAGTAGTTACCGTTAGCCCAAGTGGCAGTTCATCGGCCAGCACGTCCTCGATGGCCGGGTTCACCAGGTCTTCGAACATGAAATTGTAGAAGTCGGCCCTGCGCATCAAGGAACTTAGCTCTCCGACCATTACCAGTACCTGGTCGCCAGCCTGTATTGTGACCTCGAACTCGTCGCTCCTGCCGGTCACATAGCTGCCCAGCTCGTCGAGGAGCTGTTCTACTATCGATTGCACCCATTCCGGGGGAATCGCGGTATTCAGCGAGGTTACGATTTCCTCTGTGGAGAGGTTAAGGGCAACGAGGGGGTTTTGGCTCAGTTCTCCGGGCAGGTCTTCGACATCCAACTCTCGCGCCTCATCGAGCGCGGAGGTTGTCACTTCGACCAGTAGGAACTCGTAGAAATCGGCCTTCGCTAGCTCCTTTGGGTAGAAGCCGGGGTCAAGGAAAGTGCCGCCGACCTGCAAGACGACCAGCGCCACAAAGAGCAAGACGAATAGCAGGAACCCCAGTGGAATGGTTAGGAGTCGCCTTAGAATTATCATGATGATTCAACTTTAGCCGAGGGCTTCAGATAACGCAATGAGCCTTTAGACTAGTGGTTCAACGTTTTTGTATTGATGGGTAGAGTGACTTTAGCTTGATGCGCGCATCCTCGGTAGTGAAGCGCCAATCCACTCGTATCACATCCCGGTTGCGTTGATTCTGCCAAGCATTGACCTCGCCGCGCAGGATGTCTTGATTGGCAATCCGTCGGTCCAGGCACTGTCGAGCCAGCACACCGATCTCTATCTCCGCCATATTCAACCAACTCCCGTGTTTGGGAGTGTAGTGTATCTCCAGTCGCTCAGCTATACGCCTCGCCTCAGCAGGCTCGAATGCCTCGTATAGCGAGGACAGCTTGTGAGTGTTGAGATTGTCCATTACCAGCACGATCCGGTCTCTGTCAGGGTAGTCCTCGTCGACCAGTTTCTTTATCACATGCGCCCAGTCCACCTTCGTGCGACGCTCTCTGACCTCGACTCGGCGCCATCCGTCCAACGGTGCAAACAGCATGAACAGGCTGCTCACTCCATTGCGCTCGTATTCGTAGTCGTATGCCGCCGATAAGCCGGGCGCTGCGGGACGCGGCACTCGCGTCTCCTTGACTTGCTGTTTGCTCGTCTCATCCATGCACACCAGAACCTCATTCCCATCGTACGGCCGTTGGTAGACCTCCAGTACGTCTTCCATCACGTCTTCCATCGCGCACACAAACTCCGCGCTCTGACCGGGCGGGATGCACCAACTCTGCTTCAGCCACGGCTTCAGTTCGTTTTTTTTTAAGCGCCTGGCGAACCGTCTCGGTGCTAATGGTCCCGACTATCTCACACTCGCAACTGGTCAGCCAACAGCTTCAGGGTCCAACTGGCACGCCCCTCCGGCGGTTCCCCGCAGGCCATCGCTATCAACCGTGCTTCACCTTCGCCGTCCAGTCTCTTTTGACGCCGACGCAGTTGCTTTTTGCGATTCAGCGCAGACTCGACCCCCTCCTCCACACAGCGCTTGCGTATTCGCTCGACCGTTGACTGTCCCACACCGAGCGCGCTGGTGATGTCCGCGTCCTTCATTCCCCCGTCCGAGCGTGACTCATCGCTCATCAGCAGAATGCGCGCATGGGTCTGTTTGTACGCCGCAGCCCGACCGCGTGAGACCAAGGCGTTGAGTTCCTGTTGTTCGTCGGTAGTCAGTCTGATACGGTACTTCTTGGTAGACATCATGGTTCCTCCTCGGTTCAACGTTACGATTGAACCCCCAAGAGGAACAATGACTATCATGGTATTCATTTCAATGATGTTGGACCACTAGGTTAAGGTTAAAGCTCATGTCATTTAGAGAATATCTCGACGGCATTGGAATAACCGGATAGAATATGAGACCAGCATATCCAAATAAGAAGGAAGGGTTGATGAGCGAATACAACTACAGCAGCTTTCCGATAACAATGTCCGCGGAAGAGTTCAACGAGTTCGCGGGCGTGCACAAGGCAGGCGAGAAAGCGCCGGATGGGGAGCTTGTGAATGCGAGCGACGGAAGTCGGGTAAAGCTCTCCGACTACTGGGGCAAGGGGCCGGTGATGATCGAGTTCGGCTCCATCACTTGACCCTACTGCGGACTGGCGGCGCCGGTCCTTGAGCCACTGGCCGAAGAGTATTCAGACAAGGGTATTAATTTCATATTCGTCTACACCCGCGAGGCGCATCCGAGCGACGAGTATCCCGCGCATACCAGCTTCGAACAGAAGATGTCTCACTCGCGCGACATGGTGACCGACTGGCAGATAAAGCGGCCTATGCTTGTCGACGACATCGAAGGCGCGGTGCATCGCGCATACGGCACGCTGCCCAACATGACCTATATCCTGAACACAGGCGGCACGATCCTTTATCGAGCAAGCTGGACGGACGAGCGCACTATTCGCATGGCGCTCGATCAAATCCTGTTTGAGCGCACTCAGCGCCGTTCAGGAACGCGCATCACTCCGTATTACGTGGAGTGGCTTCCGCAGCGAGTCAACGACCGCGAGGCCTTCGTGGAGGGCCTTCTCAAAATTGGCGACAGAGCGGTCGAGGAGTTCATCGCGGCGGTTGACCATACGAGTGTGGAGGCTGCCGCCAAACCCATGCGCGAGTGGTGGTCCAGGATACAGGAGTCGAGGGTCGCTGCAACGACTGATGATTGATTATTAAGGAGTCAATCAGATGAATGAGTACATGAACGCGAACCGTGAGCATTGGAACGAGCTTGTTCCTATCCACGAGAAATCGGAAATGTATGACGTGGAGGGCTTCAAGGCGGGGAAATCTTCGCTCAAGTCCATCGAGCTTGATGAGCTTGGCGACGTGGAGGGCAAGTCGTTGCTGCACCTTCAGTGTCACTTCGGCAAGGATACCCTTTCGTGGGCGAGGCTCGGCGCGAAGGTGACGGGCGTGGACTTCTCGGAAGACGCTATTGCGCTGGCCCGGTCTCTGAGTGAAGACATTGGGGTCGAAGCGAATTTCGTCGTGTCCAATGTGTACGATCTGCCAGATGCTCTGGACGCGCGCGAAAAGTTCGACATCGTGTTCACGTCCTATGGCGTCCTTTGCTGGCTGCCGGACTTGACGCGATGGGGTCAGATTGTCGCCCATTTCCTCAAGCCCGGCGGGACGTTTTATATAGCCGAATTCCATCCGTTTGCGATGGTTTTTTACGATGGAGACGACGCAGCCGACCTCAGTGTCCATTACCCTTACTTCTACGCCTCGGAGCCGATGAAGTTCGAGCCTGACGGCTACGGCTCCTACGCGGACAGGAACGCGACGGTTGCGACTCCTAACTTTGAGTGGAATCACGGCCTTGGGGATGTACTCAACGCGCTAATATCGGCTGGGCTGAAAATCGAGTTCTTGCACGAGTTCCCGTTTTCGTGCTATCAGTACCTGCCGTCGCTGATGGAGAAGTGCGACGACGGTTACTGGAGGCTGAAGGACAAAGGCGAAACTGTGCCACTCATGTACTCGATCAAGGCCACCAAGTGAACGCTCGGTTCTAAATTACGGCATTATGCCAATTCTGCCTGGAAGCAGAGTGCATTTTCCTCTCCCTTAGTGGGAGAGGATCAAGGTGAGGGTGACGCGCGTCTGAATGAGCATACCTTCCCCCTCATCCTGACCTTCTCCCGCCGGGGGAGAAGGGAGTATTGATGCCTCTACGTAGAGCTGGCATTACACAACAGCAGAGGTTAACAATGGAAAAGATACGACGCGAATACCCGGACATCGCTCCGGCAGGGCCAACCTACGCCAGAGCCGTGCGCGCGGGCAATACCCTGTACATATCAGGTTGCACCGCAAGGGGGACTGAAGCACAGGGAGGGCCAGCGATAGAGCAGTTCAAGGTCACGTGGGACAGAATCATTCGAATCGTGGCTGCCGAGGGCGGCAAGCCTGCGGACATCGTTAAGGTAACGACGTTTGTGACGAGCATGGCAGACTGGTTTCCCGCGCCCGACGAGCAGCAGACCATCATGGACGGATATTTCAACGGGCAGAATCCAGCCAACTCGCTGGTGGAGATAAGCGCCCTAGCGCAACCTGGTCTCGACATCGAGATTGAGGCCATAGTGATGCTTGACTAGGCTTCCTCTTCATCTGACCTTTGCTCTGATGAATGGATGCTGAATGTCAGTAGACGCCAGCAGGCCGTAACGACTCGGCTTTCTGTAGGCGTTACCCCAGGTTTCCTGCGCCCGATACGACCTGATGCGGTCTATGTCGAACTCGGCAAGGCAGACGCCTTCTTCTTCATCGGCTTCGACAATCAACGTATCCACCGGCCCTTCATCTGCGTCGAACGCCACAGCATCGAATGCCACTGAACGTCCATTGCATCGAGGTGCGGCGTAGTTCGTCATCGCGACGCCGACCATATTCTCGAAAGCTCGCGCCTTGAACTGGCCGATGCGATTGGCTTCCAATTCGCAGGCGTTGGGCGTCAAGATAAGCTCCGCTCCTTTGAGCATGAGAATCCGTGCGCTTTCGGGAAATTCTCGGTCGTAGCAGATCATCGCGCCGATCTTCAATTCGCCCTGCTTCGTGTCCAGCGAACAGACGTAAAAATCATCCCCCGGCGTCAAGGCGGCTTCCTTATCGAAATCACAGGTGTGCACCTTGGCGTACGTCAACGCGATTTCGCCATGCCTGTCAATCAGGGATACTGTGTTGCGCGGAGCACCGTCCCAGCATTCAAGATATGTCAGAGCAATAGCAATACCAAGCTCTTGAGCCAACGTTTTGAAATGCTGGACGAAGCTATCGTTCTGGCTGATAGCCTTCGCTTCCCAGATCGCGCGGGAGTCCGCTTGAGAGGAATCAAAGAAGGTGTAGCCGATGTTCCACATTTCGGGGAAAAGGGCAATGTCCGCGCCCATATCGCTCGCCTGCCGACAGAAGGCGTCGCCCTTGGACAGGTTCGCTTCCTGGTCATCGTCGCAAGGGGTCATTTGAAGCAAGGCAACCTTGATGATGCTCATGTGCGCTCCTTACTGGACTCGCACGAATGACAAAGAATAGGAACCCGCTAATCGGAGGAAGCGCGCGTAGGCTGTAAGAAGAGATAGAAAAGGAGCCTATGGCAGGTCTACGACTACCTCGCGGCGTGTTCCAGGGCTGCGGCCAATCTGCCGCGCGTGGGTCAGTGCAAGCGTTCGATAGACGACGTGCGAGAACTTGGTGTACGGCAGGTACGTGAACAGCATGAAGTAGAAGACGAAGTGGATCATGTAGAGGGAGTAGGCCCACTCCCTGAGTTCGGTGTATCTCACGGCTTCCACCGCAAACCCCGAAAGGGTCAGCATGTAAAGCACGCCGATGAAATACCAGTCGAAGTAACGCGATTTGCCAGCCTCGTCGCTTTTGAGCAGCCTTCGCGCCGATACCCACGTCAGACCGACAAAGAGCGCAATGCCGCCCACGTTGCCGACTATCTTGGCAGGGTCATATATAGGCAGGGACAGCTCTCTGCCGAATAACCCGTAAAAGAAGGCCAGCGTTGTGGCGATGAACAGGAACAAGAAACCCCACAGGATGCCCATGTGCGCGAAACCACGAGGCTTGTTGGCCTTGCACATTTTGAAATACTTGTGCGTCCCTATTTCACCTAGTGTAATCAGTAAGCTGCCTATGAAGCCCTTGCGCACGGGAGGAGGGTTCACCTCTGACTCACGAATCGCTTTCCAGAACCTGACCGCGCCTCTCCAGCTTACCACCGCCATGAAACCCAATGCGATAAAGGAAAAGACCTGAATCCAGTTGTGTCCGAGGAAGTTCTCAAACAGAACGTCGCCTTCAGGGTAGAACAGGCCGTCATTAGGCAAGATGTTACCAAATAGCACCATAAAGAAGGTCAGCAGCACGGGAGGTATGAAGGCGAGGGGCAGATACTTCAGACTGTTGGTAGCCTTCGCCAGCACCTTGAACGTCGCGTATTCTTCTATCTGGTAGGTGCGCGTCGCCGCCATCAGGTCGCCCGGCTTGGCGTCGCGGGGACAGTGCGTGGAGCACTCGTTGCACTGGTGGCACAGCCATGCGTCGCCGTCGCTTAATAGCTTGTCTTGCAACCCCCACTGCGCCCACAGCATCTCTTTGCGGGGGAACGCCTGATCGTCCGGCGTCAGAGGGCAGACGACGGAGCACGTGCCACACTGGTAGCACATATTCAGGTCGTCGCCGCCGAAGACGAGGAGCCTTCGAACAAGCTCAGGGTCGGCTGTTGTGAACGCGGATCGCTGCGCTGTCTCTGTCATCTGCGCGGTCTGATTACCATCCTTTATAAGGGTTGGGGCCGATGGCCCTCATCTGCTCCGCAAACTCGTTGATAATTGCGGGAATCTTCTCGTAGTCGGAAATCTCTATCTCCACGTTCTTCACGCGTTCTGGCTCTAGCATCTGCCGGACGAGGGCCTCTTGAATGTTTTCCAGCCGCTTCTCGGCAAGCTCGCTGCCTTGCATGAAGTGACACTGGTAGTCGTCGCCCGACCTGCACCCCATCAGTATAACGCCGTCGATGCCCCTGGATAGCGCGTCCCTGACCAGGATGATGTTCAACGAGCCAAGACAGCGCAGGGGGATGATTCTCAGGCTTGCGTCGTAGACTAGTCGGTTGATACCGGCGATGTCAAAGGCGGGATAGGCGTCGTTCTCGCAGACGAAGGCGATGATTCGCGGCTTCGTGTCGTCCTCCGGGAACTTGATGGCCCGCACCATCGATGAAAGCTGCTCGACATTGTAGTCCTCGAACGAGATGACCTGCACGGGGCAAGCTCCCATGCAGATGCCGCATCTACGGCAACGGCTTTCGTTTAGCTTGGGGTAGTTGCGCTCGTCGATTTCGATTGCGCCGAAAGGACACTCCTCCGTGCAGCGTCCACACTGAGTACACGCCTGAAGACGCGTAAAGGGCAGGGAAAGGTCGCCCACACGAGGATGGACAGCCGCCCCCTCTGACAGCAACTCAATGCTCTGGATGGCCTTCAATGCCGCGCCTGTGGCATCTTCGGTAGCTGCTACGGAGTCCATCGGCTCGCGCACGCAGCCAGCGGCGTAGATGCCTGTTCTGCGAGTCTCATAAGGGAAGCAGATGTAGTTGGAGTCGGCAAAGCCGTGCTTGGCGAGAGGCACGTTGGGGCCTTGCCTGTATTCGAGATGCAGAATGTCCTCGTCAAGCGATGTCGGCACCATGCCCGTCGATAGCACGACCATGTCCACCTGCAAGCGGATTCCGCCACCGAGCAGGCTGTCCTCGACTTCAATCGAAACACTACCGCCGCTGTCCTGAGAAAGCTGCGCGATTTTGCCCTTGGTGAAGTACGTACTGCCGTCCTCCTGAACTTTTCGATAGAATAGCTCGTTGTGGCCGGGCGTTATCATGTGCTCGTATATGACGTAGGAGACCGCGCCCGGGTTGAGCGTCCGAACGTACTCGGCCTGCTTCAGAGCCACGAGGTCGCTCACGCTTGAGCCGTAGGAAAAGGGGTCGTCTGTTCGTGAGCCAATGCGTTGGATGAAGGCGACGCTCTGCACTTTCTTGCCGTCCGATGGTCGAACGATAGCGCCACTGCTAGCCAACTCCTCCATCGTTACGCTGTTGATGACGTTGGAGTGCTTGCCATAGCCAAGGTATTCCAGATGAGATGGGTCGTATGGCTTCCAGCCGGTAGCGAGCACCATAGCGCCCGCCGCGACGGGGATGGAGTTTCCGTTTTGCCTGATAATCGCGCTGAAGTCCCCCGGCATCCCTGAAATCTGCTCCACTTCGGCGGAGATCATAACCTTTATCCTGGGGTTATTCTGAACTTCCTGGATTTTCGCCTCAACGCCGTTTGCCTCAAGCTCTCGGTATGGCTGGCTGGTGGGATAGATTTTGTGAAAGCGTGAGAGCCAGCCGCCGAGGTTCGCCTCTTTTTCCACGAGCACGATGTCCGAGCCTGCGTCCGCGGCTTCCAGGGCAGCAGTGATTCCGCTGACTCCGCCGCCTATCACTAGCAAGGCTCTTTCTTTCGCGGTTATCTTCTGCGAGGGCGGCTCGCTCTTTTGCGCGCGAACGACGCCCATGCGAACGTAATCCTCGGCTAGCTCCTGTGTCTCGTCTTCGTTGGGCGGCTTGCTCCAGGCGACCTGTTCGCGGATATTGATTCTCTCGACACGCTTCACGTTCAGCGAGTCGGTGGAGAACACGTCCCAGTTGACGCGCTCGGAGCATGCGACGATGGCAACCTGGTCAGCGCCTTCGGCCTCGATGTCCTTGCGCAGAAAGTCCAGCCCTTCGGGGACGCACAGCGGCGCGTGAACTTTAGCAGGAACGCCAAGCTCCTCAGACGACACATCGGCAAGTCTTTGGGTGTTGAGGCACTCGGCGATGTCGCAGCCGGTGCAGACGTAGGTGCGTATGTTATCGGCCATAAAGTTTATTCCTGTGAAAATGCTGGTCTAATAAATGCTTCAGCAGATAAATGAACCGTGGGTTCCACCCTCATCCCGGCCTTCTCCCGTCGAGGCAGAAGGGGCTATCCTCCTCTCCCCTGGCGGGAGAGGACTGAGGTGAGGGGGACACGCCTTCTATGAAAGATTCCTTTGAGAAACTGAGTTGGCAACCCTTATAAAGCTTTTCTCGTAACGGTCTGCGCGGCCTTCAACGCCGCCCCTGTGCCGTCCCTGACGGTGGTCACCACGTCCATGGGTCTTCTGGTGACACCCGCTATGTGGACGCCGGAGTTTCGCTTCTCGATGGCGAATCCAAGCTCGTCATAGTCCACGTCCAGGCCCGGTATCTTCGTGTCGACTGTGTTTGGAACCATGCCTGTGGCAAGCACCACCATGTCGACGTTCACGCGTACCTTATGTCCATTAATCATATCGTCAGCTACAACGATGAGGTTCCCCGTTCCCGGCTCCTCCTCGACGCTGGCGACTTTTCCTTTTATGAACGTGACCTGCTCGTCGTCCTCGACCTTTCGGTAGAAATCCTCATAGGAACCGGACGCTCGAATATCGATGTAGAAGATGTAGACTTTCGAGTCCGGGTACTGGCTTCTTATGTAGGTCGTCTCTTTAAGCGATGAGAGACAGCATATGGCGGAGCAATACGACAAATGGTTTACGTCTCTTGAGCCTGCGCACTGGACGAAAGCGACGCGCTTGGCAGGCTCGCCGTCCGAAGGCCGCACGATTTTGCCCTTGGTCGGGCCGTTGTCCGCCGCCAGTCGCTCTATCATGACGTTGTTGATAACATTGGCGAACTTACCGAAACCAAGGATGTCTAGTTTCGTGGCGTCGTAGGGTTTCCAGCCGGTCGCCAACACGATAGAGCCAACCTTGATGTTGAGCGTGCTTGGCGTCATGTGCAGGTCTATGGCGTCCGTCGGGCATATCTCGACACACTTGTTGCAGGTGTCGCCAAGGCAGGTTCCCTCGTCTACCACGTATTTCATGGGAAGGGCCATCTGGTGAGGCAGGTAGATAGCCTTGGTTGTGTCCATGCCGTAGTTATGATCGTTAGGCCGCTCTTCGGGGCAAACGTCTACGCACTTGGCGCAGGCGGTGCAGCGGTCTAGAAGCACAAACCGAGGCTTCTGTTTGATAGTTACGTCGAAGTTTCCGGGATGCCCAGATACCCGCTCGACCTCAGCCAGAGTGAAGAACTTGACGTGTTTATGACCGCGTTTGACGCGCCTGAAGTTGATTTCCAGGCCACAAGTGGGAGGGCACAGCTTTGGGAAATACTTGTATAGTCCGGCGACCCTCCCGCCAAGCGCGGCCTCTTTTTCAACGATGTACACGTCATGGCCGGCCTCGGACGCCTCGAGGGCGGCCGTGATGCCAGCCATGCCGCTGCCGATTACCAGGACACTGTTTTCCCTGGCATCAGCTTCAATTGTGCTTGTGTCAGTTGCCATTACAGCGACGCTCCGACCCTACGAAAACTTGGACTTGAATGGAACCTTCTCCATCTCGAAGGTATCGGCCTCTCTATCGTACTTGGAAGTGACGAACACCTTCCAGTTCTCGTCGTCGAGACCGGGGTAATCGCCGCGATAGTAGTATCCGGGCCAGCGAGTTTCCTTCCTGAACAGCAAGTGCTGTAGGTGCGCCTCCGAGCAGCGCAGCCTATCGATGACCTCCCAGCACCTCAGTAGTTCGTGGAGGTCTCTCGCGCCCAGCTTGGGCACGTCTTCCCACATCATCTTGATGTGCTCAAGCCCACGCTGCAGTATCGGCTCGTTGACCATGTAGCCAGAACCCCAGCCACCGCCGTACTCGTCCATGATCTTCTGAAGCCTGAGCAGCGCCTGCTTGTGAAGCAGATAATTGGGATTGATCTCGTCGCGTGTGGTGCGATCCTTGAACTCGTCGAAGTGGAGCAGGGGCCTCCACAGGTCTTGCTTGATCTCCTCCAACCTGGATTCGCTAATACCTGGATGGTTGGGATGATCGTAAACGTAGTTCGCGGCTCCCTTGGCGGCAAGTCTTCCCTCGGTGTAAGAGCCGGATGAGAACTTGTGGGCTGACCCGCCAACGCCGTCTCCGGCGGCAAAGAGGCCGTTGACAGTTGTCATCCGGTTGTAGCCCCAGAAGTATTCGGAGGGAGAGGCGTCTTCTGGCCCGCTGACCCATGCGCCGGAAGTGCCAGCGTGGGAACCCATGAGATATGGCTCGGTCAGCACAAGCTCGGAGTCTGTCTTCGCCGGATCGATGTTGTTGGACGCCCACAGCAGCGCCTGGGAGATGGTCATGTCTAGGAAGTCTTCCCACGCGTCGCTCTCTACTTCGCGCTTCTTGGCGGCGTCTGCGCCCTCCATCATCTTCTGGAGGGCCTCGGCGGTGCGCATGTAGATAGGCCCCTTGCCCTCCTGAATGTCGCGCAGCATGAGGTGATTTCTCAGAGGCGTTGGCATTGGGGCAGAGCTTGCGTAGGGTTCCCAAGGGGCAAGCTCGTGACGCCGTTCCTGCTCGTACTCCCCCCCGAAGGCGTTGGTCGCCTTGGACTTGAACATGAGGAAGTACATCCCCACCGGGCCGTATCCATCCTTGAAACGGGTCTGGACTATCCGATGCTCTAGCTGGGTCATCTTGGCACCGGCGTTTATCATGAGGTTGTACACGGAGCCGGTGTTGAACACCGTGTACCAGGCTCTGCCGAGGCCCTCGCCGACCGCGTGAGGCCGCCACATGTTGACGGCTCCGCCTGCCGTGCAGATAACGGCCTTGGCCTTGAATACGTAAATCACATTGTCGCGCACGCTGAAGCCGACTGCGCCGGTGACGGTGTTGGGATCGTCAGGGTCGCTCAAGAGGTGAGAGACGAAAACGCGTTCGTACAGGTTACCTTCGCCGATAGCCTCCTTTGCGGCCTCCGCTACGATGGGCTTGTATGACTCGCCATGGATCATGATCTGCCAGCGACCCTCGCGCACGTAACGGCCATCCTCGCCCTTGAAGAAGGGTAGTCCCCAGTCCTCGAACATGTGCACTGTGGCGTCAACGTGGCGGGCGATGTCGTAGGTAAGGTCTTCGCGAGACAGCCCCAGCGTCTCGTTGCGGACGTAGTCGACAAAGTCCTCGGGCTTGTTCTCGCCCCACTTCATGCCCATGTACATGTTGATGGCTGAGAGTCCCATCGCCACCGCGCCGCTTCGCTCGATGACTGCCTTCTCGACCAGCACGACTCGGAGGTTTTTGGTCTTGGCCCAGTGCGCGGCTTCGTAGGCGGCTCCACAACCAGACATGCCACCGCCGACTACCAGAATGTCGCATTCAACAATTTCTGTTTTTGGCTCACTCATTCTCTTTCAATCCTTCTGTCATATTTCATGGCTAAGACGTGGCAAAATGTACAATCCGTTTTTGATGAGTGCGAATCACCCTCATCCCTCCGCAGAGGCGGAGTCCGAAGATGTTCTATCTAAGGAGTCGGACAACCTTCTCCCTTGACGGGAGAAGGGGTGGCTCGTGTTTCTAGCTGCCGGGTGAAGGAAGATTGTCGACGCCGAGATAATGGTCTTCGGCTGCCATTCCCTGGTGCTTCAAGTCCGACTCTTGCGGATCCGTCGCGTGTTCGTGAGCAACGATAGTGCCCCAGGGCGTTGTCCTGATGGGAAACCTGAAACGCTTTATCGTGTCGTCTCGGAACTTGAGCGCCCACATTATGGAGTCCGTGCCTCTCAGTGGCGTTGCGGTGGCTCCCATCGGCATCACGTCGGCGTAGCCTCTCAAGTCGATGGCCGACTGCGGGCAGACCTTTACGCATGAGTAGCATTCCCAACATGCGTCGGGTTCCTGGTTGAAGCCCTTGCCGATTTCAACGTCGAGCTTCATCAGGTCGGCGGGGCATATGTACATGCACGCTGGCCTTGCGAGCGCTCTACAACCGTCGCACTTGTTCGGGTCTACAAAAGTGGGCATTCCATCACCTCGAATAAAATATCCTTGAATAAAATAAAAATGGCATTACGAACGCAATGCCATCAAATTAGATGAATCAAAAGTGAACTTGAACACAAACATGAGCAGGTGCACATATGTTAAGAGTTTCTCCCGGGTCACTTCGTCAAGCCGTCTTCTACATTATGACAATCAATTGAAAGTAGTAGCAGCTCAAGCCGTAGTATAATAGCACAATCTGCAGGGCTTGTCGTGTATAGTCAATAACAGCGTCATCTAGGTTGTGTTGACATTTGGTGCATAATGGATACATGTCAACGACTGAATTACGCAATGAACAATGGTCGAAAATCCTTGAATTTCTGCGCTCATGCCCAGACCTCTACGTTGGAGAGGAGGACGATTGCAGGCGCTACGTCGAGGCCATCCTGTGGATGGCACGAAGTGGTGCTCCTTGGAGACTGCTGCCTGAGCACTACGGTCACTGGAACAGCGTATATAAGCGCTTCGCACGCTGGTGTGAAAAGGGTGTATGGGAACGAATGCATCAGCATTTTGTGCAAGACCCCGATATGGAGCATGTCATCATTGATAGCACTGTGATAGCACTGTGATAGCACTGTGGTTCGCGCTCATCCCTGTGCTGCTGGAGCCTCCAAAAAAACGGTGGCCAATCGGCCCAAGCTCTTGGCCGGAGCCGAGGCGGGTTCAGTACCAAGATCCACGTGAGCGTGGATGGATTGGGCAACCCGTTGCGCTTTGAGCTCACAGCAGGTCAACGTCACGACATCACCCAGGCACAGGCATTGATTGCTGATTTCGAAACCGAGCATGTGATTGCTGATAAGGGATACGATTCGATGGATTTTCTCCAATGCATCCTGGGCAGGGGCGCGTTACCTGTGATTCCACCTCGGTCAAATCGAAAGACGCCACGAGAGTATGATGAGTACCTTTACCGAGAGCGCCACCTTGTGGAGTGTTTCATCAACAAGATCAAGCACTACTGGCATATCTTCTCTCGCTTTGACAAGCTGTCATCGCGTTTCCTGGGATTCTTGAACTTCGTCGGTGCTCTCATATGGCTCAGATGAAATGTCAACACAACCTAGTGCCTCCAGGGTGTGTGCTTTGATCTTTCGCAGCCACGCCTTCACTTTTGACCAGCATTCCTCAATAGGCGAATAATCGGGTGAATACGGCGTAGATAAATCAAAGAGGCTCCTCGACTCTCAATGGCTTCCTCTGTCGTAGGACTCCACGATCTTCTGGCGTAGGTCTCTAAAGATTATGCTTTCATCCCTGAAAGTTAACATAACCTTACATGACATGCGACTCAAATCCGCTGCATATACGAAGCCAGTACCCAGACTCGAAAGCCTACATCTTCTACGTCGAAATTCGAGCGTCCGGTTCCTACGAGGATTTCTACCGAAAGGTCGAGGACGACGTGCAAGTCACGTTCATAAAGGGAAAGGTCGCCAGCGTCGAAGAGGAGCCGGGAACGCGGAACCTGATCGTTGTGGCAGACGACATGATTAACGGACACAAGGTACGCGTGAACGTCGACATGGTGGTGCCTGCTACCGGCATGGTTCCAAACACTGTCGACACAAAGATACACGGCCTGGACGTGGACTATGATGAGCTTGGGCCCACCGCTATATGGCATTACCATCGATGTGGGCAACCGATCTCTGGTTCAGGCGTAATTACCAGGGGCACTCCCTCATTGGCGGAGTGCCCCTGAAATGAAACACGATTGCGGATTGTTAGGAACTACTACCTGCCCTTGAATACGGGCTTGCGCTTCTCGGCGAAGGCTTTCAGACCTTCAACCGAGTCCTCGTTGCCGCGCATCTGCTGGTTGACCTTGGATGCGTTCTTCAGCCTTTCGCCAAAGTCAGGGAATGAGCGGCCTGTGATCGCGGCCTCTTTGATTGACCGCACCGCCAGCGGCGCGCAGTTTTCGACGATACCCCGAACCATCTCCTCAGCCCGTTCCACTGCCTTGCCTTCGGGAACCACTTCCTGAACGAGGCCAATGCGATAGGCTTCCTGGGCGTCGCAGAACTCTCCTGTGAAAAGAAACTTGAAGGCAGAGCCTAGCGGCACGTAGTGGGCCAGTATGGTGGGGCCGCTCATGGAGGCGATGCCTCGCTTGACCTGCGGCCAGCCGAACTGTGCGTTCTCCGAGGCGATCCGAATGTCGCTAAGGAGCGCGATACCACCGCCTTGGGCCAGAGCGTAGCCATTGATGGCTGCGATGATGGGCTTGTACACCTGGCTGATGAAGTGGTAAAGGTTATCGGTGTTGCCACGCGGCTTGCTTGGAGTCTCTTCCTCTGGCTCTTCTCTGCCCATGACCAGGTCGTGGCCCGTGGAGAACGCACGGCCTGCGCCTGTGACGATCGCCGCCCAGATGTCGGGGTTTGTCTTTACTTCGTTAAAGGTGTCAAAGAGGTCGCCAATCATCTCGTTGTTGATGGCGTTAAGTTTCTCCGGTCGATTCAGGGTCAAGTAAGCTACCCTGTCCCGAACTTCAAATAGGACTGCGTTTGCCATGATGTTCCTCCTTTTTTCTTGCCAGTGTGTTGCCAGACGCCTCGTCAACATTGAGTTTCTTCTTCGCAGTGATTTTCAGAACTCCCTATCAATTCCTGAAAAAGAAATCTCTCCACAGCCGCTATATTACTCCGCGCTCGTTGCGTGGTCAATTGCCATCGCTACTGCGCGACCAAGCTGTCGTCTACAGGCACAGCGTGTCCAATGACGAACTGGGAATTT
>CBDBJK010000018.1:0-134069 GCA_965206395.1 Dehalococcoidia bacterium
ATAGAGCGTGTTCTAACTACTAATCACTCCCATAAACGCGATTGCCCTGCGTGGCGCGGCATCCGCTCTGGTGAACGGATGGCTTGCGCCTCGACGAAGCCTTATATACAATTCTTCGCAGCATGCGCATTATGTTTGTGCTATCAACTCAAGAAAGGGGTAGCCGTCCCAGCGCCGTATTGAGCCAAAATGCGTTTGAGACGCCACATATCGAACTTATGGGCAATCACTACGTTGCCGTGGACATCGGCGGAACCTTCACCGACGTTGTTCTGCAAAACACGGACACAGGCACGTTATGGACGACCAAGGTTCCGTCCACTCCGAGCGACCATTCCGTAGCCTTTATCCAGGGTATCCAAAAAGTTCAGTCCCTCGGAGCCATCGACGCCGGAGAGGTGGCGCGCATCTTTCACGGAACTACCATCGCCACCAACACCGTGATACAGCGCACTCCATCGAAGGTGGGCTTGATTACCACTAGTGGCTTCAAGTATGTGCTTGAGATAGGCCGCCACGACATCCCCCGCCGGAAGAACATCTATGGCTGGGAGAAGGCTCCTCGTCCCGTGCCGCCTAACCTCATCTTCGAAGTCGCCGAGAGGATAGACCGCACTGGTGAGATACTTGTCCCGATGGACGAAGATGATTGCCGTCAGGCCGCTCGACGCCTGCGTGATGAGAACGTAGACGCGGTTGCCGTCTGCTTCCTCTACTCGTATGCGAACCCCTCACACGAGCGTCGCGTTGCAGAGATTCTGCGCGAAGAGCTTCCTGATACACTGATATCGCTGTCGTCCGAGGTGCTGCCGCAGTTTCGTGAGTTCGAGCGCACCGTGGCGACAGTGCTGAACGCCTACGTTATGCCAAGAGTGAGCCGCTATCTGGCTGCGCTGGACGGCGCTGCGAGAGAAAGCGGGCTTGACGCTCCTTTATTCATAATGAAGTCGAACGGTGGTGTGACAAGCGCGTCGATGGCGTCGATTCAGGCAGTCCACACGGTGCTATCAGGCCCTGTGGCTGGCGTTATGGGCGCACTGCAGGTCGCTCAGGCTGCGGGCTACCCCAGCTTCATATCGATTGACGTTGGCGGAACCAGCGCTGACATCTGCCTTGTTAAGGATGGCTCGCCGGATGTGACCGTCGAGAGAATGATTGGCGGCCTGCCGCTTCAGCTTCCCATGCTTGACATTGTGACCATCGGCGCAGGTGGCGGAAGCATCGCGCGTCCAACGGCTACCGGAGGTCTTGGAGTCGGGCCGGAAAGCGCGGGAGCAGACCCCGGCCCCGCCTGCTATCGTCTGGGTGGCACCGAGCCTACAGTCACAGACGCTCACCTGGCCCTCGGACGCCTGCCACCGCACCTCCTCGGCGGCGAGATGCCGTTGGACGTGGATGCGGCTCGTGACGCGGTAGAAAGCGGCGTCGCCAAACCGCTAGGTCTCGACACGCTCGAAGCCGCCGCCGGAATCATCGAGATTGCCGATAACAACATGGCCGGGGCCATACGCGCCGTCTCCATCGGACGAGGCCACGACCCCAAAGAGTTCGCGCTGGTGGCCTTCGGCGGCGCGGGGCCTTTGCATGCCTGCTCTCTAGCCTCCCTTCTCGGCATCGATACGATCATCGTGCCACCGACTCCGGGCGTCTTGTCGACCTACGGATTGTTGTTTACTGACCTCAAGAACGACTACGTGCGCACGTTTATTCAGGAGGGTGCGGAGATCGACGTACAGGCGGTATCAGACGCCTATCGCTCCCTTGAGGAGCAAGCCGAGGCGTGGTTGGTCGAGGAAAGTGTGCCTACAGATCAGCGACAACGCCTGCGCTCCGCGGACTTGCGCTACGCTCACCAGGGTTGGGAGATTACGGTTGACGTTCCCGACGGGGATGTCAGCGAGGAAACCCTTAGCCAGATGACCGAGAACTTTCATCAGCTTCATCTGCGGTTGTACACCTACAACTTGCCGAAAACCTCGGTGGAGCTTGTAAACGTGCGCGTCAGTGCGATCGGCAGCCTGCCCAGGCATCGACTGGCTGAAACGCCGAGCGCCAACGGACGACAGCCTCATTCGCCGTCAACTCGTCCTGTGCAGTTCGCCAGGGGCAGTGAGTTTGTGGATGCGCCAGTATACAGGCGAGACATCCTGCTGACCGGCATGGAGATAGAAGGCCCGGCGGTGATCGAGCAGACAGACACGACCACCCTGCTGTGGCCCGGCTTTCGAGCGAAAGTTGACCGCTACGGCAACCTGATTATAGATAGGAGTTCCAGATGAGCGTTGACCCTATAACCCTGGAAATCGTGAAGGGCGCGGTAAGCTCCACAATTAGAGAAATGGAAGGACTGATAGAGCGCACCGCTATGTCTCCCGTAATCAAGGAGAAGATGGACTACTTCGTCGGCATATACGACACGCGGGGCCGCATCGTGGACGCCTTCCTCTCGACGAGCGGGCCACGAATCATCGACCCAGTGCTGCGAGAGTACCCAATAGAGGAGATGCAGCCGGGTGACCTCTACTGGTACAACGACCCTCACAAGTCGCAGGGCGCTATCCAGCACACGGGCGATATGTGCTTCGTCGCTCCGGTATTCTATCAGGGCCAGGTAACCTCCTTCTCGGTATCCTTCGGCCATTTCTGGGACATTGGGGGAAGCGTTACGGGCAGTCTCTCGCCGCACGCCACCGAGATATTTCACGAAGGCATGCTCGTGCCGCCCATTCGTATCGTTCAGGCGGGAAAGCTGAACCGCGAAGCTTACAATGTCATCCTGAACAACTCGCGCTTTCCCGACATGCTGGAAGGCGACACGCGCGCGCTCATGGCTGCGTGCCGCTTGGCCGAGGAACGGCTGCAAGAGCTTATGGGTCGTTACGGTCAGGAAACGGTGCTGCTGTCATTCGACGAGATAATCGAGCGCAGCATCGCCGCTCACCGTCAGTTCGTGCGAGAGGTTGTGCCGGAGGGCGAATACCATTTCTTCGACTACGTGGACGCCGACCCGGTAACCGGCGAGTCTCGTCGCGTAGACCTCAAGCTCATACACAAAGACGGCAAAGTCATTGCTGACCTCACAGGCAGTGGCCCACAGGCGAAGGGGCCGGTGAACTTCATTACCAGTCCAGGAGCGTTCAGTCTCATGCTTGCACGTCACATGTGCTACCTGAATCCAGAGCTTCCCCTTAACGAGGGAGCCGTGCAAACCCTGGACGACGTGCTGACAAAACCGGGCACAATCACCAGTCCTAACTTCCCCGCGCCTGTGGGCCTTCGCAGCCACACCGTCATCCGGCTAATGGGATGTCTTGGAGGTGTTCTGGCGCAGGCCAACGACGGACGCGCGCCCGCTGGTTCGCCTGTGTACGTCATCTATAGCCTGCGCGCCATAGATGAGGATGGGCGCTATCTCTACTTTAGCGAGGGCATAGGGTCGGGACAGGGAGGGCGTCCGACAGCGGATGGCCTCAATGTTATCTATTTCAGAGACCAACGGAACTACCCGATAGAGTTCGAGGAGGGCGAGTTCCCGCTGCGAGTGGTGCGATACGCCATCCGGCCAGATTCAGCAGGGCCGGGGTACTATCGAGGTGGCTGTGGAGTGGTTCGAGAAGTAAAGGTGCTTGTGGACTGTACCATGAGCACCCGCATGGACAACGTGCGCTTTCCCTCCTTCGGTAACAATGGAGGCAAGGCAGGCCAGCCGGGGAGGCTCATTCTGAATCCTGGCACACCGGACCAGAGAGAACTTCCTCCAGCGGGTGAGAACATCCCAGTGAAGGCCGGAGACCTTCTGCGAGTAGAGACGAGCGGCGGCGGTGGTTGGGGAGACCCCCTCACGCGGGAGGCACAGGAGGTGCGGCGGGACGTGCTCGAAGGCTTCATCAGCCTTGAAGCGGCCCGCGATGACTACGGAGTCACCATGCACCCGGACACGCTGGAGATAGACTGGTCTGCCACTGAAGCCTCGCGAGCGGAGCGCAAGTCTTCTTACCGAGGTGTCGACCGGGGGCCGCAGGGTGAAAAGCGGCTCCGCGAGCTTGGTGTCACCGAGTAGCGGCTGCATTCCACACCACATGCCAACAGAAAGGCCACGAAATTCTGTGCCGGGCGTGTTATTCTGGTGTGTAGGTGAATGAGGAATACACCTGTGGTGACTTTTACCGCATCAAAGCGGCATTGGCAAAGGGGCAGCCTCGGATTATGTGGCATAAGCTGAAAAATCGCATCAAAGCTATCATCTTTGTTGGCGCAATCGCGGCGCTGACGATGGCCTGCGTGACCGAGCCGACCGAGCCGACGGCTACCCCTTCCCCAGGGATACCAACTCCCTCGCCTACGTCCGACGCGCCGACAGCCGAGCCTCCGGCCAGCCTGCTCGCCACGCCTGCTTCGGGAAACACGCCGGTTCCAATCACGGTTACTGGCACTCCACCAGGCGGATCCTCCGCGGTTGTCGCTGCTCTGATCACAAGCACAGCGACGCCGGTAGTTGGCTCAGTAGAGACGCCTATACCCTCGCCTACTTCAACGGCTGAGCCTGCGGCGACACCGACATCGTTGCCGCTTCCCACACCAACGCCGACACCTCCGGTGACGCCTATCGCGACGTCAGTTCCCGCGCCTACTATGACACCCGTGCCAACGGCTACATCGACGCCATTGCCAACCGCCACGCCAACGGCTACTCCAATACCTACTGCAACGGCGACACCTACGCCGACCCTGACGCCGACACCGACGGCTACGGAGACTCCTGAGCCGACGCCAACGAATACGCCATCCTTCGGTGGAGGTGGCGGCGGGGGCGGTGGAAACCCGGCGCCAACAGTCACCCCCGTGTTGCCAACAGCGACGCCAGTGCCGCCGACAGCAACGCCGGTTGGGCCAACTCCAACACCAGTTGGGCCAACTGCAACGCCAGTGCCGCCGACAGTGACACCAGTGCCGCCAACTGCAACGCCAGTGCCGCCGACAGTGACACCAGTGCCGCCAACTGCAACGACAGGGCATCGTATATGCTCTCCAAGTTGCAGAAGCTCTCCGCTGCTCCTTAGCATCTCCCCACACGCCTACGAAGGTGTCGTACTGAACCTCCAGATTCTCCGTATCGAGCGTTATGGGGTTGTAGGCATCGCAACCCGTGAACAGCTTCCCCAGTTGGGCCATAGTTGCGTTCTTGTCAGTATTGGCGGGATCTCCCAGAGCTTCAGTTAACGAAGCAACCGTAGCTCGTTCTTCTTCGCTGAGGCGGCTCATCCGGGTCTCCTCGATTTCAGTGGCATACTGCTCCTCGTAGACTCCACTCCCGACGAGGATAAGCTTCTTCACCAGCGCGGGGTAGCGTGCCGTCAGGATAAAGCCTAGCATAGCGCTCCATGACGAGCCGACCAGAATGACCGGAAGCTCGCCATTTTCTTCAAGGACGGCCCGCAGTTCCTGCACTTGCCCTTCGAGAGATGTCGCTGTTTGAAGCGGTTCCAGAACACCCCATTCAGCGGCGAGTTCTCGCGCCACCGGGGCCATGTGGCCGGGCGCGCCGGGGCCGCCGTGAATGACAGCTACGCTAAAAGGCTGCTTTCCATACGTTCTCAAGTTTTGAATTTGATTAATAAGGTAGATATGGGAGCCTCGGGCCAATGTCGAGGCTCCCATATCACACGGTTCAAGAAGTCACAAATTCTGAGAACTAGTTTTCAGGAAGAATTCCGTTAGGCGCGGGAACCAATTCCCGTAGTTGCTCTACTGATGGTATGGCTATTGGCGTAGTGCCTGTATCGACAGTTTCGGCGTCGAAGCATATCATTCCGTCCACCGCGTCAGTCATAAAGGTTATGACTCCGATCATTCCCATATTCGGAAATCCTGGGACTGGGAGCGAAAAGGGTGTCAGTGATGGAATAGCTGGAATCGGCGCTGAAAATAACTGTATAGCGCCCGTAGAAGCGACCAACCAGAGATGAAGGGTCGTTGGGTCTACTGCGCTCAACTCAAAGTCCATGTTAAGGGTGTTTCCCTCAGTAAAGCTAAGTTCCACGTCCAACGTACAGCGGGCCAGGATAGTCAGTCGAAACGCGAATACCGATCCTGAACTGTTGCCTGCATCGTCATCAAAAGGCATGCCGACCAAAAGGGTTTCCCCTTCCATAGCGAGCATGGTCCCGAACTGGTCGGACGATATGGGGTGGATGGCCTTCAGTTTCTCCTCTTGTGTCCATGTGGTCCCACTGCGGCTGAACGAATAGGCTGCGCCTGAGTTGCTAGCTCCTGAGTCGTCCATGTTTGCCGCGATTATGGCGATCTTCCCTTCGATGGCTACGTAGGACCCGAACTCGCGGTTTGGCGAGGAGTCGCTGGAGGTCAGCTTCTGCTCTTGTGTCCACGTGGTGCCACTCCGTGTGAATGCGTAGGCCGCGCCTCTGAGGGCCAGGTTACGGTGAGCACCAGCTACGATAGTATTTCCGCTAATTCCGACGGAACGCCCGAACTGGTCTCCTGCCGTGGCATCGTTGGGGGTTAGCTTCTGCTCCTGTGACCACGTGGTCCCGCTTCGTGTGAACACGTAGGCTGCGCCTGAATCGTTAGGAATGTCATCGTGCAGGTGTGCCCCTGCCACGATGGTATCCCCACTGATATCCAAATTTAGAGCGTCTAACAAAACCTAATAAAAGGGGTTAGAATCTGGACATTCTCTGGAGGAGGATGACCTAATGTCTAAGCCCCTTGTAAGCGATGAATTCTGGGAACTGGTGCAACCTTTACTGCCGCCACAACCACCGAAGCCGAAAGGAGGAAGGCCCAGGATACCTGACAGACAGGTCCTAAGTGGGATACTGTTCGTGCTAAAGACAGGCATTGGCTGGGAAGACCTACCCAAGGAGATGGACTGTGGCAGTGGGATGACCTGCTGGAGGCGCCTCAGAGATTGGCACCAGTCGGGAGTCTGGGAGCGCATCCACTTGGTATGCCTTGAGCGCCTGCAAGCAGCTGAGCGCATAGACTGGACTCGCGCAGTGCTGGACAGTGCTTCAGTGCGAGCAGTTTTTGGGGGCAGAAAACAGGCCCCAACCCCACGGACAGGGCGAAGGCGGGTAGCAAGCATCATATCATAACCGATGCCCAGGGCATTCCACTGGCGGTCAGGTTGACTGGCGCGAACGCTCACGATGTCACCCAAGCCCTTGAGTTGGTGGATGCCATACCTGCTGTCAAGGGCAAGCGAGGCAGGCCTCGCAAGCGTCCTCTTCAGGCGCAGGGAGACAGAGGGTATGACTCTGAGCCTGTTCGCAAGGAGTTGAAGAAGCGACATATCTGGCCGCTGCTGGCCAAGCGAGGTGAGCCGCATGGCAGCGGGTTGGGTGTGCATAGATGGGTGGTTGAGAGAAGCCTGAGTTGGCTTCATCAGTTCCGACGCTTACGGGTTCGATATGAGCGCAGGGCAGACATACATGAGGCTTTCTTGGCCATAGGTTGTGCCATCATCTGCTCTCGCTTTCTGTTCCAATAATGGTTTTGTTAGACGCTCTTAGTCTGAATTCGTCCGAAGTTGCGGCGTCGCTGGCCTTCAGCTTCTGCTCTTGCGTCCACGAGGCCCCGCTTCCACGGAACACATAGATTGCGCCTGAATTGCTTGGCTCATCGTCAAAGAGTGCTCCCGCAACGATGGTATCCCCGTCCATCGCCAGGGAACGTCCAAGATTGTCCTGACTTCCGATTCCGCTGGCCGTAAACTTTGTTATCTGAGTCCACGTGACACCGGTACGCTGAAAGATGTAGATCGAGCCTGTACCACAGCAAACGTCGCTATCAAAAGGAGCTCCGACCGCGATGGTATCGCCCTCGATGGCTACGGAGAATCCGAGCTGGTCGTTCGCCACGGCGTCGTTTGTTATCAGCTTGGCCTCCTGTATCCATTTTATCCCGGTCCACCGGAACACGGATACCGCACCCGCGTCCGAGCCACCGATGTTGTTGTCCAGGGGAACGCCGACTACGGCGGTATCCCCGCTGACGTCTATGGCGAATCCGAACTGGTCGGATGTTGTCGTATCGCTGCCTATTAGCTGAGTCACTTCGCCGTCCGCGCTGGTGAGACTTGCGGGCAATAGCAACAGCGCCATAGTCACCGCCGCAACCAACATGATCGCCTTACGTTTGAATATCTGAGCCAACATTGATATCCCTCCTCCTTACGTTAGCCGAAGCTTTCGCGATACGGCTAATTCAACTCGATGTGTGAAAAATGGTGCGCACTCGACTGTGGGCAGTAGGTTAACACTGTGCACGACAAGGTCAAACGCCGCATGCCATTCCCAAACGAGGCATTCGCTGTGATATACTGCGCTGGTTGTCACATTGGGCGATTCGTCTCGACGCATGGGACGCGCCACCTCATGAATCAGACACAAGCGGAGGGAACAATGTTCGACGTTGTTATCGTCGGCGGGACGGTCGTTGATGGCAGTGGAACACCCGGCTATCGAGCTGACGTTGGCATCAAGGGAGAGTCAATCGAGGCTATAGGCAACCTTTCTCAGTCTGAGGCGCGACGCGTAATCGACGCTACAGGCCTCATAGTCTCGCCCGGTTTCATCGATACTCACACCCACTCGGATGGCGCGCTCCTGCTCGACCCGCAGCACGCCAACGGCCTGCGTCAGGGCATCACCACCGAGATATTGGGTCAGGATGGCCTCTCGTACGCTCCTCTTTCTGCCGAGAACTATCGCACATACCGACGTTACCTGGCAGGTATATTGGGTGAACCACCGGACGACCTCGACATGAGCAGCGTCGCGGCGTTCCGTTCTCATTATCACAAGAAGGTAGCCATCAACACCGCCTACTGCGTTGCGCATGGGGCTATTCGGCTAGAAACCCTTGGCTTCCGCGACGTACCTCTGACGGGCGATGCGCTCGAACAGGCCCAGCGGCTTATAATGGAGGGCATCGAGCAGGGGGCCGTTGGTTTTGCCACTGGCATGTCCTACTTCCCCAACTCATGGAGCGACACGACGGAGATGATCGAATTGTGTAAGGCCGCCGCAGAGGTTGGCGGTGTCTACGTCACGCATTTGCGTAACGTCAATACAGACCGAGCTTTTGGTGGTGGCGACGTTCCAGAGGCACTTGAGATCGGGCGTCGCTCTGGCGTCAAGGTGCATTTTTCACACTACCGCACGCAAGCTAGCACCGCAGGAAAGGTCGCCGAGCGTGTGGAGCTTATCGACAAAGCGAAGGCCGAAGGCGTCGACTGCACTTTGGAGCTCTACCCTTATCCCACAGGCAGTAGCTATCCTGTCAGCTTCCTGCCAAGCTACGCCCACGAAGGCGGCCCGGACGCCATCATGCGGCGGCTCAGTGATCCGTCCGAGCGCCGGAAGCTGATAGACTACCTAGACAACGACTATCCCGGGTCTCTGGGAGATGCGGTGTTTACCTATCTTCCGAAGAACAACCATCTTGAGGGTATGAGCCTCGTTGACGTAGCCACAGAGCGGGGCGTGTCTCTTGGAGAGACGCTGTGCGACCTGCTGCTCGAAGAGGAGATGCAAATCTGCTATAGGGGTGCACCTCCCGCCAGCGTGGCGCTGTGGCAGCAGGTAAGCCGCGATTGCGTCGAGTTGCTCTCCCGCACCGACTACATGGTGGGCAGCGACGCGATTCCGATAGGCAGCCTGCCGCATCCCCGCGCATACGGCTGTTTCCCTCGCTTCCTTGGCCGACTGCGACGCCAGTTCGACATCCTCAGCCTTGAGCAGATGGTGCAGCGCATGACCGATAACGCGGCGCGGCGGTTCGGACTGACTCGTCGAGGGCGAATCGAGAAGGGCTATTTCGGCGACATCGTGGTCTTCGACGCCGAGCACATCATAGACAACGCGACCTACGACGACCCACTCCAGTTTCCGACTGGCATCCCATACGTGCTGGTTAACGGTCAGGTAGCCGTTGACCGTGAACGCTGCACCGGCGTTATGGCCGGCCAAGCAGTGCCGTAGGAGAGGGTTAAGGGTTTAGGGTTTGGGGTTAGGGTACTCCACCCCTTAACCCTAACCCCCAACCCCCTTTATGGGATCGCTGACTCTGTTGCAGATTGTCGTCGCTGTGGTGGCGTCGTTCGTGGGGTCAACGGTGTTCAGCACCGTAGGCTTTGGCATTGGTATGGTCGCCATACCAATCTTCCTTTTGGTGCTCGACCCGCAGACCGCTGTGGTGATGCTGAACACCGTTGAAGTGCCGCTTATGGCGTTAATGGTATTTCAAAACCGCTCCCATCTAAAGGTGGCGGAGACGGTGCCCATTGCCGCAAGCGGACTTGTGGGCGCTCTCGTGGGCGTGTTCATCCTAGAGTCGGCAGATGAAAGGCCGCTCAGGATTAGCATCGTAGCGCTGATTATCGCCCTGACCGTTGTTACCGCCTTCAACTTCCGAGGCCCGATTCCTAAACCGCACGTCGTCGGGCCGATTGTTGGCTTCGTAGTTGGCCTGATGCTAACAACGCTTGCAATCGGCGGTCCGATACTGGCGCTGTTCATGCTCGCGCTACTCTGGCAACGGCATGCGATGAGAGGCTCGATGTCGCTTTACTTCCTGTTCATCATGCTGACGGCGGTCTTTGGCTACGCGGTACGCGGGCTTTACACGTCGGAGCGCGTCATATTGACGGCGATAGTGACCTTGCCCGTTGTGATGGGCTTCTTACTGGGAAGCAGGTTCGCGCGAAACATGAACGAGCGTGTGTTCCGAAACGCGGCAATCGCAGTCATCATGGTCACCAGTCTGGTGGTGCTTATACGTGAACTGGCGCAGCTATATTGACTGCATAAGAAGAAGAAAAAGAGAGGGTGGCGCAAATTGCGGCCACCCTTATGCCATTAGTCTAGCGGCCTCTGCGGTAGAGTATCTGGCCTATCGTGAGAATTGCGCCAATGGCGACGACGGCCCCCACAATGATTGCGGCTATAAGGCCCGCTCCAATCCCACCACCATCCCCGATAGAAACGGGCGTAGGTGTGAAGATAGGCGCTACAGTCGCAGTAGCCTCTACGACCGGCGTGACGGTCTCGCTGACACCCGGCACAGACGGCGGGGTTGCCGTAGCCGTTGGCGTCGGTATTGGCGGCGTAGCGGTCGGCGTTGGAGGCACCGACGTGGGTGTGGGTGTAGGCGTTGGCGTAGCCGTAGCGGTCGGTGTCGGAGGCACCGACGTAGGTGTAGCCGTTGGTGGTGTCACTTGACCAACAGTGAACTCGCCCAGCAGGCGTTCTACTCTAACCTGATACGTGCCTGTCGCATCCCTTTGAGTGGTGAAACTTACGACCCGCGTCTCTCCGGCATCAAGCGTGACCGATTGCGCCGCCTCTATCGTGCTGTTTATATACAAGTTCGCGGGATATACCTGTGTTGTTGTGCCGGTGTTTTGGACACTGACGCTCACGGTGACATCTTCCCCTGAGAGCGCCGACGATGGAGAGATAGATAGGTCGGTTACCTCAAATAGCTGCTCAGGAATCTGCTCGCTGGCCGTAATCGCAAGCACAGAGAATCCAGGCAGTACCACCGAGTAGAAAATGCGGTCTTCACTTTCCCGCACCCGCTTGGTGGTGATAGGCACCCAGATACCAAGCTCCTGGTTGAAGCGATTTACTCGGACAGACCACCTGTTAAAGCGATTGCTTTCGAGCCAGTCCCTCTGGATGAAGAAGGTCATGTAAGCGGCTATGATATCCTCCGGGTCTGCGTCATCGACTTCCACACCGAAGAATGTGTTTATAGTCTGTCCCGGGGGAAGCTCAGGAAGGATCTCTGGTGGCTTTGCTTCCAGACCTTCCACAGCCACCTGAACTCCTCCAGGTATGCTGCGGGTGAACTTGCCAAGAATCTTATCGATTGGCGCTGGACTGCCAACGAGGACAACCCATACTAGCTCGCCTGTTTGTGGCACTCTGTAGATGAACAGCGATTCGGTCACCTGAGTGACCTCTGGCAGTGGCAGGCTTGGGTCGGCCACAGGCGGGATTTCCCCTGCCAACTGCGACGCCGGCACGCTTGGCAAGTTGTCGAAAAGCACCTGAATCTGTATTCCAGACAGCTTATTAACCGACACAATCGACAAGCGTTCAACCAGTTTGTCTTCGTCCATAGTCTGGACGATCTCGGTCACCTTCTCTATCGGCAATAGCTCTAGTATTGCTGCCGCCTTTTCAGGAGAGACGATGGACAGGACGTCAGAGAGCTTTTCAGTGTCGACATCGACTGCGATTGGCGCGGCATCCTCCGCGTCCATTGCCTCGAATATCGCGGCGGCGTCCTCGTCATCGATACCCTGAATCACGATGGCGGCATCCTCAGGGTCAAACCCAATCAGTATGTCGGCGGCCTCCTCGGGAGTAAGCTCTCCTGATTGTATTTTCTCAATAATCTCGGTCAACTCATCAGGAATTGGAGTCGCCGTGGGTGTTGGCGTGGCCGTAGGCGTAGGTGATGGCGTGACCGTGGCCGTTGGACCGGCATCAGTGCTGGCGGGCGGCGTGGCCGTGGGTGCCAGAACACCACCGCCAGGGGTCGTAGGTGTTGGGGTCGGCTCGCCGCCTATCGTGCAGGCGAACTCTGACGCAGTGGAAACACCCTCGTTCTCTCTCGCGTCAGGGTTCGGTATGCTCAAGTTCAGATGGCCTGAGCCACCGATGTTCTTACCCAGAGCCTGAAATCCGACAGGGTCTACTATTACAGCGTCTACCAGGGTGTCCGCCTTTACCCATTTGCCGCCTACTTCTACGACAAACGCGATGGTATCTCCGTTCTTGCCGCCTTCTTTCGCATTCGATGTGGATGTGGTGTCGCCGCATACCTCTAAGCCATAAGTTCCGCCCGAAGTGGTTGTTGGAGTCTGGCCCCCGACGGATTGCGCGAAGTTTACATTGCCGATCCTGGCTTCTATTTTCACACCGGGATCAGCTGGATTACCAGCTATCGTAACGATTCCGCTGAAAGTGTGCGAGGGCAGTGGAAAGGCCTGAACCGAAGATTCGGCGACAAGTAAGAATACCGCCATCGTGGCGGCCAGCGAAATGGTCGTTGTGACAAGAAAAGATCCTTTGAATCGTGTCAAAAGTATCATCTTCATTAATAGCCTTTGATCTATATCTACGAATTCAAATTATGAATCGTAGTCTTTGGGGGCTAAGGCCCTCCCCGTCATCTGGACGCTTCGGGGAGGGCCTTGCCTTCATTATATTTTTAGTCCGCAGGCGTTAGCGTTGGCCTTTCGCCGTCTGACGGCTTGTTTATGAAGAGCCAGTAAGCAAACTCTGGTTCGATAATTTCACCACGGGTCTGTATTTTGAGGTCTTCTGTTATTATCTCGGCTGTGGTTGCTATTACTTCTTGCCTGACGGTAATGGCGCTGACGACCAGTTCCTTGTCTGAAGGAATCAGAGCGCTGTGGAATGCATCCTCGAATAGCAAGTCACCCACAATATGAGGCGCGACAAGGTTGAAACCGAAGCGCAACAACTGTGTTACTGGCTCACTATCGCCGAAGAATCTTCCTTCGATTTTCATCTTGATCGGCACGAGTTCCCCGTCTTCGGTTTCGTCGAAGGCATCGTCCTTCATTAGTATCAACATGCCTTGGTAAGGAGACAGGTTGGTCAGGCTGTTAGAACCGGAGGTTGGGTCAAACTCCAACCAAGGGGAGCCACCTGTCGTCTCAAAGTCGAAGGCCCCAATTTTCACGATCGCTTCGCCCAGAGTCACGTTGCCCAGGGAGTTTTCTGCTGTCTTCCCCATCAGGTTTGTAAGGCTTGAATTGGACGGAATCAGCCCGAGCCCAACGTAATTCAGTTGAGGGCCAGGGAACAGGTAGAAGTTACGGTTCGTGCGCTTGTTATTCTCTATTATGTCGAGTGTGGTAGACAACAGCCCTGGAACTCCGTCAAGTTCGACTGCTATTGTCATTGGTCCGAGCGGTGCGCCTGCCGCAACCTCCATCAGCATGACGTGCGTGCCACTATCATCTAGCCCGTACATCTTGACGAGGATTTCAGGCATGTCGCTAATCGGAGTGAAAAGTGCTCCATTTTGCACCGTTACCTCAGAGCTACTACCCATCGTCACGTCTTCCACGCCGGGGGCGTACACTACCACGAAGAACTGGTCGCCCTCGACAACCTCGCCGTCGCTTGTTATCTCGACTGTTCGTATCGCCGCGTTCGGGGTGTCTACGGAAGCCGAGTTGTTGGTGTCGTCAGGGTCGTCCTGTGAGCCTTTCACAGTAGCGGTGTTCGTAATGGTGTCCGTTGTTGCAGACGAATTGACCTTGACTTGATGGTGACCTCGGCGCTATTGCCAACGCCCAGGTTGCCAATGTCACAGGAAATGTTGCCATCAGTTTCCGTACAGTCCTCGCCAGTGGTTGCGAAGGACACGAAGTCCACTCCGTCGGGCAGGCTGTCACTTATGATAACTTGTGTGGCTCTGGATGGGCCATCGTTGGTTGCGATGATGGTATATTTGAACACCTCACCCAACAACACCGAGTCGCCGTCGCCCACGTCGTCGTCCTTAAGGATTGACAGGTCAGACCTTGTGATTACATCGGCATTTGCTGAATCCGAATTATTTCCGTCATCAGGGTCTTCCTGGTCGCCAGTCACCATCGCTAAATTGGTTAGGTCTCCTTTCGGCGCTGACGCTTTCACGTCAACGACGAGTATCAGGGTAGTGCTGGATGCAGCGGGCAGGTCGCCCACAGTCCACACGCCCGTTTCTTCATCGAATGTGCCTCGCCCCGTGGCAGAGTCCACGTCGATTTTGTCCGGCAGTATGTCGGTTACGACTATGCCAGTGGCATCCGACGGGCCGAGGTTTTCTACGACGATGGTGTATATAATCTGGTCTTGGCCCGCGACCACCGATTCCTCTTCGCCCACGTCGTTGTCTTTGACGATTGACAGGTCGGACATTGTGTCTACGTCGGTCTCTACCGATACCGAGTTGTTCTTGGGTTTGATGTCAGACTGGTCGCTCGTCACCACCGCTATGTTGGTGATGGTGCTCGTTGCTGAGGAATCGACATTAACGACGATGGTGATCGGGGCGTTGGAAGCGCCTGGCTCAAGGTCAGCTACGTCACACGTGACGGTGCCGTCGGCTTCCGTACAGCTTGCGCTGGCAGAGTCGAGGGCAACCCCGTCGGGCAGCGTGTCGGTTACGACAATGCCGGTGGCCGTCGAGGTGGCGTGGTTGTTGGTCACGACGATGGTGTAAGTTAGCGACTCACCCGCGACCACTTCGTCAATATCAGCCTCTTTAGTGACCGACACGTCGCCAAGTCCTTGAACGTCGGTTTCCACTTCTACCAGGTTGTTCGCAGGGTCAGGGTCGGTCTGGTCCGGCGACAGCACCAGAGCACTATTTTGGATAACCGTGCCGTGTTCGGTGTCCTCATCTACAATGACTTTGAAGGTGATAATATTAGTATCGTCAGCCTCCAGAGTGCCAATGTCACAGGTGAGGCTGACACCGTCTTCACTACAGCTGCCAATACTGCCGAGTACAAGCTCGGTTCCGGCTGGCAGTATGTCAACCACGCTAACCCCTGTAGCATCGGACGGGCCGTTGTTGACCACTGTAATGGTGTATGTGAGCTTCTTGCCCGCAACGACAGGGTCAGGGTCAGCAAGCTTTGTGACTGAAAGGTCTGCTTCCGCAATAACAGTCGTCTCTGACGGTTCAGAGGTGTTATTGCTCTCGTCGGTGTCGATCTGATCGCTGCTCACTGTGGCAGTGTTGATGATAGTGACGGTGCTTGTGCCATTCGCGGTGTCAGGGTCAACGGTGACGACGATCTCAATCGTCGCGGAATCACCAGCGGCCAGGTTGTCGACATCGCACGTAACGACGCCGCTGGACCTCGAACAGCCGTCGCTGGACAAATCGCGTTCAAAGGTCACCGATTCGTGCAGCACGTCGGTTACGACAATGCCAGTGGCAGTTGAGGTGGCGTTGTTTGTAACAGTGATGGTGTATGTCAACTGCTCGCCCGCGACCACAGGATCAGGGCCGGCCTCCTTGGCAATCGACATGTCGCCTTCAGTAGCCACCAGGACATTCTGGGTGGAAGTGGCAGAGTTGCCCGAATCGTCAGTGGCGGCGTAGGTAACCACCGTAGTACCTAACGGGAAGAAGTCGGGGGCGTCGTCGGTCACATCAATGTCCGCATCAGCAATGTCTGACACAGTGGCATCGCCCAGGTCAACGCCTATAGCTCCGCCTTCGGTGTTAGCCTTTACTATCACGTCGGCAGGCGCTGTTACAACCGGCGGCGTGGTGTCCTCTACCAGGACATTCTGGGTGGAAGTGGCCGAGTTATCCGAAGCGTCGGTACCTGTGTAGGTCACCGTCGTGTTGCCCAGTGGGAACAAGCCCGGTGCGTCGTCGGCCAGTTCAGGGTTTGGATCGGCAATATCTGACACGCTGGCATCGCCCAGGTCGACGCCTGTAGCTCCGCCCGTGGTATTGGCCTCTACCGTCACATCGTCAGGGGCTGTTACGACCGGTGGAGTGGTGTCCTCTACCGTGACGTTCTGTGTGGCTGTAGCGGTGTTGCCCGATGCGTCGGTGCTAGTGTAGGTCACCGGCGTGTGCCCAACGGGAAGAAGCTAGGGGCGTCATCGGTTAGTGAAGGGTTCGGATCGGCAATATCTGACACGCTGGCATCGCCCAGGTCGACGCCTGTAGCTCCGCCCGTGGTATTGGCCTCTACCGTCACATCGTCAGGGGCTGTTACGACCGGTGGAGTGGTGTCCTCTACCGTGACGATCTGGGTGTCTGTTCCCTCGTTGCCAGAGGCATCGGTGCCAGTGTAAGTCACTGTCGTGTCGCCCAACGGGAACAAGGTCAGTCGGTCAGTATGGGGTTCGGATCAACATTGTCTATCGCAGTGGCAGTGCCCAGTTCGGGATCCGAAGCGCCGCCCTCGGTGTTGGCTTCCACCGTCACATCGGCAGGAGCTGTTACAACCGGCGCAGTAGTGTCGGCAACGGTGGTTTCTGCGGTGGTTACTTCTGTGCCTTCGTTAGTCGTCAATTGAGCAGTGTTAACAAGGACTGTGCCTTCAGGAGTGTCAACGTCAACGGTAACCACGATAAATCTGTTAACAGAGGCGGCGCCGGCAATCAAAGTATTGCCGTTGCCTACATTGCAAGTTACCTCACCAGTGTCATGAGCACAGGTATTTACCGGAAAGCTTGACACGAAAGACACGCCAACAGGCAAGGTGTCAGTGATGAATGCCCCGGTAGCATCTGTGTCGACGCTCGTGTTGGCGACCGCTATGGTGTAGGTGATGTTTTCACCCGCTATGACGATATCAACATCGGCTAACTTGACTATGACAAGTTCAACAGCGGCTGGCGCGACCTGGGCGTCTGGCCCCCCAAGGGGCGGGGACTGCGTGTCGCCAGTGAAGCCGTTGGTGATCCTCGCCTGCGCGGACGCGACGCCCGCGAGCGTGCCCGCAACGGCAGGCCCGCCCGTGACCGCATCCTCAATGCTGAAGTTAATCTGCTCTATGTCTGGGTCAAACGTCCCTGCATAGAGTGTGTAGTGCGATCCTACAGCAATGGTAATTGCGATCAATAAGGCTGTCAGTAGCATCGTTTGCTTTCTCATGTATCCCCCTCCGATACGCGCCCCTGCATGTTGCATGGGTGATCCTGAGCCTAATGATTTCGTCTCTTCAAGAGCCACTGTATAGTGCTCTCTTTATAGCATTCTGTCAAGTAGGCCCACTTAAAAGTCATGACGAACAACCCGCCTCAACCCCCGTTTTGACCGATAACAGACTGCTCGAAGGAGCCTCCATAGACAAATCATATTCTGTAAAGTCAGAATAATACGGAACATATTAACCGTTTCATGCCTATTAATCAACCTCTGACGGCTGGAATCCTCTCAATACGAACATTTTCGCGGGATATGACTGTCACAAATAGTTCACGTTATGTTCACAAATGTTCACAAACGTGCCCTTATTCGCTGATGACAATGCATAAACGAATATCTAAATCGCCATATGTTTATGGAACAGGTGATTCGAGACAGGAGGAATAGAATAGCTTAGATCACGTCATGATTCATGAAAATGCGGGTAGGTAGAGGCGAGGCGAGAAAAGCCTTCAATAGAAAATGGCCCGGGCAGAGGAGGAAACCCGGGCCAAGAGGCGAACATGCTCAGGACGGAAGATGTCCTGACTCTACCCAAATAACCCCGTTTGGCGCAAACTAAACCCGATGCTCAAAATATCATTCGTGTAGACTAAGAATCACACGGCATCGCAAAAGAAAGCCAGTGACGAATGGCGCGATGCCAAATTCAAGGATTGCATCCACTCTAAGCCGAGATTGCCTCGATGCCGCCTACTTGAATGCGGGGATGACCTTCTCGCAGAGCAGGCGCAGAGAACGCTCCAGATTCTCACGAGGAATAAGTTCGCCTGCGTTGAGTTCAACCACAACACCGCTTAAGTTCAGCGTTTCCTTCATCCTATGCAACTGTTCGATCACCATCTCTGGAGTTCCGACGGCCACTTTCTCCTTTTGCACTTCCTCCCACGTGAGGGCGGCCAGTTGCTCGCCGCGCTCGGCCCTCTGTTCCCTTGGGTCCGTGCCTGCGCTGGCTGCGGAGCTGGCGAATTGTGTGCCGAGCCGCCTGAACTGCTTCATGAAGCTCTCCTCAGGCTCGGACAGGGCTTTCTCTTTAGTCTCGGCGATATAGACAGGGACTCGCAAGGAAGCGTCTATTGGCCCCGGATGCCCTGCTTCTTCCCATGCCTGCTTGTAGCTTTGCATCTGCTCGGCCACCTGGCTCATTCCCAGGCCTCGAACGCCTATGAATACTGAATGTCCCATCTTGCCCAAAAGAGGAAACGTGTCAGATGTCGTGGCGGCGACGCGGATCTTGGGATGAGGCGACTGGTAGGGTTTTGGAACCAGGCAAACGTCGTTATATGAGTAGTAATTCCCTTCGTAAGAGAAGCGTTCGTTCATCCACGCCTTAAGGATGATGTCGAGGTATTCGTAGAATCGCTCCCGGCTCTCGGCGTATGGGATGTTGTATCCTTCATACGCTCCCGGCAGTCCGCTGCGTCCGACTCCGAACTCGAACCTACCTTGGCTAATCTGATCCAGGGTAGCGGCCTCCTCCGCGGTACGCAGAGGATTGCCTAGTGGCAAGACATGAACCGCCGTGCCTACCTTCAGGCGTTTAGTTCTGGCTGCTATAGCCGAGGCGACGATTAACGGCGATGAAACCACTGCCCTCACGGGATTGAAGTGAGACTCGGCCAGCCATACAGCGTCTAGCCCAAGATCTTCCGCCATGTCGACTTGAGCAAAGGATTCTTCGAATGCCTGGGCTTGATCTCCACTTTCTCGAAGATGAAATTCCATGAATGACCCGAATTCCATGAACATACTCCTTGGGTGCTAGCCGTGCTTTCGGCAAAATATAAATAGTCTGAGTTTTCACGATCGCTGAGAATTGTCGCACGCAAAGATTACGCTTTCGTGTTCCGCAGGTCAAGGCAAATGGAATCAGGTCTCTCTTACACAGGGTCGACAATTGACCGAGACATGCAGACAAGTTGAGGTTGACATCGGTTTATGAAACATCGCACAATTTATCACGGAGCCAAGAGGGTTCACACTAAAGCGGGAACAAGCAACTCAGAGGCATGACGTTACCGAAACCCGTCAAGGGTTAGGCTATCAGAACAAAAAGTAGGCAGGTTCAAGCGTGGTAGAGCAGACAGACGACTATATAGTAATTGCTAAGGGAACCCACAAAACTTACGACAGTGGAAAGGGAATCAAAGTCCATGCGCTTCGCGGCATCGACTTAACAGTGAGACGAGGAGAGGTGGTCGCCATTATGGGGCCAAGCGGCTGCGGCAAGACTACGCTGCTTAACTGCCTTTCCGGTCTTGACGACATCGACGAAGGCGATATAAATATAGACGGCGTTTCCCTGCTGGGAATGGACGACAATGCGCGCACCGACTATAGAGCCAGGCAGATGGGATTTGTTTTCCAGTTGTACAATCTGTTGCCGGTACTCAGCACGGTCGAAAACGTGGAGCTTCCTATGTTGATTTCGGGCACCAAGTCAGGTGAAGCCCGACAAAGGGCCATGGGAGTGTTGGAAATGGTCGGCCTAGCTGACTGGGCCGCTCACAAGCCTGCCGAGCTTTCGGGAGGACAACGCCAGCGTGTCACTATTGCGCGGGCGCTGGTTAACGACCCGGCGATCATCTGGGCGGACGAGCCGACCGGCGACCTCGACAGCGAAACCGCGCAGGAAATCATGGACCTGATTCTGCGATTGAATCGCCAGAACAACGAGACGTTCATCATCGTGACTCATGCTCAGGAGATCGGCGATCAAGCCAACCGTATAGTAAGAATGAGAGACGGGTCCATCGTTGACGACGGCGTCCCAAAGTGATGGACTAGATGAACCCGCGCAACTTGGCGACATGGGCCACACGCTTGACGCCGATCAGGAAAGCAGCCTCCCTGTAGGTGATATTCCTGCGGTCCACAGTCTCCTGAACTGCCTGATAAGCTTTCGTCATGATCTTGTTTAGCTCGTCGTTGACGCGCTCTTCTTCCCACTGACGCTGATAAAGGTTCTGAATCCATTCGAAGTACGACACGACTACACCACCAGCGTTGGCAAGTATGTCTGGAATTATGGGAATGCCTCTGTCGTTGAGAATCTCGTCCGCTCCCGGCGTCAGGGGATGATTGGCGGCCTCTACAACGACTCTGGCTTTGACGCGAGGCGCGTTATCTTCAGTTATTACCCTGTCTATCGCAGCCGGAATCAGGAATTCGCAGTCGAGTTCTAGCAGGTCTTCGTTTCTTATCAGATCGGCGTCAGAGAATCCGACAACTGTACCGGCCCTTTCTTTGTGCTGCATCAACTTCTCGACATCAATGCCCTTCTCGCGGTATACTCCGCCAAGCACGTCGCTAACCGCGATAACGTTGCAGCCCATCTCTCCCAGGATTCTGACAGTCCAGGAGCCTACCTGCCCAAATCCCTGCACCACGATGCGCGCTCCTTCGACGTTCATGCCAAGCTGTCTGGCTACCTCCCTCATTACGTACACGACGCCCCGTCCGGTGGCGGAGCTGCGACCCGCAGAACCACCTAGCTCGACAGGTTTGCCAGTGACGATTCCCGGCGTGTATCCGTGTATCTGACCGTAGGCGTCCATCATCCAGGCCATTACCTGCGAGTTCGTGCCAAGGTCTGGAGCGGGAATGTCCCTGTTCACACCCAATAGATGCTCGATGTTTATCGTGTAGCGACGAGTCAGTCGATTTAGCTCATCTTCGCTCATGTCGCGAGGGTCGCACTGGACTCCTCCCTTGGCTCCTCCGAAAGGGATGTCCACCAGGGCGTTTTTCCAGGTCATTAGAGATGCCAGCGCTTTGATCTCCTCAAGGTCGGCCATTGGATGGTAGCGTGTGCCGCCTTTGTAGGGGCCGCGTACTCCGTTGTGCTGTATCCTGAAGCCGTTGAACACCTCGATGCGTCCGTCGTCCATACGCACCGGCACGGACACTTGTAGCTCACGCCAGGGACGACGCAGAAGCTTCCTGACACCCTCCTTCATGTCCAGATGGTCTGCCGCCTGATCGAAGAAAATGTTGACTTCCTCGAAAGTGCTCAATTCTGTAGAAACGACCATGTTTCGAACTCCCTACCGTTGAATCAAACCCTGCCTTAATTATATATCGCCTGACCTGCCCATCAACGCCTTGGCCTTCGTTCTGAACTTCTTCCACTAGAGGTTGACTGGGATAGGTATGTTTCAAATATGCTGCGAAGTATGCAGTGGTGCGATTGACCTCACCCCCGTCCTTCCGCGGAAGGAAAGACAAGCCTGGTTCTTAGGCACCCCTCTCCGTTCACGGAGAGGGGAAGGGGGTGAGGTCGCGCGCCACCCGCAAGCATCAATATGTCTCCAATTTACACACATGCCCAGATCAGCCAAACAGGGACGACAGGAACCCACGCCGTCACTGAACGGGGCCATCGTATGATTAGATGAAGGTGCTGAAAAAACGGAGCAGAGGGCGAGTGAGGAGCGCTCTGCGGGAGGTTATGAATTCATCAGGTCAGATTGGAAGGCATCGCTCCAGCTGCGCGCTGTGTGATTGCACACAACCTCCATGAGGGCCTTCCAGCGCAGGCGACGCTCTGACTCTGGCATACGGAGTGCTCTGTAGGTGGCCTCAGCCATGCCATCGACATCGTAGGGGTTCACGACCAGTGCGTCAGTCATGGAGCTTGCCGCGCCCGAGAACTTGGAAAGCACCAGCACTCCGGGTTTTTCGCCCTGCGAGGCGACGAATTCCTTGGCTACAAGGTTCATGCCGTCACGCAGAGGGGTCACCATACAGACGTCGGCGATGGAGTAGAAACGTGCAAGCTCGTTCTGAGGATAAGAACGGTAGAGGTAGCGAATCGGAACCCATCCCGTCTCCGAGAAGCGTCCGTTAATTCGACCTACCAACTGGTCTACCTGCTCCTTCTCCTGAACATACTCAGGCACTCTTGTGCGCGAGGGCGAGGAGATTTGCACGTAGCTCACCTTGCCCGTCAGAGAGGGGTAATGATCGAGCAGACGCTCGATAGCTCTGAGACGCTCTGGAATGCCTTTTGTATAGTCCAGCCTGTCTACCGCGAGAATCATCTGATGCTCAGCCGACAGGGGAATAGACAATTGCTTGGCGAGGTCATCGGTTTCCGCTCTGTCGGGCTTCTCGAAGATGCTCAAATCTATGCCTATATGATAGACGCCTAATTGCACTGATTGCTTCTCGTGAGTAAAAACGCCGCCTGACATCTCTCCGCCTAACTCGTACTCAAGCGCGTCGACGAGGTTACGGCGGTAGCGCTCGGTATGAACGCCAACCAGGTCATAATGCAGCAGCCCTTCGAGAATCTGGCGTGACCAGGGTAGGATTGTGAAGATGTCTGTCCCAGGAAACGGCACGTGGAGGAAGAAGCCCAGTTTGCCGCGCCAACCCATCTGGCGCAATTCTTCACCTACGTTGAAAAGGTGAAAGTCGTGTATCCAGACAATGTCTCCCTCATCAAGCATCGGGTAGAGCGCCTCCGCAAAGCGACGGTTGATTCGTCGATAGGCGCGGTAGGTGTCGTGTCTTATGACCACTCGCTCTGGAAAGCTATGAAGCAGAGGCCAGAGGGTGCGGTTGGCAAATCCAGTGTAGAACAGACCAACCTCGTCCTCAGACAGGTCTAGTGTTGCAAGCTCCACAGGCCCGAAGTTGGTAACGACCGGCGTCGCGGATGGTCTGCGTTGCGTGCTCTTTCCGCTCCAGCCGAACCATAGGCCGCCGCGCTGCTCCATAGCAGGCTTCACAGCGCTCACCAACCCGCCGACCGGCCCAGAACGGCCTTCTTGTGGGGATACCTCAGAGGGTGGAGGCACACGGTTGGATACGACAACCAGACGGGTCTTGTCCTTCATTCCGCTTACCTGAAACCGCGATGGAACCACAATCGGCATTTAGTTACGGGATTCGTCGTAAAGTGTTGCCGCTGTCTGATTTCAGCGGATGCACCGGAGCGAATATATATGTCTAATGCCTTAGATTCGCCGAGGAGAGGTGTGTACGGCTCTGCAATCCAAATGATACCTGCCATACTGATTCTATGTCAACTTGCTCCCCTATTTGATGAGATGCATCTAATCTAATAACGACACTACTCAAACACCCCACCCGCATCCCTTCGCTCGGCGTGTTTCAGGGAGAGGCGTGTTGAAGTCGGGAATCATGCGTGCTATAATTCGTTTCATAAATTAGCATCCTGCAACGCTCTAAAGAGGCATTCCCTTGTTTCTCAGAGGGGTCCGATCCAGGGTTTGTAGCAGACTATATAGAAGATTTCGTTGAAGTCGTAGTATAGGGATGGTGAAAACAAGCTTGCACGGCAACTGGGTTGTTTTTGGCAGTCTGCATGAGTCAACAGGATGCGCCTGTACGCTCTACAGTTCCAATTCCCAGCGCGAGAAGGATTAGTGGGACACATTTAGGAAAGCGCACACCGATACGAGGGTATTGGCTAGCAAAAAAGGACGCTCCGCATTGCGGGTTAGCGTCCCAATCCTGAAGGTCTGTTTACAACTCCACTGCAAACCTTGCGTTTGGCGGTGGAGTTTTTTCATTTTCGGCGAAAAGTTTGTTCATTATCGCTACATTCTTTTACGGAAGGAATGCAATAAACGTAACGCAAAGAGAAATCTGTATTTCGCAGCAAGTAACGTTAGAAAAGACAAATCAAACATCGGCAATTTTACACTATTAGAAATCTAGTAACGGAGGAAATCGAGAGAATGGTTGCTACCACACAAGTGCTGACACCTTATCAGGTAAGGCGGTACAGCAGGCACATCATAATGCCCCAGGTGGGCAGTAGGGGACAGAGAAAGCTGCTGGAATCCAGAGTCCTCATCGTGGGCGCAGGTGGGTTAGGCTCGCCTATTTCCATTTACCTGACGCTGGCGGGAGTCGGCACCATAGGAATTGTGGACTTTGACACGGTGGACGTAACCAATCTCCAGCGCCAGATTCTGCATCAGAACGACGACATCGGGCGACCAAAAGTGCAGTCGGCCAAAGATACGCTGCTGGCCTACAACCCCGACGTAATCGTCAACATCCACGAGGAGCCTATAACCTCGATCAACGCTATGGAAATCATGGCAGACTACGATGTTATCGTTAACGGAGCCGACAACTTCCCCGCACGATATCTTGTAAACGATGCGGCCTACCTCAGCGACAAGCCTCTCGTTGATGGCAGCATTCTCCTGTTCGACGGACAGGCCACTGTTTATCTGCCCGGCAAGGGATGCTATCGCTGCCTGTTCCCGTCCCCGCCGCCTCCTGGCGAGGTGCCAAGCTGCGCCGAGGCCGGAGTACTTGGTATGCTGCCGGGACTAGTCGGCACCATTCAGGCCACCGAGACGGTGAAGGTGATTCTCGACATAGGCAAGACGCTGTCTGGGCGGTTGCTGCTGATCGACGCGTTGGACATGGATTTCCGCACCGTCAAAATACGGCGCAACCCTGACTGCCCCCTCTGCGGCGATAACCCGACCGTTACCGAATTGATAGACTACGAAGCCTTCTGCGGAGGAGCGCCCTTAATAGGCTAGGTTGGCTCTTTTCCGGACCCTACCTCCTCTATCTTTTCAGAAAGGGCAGGGGAGGCGTGTTCCTTCCTCTGCGGGCGGTCCGACGCATCGGACTCCGATACTTATATCGGAGGGGAAGGTTAAGATGGGGGTGCGAGTTCAGCCCATCGCCGAGGCTACTGCTAGACAACATGTAGGTTTTGATATACAGCCTGCGCAAACCAAGTGAGAAGTAACAGATAATATGCTTTATACCAGCCTCATGGATGCAATTGGCAACACGCCTCTGGTAGAGTTAACAGGGATGAGTCCCAAGCCAGAGGTCAAAATTTATGCCAAGCTGGAAGGCCACAACCCTACGGGGAGCCTCAAAGACCGCATAGCGAAGTACATGATCGAGCAGGGAGAGGCCGAGGGCAAGCTCACTCATGACAAGACCATCCTCGAACCCACAAGTGGCAATACAGGCATCTCGCTCGCCATGATAGGCAAGCTCAGGGGATATAAGGTCAAGGTCGTCATGCCGGAAAACGCAAGCCCGGAGCGCGCCCAGTTGCTGGAGGCATACGGAGCGAAAATTCACTTCTCACCAGCCATGGGAGGGAGCAACCGCGCCGCAATGATTGCCCAGGAGATGGCGGAGAAGGACGATAAATACTTCATGCCATTTCAGTACGCGAACGAGGCCAACCCCAGGGCGCATTACGAGACTACTGGCGAGGAGATAATAAAAGACCTGCCCGACGTGGACGTCTTCGTGGCTGGCCTTGGAACGGGCGGCACGCTCATGGGCGTCGGAAGGCGTCTGAAGGAGCACAACCCCGATGTGAAGATTGTGGCGGTTGCCCCACACCCCGACGACGTGATTCACGGCCTCAGAAGTCTGGAAGATGGCTTCTCGCCGCCAATCCTCGACCTGTCGGTACTGGACGCGAGAATGCTTATCGACGGCGACGAAGCGTTTGCTTACACCAAAGCACTTCTTGAGGTCGAAGGCATATTCGCGGGCGTGTCTTCCGGCTCGGTGGTCGCAGCCGCGAGGAGGCTCGCCGCGCGTATGGACGGAGGCAAGATAGTCTGCCTTCTAGCCGACGGCGGTTGGAAATACCTCAGCACCGGCCTCTGGACGAAAGAATGGGAAGAGTTGCAAGAGGACGTCGAAGGCAAGGTGTGGTGGTAGCTTTCAGAAAGGTATTATCGAAAACTCAATCTGTATAACTGCTCGCCTTTTGCCACATCATCCTCGCTCCCTACAAGTTGAAAACCATTCT
Source organism: Dehalococcoidia bacterium (assembly GCA_965206395.1). GTDB lineage: Bacteria > Chloroflexota > Dehalococcoidia > Lucifugimonadales > CATOSD01 > CBDBJK01. The sequence goes on from CBDBJK010000018.1 coordinate 26,522, forward strand.
TTTCCAAAACTCTTATGGATGCAGGATTGTCATGCGCCACACCACCAGCAATGGATGATATGGAAGATTGTCCGCTACACCAGTTGATGAAACCACTCACCAGCTCAGAGGCTATTCCCTTTCCCCAGGTGTCCTCCGACAGCAAATAGCCAAGGCGTATGTCTACGTCACCGATGCCTTCCTCTGATTGCATCTCAAAGAGAATCATCAATCCAACAGCCTTGCGGACTGATTTGTCGATTACAAGCAATGTCACCCCATCCTCATCACGTTCCTTGATCCACTCGCGTGCTCGCTCTATTGAGTAACTGCCTTGCCAAGTTTGAGGTAGCGGGCGTGTTAGTGGTTCTGTAAGCATGGCAGCAATAACATGTGCAAGACTCTCCTGTTGCCAATCACTGTTTGAGAGTGAATGCCACTCTTTAGCTAGCAGTCGCTCTGTTTCGAATGTGTAGGCTCTAAGAACCATCGTCGGTGAATGTGAAACCTTTCTATGAAGTCACTGAGGATTACTGCCGTTCCCGAAGTTTGCAGCAATCTAGAGGGTGCCAGATTTGAGAAACCTTCACGTTTCTTTAAGTCCCTCTATTCCGGTCAACACACATTTTACCTTTACAACCTCTCCCTCTTCAATGATAGACTCATGTCTGATATTCGCAGGGTGAGATTGACGTTGAAGTTAATGCTTGGTGTGCTTATTGTTGCGTCAGTCGCTTTTGGATTGGGGTGCGCAGGAGGAACTGAAGTACAGGTCGGCCAGTTGGTGACCGGCACTATCACAGAGTCCGATGACGATGACGGAGAGTGGAAATCTCAGACCTATGTTCTCGAAGCGCAGGATGGAATCACATATTCATTTGAACTCTCAAGCTCTAGTAGTGACACGATAGGCATCTGGAATGAGGACGCGGAAGGATATATTGTTGAAGTCAGCCCTGCGGTTGACAGCCGTTCAGAATCGTATACATTTTCAGACAGTGACTCACAGAAGTTGTTTCTACAGAGTCCGAAATTCGATGTTCCGTCTGATTTCAGCTTCACTGTGACGATACAGGAGTAGGAGAAACTAAGGTGGACCCCATTATTAAGACAGCACGAGGGCTAAATTAAGAGAGTCTCCCACCCCTGCGCTAGGTTTCACCAAGCCCGATGGCAGCCCTGCTTCTTCAGCTGCTGCTCCCCTTTCTTCCTGGCCATGTTGGTACACCTCTGCTGGGGTCCGGTAGCCCAAAGCCTGGTGAGGCCTCTGCCGGTTGTAGAACTCCAGGTAGGCATTGATCCCAGTTCGGGCCTCGGCGACGGTCTGGTAAGCTTTCAGATACACCTCCTCGTACTTGATGCTCCGCCACAGCCGCTCCACGAAGATGTTGTCCAGGTACCTACCCTTACCATCCATGCTGACCTGGACCCTCTGCTCCTGCAACGTCTGGGTAAAGGCCTCACTGGTGAACTGACTCCCCTGGTCGGTGTTGAATATCTCCGGTCGTCCCTTACCCAGGGCTTCCTCCAACGCCGCCACGCAGAAGCTGGTGTCCATGGTGTTGGAGAGCTTCCAGGCCAGCACGTGCCGGCTGTGCCAGTCCATGATGGCCACCAGGTACAGGAAGCCCTTCGCCATGGGGATGTAGGTGATGTCCGCGGCCCAGACCTGGTCGACCCGATTAACCTCCACTCCCTTCAGCAGATAGGGAAAGATCCGGTGTCCCGGCGCTGGTTTGCTGGTGTTGGGACGCCGGTAGATGGCTTCCAGACCCATCAACCGCATCAGCCTTCGAACCCTTTTTCGGCTCACCAGATAGCCCTGTTGCAGCAGCCAGGCCTTCATCTTCCTGGAGCCGTAGAAGGGGGTCTTCAAATACTGACGGTCCATCAGGGCCATCAACTCCAGGTCTTCTGCCCTGGTCGGTACCGGCCGGTAGTACACCGAGGCCCGGCTGACGTCCAGCAGGATACATTGACGCACCAAAGACAGCTGCTGGTGGTCTCGGTCTATCATGGCTCGCCGTATGCTGCGACTCATAGACCGGACCTTTCCGACAAAAAATCGCGTTCCACCTTCAGCTGGCCGATGTGCCGGTAGAGGTGGTTAATCTGAGCTTCCTTGGCTTTCTCCTGGGATTTCTGATTGGTGGCAAATAGCTCCGGGGCTCCTTCCACCAGGGCCCTTTTCCAGGCGTGAATCTGACTGGGATGGACCTCAAATCGGCTGGCCAGCTGGGCGATGGTCCCTTCCCCCGCAAGGGCGGCCAGGGCCACCTTGGCCTTGAACGCCGGACTGTGCTTATTCCTCGTCTGCTTCATGTCCTGCTCCTTCACGTCGGTTAGTTGCCGGTTATTTTAGGAGCTGGACTCTCTCTTAGCCAGTTGTCTAGTTTTTGGGTACCACCTCAAACAGTCGGCAAGAATCGAAAGCTCTAAACATAGCCGCCTCTGTCCACTAGTGGTTCAACGTTTTTGTATTGATGGGTAGAGTGACTTTAGCTTGATGCGCGCATCCTCGGTAGTGAAGCGCCAATCCACTCGTATCACATCCCGGTTGCGTTGATTCTGCCAAGCATTGACCTCGCCGCGCAGGATGTCTTGATTGGCAATCCGTCGGTCCAGGCACTGTCGAGCCAGCACACCGATCTCTATCTCCGCCATATTCAACCAACTCCCGTGTTTGGGAGTGTAGTGTATCTCCAGTCGCTCAGCTATACGCCTCGCCTCAGCAGGCTCGAATGCCTCGTATAGCGAGGACAGCTTGTGAGTGTTGAGATTGTCCATTACCAGCACGATCCGGTCTCTGTCAGGGTAGTCCTCGTCGACCAGTTTCTTTATCACATGCGCCCAGTCCACCTTCGTGCGACGCTCTCTGACCTCGACTCGGCGCCATCCGTCCAACGGTGCAAACAGCATGAACAGGCTGCTCACTCCATTGCGCTCGTATTCGTAGTCGTATGCCGCCGATAAGCCGGGCGCTGCGGGACGCGGCACTCGCGTCTCCTTGACTTGCTGTTTGCTCGTCTCATCCATGCACACCAGAACCTCATTCCCATCGTACGGCCGTTGGTAGACCTCCATCACGTCTTCCATCACGTCTTCCATCACGCACACAAACTCCGCGCTCTGACCGGGCGGGATGCACCAACTCTGCTTCAGCCACGGCTTCAGTTCGTTTTTTTTTAAGCGCCTGGCGAACCGTCTCGGTGCTAATGGTCCCGACTATCTCACACTCGACCAACTGGTCAGCCAACAGCTTCAGGGTCCAACTGGCACGCCCCTCCGGCGGTTCCCCGCAGGCCATCGCTATCAACCGTGCTTCACCTTCGCCGTCCAGTCTCTTTTGACGCCGACGCAGTTGCTTTTTGCGATTCAGCGCAGACTCGACCCCCTCCTCCACACAGCGCTTGCGTATTCGCTCGACCGTTGACTGTCCCACACCGAGCGCGCTGGTGATGTCCGCGTCCTTCATTCCCCCGTCCGAGCGTGACTCATCGCTCATCAGCAGAATGCGCGCATGGGTCTGTTTGTACGCCGCAGCCCGACCGCGTGAGACCAAGGCGTTGAGTTCCTGTTGTTCGTCGGTAGTCAGTCTGATACGGTACTTCTTGGTAGACATCATGGTTCCTCCTCGGTTCAACGTTACGATTGAACCCCCAAGAGGAACAATGACTATCATGGTATTCATTTCAATGATGTTGGACCACTAGCTTACCGCTCTGGAATACGTTCTCGACGTTCCAGAGGGCATTGATGTCCTGCGAGGGGTCGCCTTCGATCACCAGAACGTCGGCCTGCTTTCCCTGCTTTAGCGCGCCAACCTCATCGTCGAGCCAGCACGAGCGCGCGGAGTCGCTTGTCGCGGAGACGATGGCCTGCATCGGCGACATGCCGCCTTCGACGTGCGCCGTAATCTCGTGCTGGAACCCTCCCATTTCGTACAGACCCCACGCGGAGTCGGAGCCGCACGCCATCCTTACGCCAAAGTCTCGCATCCTGGCAAAGCACTCAAGCGTCGCTTCGTGTTCCATTCGCAAGAAATCAAGTCGGGCCTGCTCTTGCTCGGTCAGGCCGGACGAGGCTAGCTTTTCCTCAAGCGGTATGACTCGGTCGCGCCAGCCGTGCAGCGTCGGATTCACGAAGACGCCCTGCCTGGCGATGCGCTCCGCAATCTCAGGGCGAAATATCTTGGAGTTATCAAGCTCGCGGAATGTGGCGTGGAGAATAGTGTCGATGCCGGCGTCCAGAGCGTTGACCATACCCTGTGAGGACGCGCAGTGAGCGGCGATGTGTTTGCCGAAGCTGTGCGCCTCGTCGACGATTGCCGCAAGCTCCTCGACGCTGAACGAGGGCCGCGACGGATACGACGTGCGCGTGCTGCCGCCGGTGGCCGTGACCTTGATGAAGTCTGCGCCCTCTTTTACAAGTTGTCGAACGGCGGCGCGGCACTCGTCTGGGCCTGTAGCCTCGATGCCGAAGTAGCTGAGATGCCCGCCGATGATGGCGAGCGGCCTGCCCGCAAGCGACAGCCTCGGCCCTGGCGTGATGCCCATGTCAATGGCCTTGCGCAGCATGAACGTAGTCTGATTCTTCGCGCCGCAATCCCGAATCGTGGTCACGCCTGAGTATAGGTGCGCCCTCGCGTTGCGCGCCGCTTGCAGGGTCAGCACCTCGTCGGGAAGCTGGGCAAGCTCGTCGCCGGCGCGCCCATCGCCCATGCCCGTGAGATGCACATGGCAGTCCACAAGGCCGGGGAGCAGGGTTTTACCCTCGTAGTTGAACTCCTCGACCAGCGACCCTCAGGAGGCACGACCTCCTCCTCCGGCCCGACGGCTCTTATCAAGTCTCCTTCGATGAGAATAGCGCCGCGCTCAAGTGCTCTGTCGGATTTGCCGTCGATAAGGCGCGCCGCCTTGATGAGCTTGAAACCGCTGTTGCTCAGGGCCATGCGTTCTCTCCCGGTCTTAGAGGGTGTACAAGAAGGGATGGTATGGATAACCTACGTATATGACAAGGAAACCATACCCCGGCGGCATGACCGATGTCCAGTGGCCCTAAACTGGATGTTCTCTGTGTGGACGGTTTCTTCGCGCTTTACTTCCAACCCATATCGCCGTTCAGGTCTCTAAGTAGAGATATTCTATGGCCTTCCCCGCATTGATACCGGTCCTCTGATACGGCTCTGTTCTTGCCTACAAGCGAGAATAACTCCATGACCTTCTCGCAAAACGGACAGAAAGGGTGTGACCTGACGACTGTCGTTCCACCACCTCTAGCCGGTTGAATGTGTACCAGTCGTTCTTTCATGTCGGGGAATTTGCCAATGTGTCGCACAAGGTACTGAGTGCCCGAACCGAGGATCGACTCCTTGGCTTGCATCAGCGGTGTGTAGGTGTAGTCTACGTAACCGCATGTCCAGCATTCAGGCTCCCTGTCCTGGTATGTTAAACGCATGATGTGGCGACATCTTGGGCATTGGTTTCGGCGACTCTCCTCTGATTTGACTTCAAGAGTCTCAGTGAATAGCATCTCAGCACTCCTCAAAAAATATTCTGCGCTGTGCTATCTATTTCCTCCAGTATAGACGTGCGGAGGGGATAGAAACACAGATTGTCTACCAGCGTGGCTCGGATGTCTATTACGAACGCCCCTCTTGACCTTGACGGCGCAGAACTGGTGCTGCATCCAGCAATGAGTGCGCTCGATGTCTCCCGTCATGTCATCCTGACCCTGGTGTCGATGCAAGGGCATGTTGCACCACAAGCATGTCTGGTCTGTGGGCGCGTTGCATATGACGCACATTGGCCCCTGGTCGTATAGCATCCGGCATTCCTTTTTCAGAGTACGTCGTCGTTGAAACAGGGTCAGAGCAACAAGTCTCAATCGCTCTTTAGCGAAAGCATTGGGTAGGGTGCATGTCGTGGCCTGAAAAGGTGGCTATTGCCAAGTGTAGGCCAGTGGTGCTTGAACTCTCAGATTAATTATCTTTAAGTTCGTTCGAATGATAGATGCGTTGCTAGTTCAACACATCGGCAAAATTCATGTGTAGTCCTAAGAGCGTCTAACAAAACCTAATAAAAGGGGTTAGAATCTGGACATTCTCTGGAGGAGGATGACCTAATGTCTAAGCCCCTTGTAAGCGATGAATTCTGGGAACTGGTGCAACCTTTACTGCCGCCACAACCACCGAAGCCGAAAGGAGGAAGGCCCAGGATACCTGACAGACAGGTCCTAAGTGGGATACTGTTCGTACTAAAGACAGGCATTGGCTGGGAAGACCTACCCAAGGAGATGGACTGTGGCAGTGGGATGACCTGCTGGAGGCGCCTCAGAGATTGGCACCAGTCGGGAGTCTGGGAGCGCATCCACTTGGTATGCCTTGAGCGCCTGCAAGCAGCTGAGCGCATAGACTGGACTCGCGCAGTGCTGGACAGTGCTTCAGTGCGAGCAGTTTTTGGGGGCAGAAAACAGGCCCCAACCCCACGGACAGGGCGAAGGCGGGTAGCAAGCATCATATCATAACCGATGCCCAGGGCATTCCACTGGCGGTCAGGTTGACTGGCGCGAACGCTCACGATGTCACCCAAGCCCTTGAGTTGGTGGATGCCATACCTGCTGTCAAGGGCAAGCGAGGCAGGCCTCGCAAGCGTCCTCTTCAGGCGCAGGGAGACAGAGGGTATGACTCTGAGCCTGTTCGCAAGGAGTTGAAGAAGCGACATATCTGGCCGCTGCTGGCCAAGCGAGGTGAGCCGCATGGCAGCGGGTTGGGTGTGCATAGATGGGTGGTTGAGAGAAGCCTGAGTTGGCTTCATCAGTTCCGACGCTTACGGGTTCGATATGAGCGCAGGGCAGACATACATGAGGCTTTCTTGGCCATAGGTTGTGCCATCATCTGCTCTCGCTTTCTGTTCCAATAATGGTTTTGTTAGACGCTCTAAGTAGAAACCCTTATTGCCACACCAACGCAAGGGTCGCACGCTTGAGCTGGTGTCGATATGAGTCATGGATTTGTCATCTCTTACATCCAGAAATTGTACGAGAGATTAAGCAAATCCTAAAGCCAATGTTGCAGGACGGGATCGGGATATGGCACGGCGTTAGCAGCAAGGAGAATTCGGAGAAACGACCTATGCGTTCGTTTGAACAGTAATAAGTAGAAGTTCGTAGGAGTTTGCCCGAGAACTGCTGATGGAATCTTGAATAGTGACCGTTACAATCAAAGGCGGGCAGGCCCGGATAGGCTCCTGCGTTTTAGGAGGTTCTAGCACGCTGAAACAACGATCACCTACGCCGGGTCTAGCCCACGTCTCATACCTAATTATACCTGTCGCAGAGCAATTGTCCAAACGAAACTCCCCTGGATAACCTTCCTCATTTCATGTGACAATAACCGCGTAGACAGGTGTATAAAATAACCTTCAGTTAGTCACTTTCAGTTAACCAGGGGTTCCTGCTCCCTTATTCGCCTCTGCTTGAACGGCTAGATTGATACACTCTGGCGATCAATGTGGTTATCGGTAATCACTCCTTCGATATTCTTCTTAATTAGCCAAATTGTCTATAAATCACCTTTACTTTTTTACAATCCATGAAGATAATATGATAATTGTTCAAGAATTAGGAGGCTGGCTGCAAAGCATGGTTGAGGCGGACCTTGTGTTGACAATAGATGACCTGCCCAGCATTCGCAGAATTGCGAATGTAGAGGGAGTTGCGGGCAAAGAGCTTGAAGATGCGGCGCTCCGCTTGATCTTCCGAGGAGATCGAGAGGGCTGGGAGCATACGAAAAGAAAATGGAGGGTTGTCGATAGATAATCGGCTACCTTTGCATCATAAGGAGAAAGCCACGAGTGATTAGCGCGGACTTTGAATCCTTCGAGCCAGGGCATTCCTATCGGCAACCATCCTATCAAGACCTTCCTGAGCATTCAACGTCGTCTTTGCTTGATAGGTATTTGATACGGGTATGTGAGCCCATCAAGAGCGAGGGCCTCAAGAGTTTATATTGGGTCACGGGGATACATACCCAGGTGATCGCCACAAGCCTGCTGGCTGTCTTGAGCCAGCAAAATACAAAGAGCTTGGAGCTTCTCACCGAAAGCTGTTGCATTACCGCTAAACCAGGAGAGAACAGGATTGTTGAGCCTTTTACCTCTCGTTTTGGGATTAGCGTCATGCGCATGGAGGAGTCTTACGATGACAGCTTCCTTATCGTCAACGGGGTAGCTCTTCTGGATGTGACGCCGGTTGCCGCGGACAACGGCGCTCCTGAATTCAACGATGATCTAACCGTCGCGAGCCTCTACATCGGGCTTTTCAATATGTTGAAGAACCGCTCAGTCCCCGTCTAAATCCTTCATTGTCTTTGTTTCTCTAGCTCTCTTGTCTGCTGTTCGTGCTGCCGCGAAAGAGGCATTATGCGCTGTGGGGTGTCGAAAGGTTATCGAGGTGAAGTACTTTCCGCTTGCGATTTCAGCCTTTCCAGAAGGTCCAGAAACTCCTGATAGCTAGATACTCCGGACACTGTTTTGACGAAGGACGCCACATCGGGGAATAAGCTACGAAACTCTATAACCTGCTGACCTATGGGACTTACCGACGCTGGGCCTTCGGCGTACCTGCCGCGAAAGGCGAAATACGCCTGAATTTAGCTTTCGTATACGATAGCCTCCCAGCCTCAAACGCCACAACCGCTCCTTCATATACTGCTCGGCTTCCTCCACCTTGCCCTCTGCTAGCAACTCCTCGGCTCGCAGACGGGTTTCGCGCATCTCGCGTGCCAGCGTAGGGTCACTCTTTTCCCTGGAAAGGTATCTGCTGGACGCGATGCTCAGGTCTCCGCCCATTTGAGCGAATGTCGTGTCGCCTAGCTCGCGCCCGGCCAGGTCGGAGACGGTCTCGTTGAGGGTGAACATCTCCTCCGACGCGCGGAAGTTCTGGCCGAATGGCCGGAGGAAGAAGAACGAGTGCAGCCATTCGTGGGCCGAGGTTTGAAGGACTGAGCGCAGTTGCTGGAGGTCAGAGACCAGAGATGGAAAGGGTTGAAAGGCCAGCCAGGTTATCCACAAGGGCAGAGAGATTGTGATCCTCTAGCATCTTCGTCTCGATGAGGTCTCTCTCGAAGCCGGGTATATCCGGGTGCAGCATGACCGCGTCGACAAGCTCGATGCGGTCGCGGGGGGAAACGATTAGCATAGTCGGTGGCTGGTCAAACCGTATGTCCACCGGCGGGAAGATGAGGTTGAAGCGAGAGCCAAACCCTTCGTCGATCAAAACTGCGCTTAGCTCAGCCTCTACCGTTTCCTCGGCTCCGGCCCGCAACTTGTCTTTTTCTGCCACAAGCTCGTTCAGGTAATCCCTAGAAGGCGGGCCTTTTTCCTTGGCAGCGCCAGAGCCTAGTGTCAGGCTACCGCTCGCATATGGGCCTTCCAGTCTGGTCTCCTCTTTTTCGGCGCGTCGGGCAACTAGAAGGTATTCATCGAGCTGGGCCAGCCGCTCTTCGCGTGAGGATCCACCTCCTGGCAAGATGTCCCATAGCATATTCAGCCATTTGCGGGGAAAGTTGATTACCTCCCATTCCTCCAGGGAGAAGAGGTAGGAGGATGCAACAGCCCTTGCCGGGGTAATGTGGAACGTGTCGATTCTTATGAACAGCAGTGCGGCCAGGGTAACCCCCAGCAGCAATTTTGCCCGCAGACCAAACCTGCTTCCGCCCTTCTCCGCCGTCTTATCGCGCCTGCGACCCCACACGGCTCACCCCCGGCTAGATCATGACTATAGGCATCTCTGAGATGAGTTTATCGAATCCAGGCGGGGCAAACAAGACCTGTTCCTGATCGCGGAGGCAGGGCACGGCGACATAAGCAGGTATTTTCACAAGAGGTTGTGTGGGGTGACGAGGATGGCTTTCGTGTGCGTTCTGGAACGTAGAGCGGGGCGATTGTCAGTGTATTATGCGTATTCCTGTCTTCAGTCGTGGCGCAAGCCGCACCGTCTTTCCGTGTAGGAGCACACGAATACGGTCTTCTAGCTCTTCGATGGTGACAGGTTTCTCAAGGTAATCATCGACCAGATTCAGGTCATAGTCACGGTCCTCTGCCTGCCCCAGTGCGGTTAGCATCATGATGGGCACATCGCAGGTGTAGCGGATAATTCTGGAAAACTCAAAGCCATCTATCCCGGGCATCCAGAGATCGGTTATAACAAGGTCCGGTCGTCGCTCGTAAAGCCTGCGCAACCCTTCGTTGGCGTTGGACGCGACGCAAGTTTCATATCCCATCGACTCCAGACACTCTTTTAGCATGTCCAGCATTACCGGCTGGTCGTCGACAATGAGCACTGTCTCGGCCATATTCTGGCTCCTCTGCCAGCCTGATTTTGCATACGCTCGATCAGGCTAGTATCTTCTCGTGGTTGCCTTACCGGGAGCGGTTCAGCGTCTCGTGAGGCCTTTCTACCGTATCGAGGAACTCGGTCATGCGCAGAGGCTTGGTCATGACGGCGTTTATGCCCAGACTCTGAGTGCGAACCTTTTCTTGCTCATCTTCCAGGTTGACCTGGCCTGAGAGCATCATGATCGGCACATCTGAGATTTGCCGGATTCGCTGGCAGAACTCGTGGCCGTCCATTCCCGGCATGAGAACGTCGCTTATAACCAGGTCTGGTTCGCGGTCTTGAAGCTTCTGCAATCCCTCAGAGCCACTGGATGCGGTGCACGTCTGGTATTCCGCAAATTCCAGCATGCGCTCCAGCATGTCTCGTATCGAAACTTCATCATCAACGATCAATACAGTCTTATCACTCATCGTAATCCCCTCCTGTTAATTCCCTCATTCTGGCTAAGATGCCACAGCGACAATATGTGGCGAGTCAGACGACTGAGCCATCTCTTGCACGACGGGCAACTCGATCCAGAACGTGGTTCCTTCTCCCTCTACGCTCTCAACCAGAATTTCTCCGTGGTGATCCAGCACAATCTTGTGACAGAGGAATAGCCCCAAACCAGTCCCGTTGCCGACCCCCTTGGTGGTGAAGAAAGGCTCGAACATCCTGTCCTTGACATCTTCTGGTATGCCAATTCCCGTGTCTCTAACGTAGGCCTTCGCCATGCCATCTTCTACCGTGCAGCCAACGTTATGGCGCCCCACGTGGGTGTGGCATCCAGAGCGTTGCCAGCAGGTTCATGAACACCTGCTGCAACTGGTTTGCTACCGCATTGACCGTAGGGGACTGCTGGTACTCCCTGACGACCTGGATTCCCTTGTTGGACAATTTGCCGTCCAGAAGGGCTGCCGCATCGTCCATCACCTTGTCGAGACTTACCTCGGCCTGAACGTCGGAGCGTCGCGAGTAATCCAGTAGATGTCTGACTATGGACGATATTCGCATACCCTCGTTGACAATGGTTTCCATATCTTCCAGCGCTTGCTGGCTGCGCAGATACTTGTCGTCGGCTCTCTTCAGCGACTCCAGGAACATCTCGGCCCGCCCCGTGATGGCAAAAGTAGGATTGTTGATCTCGTGAGCTACTCCGGCGGCAAGCGTGCCGACGCTGGCTAGCTTGGCCGACTGGATTAGCTGGGCCTGCGTCTCCTTAAGCTCATTCAGCTTGTTCTCCAGTTCAACTGCGAGCCTGGTTTTCTCGACAGCCTCCTCCACGCTCCGGCGGAAGCCATAGTACCCAAGAACGAAGGGTACGAGTAGAAGCACCAGCCCCCAACCCGCCTGTGCTGCTGCTAACGCTCCTACCAGTCCCAACGCTATGAGAGCGCCTTCCTGTATTGCATCAAGCGTCCAGGCGTCCTTCCAGGTCTGCCAGAACTCCTTGCCCTTGATGATGGTTATCATTCCAAACAAGAGCATCAGGTTGCTGAAATGCAACGCAATACCCGCGGCCCCGGCAGCCAACGCCAGGCCGGGAGTAAGGGTGAGTGCGCCCGCATCACCTCGAAGCATAAAGAAGACCAGACCTGCAAGCCCGCCCGCTATTACGCTGTTGCTGACATTAAATATGGTCACCTGGTCGGAGCCTTCAACAGTCTCTCGGAGATAAGGCTTCCCAGAGCGCCCACTAGCACAACCCCGAATGGAGGCAACAGGAGCGCGGCTATGAACAGAGGCACCGTGAAGAGCGTCGCGTCGCCTTGAGGGGAGACCTTGAATGGAAAGCGACCGGCGAGCGCCACGAGGATTACCATCGTTGGCAACAGCCATAGCGCTGACCTATCCGGCAGCACAGGCCCGATCAAGACGGCGGAGACCCCCACCAGCATCGCGGCAGCTACAGCAGCCACGACGTATAGCTTTATTCTCTTATCTTTGGTCATCGTAACATGCTCCTTATCGAAGCCCTGGTCGGTGTCGCTGTCGATTCTACGGCCAGCGGAGCGCCATCAGAGTTCTGCTCGGTCAGCGCCTGCCAGCTCTCAAGCTCGTCTCGCAATCGCCGCTCCAACTCCTCGGCTACCATGCCCTTCTTCGCTGCGTACTCCACAGTGTGCTTGAGGGACGTGATAGGCCGCGAACGCGGGGACTGCCATCAACGCGAGCGCCCATGTCTGCTGTGTTACGAGAAGGGCCGCTATAAGGCCAAGACTGAGCAGCATACCTTCTACCACCGCCTCGATCATGTAGGATTCTGCCCAGAACAGCCAGAACCCTCTGCCCTTGCGTATGGTTATCATTCCCACCACTGGCAGGATGTTGTGGATGTGCATTACTAGTCCGGCCATCGCCGCCGCTATCATGTGCTCCTGCGTGAGCGCCAGTACGCCTATCTCAGGTTTGAGGCTGAAGAAGATGATTCCACCAAGCCCACCTGCCAGAGCCGCCATACCTGTGTTGAACGCCACCGCCCTAGCTGGTCGCTTGAGCATAAGCTGGAAGGCGAACGTTCCAATGGCTCCTACCAGCGCGGCCTCTGCGGGATGCGCCAGCAGCACGGCCACGTACAACGGCACGGTGAACAGCGATGCCTCCGCCTGACGAGATATGAGGATGGACAACCGCCCCGCCAGAGCGATCAACAGCGTCAGGAGGCCCAGGAGCCATAACGACGGCGTGTTGGATGCCACCGGCCATATGTATGTGGCGAGAGCGCCCATCGCCACCGCTGCCGTAGCGAAGGCGATGATATACATCTGGGTGCTGAGTTCTCTATTCATGATATCTGGTCCTTACACTTCTCTTTAGGTTCATCTGATATGAGTTGTGTATTTGTATCCATTACATTGTGAAACTATTGAGATTGAGAGTCGCTGTGGCTAGCCTCAGACTCTATGGGTGCTACAACCCTCATGAGTCCGTCTGGCAGCCATCGTTACACCCAATCCATCGTCCCTTCTTGACAGGGACACGCTTACTCAAACGTGTCGGAGGCAAGCTCAGGTCCCTACCGATTGCCGGGTTATTAATCTTCGTCCTCGCCCTGGTCATCCTCATAGCTATAGTTGTACCCATCGCCACGGTTTTCCAGAGCCGGGTCTAATCCGAGTCCACCTTCATCGGCAGAGTCGTATCTTATGTTTCTGGCAACGACCCACTTGCCCGCATCCCCTTCGGTGCTCTTGACCCATATGCCGTCAAGGTCTACTTTTACTCTTACACGGAACTCCTCGTCTGTGTTCACACGAACTCCGACGGCAATTTTGTTCACGTAGTTGTCTTTTCGGACTAAGGTTGTGTGCGTCACCTGTAGGCAGTCGCCAAAGACTCCGGCGGACTCCATGATAAACTTCCCATGCGCACCAGCCGGCACGGCGACCTTCACGTCGATGGGGCCGTCTACGTCGCAAGAGTATTCGATGGGAAATTCTATTCGTACGTTAAACCTGTGACCATCCACCGTGAATATTGGGTCGATGCCGCTCCAGGTGATGCCGCCATAAACCACCGGGGCTATAGCGAACATGGCAAGCATGGTCGATATGGTGACCATCAGTTTTATGTTCTTTACTAGCTTTCTCATGATTTTCTCCTCTTCTTTGTTTTGGTCCACGCACTATCAGCTTGACAGCTACGGTCGTTACTCGGTTTATCGTTGTGCAGCCTACTTTTTCAAGTTGCCTCCGCCATTGCCGCCATTACCACCGAAACCGCCACCGCCGCTGCCGCCACTCGTGCCTTCGGAGTCCAGGTTGATAGGGCTGCAAGAGTAAAGCACGTTGGACTTACCACGGCAGTATTCTTGCTCAACGCTGTTCACGTATACCCTTGTCGCTACACGGAAACTCTCAGGAGCGTTTACCTGCGTGGATACGATGACCGGACGGCCAGTCGTGGAACTAAGAGCGTCTAACAAAACCATTATTGGAACAGAAAGCGAGAGCAGATGATGGCACAACCTATGGCCAAGAAAGCCTCATGTATGTCTGCCCTGCGCTCATATCGAACCCGTAAGCGTCGGAACTGATGAAGCCAACTCAGGCTTCTCTCAACCACCCATCTATGCACACCCAACCCGCTGCCATGCGGCTCACCTCGCTTGGCCAGCAGCGGCCAGATATGTCGCTTCTTCAACTCCTTGCGAACAGGCTCAGAGTCATACCCTCTGTCTCCCTGCGCCTGAAGAGGACGCTTGCGAGGCCTGCCTCGCTTGCCCTTGACAGCAGGTATGGCATCCACCAACTCAAGGGCTTGGGTGACATCGTGAGCGTTCGCGCCAGTCAACCTGACCGCCAGTGGAATGCCCTGGGCATCGGTTATGATATGATGCTTGCTACCCGCCTTCGCCCTGTCCGTGGGGTTGGGGCCTGTTTTCTGCCCCCAAAAACTGCTCGCACTGAAGTAAGGTGGACCCCATTATTAAGACAGCACGAGGGCTAAATTAAGAGAGTCTCCCACCCCTGCGCTAGGTTTCACCAAGCCCGATGGCAGCCCTGCTTCTTCAGCTGCTGCTCCCCTTTCTTCCTGGCCATGTTGGTACGCCTCTGCTGGGGTCCGGTAGCCCAAAGCCTGGTGAGGCCTCTGCCGGTTGTAGAACTCCAGGTAGGCATTGATCCCAGTTCGGGCCTCGGCGACGGTCTGGTAAGCTTTCAGATACACCTCCTCGTACTTGATGCTCCGCCACAGCCGCTCCACGAAGATGTTTGTCCAGGTACCTACCCTTACCATCCATGCTGACCTGGACCCTCTGCTCCTGCAACGTCTGGGTAAAGGCCTCACTGGTGAACTGACTCCCCTGGTCGGTGTTGAATATCTCCGGTCGTCCCTTACCCAGGGCTTCCTCCAACGCCGCCACGCAGAAGCTGGTGTCCATGGTGTTGGAGAGCTTCCAGGCCAGCACGTGCCGGCTGTGCCAGTCCATGATGGCCACCAGGTACAGGAAGCCCTTCGCCATGGGGATGTAGGTGATGTCCGCGGCCCAGACCTGGTCGACCCGATTAACCTCCACTCCCTTCAGCAGATAGGGAAAGATCCGGTGTCCCGGCGCTGGTTTGCTGGTGTTGGGACGCCGGTAGATGGCTTCCAGACCCATCAACCGCATCAGCCTTCGAACCCTTTTTCGGCTCACCAGATAGCCCTGTTGCAGCAGCCAGGCCTTCATCTTCCTAGAGCCGTAGAAGGGGGTCTTCAAATACTGACGGTCCATCAGGGCCATCAACTCCAGGTCTTCTGCCCTGGTCGGTACCGGCCGGTAGTACACCGAGGCCCGGCTGACGTCCAGCAGGATACATTGACGCACCAAAGACAGCTGCTGGTGGTCTCGGTCTATCATGGCTCGCCGTATGCTGCGACTCATAGACCGGACCTTTCCGACAAAAAATCGCGTTCCACCTTCAGCTGGCCGATGTGCCGGTAGAGGTGGTTAATCTGAGCTTCCTTGGCTTTCTCCTGGGATTTCTGATTGGTGGCAAATAGCTCCGGGGCTCCTTCCACCAGGGCCCTTTTCCAGGCGTGAATCTGACTGGGATGGACCTCAAATCGGCTGGCCAGCTGGGCGATGGTCTCTTCCCCCGCAAGGGCGGCCAGGGCCACCTTGGCCTTGAACGCCGGACTGTGCTTATTCCTCGTCTGCTTCATGTCCTGCTCCTTCACGTCGGTTAGTTGCCGGTTATTTTAGGAGCTGGACTCTCTCTTAGCCAGTTGTCTAGTTTTTGGGTACCACCTCAGTCTGTCCCAACCACGCAGTCGCCGAAGTCGCTTGACGATTCAGAGATAAACTCCACTGTAGCGTCTGCTGGCACCGTTATTTTTATCGCGATTGGTCCTGTCATGTTACAGACGAACTCCGAAGGCAACTCGGCTCGCACGTTGAACTTGGTGCCGTCCACGTACACGATAGGGTCGATACCTGTCCAGGAGATTCCTCCATGGACTACCGGGGCTATAGCGAACATGGCTAGCATGGTCGATACGGCTACCATCAGTTTTATGTTCTTCATCCACTTCTTCATGATTCGTTCCTCCCCTCGTGATCTTCTTTCTTTCCTAAAAATCTGGTCTAGTATTGTCAATTATTGTCAATGTAATGCTCAGTAGCTTACTTCGTGCTCTTCTTGTTGTCAGTCTTCTTCGTCTTCTTCGTCTTCTTCGTCTTCTTCGTCGTTATTAGAAGCATTGTTGGTGGTGCCATTGCCGTCAGAGTCGAAAGGTAAGGGAGCACAGAACACGAAGGCATCAGAGAAACCTTCACAGACCTGTATTGGTTCCCCAGTTGGTTTCCCATCAACTAGCGTGGTGTTGTGATACACCTTCACTGAGGTGGTACCCAAAAACTAGACAACTGGCTAAGAGAGAGTCCAGCTCCTAAAATAACCGGCAACTAACCGACGTGAAGGAGCAGGACATGAAGCAGACGAGGAATAAGCACAGTCCGGCGTTCAAGGCCAAGGTGGCCCTGGCCGCCCTTGCGGGGGAAGAGACCATCGCCCAGCTGGCCAGCCGATTTGAGGTCCATCCCAGTCAGATTCACGCCTGGAAAAGGGCCCTGGTGGAAGGAGCCCCGGAGCTATTTGCCACCAATCAGAAATCCCAGGAGAAAGCCAAGGAAGCTCAGATTAACCACCTCTACCGGCACATCGGCCAGCTGAAGGTGGAACGCGATTTTTTGTCGGAAAGGTCCGGTCTATGAGTCGCAGCATACGGCGAGCCATGATAGACCGAGACCACCCGCAGCTGTCTTTGGTGCGTCAATGTATCCTGCTGGACGTCAGCCGGGCCTCGGTGTACTACCGGCCGGTACCGACCAGGGCAGAAGACCTGGAGTTGATGGCCCTGATGGACCGTCAGTATTTGAAGACCCCCTTCTACGGCTCCAGGAAGATGAAGGCCTGGCTGCTGCAACAGGGCTATCTGGTGAGCCGAAAAAGGGTTCGAAGGCTGATGCGGTTGATGGGTCTGGAAGCCATCTACCGGCGTCCCAACACCAGCAAACCAGCGCCGGGACACCGGATCTTTCCCTATCTGCTGAAGGGAGTGGAGGTTAATCGGGTCGACCAGGTCTGGGCCGCGGACATCACCTACATCCCCATGGCGAAGGGCTTCCTGTACCTGGTGGCCATCATGGACTGGCACAGCCGGCACGTGCTGGCCTGGAAGCTCTCCAACACCATGGACACCAGCTTCTGCGTGGCGGCGTTGGAGGAAGCCCTGGGTAAGGGACGACCGGAGATATTCAACACCGACCAGGGGAGTCAGTTCACCAGTGAGGCCTTTACCCAGACGTTGCAGGAGCAGAGGGTCCAGGTCAGCATGGATGGTAAGGGTAGGTACCTGGACAACATCTTCGTGGAGCGGCTGTGGCGGAGCATCAAGTACGAGGAGGTGTATCTGAAAGCTTACCAGACCGTCGCCGAGGCCCGAACTGGGATCAATGCCTACCTGGAGTTCTACAACCGGCAGAGGCCTCACCAGGCTTTGGGCTACCGGACCCCAGCAGAGGTGTACCAACATGGCCAGGAAGAAAGGGGAGCAGCAGCTGAAGAAGCAGGGCTGCCATCGGGCTTGGTGAAACCTAGCGCAGGGGTGGGAGACTCTCTTAATTTAGCCCTCGTGCTGTCTTAATAATGGGGTCCACCTTATCACAGTCACAGGCATTTGCACAGATGTGTTTACCTTTGCGCTAACCATGATTCCGCCCTGGTTTGGATCCTGATCAGTCCCATCTTTCAGGCTCGTCTTAGTGAGCGTGGGAATGAACCCCCCATCAGCCGTATCGCAGGGGAACTCACTCTCGGACTCGAATATCAGCTCGGCATTGGTTCCCTTGGGGTACCAGACGTCCACATCAATGAGTCCATCGATAAGGCAGGTATCTTCCTCGGGCCACTCGATGTATATGTTGAACTTTTCACCATTTACCATCAGTTCTGGATCGATGCCGCTCCATCTGCCACCGCCGTGCGCTACGCCTACCGACAGCACCAGCATGAGCATGGCCGATAATCCGGCTAGCAACTCTAGTTTTTTCGTTCCTCTAAACATAATCCGCCTCTTCACTCTTTCTTGAATTCCCCTGAGGGCAGAGCCGAAGAACCGACTCTGCCCTCAGTCATTGTTTCTTAATCGCCATCGTCTGAGAAGAACTGGTCCCAAATGATTGCATCGTCCTCGTCATCTTCGTTATAGGTGTACACCAACGGGTCTTCATCGGCATCTGAGTCTGAAGGGTCACTGAAGTAACTGCCAGCATCAACTTCATATAGGCTTAACGCAGGCCCAGAGATCTGCCTGTTCGATTCACCGTTATAGACGCGGTAAGGTTGACCATTCACATCGACCTTTACCTTTATCGGGAAGCTCTGTTCAGAAGAGGCATTTACCTCAATTTTGACTAGGTTGTGTTGACATTTGGTGCATAATGGATACATGTCAACGACTGAATTACGCAATGAACAATGGTCGAAAATCCTTGAATTTCTGCGCTCATGCCCAGACCTCTACGTTGGAGAGGAGGACGATTGCAGGCGCTACGTCGAGGCCATCCTGTGGATGGCACGAAGTGGTGCTCCTTGGAGACTGCTGCCTGAGCACTACGGTCACTGGAACAGCGTATATAAGCGCTTCGCACGCTGGTGTGAAAAGGGTGTATGGGAACGAATGCATCAGCATTTTGTGCAAGACCCCGATATGGAGCATGTCATCATTGATAGCACTGTGATTCGCGCTCATCCCTGTGCTGCTGGAGCCTCCAAAAAAACGGTGGCCAATCGGCCCAAGCTCTTGGCCGGAGCCGAGGCGGGTTCAGTACCAAGATCCACGTGAGCGTGGATGGATTGGGCAACCCGTTGCGCTTTGAGCTCACAGCAGGTCAACGTCACGACATCACCCAGGCACAGGCATTGATAGCTGATTTCGAAACCGAGCATGTGATTGCTGATAAGGGATACGATTCGATGGATTTTCTCCAATGCATCCTGGGCAGGGGCGTGTTACCTGTGATTCCACCTCGGTCAAATCGAAAGACGCCACGAGAGTATGATGAGTACCTTTACCGAGAGCGCCACCTTGTGGAGTGTTTCATCAACAAGATCAAGCACTACCGGCATATCTTCTCTCGCTTTGACAAGCTGTCATCGCGTTTCCTGGGATTCTTGAACTTCGTCGGTGCTCTCATATGGCTCAGATGAAATGTCAACACAACCTAGCCACTTGGCTTGTGCCATAACTCTAACCTCCAACTCCCAGACCACGGCGGCGGTCTTCGCTGATAAGTCGCTTTATCTCTTTGGCAAGCGACCTGATCCTGCGTTCGTCGTCCAGGAAAATCGTACCGCCAGACAGATTGACGTTCACGTTGACGGCATCGGATGACACGATCGTCCCTCGCGGTGGAATCACCGGCAGCAGTCCTATTGGGTTTGCAGCGTCGTGTTGCGTGTTTCGATCTGTTCCCGAACGCGGCGTCACGATTCTGTTTCGCCACAGAAATGAGCGCAGCGAGCGGTTGGCCTCGGCTTTCAGCAGCGAGAGCCGCTCTAAGCGTGAGTCGTTAGTCATATTAATTCTGGTCCTCTCTAAAATGGCGTTTCAGTCTATCTGTCTCGCAGAAGACTCTGGTTATGCGTTACCTGGAAAATCCAGGTCTTGTCTGCCTTCTCTAGCCTGCGTCACCGCCAGGTAAATCGACATTTTCTCTACTACGTCTGCCGGAGTTTCCTGCAGGGTGTGCCAGTTCCAGCCCGTAGCTGCCATGAGATGCGCCTCGGCGAACTGCCCTGGAATTCGGCCCGCTATCAATTCAGCAAATAGCTCCTCAGCCATCCCCTTATGACCGTCGCCTCCCAGAAGAGGCACGACATCTCTATGGAAGACCTCCAATACCGCGATCAGGTCGTCTGCCTGACGCTCGGCTAGGGCTTCCAAGCACACTTTGTCGTCAAAACTCCATGCGGTTGTAAGCGAAACCAGCGCGCGCTCAACCAGCCCAGACGCATCTTGACCTTCCTCTGCTTCGAGCGCCCAGCCGCACAAGTGCTTCCACAAGGGCCTTGTCTGAATATCCCACCAGCCGCCGGAGGGCAGATTTATGCGCGCGATACGGCCTTCAGGTGTCGGCAGCAGGTAACGTTCAGCCATAGGGATTTCTAGAACGTTCCTCTGGTCACGGTGCCTTCAACCTGTAGCGCAGCCGACCACTCGACCAGATTGCCAACGCGACTGCGCAGTTCGTAGGCTATGACCCAGCACGTGCCGGAGTATTTCACGTCTCCCGTGGTGGAGCCTTCAGGCCCGTATTCAAAGTCAACAGCCGATGTGTGAGTCCGCAGAGGCCCCATCACCGCATCAGGCCCGGAGGTAGCCGTGTTGTCGAACAGGCCACCCACAACGATGGTCACGTCCTCAAGGCCGGGGATGAATTTCGCGCCGCTATCGCCGAGGGCGGTCACCTCGTTTAGCGCCCTTGGCCCGGGCAGGCCCCGGACATCGATGATGTAAGCCGACAGGTCGCGCTGTGTGCCGCCGGTATCGTCCAGTAGAAAGTTGGAGACTTTGGAGTCGAAGAACGTCATATGTGCTACCTCTTTCGCCAATAATGGTCGTATCTGACCCCATCCTGCTCCTCCATCTGGCACAGATATATGAGAGATTCGAGGCAAAAGAAAAAGGGGCAGACCTTGCGGGGTCTGTCCCTCGTATTTAATACTAGAACATTAGTTTGTATTTGTCAAGATAGCATTTTCATTCAGCGTCACCAGGCTTGGCTTGACGTGATGCTTGTAACGACGGCCCCTGCACTATATTGAAGGGGACCGAACGCTTAACCTCTTCATTAACTAAAGCATTGATGACAAAAGTGCCAAACTGTGCGATATTCATGCTAATCTCCAACGCAATTTGTGTACGTTGGTCCTGCCCCGGCTGAACACCAACAGGCCTCCCGATTTCGAATTGCCCATTGCTTTTGCCGAGCGACTTACCGTCTTCTGTGGCAATCTCTATTTCAAAACTATGTTTTTCATTAGTCTCAGACCAAGGCACTTTGAATGACACAGCTATAGCCACCTGTCGGGTTACTGGCAATCCCTTGTTCACGATGAGGCGATCCCACCCTCCTCCAAGCATGTAGAGCTTGTTCCCTACCACCTGGGCAGAATCCGCCAAAATAAGCCACTCGATATCCATGCTAATTCTCCAAGCCATTGACTAAATACTACACTTGTAGTATCTTTGTAGTGTTATTGTAGGAGATACTGGTCTACGATGTCAAGCCTTCATATAGATGGATTCCTGTTTGATGACGAGAATGTGGACAAGTTCAACGTGCATGGTTTGTCGGATAGTAATGTTGATCAGATTCTCGACAATGCATTTCTGGTTATTCCGAACCGTAAGAACCGTCGAGGGTATTACCTGATTATTGACAGGGATAATGGAGGAAGATGCATTGCCGTCCCCATTGAACCCACTCGTGACCAGAGTCTTTGGAGGCCGATTACCGCGTGGCCGTGTAAAGCAAGCGAGGAAGCAAGGCTGCGCCGGAAATAGGAGTGATTCAAAATGAAAGATGAAATGGAAGATTTAGAAAAGCCCGATAATTGGGATTTCGACAACGCAGTTGAGCATCCTCCAGTTAGGGGCCGTAGGGCGGTAGTGTCAGTTGCATTCCCGCGCGATGATTTCCAATTGGTAAGTGGAACTGCCGCACATTTGGGCATGAAGACTTCAGAGTTCATTCGCAAAGCGGCAGTAGAAAAGGCTAGTGCGTCTGCGGAAATTTTGTCGATTGCCTGGAGTGGCAGCACAGTCGGGCACTTTGTGTTTTCGGGAGATTTTGCGCCAAATACACGGGTTTACTCGGAGCCATTATCAGAGGAAGATTACAGAGGGTTTGTGGTATCTCTTGGGTAGTAAAGCTGAATACCTCTTCCCTTCTTTGATGGCCTGAGCAAGTCCTCCACCGTTGCTGATATTGTCGCCTAACCTCAGTCCGGCGTATGCTCAATACACCGGACTGAGTCAACGAGTTGTAGCCTTCATCATTTTCCCTTGAGTATCGTGTCCACCTCAGCCATGTCTTCGGCGGTCAGGTCCCAGCCGACGGCCTTGGAGTTGCTCACCACCTGCTCGGCCTTCGTTGCTCCTGCTATGACCGAGCTTACGTCGGGGTTCGCCAGCAACCATGCGAAGGCAAGTTCAAGGACGGTGCGCCCTCGCTCGGCGGAGAAGCTTTCAAGTTTCTCTAGCATATCGAAATTGGCGTCACTGAACATGCCCCTGTCCCCTTCGGACAATCGTGTACCTTCGGGGGCGGGCTGATTGCGCTTGTATTTGCCAGTTAGGAACCCACTGGCGAGCGGGAAGTACGGCAGGATGCCTATTCCGTACTCCTTGCAGAACGGCACAAGCTCGGCTTCTACTCGCCTTTCCATTATGCTGTAGTGGGGTTGAACGCTCACAAACGGAGCGAGGCCCTTGCTCTTGGAAGTCCAGAGCGCCTCGCACACCTGCCACGCCGCGTAATTCGAGCAGCCAATGTATCGCACCTTGCCATCACGTACCATGTCGTCGAGGGCGCGCATCGTCTCCTCGATAGGAGTGTTCGAGTCGGGAAAGTGAACCTGGTAAAGGTCGATGTAGTCGGTGTCGAGGGTTCGAAGGCTGGTTTCAAGCTCGGCCATCAAGTGCTGTCGTGAAGCGCCCGCCTGGTTTGGCCCTTCGACCAAGCGACTGGCTCCCTTGGTGGCTACGAGGGCCTTGTCTCTTTTGCCTTTCAATGCTTTGCCGATAAACTCTTCAGAACGTCTTTCGCCCCCGTAGCTGTTCGAGGTGTCAATCAGGTTGATACCCGTGTCCAGCGCGTGGTTGATGACGACTGCTGTGCCTTCGACATCGACCCTGCGACCAAAATTGTTGGCACCGAGGCCGATTACCGATACCTCAAGGCCAGAGTTCCCAAGTCTACGATATTCCAATTTTTTCGTCCTTTCTATGATTATTCAAATTTGACCCTGCTGGGCCTACACCGCCTCCGGTCTGGCGACCATAAGGCCGCCCTCCCGCGACACCTTGATTGCAAAGGGAATGGTGTCGATTTGCAAAGCCAGTTCTTTGTCTTTTGCGTGGAAGTGAGGGCGCGCCGGGTCGCCGTACTTCTGGGATTCCTCTCCCACGAGTATCAGGCTGCGCACCGCGTCGTGATCAGGTTTGCGGCCCTGGAGCAGGTTTCGCAAATACAGGGCGCACTGCTCGTCTTCGTCCGTCCTCGTCTTTCCCTCCGAACCCATAGCGACGATGCTCACCAGGTCGGGAGCGTCGCGCAGTATGGCTTTCACGGTTGCCTCGGCGATGACCAGCGAGCCGACATAAATCTGCTCGGCATTCCGAGCTGCGTTCACACCTACAGTGCCCGCTCTGGTGGACTGAATCAGCGTCTTTCCGCTGACCTCTGCCTGAGAAAGCTCGAAAGGGGAGTTGCCGAAATCGAAGCCCTCAGGTCGCATGCCAGCCACCTCTCCCATACACAGGTCGCCCACACCGCGATTTCGCAACTCCAGCGCCTCCTCGACTTCTGCCACCAGTACTATTTTCTCAACACCTTTGGAGAAGGCGATGGCAGCGGTAGTGAAGGCCCTGAAAACGTCGATGACGATGGCTGTACCCTCTGCCTCTTGCGCTCCCCTGAGGAGGCTTCCTATTCTTATATCCATGCTTCGAAAAACTCCTGTGCCGCTTCCATCCCGCGCGCTGTTTGGATGGGCGGGATAATCCTGAATATCCTCAATGTGTTCGACGCCTTGCTTAATATCCAGCCGACGTAGAGGCGTTCAATCCTTCCGCCGAAGGACACCCCGATGTCAGGACGCCATGTTTGGGTCACAACAGCGCCGGGTCATGAAGCTCGTGGAGTGGTTGGCCCTTTACCGTGTCTGAATTAGGACGCTCAATGTCGCCGCGCTTGCCGCCGGAAGAAACGCTGCGGGGGCGCGGGTTCGTTCATACCTGCCATGCGTTGAAGGAAGGGTGTCACACGCACAAGGTCTGAGACGAAATCGATGAGAGTACCCAGCTTGGGGTGCCTCTTCCTAACGTCTGCGTACGTCTGCTCGCCCAGTATTATCCGGCATGTCAGTTCCCAAATGAACGACGAATGACGCTCAGCCCACATGAAGAGCCCAGGTGAAAGGTGGAACAGGTCGTGGAACTGCCGTGATGTGCGAAGGTCGGGTATCAGCTCGTTTTCGACATCCTGCTGATAGCCATCAAGGTCGTCTACTTCGCCTCCGATGTATTGAGCCAGGTTGTGTGCCGCACTGCGCCCGCTCCATATAGCAGCATATATGCCCTCGCCTGTCATCGGGTCAAGCAGGCCGCCTGCATCTCCAACCAGCAGAACGTTGTCACTGACAAGCGAGGAATCAAATTGTCGAATTGGCAGATGATGCCCGCGCAGTCCCCACAGGTCTGCAGGGTCGTACCCGTAAAAACGGGTTAAATCGTCAAGTCTTGAGCGCAGGCTAGGCCCGATGTATTTCCAGCCACCGAGTCCGATATTCAGATGGTCGCCCTTGGGGAAAAGCCAGCCATAACCGCCCGGATAGCTTCCAAAATCCAGACCTATCTTATCTTCCCACTCGCTTGGGAAGCCATCGTGCGGCTTTATGTTACCTTCCAGCGCGATTCCATGTACGATACCTGCGTCGATGCCCGCCATCTTGGCCGTCTGACCATTGGCCCCATCCGCGGCTACCAGCGCGCTCCCTTCAAATGTCTCATCATTTGTGCGAATGACCACGTGCGATGCGTGCCTATCGACTTCTCTAATCGGCGCGTGCTCTCGCAATGTAACACCGGCTTCCAAAGCGTGCTCCACAAGAAAGCCGTCAAGGTTGCTACGTTGGGTAAGAAAAACCAGGTTCTTGTCGGAGTAGCGGGTGACTCCGTTCGAACGGCGTGTCGTCAGACGCATCCCGGATACTGTTCTTTCAATAACAGGATCGAGATCGAAGGGCAGCAGTTCTGCCGCGCGCGGAGAGACGCCACCGCCGCATGGCTTGTCGCGTGGAAACTCGGCTTTATCTAGCATGAGGACGGACAAACCGCGACTTGCGCACTCGCGCGCCGTAGTGCTGCCTGCGGGGCCAGCCCCCACAACTATAACGTCATATCGCATGTGAAACGAACCTGAATCGCTTGCCTTTGCGCTAAAGAATTCAAAAGGTCGATATTAATTTACTGCGTTCGACAGAGAATTCCCTGGGGAATGTTGTCTGATACGCCAAAATTATAGCCCTCTGGACTACCACGCGCAATGCCTTTTCGTTGCTCCGCAAATACTATCGCGTCTGCGTTCGCGCGGCCAGCCTTCGTTCGGCCCTGCTGATCCTCCTCCGAGGCCACCAGCGAAGCAGCGCGAATGGCACGACTGCCAGCAGCAACGCCTCTATTATCGTGGAACCAGCTATCCACATCGTCGCGTCGAAGAAGAAGTCTTCAGGGAACATGGCTATCAGAAAATCAGTGCGTGGATCAAGCTGCCAGAGATCGTTTGAAAAGCTCACCAGATGAAAGGCGAGGAACAAGCGGTCGAAGCCTACCAGCGACACCAGGCCGACGAACACAACCAGCCCCAGAGTCACGCCGCCACCCATGCCGACGTACCGCGCCAGGCTCGGAAGAAACTGCCGTCGCCGCAAATACAGCCCGACGACAACGAAGGCCAGCAGGTACAGGCCGGTAAGCTCCTGAATCCGATATACGCCTTTAACCAGGCTCTTGACGTCTTTCATGTGCAGGATTTCACGGCTGTTATAGAGGTTCTCAATAAGGATGCCGCGCACGAATACTCTGATGGTGAGGAACTCCTCGCCGTTGCTGAAGTAGTCTCTGATCTGCCCGGCAGCCGATAGCAGTTCGCCGCGCTCGATGCCGGTATATGCCGGAATGTCGTACTTGTCGAAGCCGTAGCTATACAGCCAAGGTGTGCTGATAACCCATCGGACGTTGGAGGTTATAAGGAATATAGGCACAGCAATCACAAACAGTGTCATGGCTGCAATCCTGAGAATCTTCGTGACCGACAATGGGCGCTCCCCTTTAACTTTGAAGATATGATAGCATCTTTGCCGAAGAAGGTTTTCCTCATATCGGCTTTAAGGAAACATGCAAAATTTCGTTCGGAGTCACCGATGAACAGCAGCGATTACCCCGGCACATTTGATGGCGTTGCCCAGATATTACAACGATTGCGCGGCCCCGATGGATGCCCTTGGGACAGGGAGCAGACGCGCGATTCGTTGAAAAGCCAGTTCCTTGAAGAGGCCTACGAGCTTATCGAGGCCATCGAGCAGGGCGATACAGAGAAAATTATCGAGGAGATCGGCGACGTGATTCTGCATGTCGTTTATCAGGTACAGATAGGCGAAGAGGCCGGAGAATTCAACAGGGAGCATGTTTTCCAGACGTTGGTTAAAAAGCTTCTTCGTCGCCATCCTCATGTCTTTGGTGATGCCAGCGTCGCCGACGCGGACGATGCAGTCGTTAAATGGCAGGCCATAAAGCAGCAGGAGAGAGCAGACACCGGCGCGTCGATTCTGGACGGAGCGCCGAGGCAGATGCCCGCGCTGTCGTACGCGGAGGCCATTCAGGAGCGTGCGGCTCGCGTCGGCTTCGACTGGGAAGATCTTCAGGGCGCGTTGGACAAGATTACGGAGGAGCTAGAGGAGCTTGAGCAGGCGCAATCTGACTCTGAGCGAGAGTCAGAGCTAGGCGACGTTCTATTCTCCATCGTGAACGCTGCACGCTGGCAGGGTATAGACGCAGAAAGCGCGTTGCGTCACTCCAACGCCCGTTTCTACCAGCGATTCGTGACGATGGAAGGGCTCAGCCGGGAGAAAGACCAGTCGCTTCCCGATTTGTCGCTGGACGAAAAAGAGGCTCTGTGGCAAGAAGCCAAGAGGCTATTGGATTGATCAGATAAGCTACCTCTTGCCTTTGGCCTTGTCGCTTTTGCCTGACTTCTTGTCTTTGCCATCGTCAGAATGCTTGCCGTGAGATTTCTTGGACGACTTCTTGCCCTTGTCGTCATCATGCTTTTTATCCTTGTTCCCCTTGTCGTTGGGCTTGGCTTTATGCTTGTCATCATCCCTTTTGCCTGACTTCTTGTCCTTGCCGTCGTGAGAAGGCTTGCCGTGAGACTTCTTGCCCTTGTCGTCATCATGCTTTTTGTCTTTATTCCCTTTGTCGCTGGGCTTGGCGCTTGGGCCGTGATGCTTGTCATCGTCCTTCCTGTCTGCCTTCTTGCCTTTGCCATCGTGAGGAGGCTTGCCGTGACCCTTCTTGGCAATGTCGATATCGTCCTCGAAATGATTGCCATCATCTGAATCGTCGTTTGGCTCGGTATCAGATCAATGTCGTCAGACGGGCGGCAGGTCGTCGATATGCTGTCGCCGTGCCTCAGGTGGGCTGCTACGGCTCGCGCTCCGACTGTGATAACGTGGGCAGCGGCGGGATTGCCACGAGGAACGTGACAAAGGGTAACCTTGGAAGTGTCTGGGTCTTCTGGATTGGGCGGCGCGGCGGCCACAGAGAACTCCACTATGTCGCTTCGTATGAGTGTACAGCCGTTTACGCCAGAGACAACTACTTCCAGATATCCCTGATAGCTTCCAGCCAGGGCCGGGTCCCAGTCCATAGAGTAGGTTATCGTCCCACCGTCTCCAATGCCTATGAACCCCTTGCCACCGGGCAGGGTGCTTCCAGGAATGGTGCCACCTGGCAATGTGCCTGGAAGAGTTCCACCAGAACAGCCCTCACCAGGTAGTGTGCCGCCTGGAAGAGTGCCCTCTCCAAATGTTTCGCCTGGTATGGTGCTTCCTGGCAGAGTTCCACCAGATTCGACCACCCCATCGAAATCGACGGTGACCTCAAGGGACTCTCCGGTTACGTCGGATGCGCCGGTTAGATCAAGTCCTATGACTTCCTCACGCGGCAGAACCACATCCAAGTCTTGACCATCGGGGCCATCGACGACAAGCGCCACACGATGAATATACGAAGTGTTATCCGTCGCGAAGTTCAGAGTCCCGGTTAGTTCGACAATCTGCCCGTTGGGTAGTGTGCCAGCGTCGACCGTTAGGCTCACGTCGCTATCGCCGACAACTGCCTGAATCGATCCCTGTTGAGGGCGAAGGAAGTGACTATTAGCGCAGGTAGCAAGATGCCTGACAGCAGGATGTGTTTCATCTTCATAAGCAATACCTTTGTGATGAGGGAGGAATGTGAGCCGGTGTGAAAAAAAGTGGGGACGCATATGCGCCCCCTTAAATTTAATGCTACATGCAGCCAGCCGATTCCGCTACAAACCAGACTGGTCATTTAGTCCTATGGACTCTGGTACTTTGATGTAAGTGGCCCTATCGCAGCCTCCATATGAAGCGGAATCGCAGCATTATCACAACCAGAACCAGCAGCATAACCACACCGGCTGCCAACGTCGCCAGCGGCGCGCCGAAGCGCTGTGCCAGGCCTCCAGCAAGCAAACTGCCTAGAGGCATCGTTCCGAACGTGAGCGCGTAGAGAGAGGCGACCCGGCCTCTGAAAGCGTCCGGGACGATGGTCTGAACGGTCGCGCTCGCGGTGGAGAGGTACAGCATAGTGCCGAGGCTGACCAACATCAGCATTGGAAAAGCGACGACAATCGAGGGAACTCGGGAGAACACGATCATGGAGATGCCTGTCAACAGAATGGCGATGATAACCAGTTGGCCCTTGTACTTGATGTCTATGAACGACGCTAGCCCCAGCATTCCCAGCACAGACCCCGCTCCGACGGAGGCCATCAACAGGCCGAGTCCTACCGACCCTACCTTAAAGACCTCGGCGGCGTAGACCGGTACCAGCCCGTGCACGAACGGAAACGCCAGAAAGGGCATCAGCACGCCCATGAGTATCAGCCCAAGAATTACTGGTTCGCCCTTGACGCAGCGTGCTCCGGCCATCACCTGCGAAAACATAGACTTCAGTTGCAGCTTTGTCCTCTCGACAGGCGGTAGCTTGATTGAGAGGGCAAACCCGACAGCCGCAAGCTGCATCCCTGCTTCCATTATCAGTGCAGGACCGGCCCCAGCCAACGCCAGCACCCCGCCGCCAATAGCAGGGGCGACCATGCGCATGACGCTGAATCCAAGTGAGTTTAGCGCGAAGGCGTTCACGATGTTTTGCCGGGGCACGAGACTGGGAATAATCGACATCCTCGCGGGGTCGAGAATGACAAACGCCATCCCCATCATCAGTATGTAGACGAATATGTGCCATGTTTCCAGCAAGCCCAGGATAACGACAAGGCCAAACACCGTCGTCGTCGCACACTGGTACACGGACGTGAAAGCAAGCAGCTTGCTGCGGTCCCAGGAGTCTGCCAGCAGCCCTCCCACCGGGCCGACGAGCAGAATAGGAAGCGCGTCCAGACCCATGACGACAGTAGTCAAAAAGGCTGATTGGGTCAGGTTGTAGGTCAACCATCCTATGATGACCTGCTGAAGCCAAAATCCTCCGCTGGAGAATACGGTGGTTGCCCACATGAAACGGTAGTTCCGAAACCGGAAGGTATCGAAGGTGTGGACTTTGACGTGTATCGGCTTGACGTGAGGACGATGAGGGCGAAAGGAGCGCCGTTTTGCGGGCGCTCCCGCATATAGGAAAATCGTCAGTCGGTTGCGCATCGGCTATCGGCACAGCAGCGCCAAAAGGTGGCGCGCTTACCGGTGGAGATGCGGCGTCGACGGCTCCCAGGCTCGCATACGGTTGCGTAGCGTCGGAATAGCCCGAATTGTTATCTGAGAGAATAGGATTTTGAGGTTCCTGGTTTGGGCCTGCGATTTCCACTTCCACCTGCGCCTGAGTTACAACAAGATATATTCGATATTTGGGAGATATCCCAGATTTTTATTATAGCACTTATATGACGCAACTTTCATGAGAAAATAGTTCGTATTTAGGGAGACTTTTGTCCCAGCCACCGAAGCAGTCTTGTGATGAGAAGCCCTAATATCTCAGCGAGCTATTCCACAGGCGTTGCTCGATCTGATCTGCCAGAGATTCCACCAGAGACGCGGAAGCTCCGCCAAAGAGGCGTTCCCGCAGGCCTCGGCGCGGCGTCATGAAGACGGGATTTCGCGGCGCGCCAGAAAGTTCGACGGCAATGTCGATAGAGCGGTCTAGGTCGCCCAGCTCATCCACAAGGCCAAGCGCCTGCGCCTTCGTTGCCCAGAACACTTCGCCAGTAGCGAGACTTCGCACAGTACCCTCGTCCATCTTCCTTGCATTGGCTACTATTGAAACGAAGAGGCCATAAGAGTCGTCTATGAGCGCCTGCATCTTTTGCTCCTCTTGCGGTGTAGCTTCGCGCCAGAAAGCGCCCATGTCCTTCAGAGGGCCACTCTTGTTGACGTTCACGCCGACGCCAATTCTCTGGAGAAGTTCTTGCAGAGCTGGCCTAACGGATATGACGCCGATGGAGCCGACGATGGCAGCATGGGTAGCAACGATCTTCTGAGCGGCGCAGCTTATGTAGTACGCTCCGGACGCTCCGACACCTCGGATGCTCGCTACCACGGGCTTCTTCGCAGCGACCTTGGCGACGCTCCGGTATAGATAGTCCGACGCGGACACACCACCGCCGGGTGAGTCGATATCCAGCACTAATGCTTTTATCTTGTCGTCCTTTTCGATGGCAGAGAAAATGCGCTCGTATGCCGGAGACTTGATTTGCCCGCCGATGGTTCCAAACATCTCCACGACGGCGATCTTCTGCATTTTCTTACGCACGTTAATCATGACAATACTCATAGTAGTTTCTCCATCACAATGTAGACTTACCTTTTGCTGAGGCAACCAGTTGCAGCGTAACAAAAGCCGGGTCAGATTTCATTGTAGCGACCCTAGTGTCCTAACGGTAGGGATAATTCGCAACGAAAGATTCACCGTCTGCGCAGAAATTCCACATAGCCGCGTTGACGCGCCTGCTCTGAGTACTTACACTGAGCTTTTCAGAAATTTAGCTCTGGGGACAAACATGCTTTCGAGCGAAGAAACGCAGTCCAGGCCAAAATCTCCTGACGATTCCTTACTAGCCAGGATAGAATCTCATGCCAAGAACATGGCGCGGGAGGCAGGCGCTATCCTGAGCAAGTACTTCGGCAAAGGCAAGTCGCTGGATATCGAGTACAAGGACGAGAGGGAGCGCGACCCGGTAACCAACGCCGACAAGGAGAGCCAGGAGTTTCTAGCCAAAGCCATAACCGAGGAGTTCCCTGACCACGGCATCCTTGGCGAGGAGAACGAGGACAAAGAACAAGAGGAGTCGCCCGCGCCTGATTTCGTCTGGGTGCTAGACCCGCTCGACGGCACGAAGAACTTCATGGGCGGGCTGCCAATCTATGCCTGCTCCATAGGCGTCATGCACAAGGGCGTCCCGGTTGCGGCGGCGATGTTTCTTCCCTGGCCTGCTGAGGCCGGCGGAGTGGTGCTCCACGCTCGCAAGGGCGGCGGCGCGTTCGCGGACGACGAGCCTATCTCGGTGTTCAAGTCCGACGAGCCGAAGGGCAACAGGCTGATAACGCTTCCCGGCTACTTTGGAATGACGCACAGTTTCCAGAAGCCGATGCGTGACAAGGTCGGCGAACTAAGAGTCACTGGCAGCATCGCGTATGAGATGGCGATGACCGCCACCGGCGTGCTTCAGTATTCGATAACGACTGGCCCTCGCCTCTGGGACGCTGCCGGAGGCGTAATGCTGGTGATGGAGGCTGGGGGACTCGTCATGCGCGGTCATCGAACGAAGCGTCCACTAGGGCTAACTCCCGTGACGAAATGGGAGCCTATGGAATCTCTCGTCCCATCGTGGCAGAGCGGCAAGACTACGATGAAGGAGCTACGCAAGTGGGTAGCGCCGCTGACGCTCGGCAGCCCCGAAGTCGTGCGCTACGTCACCGCCAACATGCGCAACCGCCCCATGCTGCGCTGGCGGCTGCGAAGGACGATGCGCAAGCTGAAGCCGATGCGCAAGAAAGACGAGAAAGGGTAGCAGTAAAACTTCATGCGAGTTGAACAGGCACCTTGTGAGCGCATTGTGGGCCTTGACACTTGCAATGTTGTTAAAGTGTTAAAGCTACGATTCTTTCCAAGCGAGTCGCGTTTTCAGATTTGTCAGCGTGGAATATGATATAAGCTTTTCGCGTTGCATTCTGCCAACCACAATTCCAGGATGTATTCCAACTTCTGAAGCAAAATTTCGCACTGCCGATTCAGAGTGTCGCAAGCCAGCTTTGAACCACTTCCAGTCGTCAGGCGGAATCAACAAGTTTTGTGCGAAGGCATTCGCATCAGATTCAACGTCAGACTCAACTTCGGATTTTCCGTTGATTTCGTCGATATATACATCTCTGACTCTATGATTAAGAATATGACAACATTCATGGAAGAAGCTGAACCAGAATATGTCATTCCATTTTCCTCTTAAGCTAAGCTGAATAACGCCCTTGGTAGGCGTAAGCCATCTAGCCACGCCAATTGCGCCGATTTTTGGAAGCTCTTGGATATAAACAACCGCAACTCCCGCCTCGGCACATAACTTCTTCATTTGTGGCTCGAATTCTTCCGGTTCTTCTAAAGTCAGTGTTCGAATCTGTTTAATGGCGTGGCGGAAATTGGATTCGTTATAGTCAGCCGTTTCTGTGTCTCGCCCTTTTAACTCGCCCTGCCGTAGCCAGGCTGCAAGTGCCCCAGAAGAAACCTTCGACTTCTCGCTGATACGAAATCCTAAGATGGTCTGACGCCATGCCTGAAATGATGCGACTCCAAGAAACTCGAGGAGTGCGCGAATCCTGTCCTCTTTATTCTTGTGAGATTCGACCCAGCCTCGTTTTTCAAGCTCTCTAACTGGGAATTCTTTAAGCCATTCCTGTTGTCCCAGAAGATCGTACCTCTCTTTAAGACGAGCCTGGGTCAAATGAAAGGTAGCCTCAAGGCTAACCCAGATATACGCTGGAATCCCCAGAACCTTTTCTAATTCTATAGCCGTTTCATGAGTGATTGCCTTCTTACCGCGAATGATTTCATTGATTACCTGGGCTGGTCGGCCTGTTCTCATGGCAAGCTCTTGCTGCGTCATTCCAATGGCGGCGATTTCTTCTTCAAGGAGTTCACCCGGTGGTATGGGCAAGTCAGAAAATATATCTTGTTCAAAATTAGTCACCATAATGATTCGTTACCTCCTCTACAAGGATTTTGTTTTCTTCCTCTAGATAGGTAAATACTAGACGCCAACGAATATCCAAGTGTATCGAAAAGTGACCTGCCATTTGACCTGAAAGTTTGTGCAATCTGAGTGACCGAATCCTGTACAGATCGTTGAACTGTTGTATTGCGTACAGCGTACTTACTCGCTGTATATATTTGCGAGCGACGATTGGCCCCCACGCTCGACTAGCGCGTGCAAACGTCGTATAACATTCCAAGAGTCGTTGATTAACAAAATCTACTTTCATGATTCACCCATTAGGTGAACCATAGAATAATTATATCATGGCGTCAATATATTATATACACTCCTAATTCTTCGATTTTTACTCGGATTTGCTAAACAGGAATTAAATTCTAAGAACAAATGCTCCAAACATCGACCAAAAACTCCCCAATAATTGTCCCTTCGGTGGTAGAATGAGTTCTGACCTTCGTATACCTTGACCTCATCTATTTCCCTCGCTGCAGATTATGGCCTTGTATGTTCTATCAAGCGGGCCGCCGGAGGATTGTATAAATCATGCCACTGGAAAACATCGTCGTTCGGGGCGCTCGTGAGCATAACCTCAAGAACATCAACATCACCATACCGCGCGACAAGCTCATCGTAATGACAGGCGTGTCCGGGTCGGGCAAAAGCTCGCTCGCGTTCGATACCATCTACGCCGAGGGGCAGCGTCGCTACGTCGAGTCGCTGTCGGCCTACGCTCGCCAGTTCCTTGGGCGCATGGACAAGCCCGACGTTGATTACATCGAAGGGCTTTCTCCCGCCATCTCAATCGACCAGAAAGGCGTGTCACACAACCCGCGCTCCACGGTCGGAACCGTCACCGAAATCTACGATTACCTGCGTCTTCTCTACGCCCGCGTTGGACATCCCCACTGCCATAAGTGCGGTCGACCGATTCAAAGGCAGACCGTACAGCAGATAGTCGATGCCGTACTGAACCTGCAAGAGGGTAGCCGGATTCAGATCATGGCCCCGATGGTCAGGCGGCGCAAGGGCGAGCACAAGGAAATCTTTGAGGAAGCTGGCAGAGCGGGTTTTGTCCGCGTGCGCGTCAATGGCGAGGTGCATGACCTCTCCGAAAGCTTCGACCTCGACAAGCAAAAATGGCACACCATCGAGGTCGTGGTTGACCGCCTCGTCATTGGTGACAGCGCCGAATCGGGCCGGGTCGCCGACTCTGTGGAGACCGCGCTCAAGATGGCGAGCGGAGTCGTGCTCGTCTCGATTGTGGACGGCGAGGAAATGCTTTTCTCCGAGCAATTCGCCTGCGTCCACTGCAACATCAGCCTGGGAGAGTTGGAGCCTCGCACCTTCAGCTTCAACAATCCACACGGCGCGTGTCAGACCTGCACCGGCCTTGGCTACAAGCTCGAGGTCGAACCCGACCTGGTAATCCCCAACAAAGAGTTGAGCCTGTCGGAGGGAGCGGTGCAGGCGTGGAACCGCAGTGGCTCATATAGCCCCTGGATGATGAGCCTGCTGGACTCACTGGCGAGGGCATACCGATTCTCCACCAAGACGCCAGTGAAGAAGCTGAGTAAGAAGAACCTCGAACTCATTCTCTACGGCACCAAAAACAAATCTCTCAAGGTCAAGCACGACACGCAGAACGGCAAGACCTACGAGTGGAACACCACCTTCGAGGGCGTCATTAACAACCTGGAACGCCGCTTTCGTGAGACCGATTCCGACTACATACGCACCGAGATAGAGCGATACATGGCGGCCCGTCCCTGCCAAGCGTGCGGAGGCCGACGCCTGAAGAAGGAAGCCCTTGCCGTGACGGTGGGCGGGCTGAACGTCATGGACTTCACGGACAAGTCAATCGGGCACGCGCTCGAATGGATACATGCCATCGGCGGCGAGGGCCACTCCACGAACGGCTCGTCACCGGACGAAGTGCTGTCGGAACGCGAGAAGATCATCGCCACGCAGATACTAAAGGAGATTGACGCCCGACTGAACTTCCTGATGAACATTGGACTCGATTACCTCACGCTGTCTCGCACGGCGTCTACACTGAGCGGCGGCGAGGCCCAGCGCATCCGGCTGGCGACGCAGATAGGCTCAGGTCTGATGGGAGTTCTGTACGTATGCGACGAGCCTTCGATTGGTCTGCATCCGGCCGACGACTACCGCCTCATCGAGACCCTGAAGCGGCTGCGAGACCTCGGCAATACCGTGCTCATCGTCGAGCATGACGAGGCCATCATGCGAGCGGCGGACCATATCGTTGACCTTGGCCCCGGCGCGGGAGAACATGGCGGTCACGTCGTAGCCGCCGGAACAATCGACGACATCCTCAATTCGCCGGAATCGCTCACAGGCCAGTACCTCAGCGGTCGCAAACAGATACCTCTGCCTGAGACCAGGCGCGAGGGCAACGGCAAGGACATCACCATCAAGGGCGCGCGCGAGAACAATCTCAAAGATGTAGACGTGCGCATTCCGCTGGGGGCGCTGGTCTGCATCACCGGCGTGTCCGGGTCGGGCAAAAGCACGCTCATCAACGAAATTTTGTACAAAAAGATGGCTCAACAGTTCTACAGGGCCAAGGACCGCCCGGGCGACTTCGACAGCCTTGAGAACGTCGAAAACATCGACAAGGTGGTCAATATCGACCAGTCGCCAATCGGACGCACGCCCCGCAGCAATCCGGCGACGTACACCGGAACCTTCACGCCCGTGCGCGAGCTATTCGCCACGATGCCGGAAGCCAGGATGCGCGGCTACAAGCCGGGCCGATTCTCGTTCAATGTCAAAGGCGGGCGGTGCGAGGCCTGTTCGGGTGACGGATACATCAACATCGAGATGCAATTCCTGCCCGATGTGACGGTCCCGTGCGAGATATGCGACGGCAAAAGATACAATCGCGAGGCTCTGGAGATCGAGTTCAAGGGCAAGAACATAGCTGACGTGCTGAACATGACGGTGTCCGAGGCGCTGGAGTTCTTTGATAACATCCCCCGCGTGCGCAACAAGCTGCAAACGATGAACGACGTTGGGCTTGGCTATATCCGGTTGGGCCAGCCCGCGACTCAGATTAGCGGAGGGGAGGCTCAGCGCGTCAAGCTCGCCACAGAGTTGTCCAAGCGGGCGACGGGCAGCACGCTCTACATTCTCGACGAGCCGACGACCGGCCTGTCGTTCGAAGACTGCTCCTATCTTCTGCGAGTGCTGCACCGTCTCGTGGATGCAGGCAACAGCATCGTCCTCATCGAGCATCACCTCGACCTGATAAAGAGCGCCGACTGGATAATCGACCTCGGCCCCGGCGCGGGAGACAAGGGCGGCTACGTCATCGCGGAAGGCACGCCGGAGGACGTGGCGGCGATGGAGCACTCCTACACCGGCCAGTACCTGCGCCCTTATCTTCCCAACATCGCCCAGCCGGTCGAGGCGGCGGACTGAGACTTGGAGGAAATTTCATGCCAAGACTTTCATCTCAAGAACTTCAAAAGGCAAAGCGTGTCAAACAAAAGGAAAGAGAGAAGGAATTGAACGCCAAGCAGCGCGAGCAGGAACTTGCAGTGGAACAAAGGTCTCGATCGCAACAACTAGTTAGCGTAACTGACGCCATATATGAAGAAATGGATAAGCTGAATAAAAAGGCCCCAGCAATGCCCGTAAGTAAGCTTACCCTTGACAAGGTGAATAGAGCGATAATCTCAGTGAAAGCATTATTGAAAGATGAGAAAGATGAGTTCGTTGATGAAATTGAGGAGTTTTTCCCCGCTGGGGACATGCCTGAATATCGAGATGTTACTTTGGTCCTCAGCCAACTCAAAGCTGGTCTAAGTCGTTTCAGAGAGTCAAACCGGACGTACTGGTCTACCCTACGGGTAAGAGGGTCATAAATTCATGCTCATAACAAAGGCGTTTAACTTGAGTTTCACTCAAGGCGAGGTTGACTTTGTTATTCCCCGACTCGACCAGGACTTGCCCTTATGCATTGACCCCTTTCTTCTTTATAAAAGTCGAGACGATAACCTGCGAGGCCTTCATGATCAAATGCTCACCCTATTTAGAAACGCAATTGCGTGTTTTCGAGAGGGGAAAATACGAGAATTCCAAGAACTTATTAGCTTCCCTGAAGTGAACGAAGTTGGTTTAGGATTAAGGTGGACCCCATTATTAAGACAGCACGAGGGCTAAATTAAGAGAGTCTCCCACCCCTGCGCTAGGTTTCACCAAGCCCGATGGCAGCCCTGCTT
This sequence comes from Dehalococcoidia bacterium, assembly GCA_965206395.1. Lineage (GTDB taxonomy): Bacteria > Chloroflexota > Dehalococcoidia > Lucifugimonadales > CATOSD01 > CBDBJK01. The sequence continues at coordinate 64,409 of CBDBJK010000018.1, forward strand.
CTTCAGCTGCTGCTCCCCTTTCTTCCTGGCCATGTTGGTACACCTCTGCTGGGGTCCGGTAGCCCAAAGCCTGGTGAGGCCTCTGCCGGTTGTAGAACTCCAGGTAGGCATTGATCCCAGTTCGGGCCTCGGCGACGGTCTGGTAAGCTTTCAGATACACCTCCTCGTACTTGATGCTCCGCCACAGCCGCTCCACGAAGATGTTGTCCAGGTACCTACCCTTACCATCCATGCTGACCTGGACCCTCTGCTCCTGCAACGTCTGGGTAAAGGCCTCACTGGTGAACTGACTCCCCTGGTCGGTGTTGAATATCTCCGGTCGTCCCTTACCCAGGGCTTCCTCCAACGCCGCCACGCAGAAGCTGGTGTCCATGGTGTTGGAGAGTTTCCAGGCCAGCACGTGCCGGCTGTGCCAGTCCATGATGGCCACCAGGTACAGGAAGCCCTTCGCCATGGGGATGTAGGTGATGTCCGCGGCCCAGACCTGGTCGACCCGATTAACCTCCACTCCCTTCAGCAGATAGGGAAAGATCCGGTGTCCCGGCGCTGGTTTGCTGGTGTTGGGACGCCGGTAGATGGCTTCCAGACCCATCAACCGCATCAGCCTTCGAACCCTTTTTCGGCTCACCAGATAGCCCTGTTGCAGCAGCCAGGCCTTCATCTTCCTAGAGCCGTAGAAGGGGGTCTTCAAATACTGACGGTCCATCAGGGCCATCAACTCCAGGTCTTCTGCCCTGGTCGGTACCGGCCGGTAGTACACCGAGGCCCGGCTGACGTCCAGCAGGATACATTGACGCACCAAAGACAGCTGCTGGTGGTCTCGGTCTATCATGGCTCGCCGTATGCTGCGACTCATAGACCGGACCTTTCCGACAAAAAATCGCGTTCCACCTTCAGCTGGCCGATGTGCCGGTAGAGGTGGTTAATCTGAGCTTCCTTGGCTTTCTCCTGGGATTTCTGATTGGTGGCAAATAGCTCCGGGGCTCCTTCCACCAGGGCCCTTTTCCAGGCGTGAATCTGACTGGGATGGACCTCAAATCGGCTGGCCAGCTGGGCGATGGTCCCTTCCCCCGCAAGGGCGGCCAGGGCCACCTTGGCCTTGAACGCCGGACTGTGCTTATTCCTCGTCTGCTTCATGTCCTGCTCCTTCACGTCGGTTAGTTGCCGGTTATTTTAGGAGCTGGACTCTCTCTTAGCCAGTTGTCTAGTTTTTGGGTACCACCTCAGGATATAGTGAAGGAGGTATACGAGGAAGTGGTTTAGGGCAGTATCTTAACAGGCTGTTAGCAGAGACTTTAGCTGCTAGCGAACCTTTGCAAGATAGAGGTATCAAACATATCGAAGAGTTGCAGCTTGTGTCTATCGGAATTGGCGCAGATCGTGTTAGCGATATTGCAGCGAATATTCTGAAGCAATACTTGATTCAATACACCCAGGTACAGGCTCAGCTTTGGAGCATTCCCATTGAATCTGCTGTCCCAATCAATCATTATTTTGATCTCGGAGATTTCACATGGCAAGATGGCTATTTTGATTTACCCAGGAATCCTTTGAATGGCCTCCCAATTTTGCTAGTGCCGAGGAGGGTGGTACGACTCTTACCTTGGATAAACTATGATGACTATGCGACAACAGATTATCGGTTGTTCTTACGCCCAAAAAGAAGCAGTGGCTGGTCTAGATTTCCCGGGATGAATCGCCAAACTGATAAGGCCTCGAATAAACCCGAGGTCGTTGAAGTCACTAGGTTGTGTTGACATTTGGTGCATAATGGATACATGTCAACGACTGAATTACGCAATGAACAATGGTCGAAAATCCTTGAATTTCTGCGCTCATGCCCAGACCTCTACGTTGGAGAGGAGGACGATTGCAGGCGCTACGTCGAGGCCATCCTGTGGATGGCACGAAGTGGTGCTCCTTGGAGACTGCTGCCTGAGCACTACGGTCACTGGAACAGCGTATATAAGCGCTTCGCACGCTGGTGTGAAAAGGGTGTATGGGAACGAATGCATCAGCATTTTGTGCAAGACCCCGATATGGAGCATGTCATCATTGATAGCACTGTGATAGCACTGTGATAGCACTGTGGTTCGCGCTCATCCCTGTGCTGCTGGAGCCTCCAAAAAAACGGTGGCCAATCGGCCCAAGCTCTTGGCCGGAGCCGAGGCGGGTTCAGTACCAAGATCCACGTGAGCGTGGATGGATTGGGCAACCCGTTGCGCTTTGAGCCTCACAGCAGGTCAACGTCACGACATCACCCAGGCACAGGCATTGATAGCTGATTTCGAAACCGAGCATGTGATTGCTGATAAGGGATACGATTCGATGGATTTTCTCCAATGCATCCTGGGCAGGGGCGCGTTACTGTGATTCCACCTCGGTCAAATCGAAAGACGCCACGAGAGTATGATGAGTACCTTTACCGAGAGCGCCACCTTGTGGAGTGTTTCATCAACAAGATCAAGCACTACCGGCATATCTTCTCTCGCTTTGACAAGCTGTCATCGTGTTTCCTGGGATTCTTGAACTTCGTCGGTGCTCTCATATGGCTCAGATGAAATGTCAACACAACCTAGGAATAACCTTAGTCTACTAGTGGTTCAACGTTTTTGTATTGATGGGTAGAGTGACTTTAGCTTGATGCGCGCATCCTCGGTAGTGAAGCGCCAATCCACTCGTATCACATCCCGGTTGCGTTGATTCTGCCAAGCATTGACCTCGCCGCGCAGGATGTCTTGATTGGCAATCCGTCGGTCCAGGCACTGTCGAGCCAGCACACCGATCTCTATCTCCGCCATATTCAACCAACTCCCGTGTTTGGGAGTGTAGTGTATCTCCAGTCGCTCAGCTATACGCCTCGCCTCAGCAGGCTCGAATGCCTCGTATAGCGAGGACAGCTTGTGAGTGTTGAGATTGTCCATTACCAGCACGATCCGGTCTCTGTCAGGGTAGTCCTCGTCGACCAGTTTCTTTATCACATGCGCCCAGTCCACCTTCGTGCGACGCTCTCTGACCTCGACTCGGCGCCATCCGTCCAACGGTGCAAACAGCATGAACAGGCTGCTCACTCCATTGCGCTCGTATTCGTAGTCGTATGCCGCCGATAAGCCGGGCGCTGCGGGACGCGGCACTCGCGTCTCCTTGACTTGCTGTTTGCTCGTCTCATCCATGCACACCAGAACCTCATTCCCATCGTACGGCCGTTGGTAGACCTCCAGTACGTCTTCCATCGCGCACACAAACTCCGCGCTCTGACCGGGCGGGATGCACCAACTCTGCTTCAGCCACGGCTTCAGTTCGTTTTTTTTTAAGCGCCTGGCGAACCGTCTCGGTGCTAATGGTCCCGACTATCTCACACTCGACCAACTGGTCAGCCAACAGCTTCAGGGTCCAACTGGCACGCCCCTCCGGCGGTTCCCCGCAGGCCATCGCTATCAACCGTGCTTCACCTTCGCCGTCCAGTCTCTTTTGACGCCGACGCAGTTGCTTTTTGCGATTCAGCGCAGACTCGACCCCCTCCTCCACACAGCGCTTGCGTATTCGCTCGACCGTTGACTGTCCCACACCGAGCGCGCTGGTGATGTCCGCGTCCTTCATTCCCCCGTCCGAGCGTGACTCATCGCTCATCAGCAGAATGCGCGCATGGGTCTGTTTGTACGCCGCAGCCCGACCGCGTGAGACCAAGGCGTTGAGTTCCTGTTGTTCGTCGGTAGTCAGTCTGATACGGTACTTCTTGGTAGACATCATGGTTCCTCCTCGGTTCAACGTTACGATTGAACCCCCAAGAGGAACAATGACTATCATGGTATTCATTTCAATGATGTTGGACCACTAGACAATTACGTTAATCGAAAGGAACGGGAGTCGGCAAGTGCGCAGCCAGTCTATGTTACAAAGGAAGACCTAGGTCTACCGACAAGACCAATGGCTGAGGAGTTCATAGGGCGACTTGATGCTTTGCCTACTGGTGCTGCCGCCGCGAATGATTATCAAAGATTAGTATATGAAATTTTGAATTATCTATTCGAGCCTGGATTGACAGATGGAGAGATGGAAGAAAGAACCATTGAAGGTACTGAGCGTCGAGACATCATTATACAAACGAATCAGATACTTCATTTTGGGACTATGTGCGTAATTGGTATGGTAGCCCGTTGGTTATGTTTGAAGCTAAGAACGTTCAGAGACTTGAGATGGGGCACATTAATCAGACAGCCAACTACTTAGGAGCTAGACTCGGCTCATTAGGATTCATAGTTACAAGAAAAGCCCCTACGGACAATATTATTCGCAAGACTTATACTGTCTTCAATGATAGTCAAGGCCAATCACGTAAGATCATCTTAATTCTCAACGACAAAGACCTAGCTGACATGTTACGAAACAAAGACTCTGGACAAAACCGAACGCCTTCTCAATATGTACAGCAGATATATCGCACTTTCCGCACCAAGTGTCAATGAAGATTGTCGAATAGACACAGGCGCCGTCAATTACAAAGCGAGATCGGCTTACCTCAAACCAGTATGCAGAACGCAGGCGAATGCTAACGCCAGAAGAAGGCCGACAGGGTGCCTAACCGGTCTAGCGGCCAGTAGCTTACCCATGCCCTGCCGATGATGTTTTCGGCTGGCACTGGCCCCCAATCGCGGGAGTCGTTGCTGGCACGGCGATTATCGCCAAGCACGTAGAAACAGCCTGGGGAAAGCGTTCTTGCGGCCCTGGTTTCCTGTGACGGGCGCTTTACATATGGCTCATCGAGCGCGTCGCCGTTTACGAATACCTGGCCCGACTTGATTTCAACTGTATCACCTGGAACGCCTATCACACGTTTCACGAAGTCCCTACGCGTGTCTTGGGGATAGTGGAAGATGATAATTTCTCCCCTGCTCGGCGTGTGAAAAGGAAACAGAGTATCCTCTCTGTTTACGCTTCTGGCTTCTTCGCACCGCTCCGAATTGTCGTGCTCTAGAGGCGAGTCATGAAGCTCCAGGGGGGATGGCCGAAAGTATATCAGCTTGTTTACAACTATGAGCTGCCTTTCCTCGATGGTGGGTTGCATGCTCAAACCCTCGACGCGAAAATTCTGAATGCTGAATTGCAGACCCAGAAAGATCAACAGCGCAAGTATGACGGTCTCGATAAGCTCTCGGATTAATGCTCGCATATGTTTAGACTGTGTTCCCCTGGATAGGCCGTTAAAGGCCCGGACTTCACTCCATTATAATCGCCTTCGTGGTCATATGTAACACTTTGGTCCGGCTGAATCGCGCCCAATTGAATACGATTCTCTGTTGGGCTAGTGGTCCAACATCATTGAAATGAATACCATGATAGTCATTGTTCCTCTTGGGGGTTCAATCGTAACGTTGAACCGAGGAGGAACCATGATGTCTACCAAGAAGTACCGTATCAGACTGACTACCGACGAACAACAGGAACTCAACGCCTTGGTCTCACGCGGTCGGGCTGCGGCGTACAAACAGACCCATGCGCGCATTCTGCTGATGAGCGATGAGTCACGCTCGGACGGGGGAATGAAGGACGCGGACATCACCAGCGCGCTCGGTGTGGGACAGTCAACGGTCGAGCGAATACGCAAGCGCTGTGTGGAGGAGGGGGTCGAGTCTGCGCTGAATCGCAAAAAGCAACTGCGTCGGCGTCAAAAGAGACTGGACGGCGAAGGTGAAGCACGGTTGATAGCGATGGCCTGCGGGGAACCGCCGGAGGGGCGTGTGCCAGTTGGACCCTGAAGCTGTTGGCTGACCAGTTGGTCGAGTGTGAGATAGTCGGGACCATTAGCACCGAGACGGTTCGCCAGGCGCTTAAAAAAAAACGAACTGAAGCCGTGGCTGAAGCAGAGTTGGTGCATCCCGCCCGGTCAGAGCGCGGAGTTTGTGTGCGCGATGGAAGACGTGATGGAAGACGTACTGGAGGTCTACCAACGGCCGTACGATGGGAATGAGGTTCTGGTGTGCATGGATGAGACGAGCAAACAGCAAGTCAAGGAGACGCGAGTGCCGCGTCCCGCAGCGCCCGGCTTATCGGCGGCATACGACTACGAATACGAGCGCAATGGAGTGAGCAGCCTGTTCATGCTGTTTGCACCGTTGGACGGATGGCGCCGAGTCGAGGTCAGAGAGCGTCGCACGAAGGTGGACTGGGCGCATGTGATAAAGAAACTGGTCGACGAGGACTACCCTGACAGAGACCGGATCGTGCTGGTAATGGACAATCTCAACACTCACAAGCTGTCCTCGCTATACGAGGCATTCGAGCCTGCTGAGGCGAGGCGTATAGCTGAGCGACTGGAGATACACTACACTCCCAAACACGGGAGTTGGTTGAATATGGCGGAGATAGAGATCGGTGTGCTGGCTCGACAGTGCCTGGACCGACGGATTGCCAATCAAGACATCCTGCGCGGCGAGGTCAATGCTTGGCAGAATCAACGCAACCGGGATGTGATACGAGTGGATTGGCGCTTCACTACCGAGGATGCGCGCATCAAGCTAAAGTCACTCTACCCATCAATACAAAAACGTTGAACCACTAGCATAGGCGGCTGGTATATCATTAGGTTGTGTTGACATTTGGTGCATAATGGATACATGTCAACGACTGAATTACGCAATGAACAATGGTCGAAAATCCTTGAATTTCTGCGCTCATGCCCAGACCTCTACGTTGGAGAGGAGGACGATTGCAGGCGCTACGTCGAGGCCATCCTGTGGATGGCACGAAGTGGTGCTCCTTGGAGACTGCTGCCTGAGCACTACGGTCACTGGAACAGCGTATATAAGCGCTTCGCACGCTGGTGTGAAAAGGGTGTATGGGAACGAATGCATCAGCATTTTGTGCAAGACCCCGATATGGAGCATGTCATCATTGATAGCACTGTGATAGCACTGTGGTTCGCGCTCATCCCTGTGCTGCTGGAGCCTCCAAAAAAACGGTGGCCAATCGGCCCAAGCTCTTGGCCGGAGCCGAGGCGGGTTCAGTACCAAGATCCACGTGAGCGTGGATGGATTGGGCAACCCGTTGCGCTTTGAGCTCACAGCAGGTCAACGTCACGACATCACCCAGGCACAGGCATTGATAGCTGATTTCGAAACCGAGCATGTGATTGCTGATAAGGGATACGATTCGATGGATTTTCTCCAATGCATCCTGGGCAGGGGCGCGTTACCTGTGATTCCACCTCGGTCAAATCGAAAGACGCCACGAGAGTATGATGAGTACCTTTACCGAGAGCGCCACCTTGTGGAGTGTTTCATCAACAAGATCAAGCACTACCGGCATATCTTCTCTCGCTTTGACAAGCTGTCATCGCGTTTCCTGGGATTCTTGAACTTCGTCGGTGCTCTCATATGGCTCAGATGAAATGTCAACACAACCTAGTCAGCAAATAACAGGCTGCTCATCTGTAAGGGTTCGGATTTGCCAGGGCTGGCAGTCCGTATGAAGCGCTTGTTCCTCAAATGACATTCTTGATTGATGGGGTTGACTCAGGTTGCATCCAGAGGATACCAAGCTCGTAAATAAGGCCCAGAGAGGAGACCTGGTAGCGTTCAACTTGATTGTGGAGCGCTACCAGGCCCACGTGTTCAATCTGTCCGCCCGCATCCTCGGCAATCGGACTACGGCGGAAGACATCACGCAGGAGACCTTCATCTCGGCCTATCGAGCCATCAAGAAATTCCGTGGCGGCAGTCTGCGTTCATGGCTTCTGAGCATTGCGGCGAACGCCAGCCGCGATTTCTTGCGCTCCTCTCGCAGACGCCCGGAGCAGTCTCTTGATGAATCCCTCCTCAATCCTGGCTTCCAGGTGGCTTCCGGCGACGAGTCCCCGGAGCAGCAGGCATTGAGAGTGGAGCTAGGCGCTGAGATACAGCGTGCGATTCTAACTTTGCCAGCAGATCAGCGAACAGTCCTGGTTTTGATAGACGTTCAGGGCCTTAGCTATGAAGAGGCCGCTGAATCTACTGGCGCTTCTCTTGGAACCGTCAAGTCTCGACTGAACAGGGCGCGTGGACGTGTTCGAGACTACCTCAGAAACCACCCGGAACTTTTGCCGGACGAATTTCGTCAGATATAGTGAAGGGAATGGCATAGTGATTGGGTTCTTGAGACGAAGAAAACATAATCGACTTCAAGAATTGCTGTCGGCCTATCTAGATGGAGAGGCCAGCAATTCCGAAGTCATAGAGGTTGAAGAGCATCTTTCAGGATGCGACGAGTGTCGCATAGAGCTTGACAGCCTCAGAGCTACGGTAGGCCTTCTGAGAAGCCTGCCGCAGTTCGACGTGCCCCGTTCCTTCGTCCTTACCGAAGCGCCAACCCTGGTTAGTCAGAGGCCGCCCATCGTATGGACTGCCCGTCTCGCCACGTCCGCCGCCGCGCTGCTTCTGTTTGCGTTGCTGATGGGCGACGCCTTCGGCATCCTATCACAGACCGAGATGCTGCAAGAAGTTTCCACGACGATGCAAGTCGCGCCCGCCGCAGCGCCGTCTGGTGCGCCTGGACAACCCGGCATACCTGGGCAAGCAGAGCAGTCCGCACCGTCCCTGGCGATGACTGCACCTGATGCTACGGCTGTTCCTCAAATAGCGTCAAGCGGGGTAGAAGCGCCCCCTATGCCAAATCCGACGCCTCAGCCACCGGTGCAGGCGGCAGCCGCGCCAGTGGCTCCACAAGCTGCGTCCGCGCCCGCTGTGGCGGCGATGGCTCCGAGCGAAAGAATCGCAGAAACGCCTGCCCCTGAGATAATGGCTGACGCTGCCCCCGCTGCTGCTGACGACTCTAGCGCTGTCATGACCACTGCGGCTGCCCCGGAAGCGGCAGAGATTCCTCAGCCGTTGGAGGCGAAGGTTGACGAAGAAACTGTGGTTGTAACCCCTGAAGCTGCAATAGTTGTGGCTGTCACTCCTGAGGCTGAAATACAGGAGCAGAAGGCGTTAGTTCAGGCTACTTCTCTTGACCAGGCAGATGAGCAGGAATCCGGCGGTGTGGTGTTGCCGTTGCGACAGTTAGAGATAGCCATGGGCGCTCTCCTGGCGGTGCTGATACTGGCGACTCTTTGGGTCGCGCGCCCTCGCTCCGGGCAGCCTCGCTAGCAAGCTGCCCTGTCTCTGGAATTCTCTCACAAAATTCTCATAAAAGTCCTTCCAGCCCTCACAGCCTATGTTCGATACTGTTCACGAGGGTCTGGGTTGCGCTCAGACTATCGCCTTTTTACAAGTCTGGAAGATTCCGCGAAAATGAGACTAAATGACTGGAACCTTTTGAGGAACGGGCACGTCTTAAATAATGGAACGGTACAAGAAAGGCCTTTCAAGACAACAACAAAATACATAACTTATCAGGAGGAATAGCGAAATGAACAAGATCAAAGGTATTCTAGCAGTGGCGGGACTCGCGGCTGCTTTCGCCGTAGGAGTTGCTTGCAGCAACAGTGACACAGAAACGCCTGTCAGCCAGACTCAGCCCAGCGGGTCTGTGGCTGCCACCACCGCGCCGATTAACGCGCCTGCATCGTCTGGGATTGTCCCACATGCGCCGTCTGAAGCGGTTAGCTCATTCTCAGCGGGCGTTCCACAGCTTCAGACGAGCAACTCGCAGGCGGGCATCTGGGTGACAGGCGAGGGAACCCTCACGATGGAGCCTGATCTCGCTGTGCTGAACATAGGCGTCGAGACTACCGGCGAGACCGTGGGAGAGGCCAACGGAGACGCGGCCAGGGCCATGGACGCAATCGTCTCTGCGCTTCGTGATCGCGGAATCGAGGGCGTCGATGTGCAGACCCGCTCGTTCAACATCTTCCCCATGTATGAATACGGCGAGGTTTTCGAGAACGGTCGTCGTATCAACAAGCAGACGCTCGTCGGGTACAGGGTGAGCAACTCCGTAAGCGTCAAAATCAGAGAACTCGAAGCGGTCGGTAATGTCATAGACGAGGTAGCCGGCGCGGGCGGCGACGCCACCAGGATTAACGGTATCAGCTTCACAGTGGAAGACCCCAAGCCCTTCATGGAGCAGCTTCGGGAGATGGCAGTCATCGACGCGATAGCCAAAGCGGACCAGTTCGCTTTTCTGACCAACGTCGTACGTGGCTCTCTGGTGTTCATCAGCGAGTCAGGACGGGGCGGTTCGGTAGTCCAGAATCAGAGCTTCGATGGTCGCATCGCATTTGCAGAGGCCGCGCCAGCACCTTCGACCTCGATAAGCGGCGGTGAACTTGAACTGCAGTTGAGCGTACAGGTGGTATTCGGCATCCAGTAAAACGATTCGCACAATCTAATCTCAGAATAATCGAGCGTTGCTGTAGTGGCAACGCTCGTCTTTTTTGCAAATGGGTTAAACTATGAGCAGAGGTCTGCTATGCAATCCTCTGCCATTCGGTATTAGAATTGCGGTGTTGGCGGCTTGCCTTGATCGATTGCGAAATTTAATCCTTCAACGGAAGGACTGGGGGCGAACATCGTGACACTGAGCGACAGGGACATCAAAAAGGCGATAAAATCTGGACATCTGGTCGTCGATCCTTACCGTGAAGAAGCGGTTCAACCCGTCAGTGTAGATCTGACCCTTGGAAGCAAGCTGCGCGTGTTCCGCAGCGAACGATACCATCTAATCGATGTCAAGCAGGAGATGCCGAACCTGACAGAGCTTGTCGAGGTGGACGAGATCAATCCGTTTATCCTCCATCCAGGCGCTTTCGTTCTCGGCATCACAAAAGAATGGATTGGCCTTCCCAGCGACCTCATGGGTCGGCTCGACGGCAAAAGCTCGCTGGGTCGACTGGGACTTCTGGTGCACTCTACCGCCGGATTCATAGACCCCGGGTTTAACGGCTGTATAGTCCTGGAATTCAGCAACATCTCCCCGTTGCCGATAACGCTCTACGCTGGCATGCCGATCGCCCAAATTTCGTTCTATCAGATGTCAAGTCCAGCCGAGCGGCCCTACGGTCATCGCGCTCTCACTAGCAAGTATCAACAGCAAGATGGGCCGACGCCGAGCCGCTACTACCTCAACTTCAGCAATTTTAATGGACACGCTAAGAAGCGTTCTGAATCGGTGACTCTCAGGCAATGGCTCAAGGATAGCCGGTTTGACGGAAATATGCGAGAATTCGCTGAAACGCTGGATGTTCCGGTGAAGACTGTAGAAGACTGGGTGTACGGTCGGGGCGAGCCTGGGCCAAGAAACAGATCCAAACTCTTCGCGTTGACGCTGCTTCCGCAGTATGCGCCGAAACAAGAGATTACACATACTAACTTGCTTCCTGAAGGTGAGGACTCGTAGCTTGATATGACGACCATGGAGCGCGCCTTATCGTTAGCCCGACGCGCGGTAGGCTCGGTCAGTCCGAACCCTGCCGTCGGTGCGGTTGTCGTCAAGGGCGGCGCGGTCGTCGGCGAAGGCTGGACGCAGCCGCCGGGTCAGGCCCACGCCGAGGTGATGGCCCTGCGACAGGCGGGTGATAAGGCTAAAGGCGCAATCATGTACGTCACGCTAGAGCCATGCAATCACTTCGGCAGAACGCCTCCCTGCACGCAAGCCATCATCGACGCCGGAATCTCCGAGGTTCGCGTTGGCGTCACCGACCCGAACCCGCTAGTGAGTGGCGGCGGGCTTTCACGTCTCGAAGAGGCTGGAATCAAGACTCACATGGGTGAGTGTGAAGATGAGGCACGCGAGCTAATCGAGGCCTACGCGAAGTTCATCACGACCCGACTCCCCTTTGTCATCGCCAAGTTCGCAACGAGCCTTGACGGAAAGATAGCGACTCACACAGGCGATTCCAGATGGATAACCGGTGAGGAGGCCAGAGGCTACGCGCACCGGCTGCGAGCTGAGTCCGATGCTGTCATGGCGGGAATCAACACCGTTCTGGCCGACGACCCGCAGCTCACCGCCAGAGACGAAAACGGCAATCCGCTTGATAGGCAGCCCCTTCGCGTTCTTGTTGACAGCCGAGGCCGGTTGCCGCTCGAATCCAAACTCCTGAAAGAGCCGGGCCAAACCCTGATTGCAGTCGCCAACGCCGACGAAACGGCGTACCATAGTCTGAAACGAGCCAGTGCTGACGTTGAGCGACTTCCGGCTGAAGACGGCTCTGTAGACCTGGCTGTGCTTATGAGAGTCCTGGGTCAGCGAGAAATTACCAGTGTGCTTGTGGAGGGCGGCGGCGTCTTGTTAGGCTCATTGTTCGACCTGGGCTTGATCGATAAAGTCGTCGCGTTCGTTGCCCCAACAATCATCGGAGGCAAGTCGGCTCCTTCGCCAGTGGCAGGCGCGGGCGCGGCAAAGATGGCTGATGTGACGCGGCTGAGTCGTGTGAAGACAAAGCAGTTCGGAGATGATTTGGCAATAATCGGATATTGCGAGGCATAGCTATGTTTACGGGAATCGTTGAAGAGATAGGCAGTATCAAGTCCGTGGAACCAAAACACCTGACAATAGCGGCGTCCAAGATAATGGACGACCTCAAGGTCAGTGACAGCATAAACGTGAATGGAACCTGCCTTACTGTAACCTCACGGGACGACGCCTTTTTCTCGGTTGACGTGGTTCCCGAAACCTTGCGCCGTACCAACCTTGGAACCTTGAAGGATGGCAGTCCCGTCAATCTTGAACGTCCGCTGGCTGTGACCGACCGATTCGGCGGCCACATAGTGCAGGGCCATGTGGACGGAACCGCGACGGTAGAGTCGATAACCGATGACAGCGAGGCATTGCTCGTAAAATTTCAGGCTCCGCCGTCCATCATGCGCTACGTAGTAGAGAAAGGGTTCATCGCGGTAGACGGAACTAGCCTTACAGTAGTAAAATGTGGCATCGACTCATTTACAGTGACAATCATTCCGTACACGCGAGATAATACGGTTTTCGCTGGTCGTAAGGTGGGTGATACCGTTAATATAGAGACAGACATAATAGCGAAGTACGTGGAGCGTCTATCTACCGGGCCGCGCGTGCCCATCGACATTATAGACGAACTGTAGGGCGAAAGGAGAAGTCGCCATGGCCTTGGCTTCCATTGCAGATGCGATAGAAGACATCAAAGCGGGTCGCATGGTAGTCATCGTGGATGATGAAGACCGCGAGAACGAGGGCGACCTGGCGATGGCAGCAGAAATGATAACGCCGGAAGCCATAAACTTCATGGCTACGTATGGCAGAGGTCTTATCTGTGCGCCCATGTTGGGTCAAAGGCTGGAGCAGCTTCGCCTGCAAATGATGGTTCAGGACAATACGGCCCGCCTCGGCACCGCATTCACTGTTTCCGTCGACGTGCTTGATGGAGCGACAACAGGCATTTCGGCCCACGATCGCGCGGCGACCATTCACGCCTTGATCAGCCCCAAAACACGAGCCGAAGACCTGGGACGTCCGGGCCACATATTTCCGTTGCGCTACATGGAAGGCGGCGTGCTCGTCAGGGCAGGGCAGACCGAGGCTTCTGTCGACCTCGCACGGCTCGCTGGTCTGTATCCGGCAGCGGTCATATGCGAGATCATGGCAGAGAACGGCACGATGGCCCGACTGCCGCAGTTGCAAGAATTCTCGGCTACGCACCACATCAAAGTTGTATCAGTGGCCGACATCATCGCCTATCGCCGTGAGCATGAGAAGCTAATCGAGCGGGTAGCAGAGGCTCGCGTGCCCACTCGACACGGTGAGTTTACCGCCGTGTCCTACCGCAGCATAGTGGACAAGGACGAACACGTGGCGCTGGTCAAGGGCATGATAACTCCTAACGAGCCAACGCTTGTTAGAGTGCATAGCGAGTGCCTGACCGGTGACGTATTTGACAGCATCCGGTGCGACTGCGGAGACCAGATGGCCCTGGCTCTACAGACCATCGAGCGAGAGGGCAAAGGCGTGTTCCTCTATATGAGACAGGAGGGCAGAGGGATAGGGCTTCACAACAAGCTGAAAGCTTACGCGCTACAGGATCGTGGACTCGACACTGTTGAAGCAAACCTGCATCTGGGATTTGCTCCCGACCTGCGACATTATGGTGTCGGAGCGCAAATCCTCGTAGACCTTGGTGTCAAGAAGATGCGGCTTCTTACGAACAATCCTAAGAAAGTAGTGGGCCTCGACAGCTTCGGATTGGAGCTTGTGGAGCGCGTGCCAATAATCACGCCAAGAAACGAGGAAAACTGGGAGTACTTGGAAACCAAGCGCACGAAAATGGGACACATACTGGATCTCGGTGAATCCGATCTGGCGGCAGGGGCCAACGAATGACAAGAATGCTTCAAGGCGACCTACAGGGGCAGGGCCTCAAGATTGGCATCGTCGTCGCCCGGTTCAACGACTTCATCACGTCGAAACTTCTTGAGGGCGCTCAGGCCGCTTTAGCGAATCACGGCGTGCGCGACGAGGATGTCACCATCACGAGCGTGCCAGGCTCCTTCGAGATACCTTTCGTGGCCCGAAAGATGGCCTCGTCCGACCATTACAACGCGATAATATGCCTGGGCGCGGTCATCAAGGGCGAAACCGACCATTATGAGCACGTCGCGGGCGAGGCAGCGAAGGGCATAGCCAGCGCATCCGCCTCGACAGGCATTCCCGTCATCTTCGGCGTGCTGACCACCGACACGCTAGAGCAAGCCATAAACCGCGCAGGCGGCAAGTCGGGCAACAACGGCTATAGCGCGGGCGTCACTGCCATCGAAATGGCTAATCTGGCGCGTGCGCTGGACACCGAGTGATAGGTTATTGGCCCATTTCGTATCTCAGCCCTGATGCCTGCCATCGTCTACAACTAATTTAACTCCTTTCTGAAATCCCAACTCATGGAGCGGCATAACTTGATTTCCCAGCTAGTCGAAAGAATGCTGGAAGGGGACAGGCGCGCGCTGGCTCGGCTGTTCTCGCTTCTTGAGAAAGACTCCGATACCCTGTCTGCAATCATGAGGAAGGTCTATCCTCACACAGGCGGCGCGTACTGCATCGGAATCACCGGCCCTCCTGGAGCGGGCAAAAGTACCATCGTCGACGGCCTCGTCGAAATCGCGCGTGAACAGGATGCCAGCGTCGGCGTCCTCGCCGTCGATCCCACCAGCCCCTTTAGCGGCGGCGCTGTGCTTGGTGACCGCATCAGGATGCAGCGTCATTACCTGGACGAGGGTGTGTTCATTCGCAGCCTGGCTACCAGAGGGGTTCACGGCGGACTCTCGCGTGCTGCGTGGGCGTCGGTCAAACTGCTAGATGCTTTCGGCAAGGACATCGTCATCGTCGAGACTGTAGGCGTAGGCCAGACAGAGCTTGATATCATGAAGGTCGCGGACACCGTGGTCGTCGCACTCGTGCCGGAGGCTGGCGACTCGATACAGGCTATGAAAGCAGGGCTGATGGAGATTGCCGACATATTCGTCGTCAACAAATCCGATAGAGGGGGTGCGGACCGCCTCGTTAGCGTTATCGGAACGATGCTCGATATCGGCGATATGGAGCCGGGATGGAGGCCGCTCGTCATATCGACACAGGCGCACAGAAAGCTGGGCATCCTTGAGCTTCACGACGCGATTCAGGAGCATCACAGGAATATGGAAGAGAGCGCAGAGCTTGAGCGTCGGCGTCGTGACCGTCAGAGGCAGGAGTTCACACTGGCGCTCAAAGAGAAGGTCGAGGCGGGCATAGCCAGGCTTATGGATTCCGACGGCGCTCTTGGCGACATAGGCGAGCGCGTCGAAAACGGCGAGCTTGACCCCTATTCTGCGGCGGAACAGGCGATTGGCGACGGCCTGTTGTTCTCTGAACTAACCAAAGCTCTATCAGATAGGGATACCAATTAACAGACATAAAGCTAAGCCCTCTCCCTCGTCGTCCTTCGGCGGAAGGAGGGGAGAGTTGGAGAGGGGGCGGCTGGTGTTCCTCGGAATCGACCTTACCACTTCAGAAGCCAGGGCGTCCGGGTGCGCGCTTCTGGACGAGAACGTATCTTTGATTCATCTGGCCGCTCACAAGACCGACGCCGACATCCTCGCGTTGGCGAAAAAGTGGCGACCCTCTATCGTTGCCATAGACTCTCCGCTGGGGTTACCGACCGGGATGTGCTGCCTCGAAGAAAGCTGCTCATGTCAGTCGGTCTACGAATTCAAGGGCCGCGTCTGCGAGAGGGAACTGCTCAGTCGGGGCATATCGCTCTACATCACAACCAAGAAGTCGTTCATCAAGCCGATGATCTACCGTGCAATCAAGCTAGCGGATGCTTTGAAGCAACAAGGCTATACAGTCCTTGAGGTCTACCCCTACGCCTCCAAGGTGTGTCTGTTTGGCAAGCCTATTCCAGCGAAGAACAAAAGGGAAGGCATGGAGTTTCTGAGCAAACATGTTGGAAGGCTTGTTCCTGATCTGGCTTCCTATCAAGGACGGCTGAGCCACGACCTCTACGACGCGCTGATGGCTGCTTACACCGCCTGCCTGCACAGCATCGGCGAGACGGAGAGCGTCGGGCTTGAGGAGGAGATTTGCATCATCGTGCCAGCCCGACTTGATATACCGTGAAACGCTTGGTAAAATTGCAAGGAAGCTGGGGATTAGTCTAGCGGTAGAACGACAGATTCTGGCTCTGTAGGCCGAGGTTCGATTCCTCGATCCCCAGCCAGCTATATTAGTGGCTTTTGCGTGGCGCATTCGTCTAGTGGCCAAGGACACCGCCCTCTCAAGGCGGAGATCAGGGGTTCGAATCCCCTATGCGCTACCAGAACCCCCTTTTTTGCCTTGCGCCTAGCTATGAATAGTGCTAACATCCCTCCGCTGGTGGTAAAGGACTGGTGGTAAAAAGGAGGGACCCCAATGGCAAGTTTGACGGCGGCCAAAGTGCGGGAATTGAGCAAGTCCGGTCGGTACGGTGACGGCGGAGGGCTGTACCTGAGCATCGCTAAGGCGGGCTCAAAATCGTGGGTGATGCGCCTTCGCGTTGACGGGAAACGGACGGACAAGGGCCTGGGCGGGTATCCAACGGTATCCCTAACGGCGGCTCGGAAGGTCGCCGACGCCTACCGCGTCGCGGTCGAGGAAGGCCGTAACCCCTGGTCGGACGATGAGGGGGACCGCATGGAACGGGCGCAGGACCTTGACCGCATGCCGACGTTCGATGAAGCCACCCGCAAGGTCCACGCCGCCAAGCTGCCGGGCTTTAGCAGCGCCAAGCACGGGCGCAATTGGATCCAGATGTTGGAGCGCCATGTGCTCCCGGTCTTTGGCGATACCCCGGTTGACGAAATCAGGCAACGCGAGGTAAAGGACTTTTTCGAGCGGCTTGGCCCGACCTTGACCGAGACAGCCCGCCGCCTGCGCTTCAGGATGCGCGAGATATTCGACGATTGCATTGAGTCCGGGTACATCACCGTCAACCCCGCTGGCGATGGTATCAGGGGGTCGGTGAAGCGTTGGAGTAGTCACCGCAAGGTCAAGCACTTCGAGGCCCTGCCCTACGATCAAATGCCCGGCGTGGTTGACAGGATTCTGGACTCCCAGGGCATGAGGGAGACTCGGCTTGCCCTTGCCTTCGTCGTGTTGACCGCCGCCCGTTCCGGTGAAGTCCGGGGCGCACGATGGGACGAGATCGAAAACGGTGTCTGGACCATTCCCGCCGAGCGTATGAAGGCCGACCGGCCCCATGCGGTCCCGTTGTCAATTCAGGCCAGCGTCGTGCTCCAAGACGCGAGGGCGGCGGCGGGCAAGCGGCAGAAATCGGAGAAGCGGCGGCCAGGTTATGACCCCAGCTTAGAAACCGATTACGCGCCCAAGGAAGGGCTGATATTCCCGCACCCGTCGGGCCAGCCGTTGAGCGAGAATGCCCTTTCACTACGCACCCGCAAGAACAAGCTAGGATGTACGCCGCACGGCTTCCGGTCCAGTTTCAAGGGCTGGGCAACGGCTGATGGGCGCTGGTCGTGGGAAGCTATCGAGCTTTGCCTTGCTCACCGGGTGGGAAATTCAGTCGCGCAGGCTTACTTTCGGGATGATCTCTTAGAGCAACGGCGGGCGGTGATGCAGGAATGGGCCGATTACGTCTGGAATATCCGGCCCTTCTAATCGTCGAATCCTACGGCAAAAGCTCTTGAACCAGCGCCGCGTAGCCTGGGTCGGGTGTGTGAGGGATGCCGCCGTGGATGCGAATGTGGTCCGACCTGCAGAGCGTCGTTGTGTTGGAGAGCGCGTAAGGTTTGCCCCCGTGCTCAAGATGCGTGACGTGGTGGACTTCGAGGAGACCGGCCCGACCGCACCCTTCAGCCCGGCAACGCCAGCGGTCACGATCTAGCGCGGCCATCCTCACCCCTGCCCATCGGCGTCGGTTGACCTTCGCCCAATGCCGGGACTGGCTACCCGACGACGGCATGGGTAGGCCCTGCTCCGTTCGTCTTCGCCCGACCACGTTGGCCCACTGAGACCGCAAGGATGGCCGCGGCGACCGCATCATCCCTGGCCCGCTCCCGCCGTCCACCTTCGCCGCCCTTCGCCAGCTTCGCGTTGCCACTAGGGTCACTCACAGTCCGCGCCTCCGCCATGCTCGACCGCAGCAGCAGAGACTTGACCGGCGTCACGTGTCCATCCATCGCCGCCCGCCGGAAGGCCCTGACGTCCTCGGCGCCTATACGCCCCTGTATACCCGCCTTCTCGATCACACGACCCACGAACTCCTTGTCGCTGATGAATCCCCTAAAGTGCCTGCCGTCCTCGGGGCAAACGAGCATGACGAAGGGCTTTCCCGACTTGCGGCCCGTGGCCGGGCGTACCGTCAGCGGTGTGCTGCAGACAGGACAAGGTACGTTATTCATTGGTCTGGCTCCCTGCGAGGTACTGGCGGCACAGCGCATACAGGGCGTTGCCTCGCTTGTTGGGGTTGGAGCCTTCACCTGTGGTGCCTACCACTGCTAGCTCTATCGCTTCCTCGATCACCTCGAGCTGAGAGGGCACCAGCTGGAACGTCAAGTGCCTAAGTCTCGCGGCCTGGGCTTGATCCCACGCTTGAAGGTGCTGTGCCATGTCTGCCTCGCCGAGCGACACCAAGGCGGTCAGACTCTCGGAGCTGTCCGGCAGCAGGGACATAACCTCCGACTGGGGGATGGAGTTGAGCACTTCTCGGACCAACTCCGCCTTTAGGCCGAGGTCGTCAGTCCCTTCAATTCGATTTAACCCCTGGGCCAATAGGCGTGCACGTGAGTCGTCGAGATCCAAAACGACGCAGGGCGCGGTCTGTACATTCGAGTCCTTTAGGACCTGGAGCCGTTGGTTGCCGGACAGGACCTCGTAGGTGTCATCTCCCAGTGTTCGGACCACCAGGTTCGAGACGAGGCCGAACCGCGAGATGCTCTCGCGAAGACGCATCAGCATGGCTTCGTTCATGACGTTGGGATTCCACCGGGCCTCTTTGAGCTGGTCGATCGGCAGGTCAGTGATGTTCAATTGAAGGCTCCTTTTTGGGATAGGGCATCACAGCCACCCGCAGCCGGTCCGCACATGACTTGTCGATCGGGTACAGGTATCGATGCCTAGGGGTTTGACGCAGGACCGTAACGGCGATCCCATGGTCTTCGAAATGCCTGACCGAGTGGGAGCCGTAGGCATGGCCAAGGCTCCTGGAATGGCGGGCTACGCCGTCGCCGATATCGTAGAGGCTCGCGGCCGATGAAAGACCGGTGTAGATCCACCCCGCCGCCTGGTAGATGGTCCCAATATGCCCCTGAGAAGGATCAGCGTAGCTCAGGATGAACTTCAGCCCTGTGTGCCGGCGGAGTGACCTGAGGACAATGCCTAGGGATGCTCTGAATAAGTCCCGATGGCTTGTGGGATAGTAAAATAGGGCCAAGGGCTGAAGACGGGGGAGGAGAGGCAATGAACCAGCCGACGTTTGCGGACTTGGACTACGAGAGCAAGAAGCGAAAGACTCGCCGGGAGAAGTTCCTTGAGCGCATGGATGGACTGATCCCTTGGGAAGAGTTGGAAGAGCGCATTCGACCGTTCTATCCCAAGGCCGGTCGTGGTCGGCGGCCCTACGAGTTATCGGTGATGCTACGGATACACTGCGTGCAGTTGTTTTACAACCTGAGCGACCCTGGGATGGAGGACATGCTCTATGAGGTCGAATCGGTGAGGCGGTTCGTAGGGCTGAGACTGCCTGGGCCGCTGCCGGACGAGACGACGATTCTGAACTTCCGCCACCTGCTGGAAGAGCATGAGTTGGGCGCGGGTCTGTTCGAGGAGATCAACCGCTATCTGGAGTCCAAGGGTCTCCGTCTTCAGGAGGGGACGATAGTGGACGCGAGCATCATAGCGGCGCCCTCATCGACGAAGAATCGGGCTAAAGAGCGCGACCCCGAGATGCACCAGACGAAGAAGGGTAACGAGTGGCACTTCGGGATGAAGGTGCACATCGGTGTGGACTCGCAGACGGGAGTGGTGCACAGCATGACCACGACATCTGCGAACGTGCATGACCTGACTGAGTTGCCCCGGTTGCTGCACGGTGGGGAGTCTCAGGTGTGGGGAGATGCTGGGTATCAGGGAGTTGACAAGAGGCCGGGGAACCGGGGCTTGGACGTGGAGTGGCAGGTGGCGATGAGGCCCGGCCAGCGTCGGAAGCTGGAGCCTGGGAGCCCTGAGGCGGTGTCGGAGAAGCGCAAAGCGTCGGTCAGAGCTAAGGTGGAGCATCCGTTCCTGTACATCAAGCGGCACTTCGGCTACGCCAAGGTCCGCTACAGGGGGCTGTCCAAGAACACGCAGCGGCTGATGACGCTGCTGGGGTTTGCCAACTTGATGAGGGCCGAACAGTACCTGGCGGCGTGAGACCTTGTATAAGTGCGCCCAAAATCAGGGCTAAGGGCGGCGAAAGGCCCTGTCAGGGCCGGTTGTAGGCCGACAATAACCCTCACCACGGTGCCATGAGGCAATTTAACGCCCCCAAAACCACTCCGGTCAACTCGGCCCAGCCTGAAGCCGATTGTTCAGAGCATCCCTAGAGACTTGTCCGCGCCGTGGAAGTACAGCACCGGGCGCTTGCCGTAGGCGTCCAGGAACAGCTCGGTGTCCTTGCTAAACGCCTCGCCATCGAGGTCCTTGCCGCCAGGCATTGGGCCGCCGAACGGGATGGCGTAGCCCTCCACAATGCCCTTCTCAGTGTCAACTAACTTTACAGCATCCATGCAAGCGTTATAAATGGGAATTATATACCTGTTTAACCCTGCCCCTCAGAGAGCGGGTATCCTTGACAACATAACGGCTATAGTGTATAGAGTAGAGTCCACAAGGAGGGACGATATGACGATAGAGGAACGCTTATCCAAACTTGAAAGACCTGTCAGGAACCATGATGCCATGTTTAATCTCCTTATCGGCATCTCAGAGCAACAATTGGAACGGCTTGAAAGAAAGTTCCGATGAACCAGGAACAGCCCTACCTTGAGGGGCAGGGTTAACCAGGTATATAAATCCCTTTCTTATATGGAGGCAAGGCGGCGAAAGGAGCCGCGCCAGGTGAACCTCAGCAACAAGCAGTTAAACGGGACAATATCGCTAGATGCGGCTAACTTCCGCTGCTACAGACTAGGTACTAGTGTCCATGCTGCGTTGGCTGCCTGCGGAGGTGGCGGTGGAAAGGAAGACGTCGCCGAACAAACGTGGGACTGCATGGCCGAGAACGCCGAGGATCCTGAAGTTTTCGAGCAAAGCATGCTCATGATGCTTCCCACAGCGAGCAACCATATTTACTGTTTGGTCAGCGACACCGCCGGGTACGGCACCCTCAGCCGCCGCAACCGCATCGTCGGGACCGTCGGCAAGGGACTGCGCGCCGTGATGCCCTGGATGGCTCCCAAGTAGTGGCCGGCAGACGGTGTTCGGTGGCGGGCCGGAGTTAGAAGACACCCCATGTAGAGTAGATAGGAGATAGCGCGATGACTATGCGGAACAAACGGAGCATGATCGACGCCCGTTGCAAGGAGCTCCAGCCTGGCTGGGGCCCCAAGGAGCGCAACGGCGAACTCCAGATGCTCTACGACGTGCTGAACGATGACGAGAGCATCGAGGCTCTGGTTAGCGGCGTCTGGGGCCCGGATAACGTGTTCCGCGCCAACGCCAACCGGTGGGACAAGATGAGACAGTACGACGGCATAGCCGTTGTAACCGGAAGCCGGGTGGTTTTGCTGAAAAAGCACGGCATGAACAAGCTCAAAACAGAAATGCCGCTACATACCCTGAAATCGGTCGACGTAGACGGCGAAGGCGAAGTGACCCTCACCGGGCAGAGCTACAGCGACTGGTCTGGCGACGGCGGCGCCGGGGCCTTCAAACTGCGGGACGTCAAAGACGGATCCGTCCGGAATTTCGCCGACCGGGTGGTGGAACTCCAGGCCGCTCCGCCCCCACCCGCCACGCCCGCTTGGTCTACAGCATCGACCGGGGCGGCCCCGCCGCCGGCCAGCCACTACGCCAATATGGACAAGGCGGAGCGGATCGATGCCCAGTGGCGAGAACGCTCCACCACGTGGGGGCGGAACAACCCCAGCGTGCCGGAACGTCTGATAGCAGGGCTGTTCAGCACCTTCACCGGAGAGAACCCCACCACCTATCCCGGCGAACTCCGCATCCTCAAAGAAGTCCTGGAAGACGACGAGAATATCGAGTACTGGATGGGTGGCCGCTGGGGTGACGCCAAAGAGTTCACCACCCTGAGAGGCGTAGCGGGCCGGATGGCTGTTGGCACCGTTCTAAACGCCACCACCGGACTAGGAGGGATGGGTTTCGGGGCTCGACGCCCTGAACTCGGGGTCCACAACGGAGTCGTCGTGGCCACCAACCGGCGGGTTCTCATGCTGAACTCCGGCATGGTTTCAAGAGACGTGGTTGAGGTTTCCTATCGAGGCCTGGAAGTGGACTATAACGAGGGGCTGACCTGCTCGGGCTTGAAATTCTCCGGAAGCACGGACCAGGACTACGCTTACTACCTCGACCACAACGGCAAGAAGAACATAAAGAGCCGGGCCAGGCCGCTGTTCGAATGCGTGCTCCGGCAAGTCCACGCCGCGGCAAACACTGCTGGCGACTAACCGTGGCAGGGACACGGAGACGGCGAACCAGGGGAGCCACGACCCGGACGTCGTCGCGGCCACCGGCCGCCGCTCGTTTTCGTATGCAATGGCATCTTCGGCCAAAACGAGAACAAGCTGTCGTATGGTGAATAGGAGATAGCATCATGACCACACCGCTCCAACCCTCATCGTCCCCCTATTTCGGCGCAGACTCGGCCGACACCATCTTCACCGGCGCCATGACCCGGCTCTACATGTGGATGACGGCCGGGTTGGCCATCACCACAGTCGTCGGCTTCGCGGCCTATCAGGTGGGGATCGGATTCTTCGGCTTTCTGATTGCCTTTGTGCTGTGGATCGGAATTCTGTTTGTGATGCGCTGGGCCTCGGAAAGGGCGACCGCGCCGATTCTACTGGGACTCTACCTGACGTTTACGGCCGTGGGCGGGGTGATGTTGTCCGGGGTAGCCGCATACCGGGCCGAAACGCTTCTGTTTGCGCTGGCGCTGACGGGAGGCGTATTCGTCGCGATGAGCGTGATCGGACTTACCACGAAGAAAGACCTGACCAGCTTGGGGCCCATCCTCGGGTTCGCGCTGTTGGGCCTGGTCGTCATGATGATAGTCAACATCTTCATCGGGTCGAGCTTCATCGGCTGGGTGGTCACTCTACTGCTCTTGCCCGTATTTCTGGGCTTGACAGTCTACGAGACCAAACAGGTTAAAGAATTGGCCCAGGAAGCCGCCATAGAAGGCGACGAAGAGGCTGCGGGCAAGATAGCGATAATGGGGGCCGTGGGACTGTATCTGAACTTCATAAACCTATTCCTGATTATCCTGAGAATTGCGGACTTTTTCGGCGGCGACGACTAGCATTACAACAACGATTTATCTGGCAGGATAATGCTAGACGGAGGTAGACATGCCGAGGAACCTTTGGGTTGGTTGTCTGCTCGTCGTGCTCCTAGCGACGGCGTGCGGCGGGGGTAAGAGTGTGTTCTCGTTGGAGGTCGGCGACTGCTTTGACGAATCACCCAGCCAGGAGGCCGCCGAGCTGAGTTCGGAGGTCGAAGAAGTCCCATGCTCGGAGAGCCATGATAACGAGGTCTACGCGGTCGGCGACCACCCTGCGAGCAGCGACGCGCCGTATCCCGGTGGCGATGCGCTCGATGATTACGGCATCGGCTACTGCCTCAGTGTGTTCGATAACTACGTCGGAATCGAGTACGCGGATTCCCGCCTCGCCGCCGGCTACTTCTCTCCGGGACGGGACGGATGGGAAGACGACGACGACCGCGCATTCACCTGCTTCCTCTACGACCTGAACCACGCCAAGCTCTCGGGGTCAATGAAGGGCAGCCGCGAGTAGCCTCGCCGTGTGTTGGCTTGGCCCCGCCGCCTCGGGGATTGGGAGGTCGACCTTCCCGGCCCCTGCTAGACCATGGCGCGCGAGGCGGCTTTTAACCTCTACACACATCGTCCGGCGCGGTGTGCCCCCCCCGCGCTCGACCGCGGCCGCTGAGAATTATGGGTTTCTAGCACTATCCTCTCCCGCGGTTGCACAGGTTGAGCACGGTGTCGGCTCTCATCCCTCAACAAGGAGAACAACGCTGCAGCGGTTACACCGCCACGACGGTAGGGTGATGTGCCCTACGATGTTGGCAATAGTTCCTTGCTCTCCGCTGGCACCGACTCATCCTCTGCAACGTCGGCAGGCGGCCGACGTCGCCATTCGCGGTATTCAGGGTCACTCTTGGCCCGCGCCGCGCCCTGCGCTCCGCCGGCGACACGGCCGACGCCTAGATCCCACCGGGCTCACTCCCTCCAACAGCACCTGCTCAGATCCGTCGCAGGCTGACATCTATGCTGAACACCTTCGACCGAGTGGTACACTTTAGTAACCTGGCCCCGACAATAACTGCGACCCGGCGAAGATAAGCCGGTCCGTGCTCACCCCATCAGAACCCAATCCCTCAATCATATTGACAAAAGGCCGGGCTGTCGGGTAATATCAAGGGCAATGATCTGGGCTGATTTCGCTCCCTGAGCGGTAAGAGGTGTATTCTGTTTGGTCCCGATTTGAGGCAAACAGCGATGGCGTCCCGGCGACCTCTGCCGCTGCTGCGCTGACCGCGCTTGGGGCCGCCGTCCACGGCGGTCTAGTGCGAACGCCGCCCCCTGATTGTCCTTCTGGCCTAGCCCCACAGCCGCTTCCGGCTCCCTACACATCCTTCCGTGACATAGATGGGCGCAGGCCGGAGCCTGTGGCAGGACCTTCCGGCGGCAGGCAAACTACTATTAGGAACGAACATTGAGAATCCACTCCCAACCCTTTCTGTTTATCGCCATTCCACTTATGTGTATCTTGGCGTCCATCCCACTCTTGGCCGCCTGCGGAGGCGGCGAGAGCAAGGAGGACATCCTCACTCAGACCTGGGACTGCTGGGCCCAGGGGAACACTGAAGTCTTCGAGGCAAGCATGCTCATGACGTTCCCCACCGCCAACGATATGGACGAGGCCAAGGCGCAGTTCATCTATGTGAGTTCCGTCGCTCCGATCGAAGACCTGAAGGCGAGCCGCGACGAAGCCTGCAGTAACGTGCCTTCCTAGCCTGCCACCACGCTTCCAACGGCCCTGGCTACCGCTCCGGCCGCCACACCTATCCCAGGTTGGTTCAGACCGGCCTCCACCAGGCTGACTTCCAGACCCTCTGCTGGTTGGAAACAGACAGGCTCAGGATGGGCGGTGTCGTGCGCCATACCCAACACATATTTGGGAATGCCAAGGGTGTCTCAGCATTGACACCCATAGCAACTCCGCTATATTGTCTGTGCGACCCTGTTGGCTATGGCGCCAAGCAAAACCGGGAGGTAAAGAAAAGGGAATTATCAAGAATGTTACCCAAATCCCCTTGACAATCACGCCTAGTTGCCTGTATAATATTACCCATATAGGCAAGTGGGAGGGTACAGATGCCAGGCAAAAGTTTTCGACAAGGAATCACGTTGATAGAGGCGGTAAAGCAGTTCGGTGACAAGGAAGCGGCTGAGGAGATGTTCATAGAAGCCCGATGGCCCGATGGGGTAACTTGCCCTGGGTGTGGCTCCCTGAACGTCCAGGAGCGGCCCACGTGCAAGCCCCAGCCCTTCCGTTGCCGTGATTGCCGGAAGGATTTCAGCGTCAAGACGGACACGGTGATGCAAGGCTCCAACATCCCGCTTCACAAGTGGGCATTGGCGGTCTTTCTGATGAACACCAGCTTGAAGGGTATCAGCAGCATGAAGTTACATAGGGACCTGGGCATATCGCAGCCTTCTGCATGGCACCTGGCCCACCGCATCCGCAAGGCATGGGAGACGGACGGCGGGTTGTTCGGCGGTCCGGTTGAGGTTGACGAGACCTATATTGGGGGTAAGGAGCGGAACAAGCATGAGAGCAAGAAGCTCCACGCCGGACGGGGAGCGGTTGGCAAGACGGCGGTTGTCGGAGCTAAGGACCGCTCCACCAATCAGGTCAAGACGCAGGTGGTGGGGAGCACGGACGCCCCTACCCTACAGGGATTTGTCCACATGGAGACGGAATGTGACACCCAGGTGGGCTTTGCACCAAAAGTAGCGGTTGAACCAAAAGTCGGGTGCCTGAACCAAAAGTAGTAAAAAAACCCCGAGTATCAGTTACGACGCGCGATAGCCCATATGTCAATGGAGTAGGAGGCATCGCTTGGGAGGAAGCTCAGGCTGTAGGAGATACGCCAATTCCCATCCGCATATTCGTACACCACAACTGGGGGCAGAAGGCGCTTGGTGATAAGATCGCCATGTTCGAAGGGGAAATCCCTGATGTAGTCCAGGGCGTCATCTACTGCTAGACGTTCCTCGCCTGTGAGCGATGGGTGGAGGCGACTCGCAGGGCTGTCGCTGCCTAGATAAAGAACATTAGCCACTCCGCGCCCGCAGGACTTCCAGCGTAATGCGCTCAGATTTGTTGGCCATTGCCTCCGAAGTTTCCCGCCAGAAGGGATCGGCGTTACCCTTCTTCGTCTGGTGCATCTCTGGGTCGCGCTCTTTAGCCCGATTCTTCGTCGATGAGGGCGCCGCTATGATGCTCGCGTCCACTATCGTCCCCTCCTGAAGACGGAGACCCTTGGACTCCAGATAGCGGTTGATCTCCTCGAACAGACCCGCGCCCAACTCATGCTCTTCCAGCAGGTGGCGGAAGTTCAGAATCGTCGTCTCGTCCGGCAGCGGCCCAGGCAGTCTCAGCCCTACGAACCGCCTCACCGATTCGACCTCATAGAGCATGTCCTCCATCCCAGGGTCGCTCAGGTTGTAAAACAACTGCACGCAGTGTATCCGTAGCATCACCGATAACTCGTAGGGCCGCCGACCACGACCGGCCTTGGGATAGAACGGTCGAATGCGCTCTTCCAACTCTTCCCAAGGGATCAGTCCATCCATGCGCTCAAGGAACTTCTCCCGGCGAGTCTTTCGCTTCTTGCTCTCGTAGTCCAAGTCCGCAAACGTCGGCTGGTTCATTGCCTCTCCTCCCCCGTCTTCAGCCCTTGGCCCTATTTTACTATCCCACAAGCCATCGGGACTTATTCAGAGCATCCCTAGACGTTCCTCGCCTGTGAGCGATGGGTGGAGGCGACTCGCAGGGCTGTCGCTGCCTAGATAAAGAACATTAGCCACTCCGCGCCCGCAGGACTTCCAGCGTAATGCGCTCAGATTTGTTGGCCATTGCCTCCGAAGTTTCCCGCCAGAAGGGATCGGCGGCGACTTCTTCTGGTGTCAGCGGGGTGTCCTGAGTCAATTCGAGCGTATCGTACTGCTGGGCCTTGCGCATCGGTGCCGTGGCTTTTGATAAACTCACTATCTTCCGTGTATTCAGCTTCCCATATTTGGAAACCGCAGTGTGAATCTCGACCCAGTCGTCGCTGGTGAGTTGTAGGTTCGCAAGGTCACAATGAGGACCAATCTTATAGATGTATATTGGGCCTAGATGCCCCTCCGTTGATCGCATGGCGACCATACCGGCCTCGACCATCCCATCCAACTGATGTACTATCCCATTGGACTCGGCGTTCGGGCCGTAGTGATCCCACACGTACTCGAATCCAGTCATAGTCTGTCCGCGCAGGCGGTAGTTGGCCTCATCCAGCAGATAGACCAGCTTGACAAGCTTGGTCCGGTATACGCGGCCAGCAAGAGCATAGAGCAGACCTGCTAGAACTGCCTCGGGTCGGGTCAATTCAGATTCCTTCATAGCCTTCTCCCTTCCGTAGGAGCAAATGCCTTGCGCCATCGTATACGACGACTCTCGCCTTCTTCAATGGAGGTCATGCTTAGCACGGCTTTGCACCAAAAGTAGCGGTTGAAGCAAAAGTGCCTTGTCTTGTGCGGCGGCATGTATGACAAACGATCAAGAAGGGGGTTGTGTTGGGGACAACGTGGGTGCGATAATAGGAAAGAAGGACGGCACCCCTCGCCGGGGACCAGCCTACAAATCCGAACGGGCGTTGAGACCGCCCGCTGGGGCTGTTTGCGATGCCGTCCTTCTTTAGAACCGAGGCCAGGTGGATGAATGGCAAGTCGCCCCCCTCGCAACGGCGGAGACACCGGTTCGATTCCGGCCCTGGCCTCCTCTGTGGGGGTATCCCGGTGGAGCGGTGGGCCTCTAAATCCTGACCGCAGGGGTTCAACACCCCTTACCTCCACCATGCCCACTATCAAGATTACCCTAGTTATCCGAAGATGTTTAGCACAGACCAGACACCAATCTTGTCACGAACTTGGAGCAATGACATGGAGAGTTTTACATCACTGGTGCAACGCCTTGAGGAAGCTAAGCGTTGGGCCACCATGTATGCCGCCCTAGCGGAAGTATTGGCCGAGCAACTTCAGGCCCAACAGCGCATGGAAGAACTTCTCGTCACCTATCCTGAAATCAACGCAGAACGACCGCTCACGGCTGTTGCTGGTACTGCCCAATCTGCGTCAAGTCCGAAACGGACACGGAAAGTAGACATATACACCGCTATCCTGAAATCCCATGGTAAACCTATGCATGTATCGGAGATACTTGCCGCTGCCCAAAATCGCGGCGTGGTGCTGGAAGGAACCAACCCAGCGCGGGTGCAGTTGCGGAACGCCCTGTTCAGTTCCAAGAACCGATTCTACAATGTGGGAGACAATACATGGTGGCTGGTTGGGGAACTACTGCCAGAAGATAGCCCCAGGGACACCGCTAATGAATGTCGTCATGCCGTGGCACAGGAGGAAGCAGAACATGCGCTAGCACGTCGCAAGACAACGTAAATCGCAAACACTCGCGGCAAACTGGCAACGAAATAACGCGGTTCAGCTTGACTTTCTGGCCGTAATAGGCGATAATGGACATAAGAAAGCGACAGTGTTTTCACCACTGCCGCCTTCAAATCAAGATGGAGGGTCTATCTCCACAATGACTCCCGCACAGTTTACCACCAGAAAGACCTACCCGCAAGACTGGCCCGCTTACAACGCGGCACAGACCGCCGAGAAAGACACCTTCGTTTCACTCCTATCTGACCTGTGCGCCAGTATCGTGCAACCCGATTACAGTTTCGGGCGTCCTAGCCTACCACTGGCGGACATGGCGTATGCGGCAACGATGAAGGTCTACACCGGCTTCTCGGCCCGCCGATTCAATTGCGACGTGCAGGAAGCCAACCGCCAGGGATTCACCCAGACCGCACCATCGTTCACTTCCGTGAACCGGTACATCGCCGACCCCGATTTGACCCCTATCCTCACGGACCTCATCGAGCGGAGCGCCTCACCCCTCAGCATCGTGGAGTCCCAGTTCGCCGCCGACAGTTCGGGCTTCTCCACCTGCCGGTTCGACCGCTGGTTTGACCACAAATGGGGCAAGGAGAAGTCCAAGCGCCACTGGCTCAAGGCCCACATTGTCGTAGGAACGCGGACCAACATCATCACGGCTGTTGAGGTCACCCAAAGCAATGTCAACGACTCGCCGATGCTGCCTGGACTGCTGGATACCACGGCCCAACGGTTCACTATGGCCGAAGTATCCGCAGACAAGGCTTACCTCTCAGATACCAACCTTCGGCACATCGAGGGCCACGGTGCTGACCCATACATCCCGTTCAAGTCGAACACCACAGGCCAGGGCTCCCCGATGTGGAAGCGCCTCTACGCCTACTTCACACTGAATGAGGATATATGGAAGAGCCACTACCACAAGCGGTCAAACGTGGAGACAGCGTTCTCAATGATCAAGGGCAAGTTTGGGGACTCGGTAAGGGCCAAGTCAGAGACCGGCGAGGTCAACGAGATTCTGCTGAAGTGCCTGTGCCACAACATCTGCGTACTGATTCACGCGATACACGAGTTGGACGTCACCCCGTCACTTGAACCAAAAGTGCGGTCTTTGAACTAAAAGTCGGTGGGGAATCCTACTTTTGGTGCAAAGCCTGAAATCACAATAACGAAGAGGTGCAGAACCTATGGCAACCCTGAGAAAGAGCGACATCAGTCGAGGGTCGCGTCCAATATGGAGAGTTCCAGAGCGCAAGGTGAGGCGGCCCTCAAGGCAGTCCTCGACAGTATTCAAGAAGCAATCGCAGCCGGAGACCGGGTGGTGCTTACCGGTTTTGGCTCCTTCGAGGTGAGGGACGTAAAAGCCCGGAGAGTGCGGCCCATTAGAGGCGGCAGCGCAGGGGATTTGATAACAGTTCCGGCGCACAAGCGGGTGGGCTTCACGGCGGGCGCGGACCTGAGCAAGTCAGCCCAAGGATAGTAATAGTCTCTATCAATCAGGAGCGAGTTATCAGGCGGGTTACACTTCAATAGCCCGCCTTCTTTTTTACTAAAATATGCGTGGGCAACCCGTCCTTCTACGAAAGGACCGAAATTGCTGCGAAGCATAAAGCCATGTGTTGACAATCGTAATTAGAGAGGCGAGGGAAAGGAAGGGAGTATGATGGGCAACGAAGTGGATATTCATGAAGCGGTGACGCAGGCTGTAGAATCGCTGCGAGAGGAACTGGTAGGCATAAGCCTGGATATACACACGCATCCCGAGCTAAACTTCGAAGAACACCGCGCTGCGAAGTTGTTGGCTGACACTTTGGAGCAGCACGGTTTCAAGGTGGAGCGCGGCGTTGGCGGAGTGGAGACGGCGTTTCGAGGAACAATAGAGGGCGGCAAGGGGGACGGCCCAACGATCGCTCTGCTAGCTGAGTACGATGCTCTGCCAGACGTAGGACACGGCTGCGGCCACAACCTTATCGCAATTTCAAATCTGGGCGCAGGTCTGGGCGTCAAAGCTGCGATGGAGTCTCTGCCGGGTCGGTTGGTGGTGCTTGGCACGCCTGCCGAAGAGGGCGGCGGCGGAAAGGTGCGAATGCTTGAAGCGGGAATCTTCAAGGACATCGACATTTCACTATCCTCCCATCCCTCATCCAACGTCACCATAATACCAACCGAAATCCCAATAAGCGAAAGCTGGAGTCTGGCGATGGTCGGCTACAGATACGCCTTTCACGGGAAGTCGGCCCACGCGGCGGCGGCGCCGGAGGCTGGCATCAACGCCCTCAACGCGGTCGTGCATCTGTTCACTGGCATCGACGCGATGCGCCAGCACTTGCGAGAGGACGTACGCATTCACGGCATTATCACTGACGGCGGTACAGCCGCTAACGTAGTGCCTGAATTCGCCGCCGCCAACTTCATGCTGCGCTGTCGAGACCGCGAGTATCTGGAAGTGGTGATCGAGAAGGTGAAACAGGTCGCTGAAGGAGCCGCACAGCTTACCGGCGCGCGCCTTGAAATTCTGCCGAATGAACCGCTGTACGAGAATGTCATTCCCAACGCAACGCTGGCAAAGGCTGCCCACGCCAACGCAGAGGCCATAGGTATGCATCTTGATGCGCTTCCGCCCGGTGCTAGTGGCGGAAGTGGAGCGTCTACCGATTTCGGCAACGTAAGCCAGGTAGTGCCTTCTTTCGCAATGAGATTTGCCGTAAGTGAAGAGCCGGTGCCCGGTCACTCGCTTCTCCTGGCAGAGGCAGCCAAAACGCCTTTTGCCAGCGACAGCGCCATCGGCGTCGCCAAGGTTCTGGGGCTTACCGCGTGTGAACTGTTGTCGAACCCCGACCTTCTAGCCGCCGCCCGCGACGAACATCAGGCGCGGATGAGCTAGCGGCCCGACAATCGGAAAGGAGTTTTGGACGTGACTTCATCAGTGGAATTCGGCATCACGCTTCCTCAGCGCGGGGTCTTCTTCGGTATTACCACTATACGAGACATGTTAGATATGACCATCGATGCCGAACGCTCCGGCGTTTTCAAGTCCGTATGGGTTGGCGATAGCCTGTTTGCGAAACCGAGACCGGACTCCCTAACGCTGCTCGGCGCGTTAGCGAGTGTCACGAACACGTTGAAACTCGGCGTCGGCTGCATGGCGAGCTTTCCGGTGCGCGATCCTATGATATTCGCTTACCAATGGGCAAACCTCGACCTGATTTCCGAGGGGCGTATGCTACTGGCCGCCTGCACGGGAATCGTGGCAGGAGGAGCGAGTGCACGAGAAGGCTCGCACTGGGGCGTTATCGACAAGGAACGGGCCTTTCGCCTGGAGGAGAACATCGAGATTTGCCGACGCCTCTGGAGCGAGGATGACGTTACATTCTCAGGCAACTACCACTCCTTCGAAGGCGTCACTGTGCAGCCAAAACCTGTTCAAAACCCATGCCCTATCTGGATCGCGGCAAATCCTCGACCTGGAACGAAATTCGCCGACAGGTCTATGCGAAGAGTGGCAGAAAGGGCCGATGGCTGGATGACCGTCCGCATGATTCCGGGTTCTATGTCCGATAACTGGGCGTAGATATGCGAGTTCCTCAAAGAGCGCGGCAGAAACCCTGACGATTTTCCCAATATGGCCTACCACAACATCAACATCAATTCTGATAAGCAGGCGGCGTTCGAAGAGTCCAAGAAGTTTCTGGACGAATACTATGGCCCGGTGTTCTCGCCACAAGTGGTAGACGGCTGGACGGCCACCGGAACGCCAGAGCAGTGCATCGAGCACTTGCGAGGGCTAATTGCTGAAGGGGCCAAGACGATTACACTGCGCATTACCTCATGGCGCCAGAAGGAGCAATACAAGCGCCTGGTGAATGAGGTATTGCCCTACGTCAACGAATAATCTGGGCCAGCGTAGTTCGTGGTTGGCAGGTGGGGAACGGTCGATGCCAACAGACATTACAATACGTGTGACTGATTTCCTCAGTTCTTGCGATGACATGGTTTTGGTTAGAAATAGGGTTGTCGAGCCAAGACCTTCCCATTATAATAGCGAAGGTATCTCATTAGTCGGGTGTCGCATTCGTCGAGTCGTGATGCACGACAGCCTGACATGGTAGATGAATGAGACACTTCATCGCCTAATCCTTTGAAGCATCACCTGGTTAATCCAACTTGGGCGGTCCACCCGCCACTCACCTCTGGAGGTTTGCTATGCAGGCTTACTGCCTCAAATGCCGTGCCCACCGCGATATTGATGAAGCAGAGCAGGTTACGTTGAAGAACGGCAGACCAGCGACAAGGGGCAAGTGCTCGGTCTGTTCAGCGGTCGTTTTCAGGATAGGCAAAGCCACTGAATAGAGGGTTCGCCCTGTTCTCAGAGAGTTCAAGTTCAAGGCGCACGCTTGCAAGTCCACTACAAGAGGCGACGGTTTCATCCTAATGCGCAGCATATGCTTGGCGCGAGTTTGAAGAGGACGAACCTCGTGACTTTGTTGCCGCTTGCCAAATGGACGACCCGATGAATGGTGCCCAGAGACGTTCCCATCTTTCCGTGGAAGAATTGCGGCCCAGCGAAATTGCCAATAACTCGCGCCTCTGGCTATTATTAGCGGCCTTCCTTATGGGATTCGCGCTGGCGGCCTGTAATGCGGTTGCAGGGAGCCAGGAGGCTAGCGTCGGCAGCGAGACGGCTAGTCTGGATCAAACGTCTGCGCCGCTTGTTGTCGCGACATCTGGCGAGACTCAGCCTGCGCAGGAATCGAGAGCACCCCTGGTTTCTGATATTACTTCCGATGTGCCCATTTCGCTGGCAGCCGAATTGGGCAGCGATGTGGACGACCTTGCTTACTCTTTTACCCTACCCAGCGTATCAGGGTCGCCGTTCTCACTCGACGCTCAGCTTGGGGATAAGAACGTCGTGGTCGTGTTCTACAGAGCTTTCTGGTGAACCCACTGCTGCGCCCAGCTCGTTGAGTTGACAAAGGAGTACGACCAGATAGGAGACCTCGATGCAGAGGTCGTGGCGATAAGCACCGATGACTTGTCCAAGGCTCAGCACATGGCCGAGCGAGTCGGCATCCCATTTCCAGTGCTGTATGACCCGGATGCCGACGTGGTGCGCGATTACGAAGTCTACAACCTGAGACGCGATGGTCTCGCCACTCCCTCCACCTTTATCATCGACAAAAAGGGAGTCATAAGGTACAAGTACGTCGGCAAGTCCACAGGCGATCGCCCTTCCACTCAACAGGTGTTGGAGCAACTTCGCCTCATAGAGGGGTAGGCAGACATTCTGGGAAATCCTCTTCTTCGCATCTCGATTCCGTCTCTCAAAAATTGAGGGAAAGGGTAAAGTTCTTTCCATTAGCGTGACTGATGTCGCATGCCCAAGCAGTAAGTTTTCGTTACTCTTGCGCCATGTTCTCGTACCAGGCTATCCTGTCTTCATCGATAGAGGCGGAGAGGGCATCCATATCGCCGTCCCCATCCACGTCCGCGGCATACACCGAGAAGGCACCTTCAGCGTCAGTTGTGATTATGCGAGTCGACCAGGATGAGCCGTCGCCTGATGTATTCTCATACCATGCTATCTTGTCGTCAAGCTGTGAAGCGGAGAGGGCGTCAATATCGCCGTCGCCGTCCATGTCCGCAGCGTACACCGAAGTGGCGCTGTCAATGTCAGTAGTTATTGTGAAAGGCAACCAGGACGAGCCATCGCCAAAGGTATTCTCGTACCATGCTATCTTGTTGTCGGAGAATGATGCGGAAAGGACATCGATGTCACCGTCCCCGTCAACGTCCACAGCATACACCGAACGGGCGAAGTCGGCGTCGGTGGTGATCACATTCGGGGGGCCGAAAAGAGCAACGACAGCGGTCGCCGTAGCTACTGGTATTGGAGTGCTCGTAGGGGTAGCCGTGTGAGCTGGTTCTGGAGTGGATGTTGGCGTGCTTGCAAGCACCGGAGTCAATGTAGGCGTCGCCGCTACTTGTGCAGCCGACTGAGGTGTATTGGTTGGAATGGGAGTAGGCACAGGCTCACCGCATGCTGCTATTAATAGGACAACTACAGCAGAAATGAACCGATTTTTCCCTGATGATACCCAATGCTTTCATAAATTCGACATGATGAGGGAACACGGACTGAGTGCTCATTTGCTGATGTTGTCAACTGGCACTAATAGCACTCAATTTCACTTAACGTGTGTAGCCCACAAGCGTCAGTGGCGTCAGGAATTACGCCCTGCCCCCGAAGGTGGTCAATCATACCTTTTGCCATCGGAGTGCAACCACTGATATTCGACGCGCCTGCAATGGTTGTTGTTAGATTCTGGCTGCGGCCTCTACACAGGACAAATGCGCATGCGTCAGACAAAGTATCGGATACTACGGCTTACACATGCTGATCGAAGAGGAACGGGTTTCCGTCAGGATCAACTACAATAAAACTGGCAGGCCCGACTGTACTCTCGTCCGCCTCGCTAATTAGCTTCACGCCTTGCTCTTTTAGGCGGTGCTGTAGCTCGCGAACATCAGTGTAGTCATTGAGCTTACTGGCGTTACTATCCCAGCCAGGATTGAAAGTGAGCATGTTTTTCTCAAACATTCCCTGAAAAAGCCCGATCACGGTTCCTCCGTTTTTCATGATGAGCCAGTTCTGCGAGGCATCGCCACCGAATTCTCGGAAACCGAGCTTCTCATAGAATTCCCTGGAGGCCTCGATATCCTTAACAGCCAGACTGATGGAGAACGCGCCGAGTTCCATTACCCACTCCTGTCCACGAAACATTACCTTCCTGTGAACCTGCTATCCAGACCAATTGAAGAATCTAATCCGGCATATCCCAGTTTAAGACAGATTTTGCAATAGCAGGTATTTCACTCCGATCGATTTTAACCGATTTTTCCCTGATGATACCCAATGCTTTTGTAAATGTAACATGCCGAGATAACACGGACTGTACGACAATATGTTGATGTTTTCAATTGCCATCTGAAAAAGACAATTTACCCACTCGCATGGTGTAATCTACTTTACGCTTTATCTGAAATATTGGATGGGTGCAGGAAAGGGAGGGAACTCGTGGCTTTGACCCTCGCTTTGTGGACCACGGCGAGAGGGCGATGCAGGTACGGTGTTACGGGCTCTCTACGCGAACCACCACCGCACCTTGCAGCACCGCCTCTATTCCAGACCGTTCGAATTGAAGAAGCTTTGGCCCCGGCCCCGCTGGATTGGGGGCCTCGTCTCCCTCTGTCGTATCGTCGGTCACTGCTGCCCGTGTGAGTTCAATCGAATACGCTCCCTCTTCGGCTGGAGGCTCTCCGAAACTGCCGTCCACAACCCGGAACTTGAACTTCGCCAAGACCCCTGGAGGCGTTTCGTCCGGCAACTCCTGATCCCAAACTGTGTATTTGAGAGATCCCTGGAGTACGCCCTGAGGCCCAGTGAGACCATACTCCCCCAACGGCGCAGAGCCTATGAGGTCTCCGTGTAAGAATTCCACCGCAGCCAGCGTCGACGCGTCCCAATCAAGCTCGACCTGCCCCACCGTCACGAATTCACCGTTGGTATCTACATTGACGACGACAGTAAACTCATCTCCCGGCTGGAGGATAATCTCACTTGCGGTAGGTCCAGAACCCGGCCAGCCTCGCAGAATCCCAGGCTAACGCCCACTTGCCCAGGAGATAGAGGGCCAACGGTTGGGCTTGGCTCAAGGGCTACGGTCGGTTGATCTGCGCCATTGCAGCCGATGACAGCTGCCAGCGCGATCGCAAGTACCAAGACCGTAACCACTTGGCTGCGCAAAATAGCAAGCAGCATGTTTGTGTCCTTTTCGCCTTGTCTCGACATGAATAAGCGTAAGATCAGCATCTCAAAGAGCCAGACGCCCTACGATTTCCTAGATGCACTGACCTTTTCGAGCATCACCGGCGGCAATGGGAATAGCCAGCCACGATTTCGGATGATGTCACGGGCGAGCGCAGGCGGAATGGCGACGATGATCTCTGGCTCGATGGAGAATCGGCCATCGAAACCGCCAATCGCGCTCCTTGCGTGAATCCCACCGAATCCGCCGGGGTCAATGCCATCTTTCGCAAAGTCGCTTCTAGGGCCGCCGAATAACGAGTGCCACCGGAATGAGAATCCGTTGGTTACCGCAGGGGCCGCGTTGGAGACGCCTCCTCCGGGCGACACCACCATTCCCAGTGCTTTGACGGTGTACAGAACGTCGTTCAAGTCGCCTTCGCCGTTGCAACTCAACGCCCAGTGCAAACGCCTTATTATCAAGTCGGCGGCGTTCTGCGCTCCCTCCTGACCGTGCTTGATAAGCTCATCGTCGTCGCCCATAGGCTGCGTGCCGCCGGGACTGCCCGACATGAACACAAGCCCACTCTCTTGAATCACAGCGCCAGCGATCCCGGCATTAGTTAGAGAGGTCACGTTGTCATCAAAGCTGCCAAGCGAGATGCCAAGGCTCTTGATCCTGTCGTACACGTCGAAGCTGCGTCGCAACTCGTCAGGAATTATTGCTTCGTCATAGTATTTGCTCAAAGTAGACCTCCAGATCATGAAACTTGGAATTACGGATTGGCGCGTGAGATGCGTTGCATGGTAGCAGAAACTCGTTTGCCTGCCTAGATACCCTCTTTTGGCTGAGACTCGTGGGCTTGCAAACCCGCGTGGCGCAAGAGACAATAGGAGCTAACATTTGATTGCATGCGAGGAGGTATCTAATGGCGAGCACCGGTGACGGCGTAACCTCAGCGAAGCGCCGATGGGGGGAAGTGGACATTCGTGAGATGCTCTCCACGTCGGCGAAGTCAATCGGGGCGGGAAGCCCTACCGACGCCGGGAAGTCGTGGAGGCTGCCTACGGAACATCCTGACCCCATAATTCTTGCCGCCGGGATACCAGATGCGCCGACTTTGCCAGTAGACGACCTGCGCGATGCCCTGGACCGAACCCTGAGCGCAGACCCCGCAGAAGCATTAGAGTATGGCGGATGGCTTGGATTCGATGGCCTTCGGTCGATTATCGCTGATCGTCAGAGCCGCATCGAAGGCGTTGCGCTTGAACCGGACAACTTCATACTACACAACGGAAGCTCCGGTGGCATAGACAACGTTTCCAAGGCATTCCTCGAACCCGGTGATGTCGTAATCACCGAAGGCCCTAGCTTTTCGGGCACGGTGCGGTCCATGCGCGGCTATATGGTGGAGATCGTAGAAGTGGCAATGGAGGATGGCGGAGTTTCTATCGACGCCCTTGCCGAGGCGATCCAGAAAATCGAATCTTCGGGCAAACGCGCGAAGATTTTTTATACAATCGCTGATTATCACAATCCTACTGGCTCAACATTGCCAGAAGAGCGACGCGCGGCTCTGATAGAACTTTGCGCCAGGCATAAGATTTTGATTCTGGAAGACGCGGCCTATACCGAGTTAAGTTTTGGGGAGGCCCCTCCAACCTCCATATTCGGCATGGCGGACGGGCATGGTGTGCTGAGGCTGGGAAGCATAAGCAAGACCATCGCTACGGGCCTGCGCGTGGGATGGGTAGAGGCTCGCCAGGAATACATCGAAGCCATGTCGAGGGTGCGCTTCGACATGGGCAACAGCCCTCTGTTTCATCGAGCGCTGGCTGATTATATAGGCTCTGGCAAGCTCGATGCCCACGTCGAGAAGATGCGACCCATCTATGCCGAAAAATGCGAGATTCTCGCCGAGTCTTTGCTTGCATACTGCGAGCCATACGTTCGATTCAAGAAACCCGACGGAGGCTTCTTCCTATGGGTAGAATGCCTTGGCGCGCAGGCGAATGATGTGGCTAAAGCGGCCGCAGAGGAAGGTCTGGTATGCCCGCTTGGCGTGAACTTCTTCAGCGACCGAGAGAACTCTGATGACAACCACTTGAGAATGGCCTTCAGCGCCGCGCCACTAGAGCAGCTAGCCGAAGTCGGGCCAAGGCTTAGGGCCGCGTTCCTCAAGGTTGTAGACTAGACTATCGAGTTACAGTTTACTCAAAGCCCAGGTAAATGGGCCATAGTCTAATGGAAAGCGTACAACAGGGGAGTTAAATCATGAAGTCTGGCCTTGAGACGCTCACTGAGGTCATGCCCAACGCGTTTTGACAGGGTTGAGGAGAGTTCGTTACCCGTGAGGTAAATAAACTGCCAGGAATCATTAAAGTAGACTTCGATATGTTGTCGAAAGAGGCTACAGTAACATATGACCCGACTCAAGTGAGCGCTGAAGCCGCGCGTGAGGTAATCCGAACCGCTGACAGCCGAGCGCAGTCCGACGACGACTCGGCGCGCGATGCAGGGTTGCTTCTTGGAGAGGAGCAACGTGAGTAGCGAATCTGAAGGCTCTGGCCCCGAACGTGACGGTGATGCATCAGCAGGCGGTGATCTTGTAGACTCGATGGATGGCGTAAAGCTCACCGAGTTGCTTGCGGACAGGCTAGACATTCAGTTGCCTCCCGTCGGCCTCGCCTTCGTGCGAGAACATCCGAGCAACGTGCCGCAACTGGTCAAGGAAGTGCCGTCTTTCTGCACCCTCTGGCGTTGGGCCGAAGAGCGCGTTTTCTACGCGTCGGCTGAACAGCATATGGGATGCGCAATCGGAGGCATGGTGGCCGGGTTCCTTTCCCCCGAAGGCAGGATGGACGAGCTAACGGCTCTGCTTGAAGATATGTGCGAGGCGGGCCAAGGTGAGGGCGACGAGATTTCCCAGACCGCCAGATTCATTCAGGACAGCGTTGGAATCGTCTACGGGCCACTGTGGACGATTCCCATCGTGCCCGATATCGTTCTCATGTGGGCCACATTGCCGCAAATGGGAGTGCTTCAAGAGATAACTGGAAGCATTCTGTGGCGCAACAATCCACAAGGCGCTGTATTCACTCGCCCTGCCTGCGCAATTCTTGCAATAGCTGACTCAAATGCGAAACCAGCGATGTCCCTGGGCTGCCTGGGCATGCGCCTTTATACCGGGGTGCCTCCACAGCTATTTCTGATAGCCGTGCCGCGAGACAAGCTTGGCGAGTTGGAGGATGGCCTTCAGAAGAAGATCGACATCCTACAGCGTCTGGAATTCTACCGCGACAAGCTCAAGGCGGGCTGATCGAAACGGCCCTCTCCTTAATTCCACCCTGCGTAGGCGAGGAGATATTATTCCTTCCTGCGGGCGGGGGAACGTAAGGATGGAGGTGCGAACCTGCCCTTTGATAGGTTCTGTTAGGCCGGCCCCCTAAGCATCGCCCGTCTTTGCACGCTCCTGGTCTATGAGAACGCGGCGCAGTATTTTGCCCGAAGCGTTCTTGGGTATGGCGTCGATGAACTCCACCTCGCGGACTCGCTTGAAGGTGGCGACTTTGCCCGCGACGAAGCTCATAATATCTTCATCCGTGGCTTCGGCCCCTTGCCTGCGCACGACGAATGCCTTGGGGATTTCGCCGGACTCCTCGTCCAGCTTGCCGATGACGGCGGCGTCGGCAACGGCGGGATGCTCAAGGAGCAAGCCCTCTAGCTCGGCAGGCGGGACTTGAAAGCCCTTGTACTTGATAAGCTCCTTCTTGCGGTCCAGAATCCAGAGGTAACCGGATTCGTCCATGCGCACGATGTCGCCGGTACGCAGCCAGCCATCCTCGGTGATGGTCTCGGCGGTGGCCGCCGCGTTTTTCCAGTAGCCCTTCATCACCTGCGGGCCGCGAACCAGCAGTTCGCCAAGCTCGTCTGTTGCTACCTCTTTCGTGCCAGTTTCCAGATCGACCACTTTCTCTTCTGTGTCCGCGAGCGCCGTTCCAACCGATCCTGGCTTGATGAGGTCGGATTCCAGATAATCTATATTGGCTACTGGGGAAAGCTCGGTCATCCCATATCCTTGTATCACCGGAACACCTAGAGCTTCACTCACTTTGCCTTGTAGCTCTGCGGATGAGGGAGCCGCCGCAAGGAATCCCAGCTTCAACGCGGAGAGGTCGTAATTTGCGACCCCTGGATACATTGTCAGTCCCAGACCAACCGGTGGCACGGTGTAAAGGTGGGTAACTTTGTGCTGAGAGAGAAGTCCAAGGAGCAACTCCATGTCGAAACGCCCCATCATCACCTGGGTCGCTCCGGTTGCGATACATGCGTTCATGAGCACGTGCAGCCCGTAGATGTGGAACAGTGGCAGATGCACCAGTATCACGTCGTCCGCACTGAAAGACAGGGCTTCCCCTGGACGCTCAAGGAGTTGCTGGAGGTTCGCCGTAAGATTATAATGCGTTAGCATGACTCCCTTTGAAAGGCCCGTCGTGCCGCTGGAATAGGGCAGAGCAACCAGGTCTTCTTTAGGGTCGATAGTCACTGATGGCGGCGCAGCCTGCGCCCGCTCGATTAGTCCCAAGAATGACTCGGGGTCATTTGATGTCGCTTTTATCGCGATGATTCGCTTGAGGCCGGGAATCGCGTCTCGCGCCGCTTCTGCCACTTCGAGTATGGCCTCATGTGCAATGAGGGTTTGCGCGCCGCAGTCATTCATCTGGTGGGCAATCTCGCGCTCTCGATAGGCGGAATTGATGGTGGACGCGACTGCGCCAGCCTTGATAATGCCGTAAAACGCGGTGACGAACTCGACGCAGTTCGGGGCCAGCAGGCCGACGACATCGCCCTTGGCTACGCCTATGCTCGCCAGCGCCGCCGCGAAGCGGTCGCTCTGTTCGTCTAGCTGACGATAGGTGTATTTGCTTTCGCCGTCTATGACCGCGAGCTTTTCGGGCATCGCTTTGGCGGTGCGCCGAAGCACCTCTTGCATCGGATACGACTCGTAAGCCAGTGAAGGGCGTACACGTTTCGACGTTGCCATAACTTACCTCCTAGTAGGGCTTCTGAAATTAAATTTCTGAATACGGATGACTACCTAATGTCAGTTCAGTTATCTCTATTCCTGATGCAACGGGTGGCAACCCTGCGCCCAGTATAAAAATTCCTACGATAGATAGATGGCTATTCCGGCGTGAGGGAACATCACTTGTAGATTAGCGTGGCGCTCTCTCTGAAGCGTGTATTCGTATTCCACACGCTGCGGGTCGGACTCAGGTAGATTATGAGGACACGCCTGTCTCCGTTCCTCTTGCGGGCACAGATGCATGTCCGCCTGATGATCCCAGAAGCCGACCAGCGTCATCGGGAAGTACAACACCTCTGCGGCGTTGCGCAGGTCGGCAATTGTTTCGCTCGCGCGAGTGCCGTCATCTGTTTCGATTCGTATGATTACTCTATCCATTGTGGTTTTGTAAAGTCAAGTCCATTATGTTGGCTTCGGTATTATGTATGTTACGTTCGACGAAAGTGATCCCATCCACCTCTCTCGACAGGCAATGCATTGCCGTCTCTGTCCAGCACCTTGACCTCCGATGGCCCTTCTACGATGTCACCGATGATGGATATAGGTACGTCCAGTCCTTCCGTGAAAGGAAACGCGATCTTATCCATAACCTCTTGTGGCGCGGTGAATAACAACTCGTAGTCCTCGCCGCCACCGAGGGCTAGGGAGAGCCAGTCGTCGGGATAAGCCTTTTTCAGGAAACCGTCGGCAGGCACGAGGTCAGCGCGAATCACCGCTCCGACTCCGCTCACATTGCACATCTTTCCAAGGTCGTCAACCAGTCCATCGCTGATGTCCATAGCGGTGACGACGCCTTGTTTGGCAAGCGTTATGCCCTGAGCGACGCGAGGCATTGGTCGAGTATGGGCGTTTATCAGGTGGCTGGAAGTCTCATCGTCAAAGGTTTGGCTCCGAGACTCGCTTCCAAGCAGAATACGCAGGCCGCCCCCTGAGCAACCGAGGTGTCCCGTTACGGCTATCTTGTCGCCTGGCATGGCAGAGCTGCGGGTGAGGAGTGCATCTCCTTTCGTGGAAGGATTGGAGGCGACCGCAGCGCCCTCTAGCGCCACTGTCACGAAGAACACCGGCGTGCTCACGATGTCACCACCG
Organism: Dehalococcoidia bacterium; assembly: GCA_965206395.1. Taxonomy (GTDB): domain Bacteria; phylum Chloroflexota; class Dehalococcoidia; order Lucifugimonadales; family CATOSD01; genus CBDBJK01. The sequence goes on from CBDBJK010000018.1 coordinate 107,769, forward strand.
ACGATTGCCCCGCCGCAAAGACGGTGCGCATCAAGCATACCCTGATACATTTCCAGCAGGCCATCCACCGGCAGGTCGCCGCGCAGTCCCAGCGTAACCACCGAGTACAACGGTGCGCATCCCATAGCGGCGACATCGCTTAGATTGACGGCAAGCGATTTCCAGCCCAAATCTCGCCAGCTTATCTGGCCTAGATTGAAGTGAACACCCTCCACCATCGTATCGGTGGTCAGAACTCGAACTCCGGGCGGGGCGTCCCACGCGGCGGCATCGTCCCCTATGGACAGGCGAACACGAAATCCTCGCTCATCGAGTCGCCCGATAAGATTGCCGTTCTCCTCGGCGATGGCCTGAGCCAGAGTGTCGATAAGCCGAAACTCGCCTATGTCTTCAACATTCATGGCTAGCATTATACGAGGCTGCGACACATATGCTCAACTATTGCTCCCGGTCGTGCGGGGTTTCCACTGCTCTGCGCATCAATTATCATACGAGCAGCCTGTTAGAAAGGATAATACGATGAACAACATGGACACCCAGGCGGCCCTGCGCTACCACGACGGAACCAAGCACCCGGACGGCTATCTGATGGACCCGCGACATGTCTGGAACCCCGCGGAAACGCCGCTGCTGTTCAAGATTTACACTGACGTTGAGGCCGTGCCTTTATCTCTCGACGCGCCGCCGTCGAAAATGCCTGCGCTGTCGGCGATATCCGCCGGTGTCGAGCGTGACGCTTCAGCACAGGCGATAGACATCGGGACGCTGAGCAGGATTCTCCACTTCTCGGCGGGCATCACGAAGACTATCAAACGTCCATTGGGCGAATACCTGTTTCGCGCCGCAGCCTGCACAGGAGCGCTGTATCACATCGAGCTTTACGTCGTGTGCGGCGACATTCCAGGTCTGGAAGCCGGTTTCTATCACTGCGACCCCAGAGATTCGTCACTCAAACGACTGCGTAAGGGCGACTACAGACGTGTGGTCGTCGATGCCAGTGGCGGCGAGCCGAGCGTTGCCAGCGCCCCGGCGATAATCGCCTACACAGACGTTATCTGGCGCAACGCCTGCAAGTACCAGGCACGGGAGTACCGCCATGCCTACTGGGACAGCGGGACGATATTGTCCAACACACTGGCCGTAGCATCGGCCAATGGCGTGTCAGCAAAGGTAGTGGCCGGATTCGCGGACGAATCGATAAGTGAGCTTCTGGGCATTGATTCGTCTGAGGAAAGTCAGCGAGAGATAGTGCTTGCGCTGGTGCCGGTGGGATATGCGCCTGATGAAATAGCCGCGCCGTCGCCTGTCGTCAGCCCGATTGATTTTCAGACATTGCCCATCTCTGATTACGAGCGGGATTTTCCAGCAATAGGCGAGATGCACGAAGCGTCCTCTCTGACCACTGTGGAAGAAGCGGCCTCGTGGCGAAAGAGTGCGCCCTCTGAGGCTATGCCATCCCCTTCAGGGCAACTTGTGCCGTTGCAACCGGATACCGAAGGCGATATGTCCCAAGACTCTGTGGAGAGGGTGATAACCCGCAGAGGCTCCACGCGCCAATTCTCCCACGAGTCGATAACCTTTCGGCAGCTGTCTACCGCACTAGAGCGGGCCACGCATGGCATCTCGGCGGACTTTCTGGAACCCTTTGGCGCGAGTCTTAACGACCTCTACCTGATAGTCAACGCGGTTGATGGCCTGGCATCCGGCGCATACGTGTTCCATCGAGATAGCCAAGCATTAGAGCTTCTGATGGAGGGCGATTTCCGGCAGATGGCAGGTCATCTGGGCCTGAACCAGGCGCTTCCTGCCGACGCGAGCGTAAACGTCTTCTTCCTCTCGAACCTTGCGCCTGTGCTAGAAACGTTTGGCAACAGAGGATACAGGGCTGCGCATCTGGATGCGAGCATCACGGCGGGCAGGCTGTATATTGCGGCCTACGCGCAGGGGTTCGGCGCAACCGGCCTGACCTTTTTCGACGATGCCGTAATAGATTTCTTCTCGCCTCACGCGGCGGGCAAAAGCGTTATGTTTCTGGTAGCCCTTGGCAACCGAGAGAGGCGAGTGTAGCCCGTCAGGTCGCCCCATTCACAATCGTCGGCGCTTGCGTTATCATACGCAGCGACGGAGTAACATCGACTCAAGCAGCTAAGGAGGCATCACCGTGAAATTTACAGACATACTCTACTCGAAAAAGGATGGCGTGGCTCGAATCGTAATCAATCGCCCGGAGGTCTATAACGCAATTCGGGGTAAGACCACCGACGAGATGGTGACGACCCTCGAGGATGCCCGCGACGACGAAAGCATCCGCGTAGTGGTGATATCGGGCGCTGGCCCGAACGCCTTCTGCTCTGGCCGCGACCAGGCTGAAGATCGCTCCAGCCCTGAGTACAGCGGCACGAGCGAGAACAGCTTCACCGATCTCATCCGAAACCTGCCCAAGCCTGTCATCGCAATGGTAGACGGCTTTGCCATCGGGTCGGGCAACATCCTGGCTTACATGTGCGATTTCACCGTGGCCTCGACCCGCTCGACATTTGGTCAGACAGGCCCAAGGGTCGGCAGCCCGGCAGCGGGGTTCGGCGTCGGATACCTCGCCCACGTGGTTGGTCAGAAGCGTGCCAGGGAGATATGGATGCTCACTCAGCAGTACACCGCTCAGAGGGCCTACGAGATGGGACTCGTCAACTCGGTGGTTTCTCACGACCAGTTGGAGGCAGAGGTCGAGCGTTACTGCAATCTCATCAAGAACAACAGCCCCGTCATTCTGGAGTTGCAGAAGATTACCTTCAACGAGGTATCCGAGTACATGGAAGGCATCCCCAGCCCGACGGAACGGTATGCCCCCGACTATATCAAGTCGGATGAGGGCGAGGAGCGGCGTCTGGCCTTCATAGAGCGCAGGCCCATCGACGGTTCCAAGAACCTGCCGTTCCTTCATGCCAAGCAAAGGGCGCAGCCGGTAGGCGACTAAAGGGAAGAACGGAAGACTGTATTTTACAAACCATTCGGAGGCAAGATTATGGCTGCAAAATCAGATGTGCAAATTGGCGTGAATCTGGCATTCCCCAACGCGGGAGTCGTCATAAGAATCAACGTCGAGTCGCCTGCGGGCGGTGCAAACGGTCAAGCCCCGACGTTTCATCTCAACGTGACCGACATCTCTGGACAGAAAGCCATACCTTTCAGGATTGACGCATCTCCTCCGCTTGCGGACTGGGTGCGTGGCTATTCGCGTTGGCTCAGGAGGTCGAGAGTAACCGCGTCCCACGACGAGAATGCCATAACAGGCTCCTTCGACAGCAACCTCTCCGACGAGCAGATACTTCGGGGCGTGCAGGATGCTTGCGACATGGTTCGTCAACGCTTCGAGCTATACGAGGAGAGCATTCTGGCCTGAGACGCTAGACCCCTCTCTATAACTCTCCTCTCCTTCTGGGGAAGGACGACGGGGGAGAGGACATACACCTTCTCCCTCGATGGGAGAAGGCAGGGATGAGGGTGAAAGGCCCCGCCTCAAAATAGGTTGATGCTATTGGAATTTTGTTAGCAGATATCGAAGGATAAATCCGTGACTATAGCGCAAAAGATGGCTGAGTTTGTCTTCTCACTGGACTACGATAATCTGCCAGAGGAGGTCGTGGTTGCCGCCAGACGGCATCTGGCAGATAGTGTGGCCTGTGCCCTGGCTGCGTACCATGCCGAGCCCGTTGGCATGGTGCGGAAGTACGCGCTGGCTCGTGGTGGAAGCGAGGAATCGACACTCATCGGAACAGACCAGAAGACGCCCACAGATGTTGCAACCCTCGTCAACGGCGCGATGGTGCGCTATCTGGACGCGAACGACATCTTCGCGTTGAGCCGGGGCCATGAGGCGGGCCACTTTAGCGATGTCATACCCGCTATCATCGCGCTGGCTGAGAAGCATCGGCGCATTGGCAAAGAACTTATCACCTGCCTGGTTGCCGCCTACGAACTGATGGGCGCTCTTGCGGAATCGTTCCATTTCATGCCCCGTGGGTTTCACGCGCAGACTCAAGCGCCGTGGACGCTGCCAATCGTTGCTGCTCGGCTCATTGGCGCGACGCAGGAGGCGGCGGTTCATGCCTGTGGGCTATCGGGGGCAACGGGAATGGTGCTTAACACCTGGCTGAAGCCGTCGGCAAGCATTCCTATGATAAAGGCCGTTTCAGTTGGCCTGGCTACACAGCGTGCCGTCGAATCGGCTCAGTTGGCGGCGCTAGGCGTTACGGCATCTGAGGGCGCGCTTGAGATCGCGTTCGAGCGTCTCGGCCCTTTGTTCGACACTCCTGCCGACCCTGGCCGGTTTGATATGCTGGGCAGCCGCTGGACGACCGCCCGCAACGTCATCAAGGCATACCCTGCACAGATTTACACTCAGGCGGCTATCGAAGCAACGCTCGATCTGTATGGCCGAGGCGTCCGTGCAGAAAACGTCAGCAAGCTTACTCTATACGGGCATCGAAATGTGTGCGGCGGCGTGCAAGGCTCCCCGGAGGCGTTCGCTCCTGCAACGCGCGAGGCCGCAGACCACAGCACGCCTTTTGTGATGGCGATGGCGCTGCTGCGTGGCAAGTTGACATCCGGCGAGTACGAGGGCGCGCCCTGGGATAAGCCCGAAGTAAAATCGCTGATAGCAAAGATAGAGCTTGTGAGGGAACAGGGCAGGGACGAGGCTCTGATGAACGATGGCATCATGGGCGTGCGATTGGTCGTCGCGCTCGATGATGGCAGGCTTGAGGAGGCGACAGTCCATCAACCTAAAGGCCATCCTGACGTGCCGCTCGACGATGCCGAACTGCTCGCCAAGATGACCTGGCTTCTTGAGGACGTTGCGCCCAAGGGGACGCCTGAACGACTGCTCGACCTATGTAGCACGATGTCCACGTCCGAAGACGTGAGCGCGCTAATAGAGGCTTGTAAATTGTAGTCGAGTCGGACTTATTTTGCGCCACCGTACCGGCGGCGATGCTCACGCAGCGTTCAATTGTCCATCACAACTGGAATACCGGCGGCCTCTGCTTTGGCGGCGGCCTCCTCATTGATAACGCCGTCCTGCATCCAGATGTATTTCACACCCACCTCGATGGCCTCGTCGACCACCGGCCCCACAAGCTCAGACCGACGAAAAACGTCCACCATGTCGATTGGTTCGGGCACGGACTTCAGGTCCGGGTAGCTCTTTTCTCCCAGCACTTCCTCGATCAGAGGGTTGACGGGAATGATGCGATATCCCTGCTCCTGCATGTACTTGGAGACGTAGTAGCTTGGCCGCTCCGGATTCAGCGAAATGCCCACTACGGCGATAGTACGACTGTTGATGAGTTGCTCTTCTACATTATCCATAGATCTCTCTCCTTTCACGCAGAATACTAATGCAGGCATGGCAGTTTTGCAAATACTGAACTCTTCGAGATGATAAAATGCTAGTGTTTTCAATCAGTGTAGTGAGCTCCCTCCCCGGAGTGAGACTGCCGAAAGGCGGGTTTGACACGGAGTCCATTCCTCAGTAGTATTCGCTCGTAAAGTAGGCGTCCGCTCAAGCGGCGGATTTTGGTAGGGAACATTTATGAAAGATGCTCTGATCACTACATTACGAAACAGGAATTCAGGCACTGCGGAGTTCCGCAAGGCCTCTGATCTTCTTGCCCAAATACTGTGCGCAGAAACGCTTGCCAAGTTCAGCAATACCGAAATAAGCGTCGAGACTCCCGTAGGCAAGGCTAGTGGGCTATCCATGCCTGACGATGTCATGGTCGTGCCTATCTTGCGGGCGGCTCTGGCCTTCCTTCCCGCCTTCATGCAAATGATGCCTGATGTGCCAGTAGGCATGTTAGGCATTGCGCGCGATGAGCGGACTGCTCAGGCCTCGGAGTATTACAGAAAGCTTCCCGCGAACCTGCCTAGCAGAGCCATCATCCTCGATCCAATGCTAGGGACGGGAGGCAGCGCTCGTCTTGCGGTGAACATTCTCGTCAGCGAGGGCTACAAGGCAAAAGATATCTACTTTACAGGCGTTGTTGCCGTTCATGAAGGGATAGACAGACTGGCAGAGGCCATCCCTTTATCAAACATTTCTGTCGCCGTCATCGACGTTGAACTTAACGAGCAGAAGTATATCGTTCCGGGCATCGGCGACTACGGCGACAGATATTTCGGCACTAGATGACGCCAAGATTGGCGAAGTCGATGCCGAGGCCTTTTTGGGCAGGCATAACCGCACCTGGTACTTCTGACGTTCTCCTGGTGTTAGCCTCGTAAGCGTCTTTAATAGGTGCTGCATCTTGCGACATCTAAATCTCTAATACTGCTCCACTCAGTGCCCATTATGCAGCCAGGGTGTTGCCAAGACGGGTCGAGGCCTACAATCGTTAGCATTCCTTTTGTCAGGAAGAAGTAAGCCATGTGTCAGCTTCCCGTCAGGCGACGGCCTCACGGTGGGCATATATTGATGATGTGAGTCGCACAAAGCGAAAGCTATCAATATCAAAGAGGAGCTGAGACATGAAGATACGTAGATTCTTGACAAATCGTTTGGCGATTGCTGCCCTGGCAGCAGTGGCAGTCGTCTCTATAGCTCTGCCCGGCGCTACTGGGCTACTTCAGAATAGTTCAGTTGAGGCGGACGCATCTGGAGCAATAGTATCATACATCCGGTTCGAGGGCCTTGAGGGTGGAGCGCAGGACGTGGGTTATCAAAAATGGAGTGAAATACTCTCCTTTAATCAGGCCATCAACAGATCAGATTCAGGTGCAGGGTCGACACTTCTAAGTGGCGAGGTAGTGGTGGAGGCTTTTGTGGCAGCTAAAGAGATAGACGCAAGCACACCAAAGCTACAGGAGGCCGTTCTCACCGGAAGAACGTTCCCCACAGTCGAAATTCACATCACCGCGTCATACGGTTCCCAGGGTCGCCTGACATTCTATGCCTATGAACTCACGGATGTTCAGATAGTAGGCTACGTTGTGGGCAACACAGAAGACGGCGGCGTTCCAGTCGAGGAGTTTTACTTGAAGCCAAAGCAGATCAAGGTCACCTATACCGAGATAGGTCTGGATGGTTCGCCCAAGGGTAGCGTCGAATACAGTTGGAATTCTAAAGAAGGAACAGCCAAGTAGGGGAATTGCTTCTCGGGATAGTCTCCAATAATCGATAGACATTTACTTACAAGAAGAGGCGCACGATGGTGCGCCTCTTCTTCGTTTGCAGTGCTACCAAAGGTGGAGAAGAAACAGGAAGCAAACTGAGCTAACGGGAACATGATTGGTGGGCCTAAGTGTACTGAACTGCGAACTTTTCGCTGGGAGGTCTCTATATAGCGAGTCGGTCAGGCGATCTCAGAGAGTCCTCATTACTTGGGAGCGGGTGCGGCGGACTGCGCGTCGTCCAGGAACCCGCCCGAATCATCGGCGGCGCGGAGGTCGTCGACGTCTGGAGTGTCTGGCGATCCGGGCTGCCCGCAGCATACGGTCTGCCGATGATGCTCAGGGAAGTGCCGGACCACATTCGCTTGGACAACGACCGGAGTCTACGGCCAGGGTTGTGCGTGAGTGGGTTGATAGGGTGGGAGCCAGGACGCTGTACATCGAGCCCCGGTCACCGTGGGAGAACGGCTACATCGAGAGCTTCAGCGGCAAGCTGAGGGACGAGTTGCTGGATAGGGAGATCTTCTACACGTTGCTGGAGGTGAGGGTTCTGACGGAACGGTACTGGCGGGCCTACAACCAAGTCAGGCCCCACAGCTCCCCGGGCTCTAGCAGCTTGGTTATGGTCGGTATCGGAGCTCCCGAAGCCTCAAATCGCACGGGCCTGTCCACCAAGATACGGTTAAAGACCTCACGGCTAACGAAGTAGGATTAGGTACCTTGGTCGCCATCGACGTGCACTATGTAGCTGATGTCCGAGTACTTCTGGCGCAGCTCCTTCTCCATCTCGACGGTGATGACGGCGTGCTCATCCTTGGAGGTGAAAAATCCCTGGAAATCCTGATCTTTCACCCGGATGGACGGTCTGTCGTCAACCGCATCTTGATCGTAGGCGGGAACGTTTCGCAGGATGGTAGAACCCTTGCCCTCCGTCACTCCGGTGACCCCGTTGTGATCCACCTTTCCTTGTACCACCTCGCTCCCGCCACAAGCTACCGATGTCAGAGACAGCACCATCGCCAAGGTCACAACAAGTTTTGACACTGTGGCCCTCACCTTTCAGCCAAGGTCCCGAGTCTAGATTTGACTTCAGCAGGGTATCAATAGGCAGCCACAGCGGCCGTAAAGTCGACCAACGGCAGCCACGGAACGAGAGTCATGTGGTAGGCCTGGCCCTCGTGCTGGAAGAAGTCACCAACATTGCGGGGAACGCTCGCCAGCAGCGTGGCTAGGGCATCCCCGTCCACCACCCTGGCCCGTTGCCGGCCCTTGTCGTCGGCCTCCAGCCAAGCTGGACCCAGCTCCCAGTCCAGCACAGTGACGTCCACAGCCTCGGCCATCGGACGGATGAAAAGAGTGGCCTTCGCGGGCACGTATGGCCGGGCGTCCGGGTGACTGTACTCCCTGAGCGTAGAGCGAATGGATTCTAGGGCCTGGAGGTCGCTACCGAAGTTCGCGTAGATCCTGACCTGGCGAGGCTCGCCGGAGGGGAGACGGACTCTCAGGACTGTATAGGAGGCGTCGGCGAGGCACATACCCGTGCCGTCGTCAAGGTTCTGGCACTGCTCGGAGTAGTTTTCCAGGCGCTCGAAGCCTAAGAGCGTCTAACAAAACCTAATAAAAGGGGTTAGAATCTGGACATTCTCTGGAGGAGGATGACCTAATGTCTAAGCCCCTTGTAAGCGATGAATTCTGGGAACTGGTGCAACCTTTACTGCCGCCACAACCACCGAAGCCGAAAGGAGGAAGGCCCAGGATACCTGACAGACAGGTCCTAAGTGGGATACTGTTCGTGCTAAAGACAGGCATTGGCTGGGAAGACCTACCCAAGGAGATGGACTGTGGCAGTGGGATGACCTGCTGGAGGCGCCTCAGAGATTGGCACCAGTCGGGAGTCTGGGAGCGCATCCACTTGGTATGCCTTGAGCGCCTGCAAGCAGCTGAGCGCATAGACTGGACTCGCGCAGTGCTGGACAGTGCTTCAGTGCGAGCAGTTTTTGGGGGCAGAAAACAGGCCCCAACCCCACGGACAGGGCGAAGGCGGGTAGCAAGCATCATATCATAACCGATGCCCAGGGCATTCCACTGGCGGTCAGGTTGACTGGCGCGAACGCTCACGATGTCACCCAAGCCCTTGAGTCGGTGGATGCCATACCTGCTGTCAAGGGCAAGCGAGGCAGGCCTCGCAAGCGTCCTCTTCAGGCGCAGGGAGACAGAGGGTATGACTCTGAGCCTGTTCGCAAGGAGTTGAAGAAGCGACATATCTGGCCGCTGCTGGCCAAGCGAGGTGAGCCGCATGGCAGCGGGTTGGGTGTGCATAGATGGGTGGTTGAGAGAAGCCTGAGTTGGCTTCATCAGTTCCGACGCTTACGGGTTCGATATGAGCGCAGGGCAGACATACATGAGGCTTTCTTGGCCATAGGTTGTGCCATCATCTGCTCTCGCTTTCTGTTCCAATAATGGTTTTGTTAGACGCTCTAAGTCAAGTACCTGCTGTACAAGGGCCTCTACGTCATCCCCTGAAAGGCGCACTTCCATTACCCGCTGCTCGTCATATCGTCCACCCTCGTCCAGATATATTAGCGTCCCGTCTTCCAACAGGGTGAATGGGGGTACTCTTCCGAAGGGCGCAAAGCGCTCAGGGGTCGAGAAGGTAGGCTCGTAGTCGAATTGGATCAGGACGTCTGGGAGGTCGAACTGGTCTGTATCCGGTGCCGGAGTTGCTGTTGGTTGGGGCTCGGTGCTGCATGCCACGAATGCCGCTACCAGCAAGCCTATCAGAATACCCGCTGCCCACGGTGGTTTCGTACCTGGTCGCTCCTTCACGCTCATTGTCCGCCTCCTTACATCTACAGACGACGGGCGCACCGGGTTTGTTCCATTGACCTGCCCCCAATACCCCAATAGTTGTACCACAAATCATGAGACACTGATAGCGCTTTGAGCAGATCTTCCTAGGCATCTTCATCAATCTCTTCGACTGGTTCCAGAACGTGGCGGACTTCCTGCTGGTCTATAATATCGGCGTCTTCATGAGTGGTGGAGATGCAGAGGGCTTCGCCGGCCCCACTCAAGGGGATGCTCCAGGGGAGCTCCACGCCTTTCTGGTGCTTGCGGCCTACGTTCTGGTCTTGGGCGGACTGGCCTTCTACCTTTTCCACCGCCGTGATATCCCCGGCGCCAGCAGGTCGTAGGAACCCGTTAGGGAGTTGGGCCCTCGCTGGAGTTCGGACAGCCTGAACACATCGGTTGATGCCGTTTTGGCTGGAGTGCGCCTGCGCGATGCCCTTAGGAATAGCCTTCGACAAGCTCAGGACGAATGGGCCGGGGCCCTCTAGCCCTTTGCTACAGGGGAGATTGGGTTGGAGTAGCAAATTAGTGGGTGAGGATCCTGCTTAGAAAGAGTTTGGTGCGGGACTCTCGCGGGCTGGTGAAGAACTCCTCAGAGGTTCCGACTTCGACTATCTCGCCCTCATCCATGAAGATCACGCGGTCGGCGACGTTCCTTGCGAAGCTCATCTCGTGGGTAACGCAGATCATGGTCATACCGGACGCAGCCAACTCGCCCATCACCTTGAGGACCTCGTTGATCATCTCCGGGTCGAGCGCGGAGGTGGGCTCGTCGAACATCATCAGCTTGGGGTTCATCGCGAGAGCGCGGGCGATGGCGACGCGCTGCTGCTGGCCGCCTGAGAGCTGGCCGGGGTATTTCTCCGCCTGTTCAGGTATACCTACGCGGCGCAGCAGTTGGAGCGCGAGTTCCTCCGCCTGCTTGTGCGGCATGTGGCGGACCTTCTGCGGCGCGAGTGTTATGTTGCGCATGACGGTGAGGTGCGGGAAGAGGTTGAACTGCTGAAAGACTATCCCCGTGTCGGCCCGTATCTTGGCGAGAGTGCGGGCGTCGTCCGTCAGCTCGACACCGTCAACGACGATCCGGCCGGAATCGTGTCGCTCGAGTTGGTTTATGGTCCTGAGCAGGGTCGATTTGCCTGAGCCAGAAGGCCCGATGATGACGACGACCTCGCCCTCGATCACTGAGACGTCGACTTCTTTCAGAGCAGCGAAATCGCCGTAGCGTTTCACCACTTTCTCTAGGCGGAGTATCTCTTTGCCGCTCTGCTCTGCCATGTGCCGGTCCTCTCTATAGCCTGGTCCGCTATCTGGTGTTCACTCCCAATCGGGTTTCCGCCGCTCCGCCAAGCCGGGATAACAGATACGAAATCAGCCAGTATATGAGCCCGACCACAATATATATCTCGAAGAAAGCACCCTCCGCTATGTCCGTTTGGCCCCCGAGGATCTCCTTCGCCTTTTCCAGTGTGTTGACGAGCGATATTGCGGCGAGTAGCGCTGTATCTTTCCATAGGGCGATGAAGCGCCCGATCATTGCCGGGATAACCGCCTTGATCGCTTGCGGCAGGATGATGAAGATGTACTTCTGCGCCGCGGAAAGACCTATCGCCTCAGACGCCTCATGCTGGCCACGCGGTATGGACTGGAGTCCGCCTCGCAAAACCTCAGCGATGTAGGCCCCGCCGAAGAAGGCAAAAACGATCATGACTCGATATACGAGGTCGATGTTGCTGAACGCTTCGCCGATAGGTCCGAACTCGTCATCGAGGAACGTGGCGAACAGTAGCCAGACGAGCAGCGGGGCAGCGCGCACGACCTCGATGTAGCCGACGGCGGAGAACCGTATAGTCCAGTACGGAGAGGTGCGGCCCAACGCCAGTCCGAGACCGATGAAGAAGGAGAAGAATCCCCCCACGGCAAACACCAGCAGGTCGAGGAATGCGCTCTCCCAGTGGCTGCTGGACACCCCCAACTGGAGCAAGACGATCATCGGGATGAGCAGGACCCACGCTGCGCCGATCGCCTGAAGCAGTATCGGATTGCTTCTCCATCTGGAGAGGCGCCTGCCCGCCCAAGCTCCTCCTATCAGGACCGCAAAGAGCCCAGCGAGTAGCAGCCAAGATGTACCGAACGGGATTGCGAGTCCCAGTGAGAGCGAGTAGAGCCAGCGGGGTGCCCAGCCACGCTCCCACACCAGTTCTCTTTGGACACCGCTCACGATTGCGGTCTGTCCCGCGGACTGTATCTCTTGGGTGTACTGTTCCTCCTGGATCTGCAGATCGGTCCCCAGGCCGAGTGTGAGAGTTATCACCGCCACCACACCGATCGCCACTATGTAGGGCCGCAATCTTCCGATCCAGACGCCATAGGTAAGGGCAACCAGAATTACGACGATGAAGAGGGATATCCATATCCGGAAGGTGTCCTCCGCAGGATAACTGCCGACGAAGAACAGCTTTCGGTTGATCGCGACGAGGCCCCAGTTGGCCTGGAACAGAACGAACCTCAGCATCAGGAATCCGGCGATACCGCCAGCCGCTATGGTGGCTAAGCTGAGGACGGAGTTACGCCATGAATTGAACAGGTTTGTCCTTGCCCAGGTCAGACAGCTGGAGACGATGGAGCGATACGCTGCAGATGTCGTCATCTGATCTGGACTTTTCGGTTAATCGCATTCATGATCAGCGAGATGATGAGGTTCGTGATGACGAAAACGAAGAATATGAACAGGTATATCTGCAGGAGGTTCCCGGTGTTGTTGATGATCCTATTGGATATCAGGACTATCTCACCGTAGGCTATGGCATGCGCAAGCGTCGAGTCCTTGTTGGCGTTTTGGAATTCGTTGTTCAAAGAAGGAATCATGATCCGCAGGGCCTGGGGCAGGATGATCAGCGAGAAGCGCTGGTACGTTGATAGTCCAAGAGATGCGGAGGCTTCGGTCTGGCCGTGGGGAATCGCCTGGAGTGAGCCACGCACGATCTCAGCGATGTAGGCGCTGAAGTAGAGGGTGAGCGACACCAGCGCGCTCAGATAACCCAACCCGAGCAGATTGCCACCGGTATACGAGAAGAACCCGGACGCCGATTGAGTCACGTCAGGAAGAGTTAGGCGCACCGGGAAGAGCAGTGCGGCGTATGCCACCGCTCCTATGAGCACAAAGACCGCTGTTCCCCACACATTGGGCCGCAGGCTCTCGCCCGTCTTGGCCTCCCTGCGCGCACGGCTCCTCCTCACGAGCCACGCGCCCGTGGCGGCGCCGAGCAACGCCACGGGCCACAGCCACCAGAGCGAATTGGCGGCCTCGAGCCAGGGGATGGCCAGCCCGCGGTTGCTGATGTAGAGGAGACCGCTCCACCCTGAGCGCTCCTCTATCTTGGGCAGTCCCCTAGACACCGCGAAGGCGAAGAAGAACATGATCAGCAGCAGGGGCAGGTTCCTGAACAGGTCGACGTAGAGCTTGCCCAGCCAGTTGACCATGGGATTGGAGGAGAGTCGGGCCACGCCAACGGCCAAGCCCAACATGGAGGAAAGGAAGATGGCAAAGACCACGACTGCTATGGTGTTGCCAGCACCTTTGAGCATTCCCAGCCATCTCGGGTCGCTCGCCTCTACGTCCAGGAACTGGAAGATCGAGCTGTGGTCCGGACTGCCGTAAGGCCCGAAGAGGAAGTCGAAATCGAAGAGGTTGATGGCTATGGAATAGCTGACGTAGCCCACAACGATCCCGGAAGCGGCACCGACGATCAGATTGACCGCGAGGTAGCGCGAGCGTCTCTTGAACCAGATGTCTTTCAGGCGCTGCATCATTGCCTAACAATCTCACGACACCCACCATATGGGCGGGCATACCCTGTGCCCATACGTTCCGTCCTTGTCAGAAAGCGTTCTTAGCGCATCGGCGGGGCGTAGATCAGTCCGCCGTCTAGATAGGAGGCGTTCAACGATCCGGCACGAGTGAGTCCTACCTGCTCGAGTGTACGGCTGTAGGCCTCACCGTAGTTGCCGACCTGATCGATCACGCTCTGCATGAAGGTGCTGGCGATCTTGCCGTGTCCGATGCCCAGGTTGGTAGGAGGGCCGCCGTCGAATCCCACTCCCAGGAGACGGGCCACTGTGTTGTTCGGCGGGTTCGCCGCCATCTGACCCATATTATCCGAGGTGACCCCCTGCTCTTCGGCGATGATCATGCCATTCACTACCCAGCGCACCACGTCTTCCCACTCCGAATCGTAGTCGCGTACACTCGGACCGAGAGGTTCTTTGGAGAGCGTCTCGGGGAGCACGACGGCGTCGGTCCCGTCGGCCTTCAGGGTGAACTGGTGGGCGCCCAGCTGCGACTTGTCTGACGACCAGGCGTCGCACTGATCGCTGATAAACGCTCCGCGGAGCTCCGGGTTGGCCTGGAAGGTGAGTTCAGAGTAGGTCAGCCCCTGTTCGGAGAAGAAGTCGGAGACGGCACCCTGGGTGCTGGTGCCGTCCAGGATGCAGATAGTGGCCCCGTCGAGCTCCTTAGCGCTGGTCAGTTCTGAGCTGGCCTTCACCAAGATGCCCGCGCCATCGTAGAAGGTGGTGGGCGCGAAGGCGACGTTGAGGTCGGCGTCGCGACTGGCGGTCCAAGTGGTTGTGCGGATGAGCACGTCGATCTCTTTTGCCGCGAGAAGCTCGAAGCGGTTGGCGGAGGTGACTTCCCTGAACTCGACCTTGCTCCTGTCTCCGAAGACAGCCGCGGCCATCCCGTGGCAGTATTCAACGTCGTTACCTTGGGCCGTGCCGTCCGGGTTGAGCACGCCGAAGCCTGGGGTGTCAGCTTTGACGCCGCAGACGAGGTATCCTCGATCGAGGATCTCATCAAGCGTGTTCTCTCGGGCCTCTCCTTCGTTGCCTCCACACGCAGCTATGGCTAGCAGCGCGACTACTACTACCATCCCAGCGGGTAAACGTACGTACTTGTCCATCTTGCCTCCTGACAACGACATCGGTTTTGGTTATTCGTCTCCTGATGGGTCACGTCCCGTAAAGTAGTGTACCTGATGGGTCACGTCCCGTAAAGTAGTGTACCTGATGGGTCACGTCCCGTAAAGTGCAGTGTAAGAGAGAGCGCCATCCTGTTGAACACATCTATGCCGCTGCCTTCTCTAGGGAACCTCTGAACAACTCGGCGCAAGCGTGGATGGGCAGAGTGGTTCCGTTCTTTGGAGATGTTCAGGCATCTTTGTGACGTTCCAGGTCGTGGTTGAGGCGTTCAGACCGTGTCTGTTGTGGCCTCGAAGCGGCTTTTCGGAGCCATCGCGGCTCCCCGGCCGTGATTTGCTCACTGCGCCCCTCTCATGCCGCCAGACGACGCTCTGCCGTCATCAAGTTGGCCAGCCCCAGTAGCAATGCCAGCCGTTGCGCGTTCTTAGCCAACCCTCGGTAGCGCACCTTGGCGTAGCCAAAGCGCCGCTTCACGTACAGGAACGGATGCTCCACTTTCGCTCTGACCGACGCTTTGCGCTTCTCCGCCAACGCCTCGTGGCTGCCAGGCTCCAGGTGCCGTCGCCGGCCGGGCCTCATCGCCACTCGCCACTCCACATCCAACTCTCGATTCTCCAACCGCTTGTCCACTCCCTGATACCCCGCATCCCCCCACACTCGTTTCTCTCCACCGTGCAGCAATCGGTGCGCTTCTGTCACATCATGCACGTTAGCTGGCGTCGTAGTCATGCTGTGTACCACTCCCGTCTCAGCGTCAGCGCCTACGTGTACTTTCATCCCGAAGCGCCACTCGTTCCCCTTCTTCGTCTGGTGCATCTCAGGGTCTCGCTCACCCGCACGATTCTTCGTCGATGACGGCGCCTCTATGATGCTCGCGTCCACGATCGTCCCCTCCCGAAGCCGCAGTCCCTGGGACTCCAGATGACGGTTTATCTCCTCGAACAGACTCTGCCCCAACTCATGCTCTTCCAGCAGATGGCGGAAGTTCAGAATCGTCGTCTCGTCCGGCAGCGGGCCCGACAGCTTCAACCCTACGAACCGTCTCACCGACTCGACCTCGTAGAGCATGTCCTCCATACCAGGATCGCTCAAGTTGTAGAACAACTGCACGCAGTGTATCCGCACCATCGCCGACAACTCATATGGTCGACGGCCTCGGCCCGCCTTGGGATAGAACGGACGGATGCGCTCTTCCATCTGTTCCCACGGGATCAGAGCATCCATGCGCTCCAGGAATATCTCCCGGCGGGTCTTGCGCTTCTTGCTCTCGTATTCCAAGTCCGCAAATGTTGGCTGGTCCATCAATTATCTCCCCGAACACAGTGCTATTCTCTATGCTACTATGCCCAGACTTGTTCAGAGTATCCCTAGATGGTGGATACCCACTCCTCTTGCTGCTCTCCCAAGAGCACCAGTGCGAGCATCAGATAGAAGGTGATAGTACAGATATGGAACCACCCCAGGACAAACCCTTATACGTATCAGGGTGTTTTGGAAGCAGCAGCCATCGATTTCGTCAGCCCATACTGCTGGCTTGCCAACCTCGTCTGCACTACCGGATGCCTCGGCCAAGAGGATGTCTCCGCGATGCAGCCGATAAGTCTCGTATTCGTTCGGACTAAAGTCCATCTCTTTGACATCGGATAGGTCTAGTCCATGCCAGGTAACATTGGCAGCACGCAGATAGGGCCGCATGTGAGGTCCCTTCGCCCTCTTGGGTGACCGCTGCCGCCCCAGGCGTACTTCGCCAATCAAGGCTAGCGGTGCCCACGCCCACCCCTCCGGCAGTCCAGAAAGGTTGGACGTGTCCGGAGCGACAGGCTCCTTGTACTTGCGCCCGCGCTTCTCTTGGGCCTCCCAGCGGGCGCGGCGTTCCGCCAGAACGCGTTCCAATAGGCGGTCGGCGGGTTCGTAGTCGCGTCCCTCGGACCGAGCAAGCTCCGCCTCGGTGGGCACCAGTTTGCCGTCGCAGGCGGCCTTGAGGACGCTGGCTCTATAGCGCTTCAGGTTGGCCTGGACCCGCTTCAGCGCGGCTACGGAGGCATTCAGGCGGGTAAACTGCTTCTCGATCTCCGCCACTATGCGGTTCTGTTCGGCAAGAGGAGGCAGGGGGAAGGGGTGAGACCTCAGATCATTGCCACGGATAGCCTCAAACGTAGTGCCGGTTGAATTGGCTCGCAGGTCTTCCTCCGTGGCTCGCATCGCATAGAGGATGTATTTGGCAGGCATGTCTCCCTGAGTCCTGATGGCCGCCAGGCCTCTACCAATGCAAGACTGCACAGCGCAGAGGTTCGTTGGGCCGACCGGAGCCCGTATCGAAATAAGCACATCGTCCGGTTCGGCTATCTTTGAGGGAGCGGAACACCACTTGACCGCTTTGGGGTAGAGGTCTGTGAACTCCGCTTTCCCTTGTAAGAAGGGCAGACCTAAGCCGTTGGTGTTATAAGTTGTGCCAGGCGGTGACTGGCCTTGAATCACGACACATGCTTCCTCAAGAGTGCTCAGCACCCATCCTATCGGAAAGCTCCTCCGGGTTTCATGAGGCACCACGTCCCCAAGCTGACTCTGTGGTTCACTCATGGATAGTCTCTTCTACAAGCAAGAGAATTGCGGATGCAGTCACGTTGATGGTGTACTGCGCCAGATGCTTGGCCACGGTGCGTGGTTCCGCGCCGGCGCCGTGTGCGCTGCCCAACTCGTTCCTGATCACGGCGGTCTGAATCAGCGGTTGCTTCAGGAACTCTGGCAGGTCTGTCCTCGATAGGATGGTATTGAGTAGCTTTCCTGCATCCCTTTGAGGCGGCCAGCATTTCTGTTCGCAGATGATCTTCATTACGCTCTCAAGGGAGCTTCCACAATCCACGACACAGTCCCGGTAGTCGCCGTTCCGATAATCTTTGAGCGCGTCTAGGAACTCCCTGTTCGCTTCCCTGAAGGCCGGACCTGCCAGCAGAATGAGAACAGGCTTGATCGCTGTCTGATACATGACCTCGCTTTCACGTCGAATAATTTGCGGATAAGCCTCTATCTTTGGAATCCTGATGGGAAGAGCCTGGGGCTGCGTATGCGAGGACACTATCGGCGACCCTAGCTGCTTAGGTCGCGGTCGTATACGCGACAGGAATCTCTCGATTCTTGGCCTTAATGTCCGCGATTCGGATATTGAGAACTCCGTGAGAGCGTAAGGCAGTTCGTCCAGGTTAAAGAACCTGTTGATGTTATTGACCGCTTCCCTTAGTTCATGGTCCGAGAAGTACATCGGAATCTTCTCTGACTGGAAGAACATTTCAATGAAGTCAAGATAGTGCTCATCGCTGCATTCCGAGAGGAATTGCTCTACTTCTGTAACAGGGTTGTATTGGTTCCTGTCTGCGAGGTGTTCGAGGCCATGTCGGTACCGAAGCTTGTCTCGCAGGGTCATCCAGAAATCCGCAATCTTGTAACCTGCCTGCGAATAGTGATCGTAAGGATGAACCATCTCCGGGCATAACAGCCCCACACGGTTCTTGAATGCTTGCGTGAGCGCTTTGGCCTCGATACCCGCCGGTTGGTCACGCATCGAGTACACATCGAAAATCGAGGATAGGTCTATCTTGTTCGTCACTGAAGTTCCTCAAACCAACCGATTTCTCTGAATGCACCCGACTCCGTCGCCAAAATGTCTAGCGTACCGGCCCTCATGTCCTCATCGAACTCTCGTTCCCACCTTCTCCAGTCCTGATCTCGCAACCAGCGGCGCAACTCGGTGTCATCGATTGCAACGACATCCGTATGTTTGTATGGAGCAAGCACGAATCAATCTCTACCGGCCAATGACCCGCATATACTCGTCGTGGCTACCGATCCAGACCCAGAACAGGTCTTGGCCTTCTTCAATGGCAATAGCTCTGTAGGAACGCCCAACCCGAACCGCCCAATACTCGTTGACCTTCTTGAACCGAAGCGACGGGTGTCTGGGACTATCCTTGAGCAACTGGAAGTTTCGACGTGCAGTCCTCTGAACTGCTTCAGGCAGTCGCTCAAAATGCGCCCAGAATTGGGGCGTAGTGCGATGCACTACAACTCCCTTAGCGTGCCTTCCTGCTTGGCCTGTTCAACCTCTGCCTTCAGGAAGTCCAGCTTGCCGGCCAGCGCGTCCTCCTCAAACTCCCGGTCCCACGCCTGCTCTGCCAACTCGTGAAGCCAGTCCATGATCTTGGCGTACTCGGCTTCAGGAAGACTCAGGACTGCTTGCTTGATTTCATCTGCGGTGGTCATTGACTACCTCCCTTTATCATTCTCCGCATTATGAGCCGAGGTTGTTGGGCCTTCAACAGTCATATCGGCGATGGTGGAGAAAGCCCCGCATGTCCGAGCTACGCCACCAGCTGCAGGTTGAGCTCTTCAAGCAGTCCCTCCAATTCCTCCCCAAACAGCTCGTATGCCTTGCCCAAGCCGCCCTGCTGATTGAAGGGGGCGTACTCGAAGTCGCCCATCTCCATGCTGACGCTGCCCGCGATGTGGTCTCGGATGGCCTCCAGCCAACGCACCTGCTCCCCGGCGAAGGAGCGGCCAGCCGTCTCCTGCATCGCCAGCCAGCCCCGGAAGCGCTCTTGCACCCCGTCGGCGAAGGGCGCCAATTCCTCCACGCCACCTAGGGCGTAGCGCACGACGGACACGATGTCAGCCAGCGTCCGCTGACCTGAGCCTCGCACCTTGGACTTGTCAAGCTGCCGGTAGGCCTCCCACAGCCGTTCGGTCGTCCACGAGCGAGGAGGCGATACCAGAGCGTCGGCGAAGGCCTTGATGTCGGCGTAGCTCAACCGTTGCCTATAGGGACGTTCATAAAGCACCTGTAGGGCCGTGATCTCGTCTCGGTTCTCCTCGATGTACTCTCGGAAGGACTGTACGATTGCCCTTGCCCGGTCGTCGGAGAAACCGGCCTCTATGAGACTGTCGGCGCTCACCGTGTCGAGGGTCTGCTCGTAGGAGCGATGGATGTCCACCAGCCGCTGCCGCAGGTCGGGGTTTGCAGCGAACGGCTGGGCGGCGTCCTCAAGCAACTGACGCCGGGCCTCGGCGACCGCCGATTCGGGTGGGTCGTCCTGCTCCGTTGACTGCCGGGCGGCATCCAAAGCGGCGTCAGGGTCGGCGGCTTTCACTAGGTCTGATACTAGGGTCTGGAGCGGCACGCCATGAGAAGCGTCTTCTATAGCCTCGCGGTCCCTGGGGGTCAGGTGACGGTCCAGCCGGGCGAGGCGGCTAGCGAGAGACGAGAGTACTTCCGGGTCCCGGTCGCCCATGCCTACCAGGTCCAGCAGCTTATCGAAGGGTACAGTTGGCTTTCTGTCCAGGGTGAATGAGTCGGAGAGCTCGGTCTCGGTCACCCCTACCGCATCGACGATCACGAAGCGGTCCTTGTTGTGAGCGTCAGGGGTCACGGCATTGAAGTCGGTGGTCGAGATGGTGCGCACGCCGCGCCCCTTCATCTGCTCGAAGAAGTTGCGGCTCCGCACGTTGCGCATGAAGAAGACCACCTCCACCGGCTTGATGTCGGTGCCTGTGGCGATCATGTCCACCGTCACGACTATGCGGGGGTTGTAGCTGTTGCGGAAGGAGGTCAACAGGTCTTCCGGCTTCGCCCCTGTGGTCTTGTAGGTGATCTTTTGGCAGAATTCGTTGCCCTTATCGAACACCTGCCGAACTATGCGCACGATGTCATCGGCGTGGCTGTCGTCCTTGGCGAAGATGATCGTCTTGGGCACGTCCCGGCGGCTAGGGAATATCTCTGTGAACAGCCGGTCCCGAAAGGTCTGGATGACCGTGCGAATCTGGTCCTCCGCCACCACGTCGCGGTCAAGCTGGTTGGGAGCGTAGGTCAGGTCCTCCTCCAGTTGCTCCCACCGTACTCTGCGAGTCAGACGGTCCCGCCGGTCGACGTAGTAGCCCGCAGCCACCGTCGCCCCATGGTCGGTGATCTGTGTGCGAATCCTGTAGGTGTCGAAGCCCAAGTTCACTCCGTCGGCCACCGCCTGCTCGTGGTTGTACTCCATGACTAGGTTCTGCTGGAAGAAGCCGAAGGTCTGCTTGGAGGGAGTTGCAGGAAGCCCTATGAGAAACCCGTCGAAGTACTCCAGCACCTGCCGCCACAGGTTATAGATCGAGCGGTGGCACTCGTCCGTAATGATGACGTCGAAGGTCTCGATGGGAACGTCGGGGTTGTACTCGACAGGCGCAGGCTCACGTTGGAGCGTAGCCGTGTCGAAGCCAGAAAGCTCCTCCAACTCCGTGGCCAGTTCCTCGCCCTTCAGGATGGAGTAGACTCGCTGGATGGTGGAGATGCAGACCCGGCTCACGGGATCAATGCGCCCGGATTGAAGGAGTTGGACGTTGTACAACTCAGTGAACTTGCGTCCTTCGTCAGGGGTAGTGAACCCCTGGAACTCACGCAGGGTCTGGCGCCCGAGATTGCTGCGGTCCACAAGGAACAACACTCGCCTAGCACCGGCGTACTTGATCAGCCGATACACCTGATTGCAGGCCATGAAGGTCTTGCCGCTTCCCGTGGCCATCTGCACCAGCGCCCGCGGCCGCCCTGCGGCGAAGGACTCCTCCAGGTTCCTGATGGCCCGCTCTTGCACCGGCCACAGGCCTGATGCGCTCAAAGGCGGCATGACCTTCAATCTCTGGCTCAGGTTGTGAGCCGCCAGGTAGTCACGCCTCTCTTCAGCTATCCCCTGTGTCCCACTACCAGTGGTTTCGGAGGCGCCGATCCAGGTGGCCAGCATCTTAGGGGTGTGAAAGGAGAAGACCAAGCGGCTCCGGGGTTCTGGGTCCAGCCTATTGGTGAATTGCGTCTCCGATCCGGTGCTCTCATACAGAAACGGGAGAGGGCGCTGATGAGCGGGAAGGTTGTCGGGCAGGCCGGTGCTGTATTTCTCGGACTGGACTTCCACGCCGGTAAGCGTGGAACCTTCTGGCTTGGCTTCTACGACGCCAGCCGCCTTCTGGTTCACATAGAGAAGGTAGTCCGCCTTGCCATGGCCGGACTTCAAGGAGAACTCGCGCACCGCTACCCCGTTGCTGGCGTACAGGTTGATGGAGTCGGCGTCCTGCACGGCCCATCCTGCCTGCTCAAGCAGCCGGTCTATGTTTACGCGGGCCTCTTGCTCGGGGGTCATGTTAATCAAGCGCACAACTCCTCAACGCCATCCGTGCAGCAGTCACTGATAGAGCAAGTCAAAGCCTCTGTCAGGCATCAGCGACCATCGCGCTCACGGGTTCAGCCAACCATGCAGGCATTACGGCGCGGGTGGCCGCCAGCTCCTCCATATCTTCAGGTGCGAGCTTATGCTCAAGCGTCTCCAGATTCTCGTCAACCTCCTCGGGGCCAAGCCAGGCCAGGGCGCGGACTGCATCGCCGGCTGGCCGGTGGGGCGCCACCAGTTGCCACCGTGGGGCATGGCGCAGTTCCACCGCCAGCCCACCGAGCTTGAGCATACGGTTGGGGCCAGAGGTAAGGTAGATTGACCGTACCGGCACCTGCGTAGTGAGTCCAAAGGCGTTCGCAGCCATCCCTCCACAAGGTACAATTGTCTCACCCCAGAGCGCGGACAATTCCGCAAGCACTCTGTCCACTGCGGGCGGTCGAAGCCCGAATCGGGTCTGGACAAGCCGGACGTAGACGCCTTGGCAAACCCGTATCAGGTCTCCCTTGCGGGCAAGCCGAGACAATGCCTGGTCCACGGCAGCCCTGCTCCCCAGGTGCAGCAAGGCACTTGGGCACAGCAGCGTGCCCTCCGGTGACTCGGCAGCGTGGCTCATGATCTGCGATGGAAGGCTTGGCACTGAGGCATCTCCGTGATAGGATGTCAGAAATATAGCATAATGACTGACGATTCACAAGATAGCACAGCCAGGAGAAGAGATGCCCGGGTTCACAGTCGAGCCAGAAGTCTTCGTCAGCCTATCCTCTGACCGAGCGGTCAAACTCTTTCGCCAACTGCTCTGGGCGGAGGCAGGCCGGGTAGGAATAGGTCGGCACCTCATCAATGTCCCGGACTGTATAAACGTGGGCGATGGCGGAGTCGATGCCTACATTGACAATGCCCACCCTTCTGACGATGACGTGATCCCCGAAGGATCATCGGTTTTCCAGGTCAAATCGACTGACCTGGAACCTGCGGCCTGCAGACGTGAGTTACACGTTGACGGCAACCTCAACCAACCGCTGAAGGATGAGGTAGACCTTCGATTGCAGCGTGGCGCAGCATACATCCTGGTTCTTATGGCCGATATAACCGACGCGAAGATACGAACTCGCTGCGATGCTATTCGAGACGAATTGGGGAAATCCGGTTACCTGAGCACTACGGTCAGAGTCTACTCTGCGAACCAAATGGCGGGGTTCACGAACCGACATCCGTCGCTCGTAGCGTCGCTACGCCCGGAACTTTCAACTTGCTACGCCTACGAGAGATGGGGAAGCAGGCAAGACGTTAGGCACCCCGCTACCTTTGTCGCAGACTCTCATCGCCAGACCATAGTAGATCAGATTACTGGGACGTTGCGCGAAAGATCAAGGTGCCCCGTGCTGCGACTGACAGGGCTGCCGGGAGTTGGAAAGACGCGAAGCTCCTACGAGGCACTCCGCCCTGACGATCTGAAAAACCAAGTGCTCTACGTGCCCCGGGCTGCGGACCTTATCGGGGCGCCGCTCTTGCATGCGTTGGTCAATGACCCCGAAGCATCTGCCATTCTCGTGGTCGATGAGTGTGACATTGATCAACATAGAGAGCTTAGCACTGCGTTGGCGGAGCAAGGGCCTCGCCTCGCTCTGGTTACTATGTCCTACGAGGTAGGACGCTTGCCTGTGCCGACAGTCGAGCTCCGCACCGAGCCCCTAGAACAAGAATCAATTGAGGAGGTCCTGCAGCTTGAGTATCCCGGCCTTCCTCGCTTATCGGCCCGCAGACTGGCAGAATTCGCCGACGGGTACCCACATATAGCGGCTCTCCTGGCCAAACAGTACGCAGCAGAAGGACCCGCTGAGTCCCATCTCTCCATTTCAGACGACAGGCTAATGAATCGACTAATCGGAGGCTCGGCGTCCCTTGATTCCTATCAATTCAGCATAACTAGGGCAGTCCTCAGGGGCCTCTCGCTATTTCAAAGGATCGGTGTGGCAGGGATAGGTGAACGTGAGGGCCGCTGGCTTGCCGAGCAGATCGATGTTTCCTGGCATGAGTTCCAAGATGTCCTGAATAGGGAGAGAGAGCGTGGCACCATCCAGGGAGAGCACTACGTATTTGTGACACCATTCATGCTCAGGATTCATCTGCTAGAAGAGTGGTGGCAGACGCATGGCTTCACGGATGAAAGGGGCCTCAGCGAGTTCGTGTCCAGCATGCCAGACGCCGAAAGGCCTGATCTTCTACGGAGGTTCCTGGAGCACTTCCCATATGTGGCGGCAGCACCTCGCGGAGCTAAGTTCGTCCAGGAAATGCTCGCTGAGGGTGGAGTCGCCTCGGACTATGAACTGTTGAACAGTGATCTCGGCGGCAGGTTTTTTTTAGCCCTGACAGAGGCTGAGCCCGTTTCGGCCGTCCGAGCGGCAGAGCGAGTGCTTAACAACAAGAGCCGCCAGGAGCTCCTGCAGTTCCGTGGTGGTAGAAGGGCTATGGTTGAAGCCCTCACGCGAATGGCTGTCTGGAGGGAACTATTCCAGCCTGCTGCAAGACTCCTTTTGGCTCTGGCAGAAGCTGAAACGGAGTCGTGGGCCAATAATGCGAGCGGAGAGTTTGCCAACCTGTTCAGCTTAGGCACTGGCCAGGTGGCTCCCACTGAAGCACCTCCTTCCGACAGGTTTCCAATCCTTACGTCTGCGGCATGGTTCCTGTGGAACTGGCCGCAGCTTCACCACGCGCCGGTCTGCCATTGCGTTGTAGACTGGCCGCTTCCCTCGCGCAGCATCCCAGGACGTTACCGATCTAGCTCCCGGGTCTCGCTGCGTCTCTCACCGCGCCGTCCTGTGGTTGCTCTGCAGGCCGGTCGGTTCTCCCCCACTTCATAGCAGCTCCCCCTGAGTCCGTTCCTCTGAATTGACTCTGGGCCGGGCTGCGTCTTCTTCAACCCCCACGTAGCAGCAGCTCGCCTGAGTCGGTTTCCGTGATTTGACCCTGGGCCGAGCTGCGTCTTCTTTCAACACGGCGTCTCCCTCGTTCGGCTCACCGTCAGACTGCGGGCGTCGTCGGCACGGCAACACGGATTCAACGGCAACGGCATGAGATTCAGCAAGGAGGTAGCACACATGGACAGGCAAGTTGGTCGGTATCAGAAGGGCGAACGGCAGGTGATCGGCGACCGCGTGGTCCTCAACCCACGGACCCGCCTCTGCTCCCTGCGAGACGCCGAGGGCAACGTCTTCGACACGTTCAGGTTGTCTCTCGAGGTCTGCGGCTGCGGGTATTCCTTCGCGCGGGCGGGGGTGGGCTACAGAGGCTCGGACGGCTGGTACTGCAAGAGATGCGGGCAGCTGCACACATTGGACGGGAAGCAATCCACGAGCGACCCGGCCTGCCTGAAGCCCGATCCATCGCGGGTAAGGGAGTTCGACGTGGGCATCCGGGTATCCCCCGACTGGTCCACGTCCAGCGACCTGGAGGCCGGCGCGGGTCAATAACGGAAAGGAGGCGTCGATGCACGTCAAGGAACTGGTTCCAAAGGTCAAGGGACTCGCAGTCAAGGCGGGCGGATTCATCCGGCGGCGCAAGCGGCTGACGATAGCGGTCGTGGTCGCGGCGCTGCTGTTCGGGCCGCTGGTGACGACCGACGGCGAGTTGGTCTTCCTGAACGCGGTCGGCCTCGGACTCGGTGCGCTGCTGCTCAGGCGGTTCATCAGGCCCGGAGGCAGGCAGCGGACGGGACGGGCGCAACAGGCAAAACGGCAACCGAAGGCAAGAGCAACACAAAACGAAGGAGGACATGATGACGACGCAAGCAACGACGATTGGTGGGACTGGGACAAGGCCGCGGCCAAGCCTCGAAGAGCTGGTCGACCGGCTGATGGCGGCGCTGTTCAGGGCTGAGCCGGAGACGGCGCCGAAGGCGGAAACCCCCAGCATGGCCCGCAGCGTCCACGAGGCGCGGCGGATGCGGCAGGCGGGGGACATCGATGGGGCGCTGGCCGTCCTCGCCGGAGCGGACACGGCAAGGGCGGAGACCAGGGAGGCGCGGTGGGCTTACGCCGAGTGGACGGACCTGGTGAAGCGGCGCTTCGGTGACCGGGACGCGCTGGTCTACAGCCAGGGAACCGGCAAGGCAGCG
>CBDBJK010000019.1:0-26940 GCA_965206395.1 Dehalococcoidia bacterium
GACGTTAGAATTTGGAAGGAGACCTGTGTCAATTTGCGGCCAAGTGGCACCACTATCCGTTGAGCGGCGCACACTAAAGTTTTTCGTGCCTACATACACGGTGCCGTCGCTTGCGAATGCGGGAGAAACAGCAAGAGCGTTAACAATCCCGGATTCTGTGGGGTCTTCCCAGCCGCTCTCCGCGAAAACAGGGCTACCAGGCAATAAAGCGCCTGTCGCCCAGGCTAACGCCAGGAGCAAAAGAACGCTGATTAGCAGGGCGCTAAGAGGTCGAATGGCGATATTACCGCTCATCATTGGCATGCCTTAGAATACCAGCCAGCCGTCTGGGCAGGCGCTTCTTCATCCCGCGTCTGAACAAGACGGCAACCAGGATGAATGACTCCATATATCCCGACTCCCGAGGGTAGACCGCTCCATCTTTCCAGTTAAACACGCCTACGCATAGATAAACGCTGGCCTTTCGCACAATGAGTCTGCGTGTTGACAGAGTAGAACGCCGCTACTAGACTGTTCCCATCTTCGCCGGACATGTTTGAATAATGATAAAAGACCTGTTTACAAGACTCACCAGAACGGTGGTGGATGAGCTGTTTCCCATCCAGTGTCTTGGGTGTGGCAAACAAGGCGAAAGCATATGCGAGAGTTGTGTAGCCGAGCTGTCACGACTAACGCCGCCATTCTGCGTCGTCTGCTCTCGCCCCAGCGTTGACCAGCGGTGCGACTGGTGCAGGTCAATGCCCATAGCGGTGGACGGTATCCGAGCGCCGTATCTTTACGACAAAGACAGCCTCATCCAGAAGGCGCTCAACGATTTCAAGTTTCACAGCATGCGCGCGATGGCCCCTGAGCTTGCCCGGCATCTTGGGGATTATCTGGCTTCCAATTCTATTCCGGGAGATGTCATCGTTCCAGTTCCCAGCCATCCGAGCCGCCTGCGAAGCCGGGGGTTCAATCAGGCGGCGCTGCTTGGAAGGGAACTGAGCAAGCTAATCGATATGCCCATTGACGAAAAGCTGCTGGTCAAGGTGAAAAACACGCCATCGCAGTTACGTATGAGTAATCTGGGAGAGCGATGGCGCAACGTCGAAGGGAGCTTCGGCTGCAATGGCAATGTCGGCGGAAAAGCAGTGCTTCTGGTAGATGACATCGCCACTACCGGCGGCACGATGTCTGCCTGCGCAGGCGCGCTGAAAGACGCTGGAGCGTCCGTTGTCTGGGGTTTGGCCGTTGCGAGAGCGCCATGATTTTCAGAGGCGCATTTATGCTACTTTGTCAATTTGACTCTAAGAAATGCGGCTCATCTCATCTACTTTGACGGGAGAGGACTGACTAAGGTGGGGGTGAGGCGTCTGAGTGAGCATGCCTCCCCCTCTCTAACTCTCGCGCCGGGGCTGATAGAGATAGGTTAAGTTTTGTACATGAATAAGAAAACAGGAAAGCGCAGAGTTTTCTGGCATCATAAAGTCGCCAAAACTCAGATGCCGGAGTTAACTCATGCGCCTTCCAGAGTCACTATTGCTGACAGAGTGCTACTCTTCCGCGACGACTATTCCGTACTTCTCGAAGAGCAGGTAGTGCGCCTGCGCAGCCGACATTATGGCCCCTTTGAGGCTTGCCGTATCCAGATGTGTGTTGGAGATATAGGCCCGCGCAGGTCTGCGCCGTCGAACAGGGTTTCCTCGCTCATGAAGGCGCTGTTGAGGTAGCAGTCTTCAAATTCGACCTGCGTGAAGTCGCATCCGGTAAGGTCGGTCTCTGTGAAATTTACGCCGACCAGTTTGAGCTTTCTAAACTTTTTGAATCGCAGAGAACCCATGCTGAAATCCACACGGTCTATCTTGGTCGCGTCAAGGTTTGCGTTCGACAGGTCCACCGCCCTCAGTCTTGAGCCGCGAAGGTCGACGCCAAACAGGTTGGCTTTATCGAAATCGCAGAGCGACAGGTCGCAGTCGACCATTCGAGACAGGTTGAGCTTCGCGCCACTGAAGTCTGCTGACTCGCACACGCAGTTCTCGAAAGTTGCCTCGTGAATATCTGCCTTCTCGAAGCGCGCCTTCTCAAGATTGGAGTCGATAATCCGAAGACTCTGGCAGGCGAGATTATAGAAGTCTGTCTTCTTGAGCGAGCAATCCTGAAGCTCCATCTCCTCGACGTCGAACTCCCTCAGGTCGGTTTCATCGAAGTTGCAATTGCGAAAGACGACGCCCTTTCGCAGCAACGCAGATAGCTGGTCTTCATCGGTGATGGTAATGTCTTCATGTATCGTCATGCTCTTCCTAGTGTTCTGGTTGGCGGCGATTTGACGCTACGAAGCGGAATCGGGGAGCCAGCCCCAGGGTCGTGGCCCCCAGTCGGCTGAGAACACCTCGCCGTCCCTGACCGTGATTACTGGGACGAGAGCCTTGTCACCCCTGAGCGTGCCGCCCACCGTGTCGTGGAAAATCCAGTCGCCGGTGGCTTCTTCTAGCACCGTGATGTCTGCGCCGCGCCCGGTCGTCAGGCTGCCCAGGGTGTCGTCCATGTCCAGCGCACTTGCAGGATTGGTCGTCGCCATCCTTATAACATCCTCCAGCGAGAAGCCCAGCCCCAGGAAGCGTGAGAGCATTTCTGTCATGCTGTGGACGGTGTTCAGCCGTCCAGGGATGGTCAGGTCTGTGCTGATGCTTCGCGGCCTTACACCTTGATCGAGGGCGCGCCGGGCCACGTCGAAGCTGAAGTTTTGCCTTCCGTGCGCCGTGTCGAGGAAGACGCCGCGCTCCTGAGCCTCGAACACCTCTGGGATGACCTTGCCGTCTTCGCCCACGATGCGACCCGGATTGCCGGAGAACAGGTGCGTGATGATGTCGCCGGACTCTAGGAGGGGCAGCAGTTGCCGTGTCAGCGTCGGCCCGTCCTCGCTCGCGCTGTTGTCGCCGATATGCACCATGAGGCGCACTCCCCCCTCGTTCGCGGCGCGCTTCGCCAGATGCACCATCTTGATGCCCATCGTGGGAACCGCCGGGCCGACGGCTCGCAGCTTGACGCCCTGAATCAGCGGCTTGTTAGCGTGAATTACCCGCACGGTCTCGTCCACGTCGATGTCCTCCCGACGCGACAGGTCGGGCTGGTAGTTGAGGCCCGTTTTGGAGATGTGCACCATGCAGAGTATTCGGGACTTCGCGTGCGGCACGACGTACTTTGGAAAGCCGCCGAAGGTGTAGCAGCCCGCGCTGCCCGCGTCCACCAGTGTGGTTACGCCCGATAGCACGCCCGCGAGGTCAGGGTTGATGGCTGTCTGGTTAACGCCCTCGTATATGTGGCAATGCAGGTCTATGAGGCCGGGCACGACCAGTTTGCCCGACACGTCGATGACTCGCGCCGCGCCCTGCGGCCTCAGATTTGGAGCCACTTGCGAGATTGCGCCATCAGTAACGGCCACGTCGAGCTTTCCTCTGAGATTCTGCGAAGGGTCGATAACCTCGCCGCCCTTGAGCAATAGGTCAGTCATTTTTGTATATGCCTCCAAATTATTGAGCGCAGACGAGAACCCACGCGCGACCGATGTTATACTAGTGGTCCAACATCATTGAAATGAATACCATGATAGTCATTGTTCCTCTTGGGGGTTCAATCGTAACGTTGAACCGAGGAGGAACCATGATGTCTACCAAGAAGTACCGTATCAGACTGACTACCGACGAACAACAGGAACTCAACGCCTTGGTCTCACGCGGTCGGGCTGCGGCGTACAAACAGACCCATGCGCGCATTCTGCTGATGAGCGATGAGTCACGCTCGGACGGGGGAATGAAGGACGCGGACATCACCAGCGCGCTCGGTGTGGGACAGTCAACGGTCGAGCGAATACGCAAGCGCTGTGTGGAGGAGGGGGTTGAGTCTGCGCTGAATCGCAAAAAGCAACTGCGTCGGCGTCAAAAGAGACTGGACGGCGAAGGTGAAGCACGGTTGATAGCGATGGCCTGCGGGGAACCGCCGGAGGGGCGTGCCAGTTGGACCCTGAAGCTGTTGGCTGACCAGTTGGTCGAGTGTGAGATAGTCGGGACCATTAGCACCGAGACGGTTCGCCAGGCGCTTAAAAAAAAACGAACTGAAGCCGTGGCTGAAGCAGAGTTGGTGCATCCCGCCCGGTCAGAGCGCGGAGTTTGTGTGCGCGATGGAAGACGTGATGGAAGACGTACTGGAGGTCTACCAACGGCCGTACGATGGGAATGAGGTTCTGGTGTGCATGGATGAGACGAGCAAACAGCAAGTCAAGGAGACGCGAGTGCCGCGTCCCGCAGCGCCCGGCTTATCGGCGGCATACGACTACGAATACGAGCGCAATGGAGTGAGCAGCCTGTTCATGCTGTTTGCACCGTTGGACGGATGGCGCCGAGTCGAGGTCAGAGAGCGTCGCACGAAGGTGGACTGGGCGCATGTGATAAAGAAACTGGTCGACGAGGACTACCCTGACAGAGACCGGATCGTGCTGGTAATGGACAATCTCAACACTCACAAGCTGTCCTCGCTATACGAGGCATTCGAGCCTGCTGAGGCGAGGCGTATAGCTGAGCGACTGGAGATACACTACACTCCCAAACACGGGAGTTGGTTGAATATGGCGGAGATAGAGATCGGTGTGCTGGCTCGACAGTGCCTGGACCGACGGATTGCCAATCAAGACATCCTGCGCGGCGAGGTCAATGCTTGGCAGAATCAACGCAACCGGGATGTGATACGAGTGGATTGGCGCTTCACTACCGAGGATGCGCGCATCAAGCTAAAGTCACTCTACCCATCAATACAAAAACGTTGAACCACTAGGCCACGTCGGATACGCAAGCGCTCAGGCAATTAACAAAGGAGGGGACATATGGCGAACGCGACACCACAGTACAGGCACGACTATAACAACCCGGTGTCTCAGCGGATGCACACGAGTCGAACGGCAGCCAGTCACGCTGGTTTCTTTCTGCCGCACCTGCGCCCTGGCATGAGCTTGCTGGACTGCGGATGCGGCTCTGGCACTATAACCGTTGGCCTGGCCGAGACGGTTTCACCGGGTCAGGTCACTGGCATCGATATGAGTGCAATCCCAATAGAACGTGCACAGGCCCATGCTGCCGAGCAAGGTATTCTGAACATACGCTTCGAGGTTGCCAGCATCTACGAGCTGCCATTTCCTGACGACTCGGTCGATGCGGTCTTCGCAAATGCCGTCGTGGAGCATCTGCAGGAGCCTGTCGAGGCCCTTCAGGAAGTACGCCGCGTACTCAAACCCGGAGGCGTAGTAGGTGTGTGCGACATGGATCGAGATGGATGGTTTCATGCGCCGCCCGAGCCTGCGTTCGAGAAGGCTGTTATGATCTACGACGAGGAATGGGAAAGCATCAGCGGCGGCCCTCGTGTAAGGAAACACCTGCGAACGTTTCTGGCTCAGGCGGGGTTTGCTCGCGCAGAGGCATCCTCATCCACCAAGTCGGTTGGGACTACCGAAGCCCTTCAGCAGAGCGTGGAGACCCTGTCGCTTCAATTTGAAGACGCACAGTTTGTTGAGCGAATAACGAAGAGAGGTCTGGCAGACCGAGCGGAAATGGAGAAGATGGCCGCTGACATAAGAGCATGGGCAAGGCTGCCTGGCGCGTTCTCGAATTCGGTCTGGTGCGAGGCGGTGGGCTGGAAGGAGTAGGCTAAAGCGCACAGGCAATCGACACAGGAGGCGAAACATGGCAAACGCAACACCACAGCAATCCGAAAGCGGCTCAGGCCAAGGAGGGCAATACGTCCACACTGGCAGCACTGTACACAGTCAGGGAGTAGCGACTCGGACGGCGGCTCAATTTGCAGCGTTCCTCTTGCCTCATCTACGCTCTGGCATGAGCTTGCTGGACTGTGGATGCGGCCCAGGGACGATCACGCTTGGTCTGGCGGAGGCAGTCTCACCTGGACAGGTTGTTGGAATCGACATAGAAGAGGCCAACATCGACCGCGCTCGCGCCCACGCCGCCGAACAAGGAATACCAAACGTCCGCTTCGAGGTTGGCAGCGTTTATGAGCTGCCATTTCCAGATGACTCGTTCGACGCAGTCTTTGCCAATACTCTTCTTGAACATCTTGAGAAGCCAGCCGAGGCCCTGAATGAGATGCGCCGTGTGCTGAAGCCGGGAGGTGTGGTTGGCGTCAGTGAAGGCGATTGGGGCAGTTTCATTATCGCTCCGCCCGATCCTCTGTTGGATCAATTTCATGTGATTTACCAGGAGTTCCTGAAGATTGGCGGCTCCAATCCACAGATGGGAAGACACGTGCGTGGACTGGTGGACCAGGCGGGATTCGTTCGCGTAGAAGTATCAGCATCCTGCCAATTCAGGGGAACACCCGATGCCACCCAGCGGTTCGGCGAGAATTTGGCAAACCGTTTTGAGGAGCCGAGTCTCGTCGAGCGTGTTATCGAGCACGGCCTTGCAGATCGCGCTACGCTGGAGGAGATAAGCGCCGCCTGGAGAACATGGGCAAAACATCCCCATGCCTTTTTCGCATTAACCCTTTGCGAAGCGGTGGGCTGGAAGGAGTAGGCAAAGAACCTCACCCTGCTAGGAACAGCACCCTAAAGGCGGAGAGCGAAGGGGGAGATGATCAGCCTTATTGAAATGAGGTATGATATGAGAGCGGAGGCAAGGAAATGACTACACTAGACGATAGGGTTAGCAGGCTCGAAGGCATCAATGAGGAAATACGGAATCGGCTTGACGATATGACTGGGAACATGAACAGCAGGTTCAACAGCATCGAGAACAGGCTGAATGCACAACTCGCTATCAGTTTCGTCACTCTCATAGCCGTGATAGGAGCGCTAGTGACGGTGATAGCACAGAATTAACCACAATCGAACGAAGCAACCAACGAGGGACGGGTCAACAGCCTGTCCCTTTGCGTTTCTTCATCAGCAGTAACCGCTTGCGAGGCGGTGGGCTGGAAGGAGTAGGTCAGGAACTTCACACCCAGCGTTTGCGGAAGGCCAGCGTCAGCGCGATGAATCCGGCGGGCGCGATGCCTGCCATCCAGTCCCAGTGGACGGAGCGGTCAAAGAGCGGGTTGATGGTCGCGCTGGCGATGATCGACACGCCAACAATCGCCGCCGCCCAGAACAGCGAGAACGCCCAACCCCTGGGAATAAGCTGCCCTACGGACTTTTCAGAAGCGTCTTTGCCGTTGGTCTGTTTTGCCATGTTCGCCCTCGCCTTGCCCTACTGACATGGAGTTTTTTGTAAATTCGCATATGATGTATTTGGTGCAGACAACGACAAAAGGATGCGAGCTTTTCCGAGGATAGTTTACACTGTCACAGACGATGGAGGGCTTGAGGCGATGCGCTAACCGTGCTTAAATGTGTCCACCACGCCCTTGAAGGAGGCCCCGCACATGGGAGACGACATTATTCTGGAGCAGAGCGACGGCATTGCCACCGTCACCTTTAACCGTCCCGACCAGCGCAACGCGATCGACTATCATGGATGGCTGGAGTTGCAGCGCATCGCCGTAGACCTCGAACATGACGACGATGTTCGCGTGGTCGTGTTCACCGGCGCGGGCGACAGGGCGTTTTCGGCAGGAGCTGACATCAAGGACTTCGACAGCTACCGCAACAACTCGGACAAGGCCAAGATTTACGCCGCCGCATTCGACGGCGCGATGGACGCTATCGAAGGTCTGTCCAAGCCGACGGTATGCCTAATCAAAGGCTTCTGCGTTGGTGGCGGCTGCGAGCTTTCGATGGCGACCGACATCCGCATCGCCGCCGATAACACGCAGTTCGGCATACCGGTTGCTCGGTTGAGCATCCTGGTGGGATATCGCGAGATGCGACGGCTGATAAACCTCGTGGGGCCAGGCAACGCCTCCTATATCCTGATGAGCGCGCGATTGCTGGATGCTTCGGAGGCCCTGCGCGTCGGGCTGGTCAATCAGGTTGTGTCCCTCGACGAAGTTCAGGAGTACACATACCAGCTAGCCCGCGAGATGGTTCCGCTGGCTCCGCTCTCCCAGAAACGTCACAAGCAGATTCGTCAGACCGTGCTTCAAAACCCGTCGCTTGCAGGGCTGACGTCGGAGCAGGAGCATCTGCCGTTCACCAATTTCGACAGCGAAGACTTTCACGAAGGCCGAAGCGCCTTCATAGAGCGTCGCACGCCTCAGTTCAAAGGAAGGTAGATATGACACTCCCTCTGGAAGGCATGAAGGTTCTGGACTTCACTCAGATAATGGCGGGGCCTTTTTGCACTATGCTACTGGCCGACATGGGGGCGGACGTCATCAAGGTCGAGAAGCCCGACGGCGGAGACGATACCCGGCGCATGGGGCCGCCATTTCTCAACGGCGAGTCGGCTGCCTTTCTGGGCATCAACCGCAACAAGCGTAGCGTCATCCTGAACATCAAGGACGAGCAAGGCGTCGGTATCGCGCATCGCATGGCGAAAGACGCCGACGTGCTCATACAGAATTTCAGGCCGGGTACGCTGGAGCGCATCGGACTGGGTTACCAGGACATGCAAAAGCTGAACCCCGCGCTGATATACTGCAACATCTCAGGCTTTGGAAACACTGGCCCTTACAAAGACCGGGGCGGCTTCGACCTTGTGGCGCAGGGCATGAGCGGGCTGATGAGCATAACTGGCTTGCCCGACTCGTTGCCCGTCAAGGTCGGCGTTCCTATCACCGACCTCAACGCCGGAATGTATGCGACCTACGGCATACTCTCCGCATACATAAGCCGACTGAAGACTGGCAATGGGCAGCTTGTGGACGCGTCGCTGCTTGAGGCGGGCATCGCATATACGTTCTGGGAGTCGTCCATATTCTTCGCTACGGGGCAGCTTCCCACGCCACTGGGTTCCGCGCATCGACTGTCAGCGCCGTATCAGGCATTGCCAACCAGCGATGGCTATATCAACATCGGCGCGGCAAATCAGGCCAACTGGGAGCGTCTGTGCAGGGCTATAGACCGCCATGAACTGCTCGAAGACCCTCGCTTCGCCACGAACGCCGACCGAATGCAGAACCTCGAAGAGCTGGTGACGACGCTGGAAGCGACATTTGCGACTCGGAGCACCGCCCAGTGGCTTGAGGCACTGGAAAAGGCCGGAGTTCCAGGCGGGCCTATCAACAACATCGCCGACGTGTACGCCGATCCGCAGGTGCAGGCCAGAGAGATGATGGTGGAGATGGAGCATCCGCAGGCGGGCCGCGTCAGGAACATCGGCATCCCCGTCAAGCTCTCGGAGACGCCCGGCTCTGTTCGCAGGCCGGCCCCAACGCTGGGTCAGCACACCAACGAAGTGCTCGCCGAGTTCGGCTACTCCTCCGACGACATCACGAAGCTGAGGGAGAGCGGCGCGGTGATGTAGCGAATTGCGGTTCCCTTGCTGCTCATCCTTATGCGCATGGGCCAGAATCACAGACTCCACGGTTGAATCCGTCCAAAGTGAGCGTCTGGCATCCGCCACCGGCTGCGATAAACACGCCTTCATCTACCCCATTAGCATCGTCCTCAACCACTGCATTCGCTTTTAGCATCTTCATATAGTCACGCCATGACCTCTCATACAATCACGTCACGCAGTCTTGCTGCAAGTCTTGACAAGACTATGTTAATACATTAGTCTTAGCGTGCAAGCGATATAGACGCATGTACTGACGGACGCAGACTGCATGATTTACTCATTCGTCATGGTAATCCGCGAATTGTGGTCTCGGGAGGAATAGGCGATTTGTAGCATTTCTTGCATTAGTTGCAAATGAATAGTAGGATAAACTTCCGCACAAGAAGGAGAAGGAGGAACTTTCATGAGTGGACGGGGTTTTGAGATCAAAGGACTGTTGCAATGGATGGCATATCGCGTTCCCGTGTTGGTCGCGATTGCGCTTGTGGCCTTGCTGACTATGGGTGTGCCGTCGGCCCTGGCAGACCCTGGCGTTGGCACCATCAGCACGGTGGTAGGCATCGGCCCTGCCTCTGAGGGCGATGGCGGCCCCGCGACGGACGGCAGAATGTCTCATCCTGAGCGTATCGCGTTTGATGCCGCTGGCAATCTCTACATCGCGGAAAGGGGTAATCACCGCGTCCGCAAGGTGGACACCGGCGGAGTAATCACTACTGTAGCGGGCAACGGCGACAGAAACTTCTGTGGCGATGGGGGCCAGGCTACCAACGCCTGCCTGGACACACCTACGGGCGTGGCCGTGGACGACGCCAACAATGTGCTGTACATCGCAGACTCGGAAAACAGGCGCGTGCGAGCAGTTGACCTTTCGACAGGCGTAATCAGCACGGCGGCGGGAAATGGTGGCTGCTGTTTCCCCGGCGACGGAGGCCTCGCCACCAACGCTGAGTTCTACCTGCCTACTGATGTAGCGGTGGACACTTCCAGCAATCTATATATAGCCGACAGGTTCGGTCGGCGCGTGCACATGGTCGATGCCCTGACTGGCATCATCAACACGGTGGCGGGCACCGGCGAGTGCTGCGATTTTCGGGGCGACGGAGGCCCTGCCATCGATGCCTGGTTAGAACAGCCCTGGGGCATCGAGATAGACGCCAACGATGATCTGTACATCGCCGACAGGTGGAACCACCGCGTGCGCATGGTCGATACTTCGACTGGCATCATCGATACAGTGGCAGGTAGTGGCAGGTAGTGGCAATGGCGGCTTCTGTGGGGATGGCGGCCTGGCTACCGACGCCTGTCTGAACCAACCCACGGACGTGGCGTTCGATAGCGGCGGCAATATGTACATAGCCGCCGGAAATCTGATACGAAGGGTTGACAGCGGCACAGGGATCATTACCACAGTAGCAGGAATTGGCCCTGGCTCGGCTGGAGACGGAGGCCTCGCGACTGACGCCGATTTTAGGCGCGCAAGGGGCATTGCGGTGAACGCCTCTGACGACCTGTTCATCGCGGACAGATTCAACCACCGGATACGGAGGGTTGACTCCCCTACCCAGATCATAACGCTCTTCGCGGGCAGCTTCCCCCCTGGATTCGATGGCGATGGGGGCCAGGCTGCCGATGCCCTGTTGAACAGTCCCTTTGGGATATTCGCTGATGGGTCTGGAAACCTGTTTATCGCGGACAATGAGAACGACCGCGTTCGCAGGGTCGATGCCGCGACTGGCGACATCACCACCGTGGCAGGCAATGGCAATGAGGGGTTCTGCGGCGACGGAGACCTTGCCATCAATGCCTGCGTTTTTGAGCCACATGATGTCGTGGTGGACTCATCAGGCAATCTCTACATTGCAGAACAGGGAAATCAGCGCGTTCGTAAGGTCGATGCCGTAACTGGGATCATTACCACCTTCGCAGGCAATGGCACACGCGATTTCTGTGGCGACGGCGGCCTTGCTACCGCCGCCTGCTTCAACAATCCCCGATTCCTTGCGATTGACGCACAGGACAATGTATACGTTACAGACCGGGACAACAGACGCATTCGCAAGATAGATGCGACAACGGGGATAATCACTACAGTAGCAGGCAACGGCGATGGGGGTTTCTGTGGCGACGGAGGCCAGGCCATCAACGCCTGTTTTAGTGCTCCGTGGGGCATTACGGTTGACGACTTCGGCAACCTGCTTATAGCCGACATCTGGAATCACCGCGTGCGCATGGTGGATACCGGCGGTATCATTACTACCGTTGCGGGCAATGGTGATTGCTGCGTCGATGGCGACGGCGGCCTTGCCACCAGCGCGGCCCTCGGCAACCCTTCAGATGTGGAGGTGGACTCAGGCGGCAACATGTTCATATCCAGCTTCGAAAGGCAGCGTGTCCGAAGGGTGGACGGGGCCAGTGGGATAATCACCACTGTTGCAGGCAGCGGTCCGGAGGAGGAGGTCGACGGTGGTTACTCGGGAGACGGGGGGCCTGCAACAAACGCCCTGCTTGGCGGTCCATTCGGAGTCGCGGTAACCCCGTCCGGAGACCTTTTGTTCGCTGACTATGTCAACCACGTCATCCGCATGGTGGAGGGCGTGGCCGCCACTCCTGACGCAGACCTGTCAGTCACCCAGGCCGACTCACCCGACCCGGTGATAGTGGGCGAGACGGTCGTGTACAATATCACCGTCTCCAACAACGGCCCCTCGATAGTCGCGGACGCTGTGCTCACCAACACCCTGTCGGAGGCATCGGCCTCCATCCTGTCGGCCACGTCTCAGTCCACTCAGGTCATCTGCACCCCCGACGGCGACGCGGTAATCTGCGACCTGGGAAGAATGAACGTCAGCGAGCAGGCTACCGTAGTTCTTCTCGTAAAACCTCAGTCTTCGGGGACTTTCACGAACACCGCGAGCGTGACGGCGGGCCGTGAAGACCTCGATCTCACGAACAACACGTCCGTGGAGGAGACCACGGTTGAGCTTGACGAGTCAGCGCCCTGCACTCTATAGTCATTCCAGATAATATACATACGATCTCACGATTTCGTCGATTGTGGTGTCGGCAGGAAGAAACTGCCTTCGTCTTTTCATGATTGCAAAGTCCTGTTCGATTGGATTGAAGTCTGGCGAGTACGGCGGCAGAAAGAGGAGAGTGTGTCCAGCTTGCTCAATAATTTGCCTTGTTGCAGCGGTCTTGTGAAAGGTTGCATTGTCCATGATTAACGTTGAGCTTTGGGCCAGTTCTTTGAACAAGTGGCTCTGGAGCCAGTAGTTGAACAAGGTAGCGTTGGTGCTGCCTTCGAACAGGATAGGAGCGAGCAGCCTTTTGCCCTGTTTGGCAGAGATCAGGCTGGTGCGAGGACGCCTTTTGCCACTGCGTTCACCGTATACCTTCTTCCCCCGAAGACCCCAACCATGCGCTCTGTGAGTTGTGCGCTCAAATCCACTCTCATCCAGATACACTATGTGCTCACTTCCTTTGTCCTTGACAACCTGGCGCAGTGTCCTCAGATACTCGATACGCTTTTCATGGTTTCTCTCGCTGTAGCGCATCGCTTTTTTTGTGCGTCAACTCCATCTTACGCATCATTGACCACACAGCGTTGATATGCACCCCGAATACTTCAGCACGCTCTCTCAGTAAAGCATCAGGATAAAGTCGTACGTGCCGACGCAACGCCTCTTTGTCTATCTTGCGATGCCTCAGTGATTGAACTTTTGGTGCGAGGTCTTCACGCTTACACCAGTCGTTGACGCACCACAGGCTGACCTCAAAGCGACGTGATGCCTTCGTCTTGCTTCCACCTTCGTTTACAAAGCCAACCACTCTTTTCCTCAAGTCCATGCTGTAAGCCATAATGTCGTTGATCATACCATATGGTTATAAAGTGGATTGACTATAAATCTCGGCCTTGGTTACGCTGGTGGCACTCTTACGATGGACTTCGAGCTAGGGACGCAGGTACCGGCGACGTGGAGCGTGTGGCTGGTCATGCCGGGGACGGGCGCTGGCATAATACCTCTGTGGTCATTACCCATCGTATTTCCAATTAGCCAGCCGACTACGTTCCAGATACCGTTCCCGCTGCCCGATCTGGGAACAATCGGGTTCGTGACTGCGCTGAGTACGTCGGAAGGGATAACCTGCTTCGATGCTGGCATTGTTAATACCAGCGGCGGGTCGTCTTCAGGTCAATCGACAAACGGCATTCGAGAGCTGTTCCCCAGGCCGAACGGAGTTCTTCGCGGAAACTAAGCCGCCCGAACCTGGGATTTCCAGAATGTTGCAGAGGGGCCTCTGGTACAACCCAGAGGCCCCTCTAGTCATTTGCCGAATAGGGAAGGCCAAGTGAATGCCTAGCTGAATATGGAGAGTTCTAGTATTTCAGCGCTCTTGTGGTCTGGCCCCAATTCCATGATAGCCACCTGGCCCAGGCGTTGCTGCTGTTTCGGAAGGACGGTGCTTCCGGGGTTCACCATCAGAATTCCCTGGTATTCCTGGATTGTGGCGTAGTGTGTGTGACCGAATACAACAATACCGACAGCAGCACCGAATACGGACTCAAGAGCGTCAGAAAGGTCGTCGTCTGGAGGGAAGTGCTTGGATAAAGGGCTGTGCTCTGTGACTTCGGGGACCATGCCCGGCACCAGCAGATCGTGGGTCAAGCCTATAGTGTGTCCTTCGAGATGTACGACTCGCCTTTTGTCCACCACGCGAGGGTCTTCTTTGAAATGAGCGTCGGCCCCCAATTCAACGGCGTACACCGGTGCTATCGCCTCTAACCAGTCGAGGCAAGCGGGGACGTAAATGTCACCCGCGTGGAGGATTACGTCTACACCCTGAAATGCAATCGCTACTTCTGGTGGTGGTATCTTACCAACACTAGGGTTATGTGTGTCCGAAATGAGACCTACTTTCATGGCGTATACTCCGCTCTATCGTCGTGCCGTTGAAGGCAGTGGTGATGAACTCGCTGTCGGTCGGCACCGCTTATGGTATGTCCGCCGGGTAGTCTATGCCTATCTGCCCCAGCTCCTCCAAACGTGTGTACTCCTCGTCCGACAGGCCCAGAAGATCCTTGTACACGTACTCGTTGTCCTCGCCGAGGCGTACGGGGTATCGGCCCAGTTTGTTGGGCGTCTTGGACATCTTGAAGACGAGGCCGGGGTATGAGTGTGTTCCTGTTTCCGGCCCTGTAAGCTCTTCAAAGAAGCCTCGATCCCCAAGCTGGGGGCAGTCGTAGGCGTCGGCCTCGTTCTGCACCGGCCCTGCTGATATTCCTGCTTTCTGAAGAGCATGAAAGAGATCGTAATCGTTCTTGTCGCGCGACCACTCGGCGATATGCCCGTCAAGCTCTTTTTGGTGGTTCCAGCGTGAAATGGGATCGGCAAACTTCGGGTCTCTCACCCACTCTGGATCGCTCATAACCGCGCACAGCGCTTCCCACTCCTCTTGCGTCGCAACGTCCATAGCTATCCAGCGATCATCGCCCTGGCACGGGTAAACGTTGTGCGGTGCGTGAGAGCGATGTCGGTTTCCCTGTGGCTCAGTTACCCTGCCGTTCATGGTGTAGTCCAGAATGAATTCGCCCAGGTAGGGGATGAAGCCTTCGGCAAGGGCCAGCTCGATTAGCTGACCTTTGCCCGTGCGACGACGGTGGCGCAGAGCCATCATTACCGCGAAAGCGCCGTTGACACCTGCGGCGGCGTCGCCGGTGAGGGCCTCGCCGCTCATGCTCGGGTCCATGTCGGGATAGCCGCGTATGTAGTGATGCCCAGTCATCCCCTCCATATGGGTCCCAAAGGTGCGATAGTTCTTGTATGGCCCCGACAGGCCATAGCCAGGAACCCGCAGCATGATTAGTTTGGGATTTATCTTCGAAAGCTCCTCATAGGTCGCTTGCGCTCGTTCTATCGTCTCCGGCACGTTGTTCTCAACGAAGACATCGGAGATTTCTATCAGCCGCCGAAACATTTCTCTGCCTTCGGGATGCATAATATCTGTCGTCATGCTTCGCTTGTTGCGGGCGTGGCTGTTGAACGAAGGCGAGCGGTTCCAGGGCCGGTCTCCCGGGTCTCCATCAGGAAAGGCGAAACCCGATGACAGTCCGTTTCCCTGAGCGGCCCGAACGGCCTCGCGCGATACGTGTGCCTGAATACCCCGTGTAACGGGCTGCATTCTGTTTACAGGCTCCACCCTTATCACCTCAGCGCCCCACTCAGCGAGCAACTGCGTGCAGTGCGGCCCCGCCCAGACTACCGTAACGTCAACAACTCGAATTCCTTCCAATGGAAGCTTTTTCATACTTCGACGCCTCTATTCTGAATATACGTGTGTTTTGAAGTACCGGAATGCCCCCTAAATCACCCCTGCCGCACGCAGGAATACCACCTCCTCGCGGCTGTGTCCTAACTCGTTGACGAGCACATCTACCGTGTGCTCGCCTAGCAAGGGCGCGTGTCTTGCGGGGAGTCTGGGTGAGTCCGACATTCTGATGTGACCGCCCGGATACGTAACCATTCCTGTGTACGGATGCTCTATCTGCTCCCAAGACCCCCGTTCCTTGAAATGTGGGTCGTCCAGCAAGTCTTCAATCGTATTGATAGGCCCCGCCAGCAGGTTGTGCTCCTGCGCTATAGTGACCGCTTCCTGCTTGGTGTGCTCCATCAGCCAGGGTATATAGTACTCGTCGAAAACCTCTGCCGCTTCAGGGTCCATTCGGGCCATAGGACTGTTGAATCGCGGGTCGTCAGCCAACTCAGGATGACCAATCATGCGGCACATGTCGGCAAAGCGCGAACGCGCCCCAAGGCCCATGATGTTAACGTAGCCGTCCGCGCAGGGCCTCGTTCCAGCCGCCAGGCGACCTTCTGGCAGCACGCGCCTGCCTGTCTCGCCGACGTAAGCATAGCCGGTGAGATTGGTGGTTCGGCGGTCTCGTGTGCCTGCCTGAGTCTCGTATATAGACACGTCTACGTGCTGTCCCTCGCCGTCATCCTCCTCGGCCTGATACAGAGCCACCATCGTCGAGTAGGCCGCCACCGAGCCTGCCTGGTATGCGACGATGCTGCCCCCAAGTTTCAGGGGTTCCCGTTCTGCGTGGCCTGTAACGTTCATAGGCCCGCCCATGGCGGAACTCACAATCTCGCTGGCCTTGAGGTCGCGGTAAGGCCCCGTCTGTCCGAAGTTGGAGATGGATGTGACCACGACCCTTGGATTGAGCTTTTCGAGGATGGGGTAGTCCAGACCAAGGTCTGCCATGACGCCAGGACTGAAGCTCTCGACGACGATGTCCACGTTCTGCGCCAGACGGCGGGCGATGTCCTGCCCCGTCGGGCGCTTCAGGTCCAGAGTGACGCTGCGCTTGTTCGTGTTGAGATGAAGGAAAAGGCCGCTCTTTTCAAGATGAGGGTCGTCATGATAGAACGGGCCGATGGAGCGGGTGGGGTCGCCACTGCCAGGACGCTCGATTTTGATAACGTCCGCGCCGTAGTCGGCAAGGAGCTTCGTACACCATGGCC
This sequence comes from Dehalococcoidia bacterium, assembly GCA_965206395.1. Lineage (GTDB taxonomy): Bacteria > Chloroflexota > Dehalococcoidia > Lucifugimonadales > CATOSD01 > CBDBJK01. The sequence goes on from CBDBJK010000019.1 coordinate 16,943, forward strand.
CGGCGATATGGTGCGTCAGGTCGAGGACTCGCACGCCCTCTAGTGCGTTTGTGGTCATACTGTTTCCTCCTCCATATTCATGAGAGGCTGGCCTGTCGGGCAAGGCGGGCCTGCTAATCAAAGCCAGTTTACACTCATGCTCAAGGGCGAAGAAGGACTTTACCAAATTGCGCCCGGCTCGCCAGATAGCGGTGGGCCTCGGCAGCCTCTTCCAAAGGAAATACACGATCCACGATGGTCTTGAGCGTCCCATCTGCCACAAGCTCGACGATCCGTGCCAGATCCTTTGCAGCCTGCTCTCTGGTTCTCGTCCCGCCCAGGCTCCACCCGGTAACTACTTGCTGATGCTTTCGTTCTGCCAGTGCGCTGTCCACCTCGGGACTCAACCCGCTGCTTCTCCCTACGGACACCAGTCGGCCACCTTCGGCAAGTGCTTGCTGACTACGGGAAAACACCTCACCGCCAACCATATCTAATGCCACTTGCACCCCTTGTCCGTCGGTTTGCTGCAGCACTTCCGCCAGGAAATCCTGACTGGTGTAGTTGATTGCCACATCCGCGCCTAACTCCAGACCTCTGGCAGCTTTCGCGTCCGTGCCAGCAGTAGTGAACACTCGTGCCCCTGCAACATGCTTTGCAATCTGCACACCTGCCATACCTACCCCACTGCCCGCCGACTGTACCAGGGCACTCTCTCCTGACTTGAGCTTGGCGGTGTCCAGAAGAGCTACCCATGCCGTTAAAAAGGCCACGGGGAGACTCGCGGCCTGGTCGTAGTCCACTTCGTTGGGTAGAGGGAACGATAACGTTTGCGGGAGCGGCGGCCCGCTCGGCGTAGCCACCATCTGGCAGGCGTACCACCACCCGTTGACCAACCTGCACGTTGTCGACCTCTGAGCCGACTTCCTCGATATCGCCAGCTACGTCCCAACCGACGATCAAGGGCTGGGAAAGAGGTTCCTGGGCATTTGCGCCAGACCGCCGACTCAGGTCGCCTCGATTCACGGATGCAGCTCGCACTCGCAAAAGTACATCATTTGGCCCCATCGTAGGATCAGGCACATCCTCGTATCGGAGAACACTTTCGTCGCCGAATTCATGTATGCGAATTGCTTTCATTAACTGATTCACTCCTGTGGAGAGCATTGACTAACAGGCTGGAAGGCCTAGACTAGATTATATTCAAATACCTCGGTTTAGTACACGTGGCGTTGTGAGATAAAGAACAGAGGGTTACCGTCGTCACAGCACGGTGGTATTGTGAAGCATCGAATCATCTAAGGCTTCATCACCACCTGAAGCTGTGTCGTGGGCTGATAAGCCCCTCGAATGCCTGCTGTATTCCTTTGAGATGGCCCCCACCCCGCATATACCCTCGCCATTGCCCGAATGCCTTTAACCGGCTGTCGTTCATACCAGCCGCCGTTCCAGGCGTCGTCAGCCGTTAGCGCCGCCTTGACGCCCTCCAGGAAGACGAAGTTGTGGGGCGACGTTCTCGCGGACCCGCACCAGGGCGCTATCCGCTCGACCATATCGGGGAACATGGCTCCCCAGTGGTAGGACTGTTGAGCGCCCATCGAGAAGCCGCACACCAGAGCAATACGGTCTATGCCGAACTTTTCAGTTACTAGACGGTGCTGACAGACGATGTTGTCGTGGTAGGTAACTATGGGAAATCTCGCCCTGTCGTAGGGCGACGGCGTGTTGCTGGGCGATGAGGAGAGGCCGTTGCCAAACAGATTGGGTACTATGATGAAGTATTTGCTTGGGTCAAGCGCCATACCATGCCCAATCATTGGCTCGTTGGCTGTATGCTGCGAACTGAAAAACGTTGGGAATACTATCACGTTATCTCTGCGATCATTCAACTCGCCATAGGTTTTGTAGACAAGTTTGGCGCTTCGGAGCGTCAGCCCTGATTGCAGCACAACATCGCCGAGTTCAAATGTTTCGTAATCAGTCATCCCTGCTCCTTTCATTGTCGAGGATTGGCGGAGGACTCAAATATAACACGTATCAGAAACTATTTGAGGCTATGGAGTGAAGGTGGCGGCAAATTTGTCGCACTCTGAGACGCATAGACTTCCAATGTCGGTGAACGGAACGTACTGATTGAACATGCTGGCAGTCAATCGCGAAGCTGGTGGAACTGCTGCTGCTGCCCTTCTTGCCGCTGTTCATCAGCGTGCGCTCGTTAGCTCGCTATTGCAAACAATCTGCAATCGGAGTAAACGGGCGCATGAAGAACCCTTGACCTGAACCGCCGTAGATGCATTCGTAGACTGCATTGTGAGCAGGCATCGACAGATGTGCAACGCCGAAGACGATGTCGTTGCTCAGGTAGATCATGCCCGTTACCTCGTTCTGCGTGCTGAAGCGCGTACCATCCGGAGGTGGCGGCATCTCGAAGATTCCGAGAATCGGACGCTCATACCTCCTTCGCCGTATTGGTAAGCGAATCAACGGCTCCGTGACAATGCGGAGCCATCCTCAGTTTGTTCTCAATGCCTCCGTAGGAGACATGTTGGCAGCACGCAAGGCTGGATAGAATCCAGCCACTCCGCCTATCAATACTGAAGACGCTATGCCGCCGACTATCGCGATTCCTGGTATGACCACAGACCAATCCCGCGAAGTAGCATAGATAGCCGTAGCCAATATTCCGAAGATTATCCCTGTGATCCCGCCGATACTGGAAAGTAATAGCGATTCAGACAGGAATTGTGTGGCAATGTGGAAACGTGTAGCGCCCAAAGCCCTCCGCAGGCCAATTTCGTTGCGACGTTCGATAACTGCTATCACCATCACGTTAGCAATTCCGATTCCGCCGACCAATAGGGCGACTGCTCCCAGACCCACGAATAGGTTGGTAAACGTGCTTGTGGCTGCTGCCCTTGCCTCCAGCACATCCGACGCACGGCTGACTTGCACCTCCTCTGGGTTTTCAGGATTTACGGTTGCCGCCATGACAGATCGAACGTCGAGTATATGTTCAGGGAAAGCGCGCACGTAAATCACATCGGCGTCATCATCGTGGTCCAGAAACTCCTCAGCGGCTCCGTAACCGATGATTGCGGCTCTATCCAGGTCCGCGGCTAAAAGTAGTGGGTTGAGGATGCCGACGATTTCAAACCACTGCTCCCCCAGCCATAATCGCGGTTTACTAGACACGTCACTTATGCCGAGTCGTTCGGCGGCAACAGCGCCGAGTACAACCGCAGGAAATTCTGAGGTCACCTGTGTGAGATATACGCCTGTTTGCAGGCTGCCTCTTTGCAGGCTGCCTCTTTGCGCTGCAAGTAAATTGAGACCCCCTGCAAATATAGTAATGCCTTTAGTCCTCCCGTCATCTATCAGGTCGTTGCGAAACACCCCGCCAGGTATTCTGCTCACCGTTGCGACTTCGTATACAGGAGCAATCCGTCGAATCATAACAGCAGCATCCTGAGGCAGGCTGACCGGGTCGGATCCAAAACCCTGACCAGCTTCGATTGTCAGAAGGTTTGTGCCCAACTCGTCCAGGTCTTTGATGAGATCGGCACTGCCTGACGCGGATAACCCCAGGACACTTATCAGAGCTGCTATTCCAATCGTTATTCCCAGTGCGGAAAGAGCGGAACGCAATCTCCTCGATCTAAGTCCTGAACTCCCGACTCGAAGCGTATCCAGGAACCCTAAATGACTTTTGGGTAAGGCTGATTGCTGTTCAGAGCGCTCAGCCATGCGTGGTTCCAGACATGGCACTTGAATCGATTTCGATGCGTCCGTCCTTTAACGTGACCTGCCGGGTAGACATTTCCGCTACTCCAGAATCATGGGTGATCAGGATGACAGTGGTGCCTTCGCGGTTCAAGCTTACCAGTAGCTCCATCAACGAGGCAGTGGTTTGGGAATCGAGGTTTCCAGTAGGCTCGTCGGCCAAAACAAAAGAAGGGTCGTGAACCAGTGCTCTGGCGATCGCAACCCTCTGCTGTTCTCCTCCTGACAGTTCGTTAGGAAGATGGTTCATGCGGTGCGAGAGGCCAACTCGTCCTAGCATAGCTTTGGCCCGTATGGTTCGTTCCTGGGCGGGAACGCCGGAGTACAATAGGCCATTGCCCACATTCTCTGTGGCTGAAACACCTGGCAACAGGAAAAAATCTTGAAAAACGAATCCGATTTTTCTTGATCGAATGCCAGACAGCGCTCCGTCGGACATTCCTTCCGTGTCGAGTCCATCGATGAACACTGAGCCAGCGCTCGGATTGGTGAGGGTTCCTATGACATGAAGAAGAGTCGTTTTCCCGCTGCCTGATGCTCCAACTATCGCTAGGAACTCCCCGCGAGCCACGGAAATAGATATGTCCGAAAGAGCCTCTACTGGAGGTGAACCTGGGTAGGTTTTAGTAACATGTTTAAGCTCTACGGCATCTGGCAGGTCTGCTGGGAGTTTATTCATCAGGAGATTACTCAACGCTTCTTCACCGAGGCATCACAACTTCGGTGCCAGCTTCCAGCCCCGAACCGTTTACCTCAACCCATCCGTCATCGTAAATCCCGGCTTCCACGGGCACCAGCCTGTTGGATTCCGGCTCCAATACCTCAAGGGCGTATCCCTCCCCCCAAAAGGGCTAGCAGACTCGTCACAGGGGCTGCCAATACATCATCAGCGAGCCTTTTGGTAACCGAAGCGATAACTGGGGCACCTGTCCATTTAAACAAATTTGCATTCCCATCAATAGCAACAGATACCTCAAAGTACGGATCACCAGCTTGCCCCCCTTGCGGGATCACAGCGACGTTTCCTATTTCTCGGACAGTGCCTGATACCACGCTCTCGTCTGGCAGCTCGATTCTTACTTCCGATCCAACATCTATCAAGTCCTGGTCAGCAACCTCGATGGAAGTCATCACTCTTTGTAAAGATTCGGTAGTAATTGATATATCTCCGCTCTGCCCTATCTGTGTTTCAATCCTTTCGATTGGCAGAAGAGATACGAGTATGGTTCCGAGATTCACAGTCGTGCCAAGATTCGGAAACGATAATGAGGATTCAACGACTGATGTTCCTGGAAGAAATACGATGTCTCCGAATGCAATGCGGCCTGACGCAACAAGACCCAGGCCAGCTTGCATCTTCTTGATCGCGTCAGCAGTCTCGGCGTCAAAATTCTGGTTCATTTGGAGCGACTCAATGGAACCATACCCAAGTGCTATCAGGTTCTGTTTTAGCTGTTTGACATCCTCGCCCGGTGTCATTCCGTCTCGAAACTCTCGCCACGCCGGTACATCTCCAAACATTAATACGCCTGCTGAAGGGCCTTCTATGAGTTCGCTGCGTGTTGCCAAAGCTGTTTCAAGGGAAGCCCTGGCGCTTTCCAGTGAGGCGTCGACCTGGGCCAGTTCTGCGGCTGTGGGAGGATCATCCAGTGCAGCACGTTGTTCCTGGGCTGACTTCAGTGATTCGGTGGCCTGGGCAAGCTCTGCGGCTGTGGGAAGGTCGTCTAGTGCGGCGCGTTGTTCCTGGGCTGACTTCAGCGATTCGGTGGCCTGGGCAAGCTCTGCGGCTGTCGGAGGGTCGTCCAGTGCGGCGCGTTGTTCTTGGGCTGACTTCAGCGATTCGGTGGCAGATGCGCTTGACCCCACGGCCGATTGATAACTTTGATTTGCGTTTAGCAAGCTGTTGGCCTCGGTAACTATAAAATCATTGGTGAACATCATCTGCTGGAGAGTTTTTATTGCACTGTCAGTCAAAGGCCCATCATGCGCAGGGCATATCGGGTCCCGAAATATCCAATCCGGTGAAAAAGCGAGAGCCGCTCTATCACAAAACTCCCCTCGCGCAATCCTACGAGATGCCCAAGCTGTGTCTATGCTACCCTGAGCCATGGTAAGACTGACCTCTGCCTGGGCGACGGCGGCATTGGCTGATGCTATCTGCGCAGGTGTGGCAGGTGTAATGAGGTTCTCGAGCGCAAGCTCTGCCTGAGCGACTGCTGCGTTGGCAGATGCGATTTGCGCGGGTGTGGCAGGTGTAATGAGGTTCTCTAGCGCAAGTTCTGCCTGAGCGACTGCTGCGTTGGCTGATGCGATCTGTGCAGAAGCTGCAGGTGTAATGAGGTTATCTAGGGAACCTCTGAACAACTCGGCGCAAGCGTGGATGGGCAGAGTGGTTCCGTTCTTTGGAGATGTTCAGGCATCTTTGTGACGTTCCAGGTCGTGGTTGAGGTGTTCAGACCGTGTCTGTTGTGGCCTCGAAGCGGCTTTTCGGAGCCATCGCGGCTCCCCGGCCGTGATTTGCTCACTGCGCCCCTCTCATGCCGCCAGACGGCGCTCTGCCGTCATCAAGTTGGCCAGCCCCAGTAGCAATGCCAGCCGTTGCGCGTTCTTAGCCAACCCTCGGTAGCGCACCTTGGCGTAGCCAAAGCGCCGCTTCACGTACAGGAACGGATGCTCCACTTTCGCTCTGACCGACGCTTTGCGCTTCTCCGCCAACGCCTCGTGGCTGCCAGGCTCCAGGTGCCGTCGCCGGCCGGGCCTCATCGCCACTCGCCACTCCACATCCAACTCTCGATTCTCCAACCGCTTGTCCACTCCCTGATACCCCGCATCCCCCCACACTCGTTTCTCTCCACCGTGCAGCAATCGGTGCGCTTCTGTCACATCATGCACGTTAGCTGGCGTCGTAGTCATGCTGTGTACCACTCCCGTCTCAGCGTCAGCGCCTACGTGTACTTTCATCCCGAAGCGCCACTCGTTCCCCTTCTTCGTCTGGTGCATCTCAGGGTCTCGCTCACCCGCACGATTCTTCGTCGATGACGGCGCCTCTATGATGCTCGCGTCCACGATCGTCCCCTCCCGAAGCCGCAGTCCCTGGGACTCCAGATGACGGTTTATCTCCTCGAACAGACTCTGCCCCAACTCATGCTCTTCCAGCAGATGGCGGAAGTTCAGAATCGTCGTCTCGTCCGGCAGCGGGCCCGACAGCTTCAACCCTACGAACCGTCTCACCGACTCGACCTCGTAGAGCATGTCCTCCATACCAGGATCGCTCAAGTTGTAGAACAACTGCACGCAGTGTATCCGCACCATCGCCGACAACTCATATGGTCGACGGCCTCGGCCCGCCTTGGGATAGAACGGACGGATGCGCTCTTCCATCTGTTCCCACGGGATCAGAGCATCCATGCGCTCCAGGAATATCTCCCGGCGGGTCTTGCGCTTCTTGCTCTCGTATTCCAAGTCCGCAAATGTTGGCTGGTCCATCAATTATCTCCCCGAACACAGTGCTATTCTCTATGCTACTATGCCCAGACTTGTTCAGAGTATCCCTAGCGCAAGCTCTGCCTGAGCGACCGCTGCATTGGCTGATGCGATCTGTTGCTCGGCATTCAAGATTTCTGCCTCGCTGATCGATCTGTGCAGTCGAAAAACAACAGCGCCTCTGTCTAATTCGGACCCTTCCGGGGCGATATAAGTGAGCACTCCATTGCCGCCTGACGTTATCTGAACACTGTCTCCATATTCAAGAATTCCGTCAAGGTCCTTAAATGTTCGAAGATCTTTGCGAATGAGGACCGCAGTAGCGAACTCAGTGGCAAGATTATCGTCCCCGTTATTCGGAAAGACAAGGACGCCACTGTTAAATAGCACCAGGGACAAGAACCCAAGACCGACCAGCAGTACGAATACGAGAACAGCGATCCGGGGCTTAGTCATGATGCTCTGATGACTCCTCCACAGAAAAGTGATTGAGAATCCATGTGCAACAACTGCTATCGATCAACCTCATCACTGTCCAGATTTCCCAGCGCCAAAGACAAGTTCGTTGCACAAATCGAAACCTCTTTCCACTTTAGCGTTCGCTCCTTTGAGAACTTGTTTCACCTCACCCATGCCTGCTCGCGGGTCGTCTGAAAAATCTGGATCTGGAACATCAATTCCTTCATCTCGAAGACACTGAGCAAATGCCAACAGGCCGTCCTGAAGCTCTATTTCATCCTCTGGCGCTTCCTTTTCTGAAAAGGTAGCTCCTTCTAGCAAATGCAGACACTCTTCAAGGGCCTTGGAGGATCTACCACTCTTGGGTTCCTGGCCAATAGCCTGTTTGATAGCCCCCCAATCAATTGATCCATCGGCATTCAATTCTGGATCGGGGACATCAAGCCCATGATCTCTCATGCACACCGTGAAATCCGTGGTAATCTCTTCGTCCGTCAGTTCATCAGTATTCGTGTTCCTGTCTGATATGTTTGTGTCTGCTTCCGAGGCCGATTTCACCGGCGTGTCAGACTGCGGATTAGAAGGCCCCGCTGACTTGATAGGGGGCTTAACTACCTTGGAATCATCTACCTGCGCAACACCGGAACTGGCTTGACCAGAACCCGAACACGCGGGCAAAATCAGCACTGCCAACATAAGTGCGAGGCCAAGAATCAGTTGCCTATCGTATCGCATACTTTCTCCAATGACGCTGGCAGGGATTGCCACAGAGACGTTGAGCCAACAGCCGGAACCAAGAAATCTATTACCTTCCTGAAGTTCCGGTGCCGAAGACAAGTTCGGCGCACGACTCAACACCTTCTTCCACTCTAGAGTTAGCCCCAGCAAGACCCTGTATGATCGAAGCCATGGCTGCTCGTGGGCCATCTGAAAAATCAGGGTCTGGGACATCAAATCCTTCGTCTCGAAGACACTGAACAAATGTCAAAAGGTTGTCCTCAAGTTCTACCAGGTCCTCCCCTGTAGGCTGTGCAGCAAAGGTGGCTCTTTCGAGTAAAGGCAAGCAGTCTTCCAGCGCATTGAAGACTCTCTCCTGCCCAAGCTCTCCTTGCAGAGGCGCGATGCTCTGTCTGAGAGCCACCAGATCAACGGATCCATCGGCATTCATTACGGGGTCTGGGATATTCAGTCCCTGTTCTCTAAGGCACTCCGTGAAAAGCGTGGTAATCTCCTCGTCAGTTAGTTCGGCAGTGTTCGTGTTCCCATCAGATGTATTCACTTTCCGAGGCTGATTGCTCAGATGTGTCGGTCTGGGCTGCTGGTTCGGCAGGAGTCTCGGCTGTCTGAGAAACATCTATTTCGGCAACACCGGCACTGGACTCATCAGAACTGGAACACACGGACAAAAACAGCGCCGCCAGTAGAAGCACGAGGCCAAGAATTAGCCGCCTATCGTATCGCATGTTCCCTCCAACAAGGCTGGCAGGGCAGGCCACATAGACATTAAGCCAGCCCCTGCAATCGAGCAATTTTGCAGTCGTCCTTCTATCATTCTACTAATGAAACCAGGAGGGGACAACACAAGTCGGGAATCCCTCCATCCGCACGGGGCCTATCCTAATCTGGTAACGGTTATAGATTCGACTGCACGGTAATATTGAAGTGCAGCGGTTGCGGCCTTGGCCTTCTCTGAGACGTTGCCGACTCTCTCTTAACTCGGCCTCATAACTGTACACAGTATTGGGTCCACTTCTGTCAAGAGCACGACATCAATTTCCTAGCATACGGTACGGTCTGCGGTGGGCTGCTCTCGGAGCGATATCTGGGGGAGCCTGAGCCTGGCTGGGCTGCGCTAAATACAGCCAGCTTGCGCAAAACATGGCTACTCCGCTCTCGCTGCTAGCGCTTGGATCGACATATATCAATATAAGAGTTGTATAATAGACGATGGAAGGCCCAAATTCACATTTCAAAGATGATGATCGTGTCCGCCCATATGCAACGCACGGGCAAATTGGTTGTAGACAAGTTGTTATGGGAAATAATGGTTTGAAGAATGCTTATTTATTACGACCGAGGAGGATCTGAGAATGGCTACCACAATAGCGGGCGAGACATATTTGGGACAGGAGCTAGTTAGTGAACTGTCTCCGTCAGGTGACGTTACTCTATATCTGTGGCCCATGAGGTGCCTAAAGACTAAAATAGGAGGCCCAACCTTCGGGATCGATGTAAAAGGCGTAGAGGTTCTACGGTTTGACTGTCATGGTGCCCCCGGTCATTGGCATGACCGTGGA